>NZ_JOGX01000068.1 GCF_000719555.1 Streptomyces sp. NRRL F-5727
CCCCGCCGACACCCGCCAGGTGCTCATCCGGTCCCTCGCCATGCTCCGCACCAAGCACGCCGACCTGCCGTCCCGCAAGCACGGCAACCCGCCTCAGTAAGAGGAGTCCACCGAAGTGACCACGCCTGCCACAGCCAACCTTCTCCGCGTCGAGAAGGGCCACGCCGACCCCGAGGAGCTGGCCGCCATCACCGCGGTCCTGCTCGCCCGCGCCGCCGCGCAGCCCGAGCCGGCCGCCGGCCACCACGGCCGCACCACCGCCGGCTGGCGCCGCCTGGAGCGCGAGAACGGCTTCCGCGCCCCGCACAGCTGGCGCTGACGCCCCGGACGCACCGAAAGGGCCCCCGCTCTCCTTCGAGGAGAGCGGGGGCCCTTTCGCGTGGTGCTTGCTGCCGACGAGCCGTCGGGACGGTTACCGCAGGCGGGCCATGAGGGCGTGCTCGACGAGGGTGATGAGCGCGCTCTTGGCGTCCGCGCGGTGGCGGGCGTCGGTCGTGATGATCGGGGTGTCCGGACCGATCTGGAGGGCCTCGCGGACCTCCTCCGGGGCGTACGGCTGGTTCCCGTCGAAGCCGTTGAGGGCGATGACGAAGGGGAGGCCCGAGTTCTCGAAGTAGTCGACCGCGGGGAAGCAGTCGGCGAGGCGGCGGGTGTCGACGAGGACGACGGCGCCGATGGCGCCGCGGACCAGGTCGTCCCACATCGGTGTGCGTGAGGTCGTCGATGCCCGCGGACGCGGACGTCATGACGGCCTCGGTACGCAGCGGGTTGATCTCCGAGACGGCACCCACGAACGTGGTCTTGCCCACGCCGAAGCCGCCCGCCACCACGATCTTCGCGCTGGTGGTAGAACGGGCCGCGCCGCCGCTAGAGCTTGCGAAGTCCACTGAGCACCCTTTCGAGCAGTGTCACGTCTGGCTGACCGCCGGCGGCCTCGTCGCCGCCGGGCTGGTGGATGGCGACAAGTCCGGCCTCGGCCAGGTCGGCGACGAGGATCCGGGCAACGCCGAGGGGGATGGAGAGGAGGGCCGAGATCTCCGCGACCGACTTGATCTCGAAGCACAGCCGGCAGATCCGCTGGTGCTCGGGCAACTGCCCCTGCAGCCGGGCCGGATCGGCGGTCGTGCTGACCAGCGCCTCGATGGCGAGCTGGTAACGCGGCCGGGTGCGGCCGCCGGTCATCGCGTACGGACGCACGAGCGGGTTGTGCCCGCCGCCGGCGCCCGCGCCGCCCGCGGCACGCGGGGCCACCGGCTGCGCCTGCTGCTGCGGCTGCCCGTAAGGCTGGGGGACACCCTGTCTGCTGGGTGCGGAAGGGAAGTTGTACCGGTTCTGCGCGGTGTCGCCCATCGGCGCCTGATGCGCATCGAAACCGTTGTAGGGGTTCGCCCCCGGGGGTGTTCCCACGTCTCCTCCTCCGACTGCTTCGCGGTCCATGTCCCTTGGAGCCGCGTCACCGCACCCTAACGGTGCGGTGACGTGAAACGCACTCTGTGTCTGTTAGTTGAGAAGACTTCCCTGGAGCTCGGCCCGCAGGTCCGGGGTGAGGACGGAGCCCGCCCGGTCCACGAGCAGGGCCATCTCGTAGCCCACGAGACCGATGTCGGACTCCGGGTGGGCGAGGACGGCCAGCGAGGAACCGTCCGAGACCGACATGATGAAGAGGAAGCCGCGCTCCATCTCCACCACGGTCTGGTTGACCGCGCCGCCCTCGAAGATCCGGGACGCGCCCGCCGTCAGCGAGGTCAGCCCGGACGCGACCGCCGCCAGCTGGTCGGCACGGTCCCGGGGGAACCCCTCGGACATGGCCAGCAGGAGTCCGTCGGCGGAGACCACCACCGTGTGGGACACCCCGGGGGTGTTGTCCACGAAGTTGGTGATCAACCAGTTCAGATTCTGCGCCGCCTGGCTCATCGCGCTCACACTAACGCTCCTGGTTGTAGGTATTACCCGGGCCGAGGCCCGATCCGTTCGTGTCCGACCCCGCGGTGCGTCCCTGCTGGACACCGCGGCGCAGGTTGCTCAACCTGCCCCGGACGTCCTCGGGCGCGCGGGAGACCTGGGGGCCGCCCTGCGGGGTCTGCTCCGCGGTGCCCTCGACCAGGTTGGCCTTGGGGACGCGCCGGGGGAGACCGGACGGAGTGACCCCGCCCGCCTTCGGCTCGCGGAGCTTCTTGGCCTGCTCCCAGCGCTCGTCATTGGCCGAGCGCCATTCGTCGGAGCCGTCGTGCTGGTTCTGCTCGTCCTGCCCCACCGGCTGCGCGGGCTGGGCCGGCGGCGCGGGCCGCTGCACCTGGGGCGCCTGCGGGGCGGCACCGCCGCGGCGCGGCAGACCGGCGTCGGTCAGCCCGTTGCCGGTGTCCGGAGCGGGACTCGGAGCCGGAGCCGGACGGTCGAAGCCTACGCGCTCGTGGCCCTGTTCGGGAGCGGCCTGCGAAGATTCCGATTCCGGCCGGTAACCCTGGTCGAAAGCACCCTGGTAGGAGCTCTGCGCGGGCCACTCACCCTGGTGGGACTGGGCCTCGAACGCCTGGTCGTATCCGGCGTGGGTCTGCTCCTGGGCGCCGTACGCCGCTTCCGCATACGTCTGCTGCGGGTACGCGCCGGACTGCTGGCCGTACTCCTCGTACCCCTGCTGCTGCGGGTAGCCGTAGCCGTCCTGCGGCTGCTGCTCGTAGCCCTGGGCGTACTCCTGGCCGTACTCGCCGGCGTACTCCTGGGCCTGCGGCTGCTGCTGCTCGTACTCCTGCGGGTACTCCTGGCCGTAGCCCTGCTCCTGGGCGTACTCGCCGCCCTGCCCGGCCTCCTCGGCGTAGAGCGGCGCGTCGCCGCCCTGTACCTGGGCCTCCAGGGCCGCACGGCGCTCCTCGCGTATCAGCGAGCGGTTGACCGGGTCGAGCTGACGGCCCTCGCCCTGCTGCTCGTACCGCGAGTCGTCGAAGCCGAGCTCGGCCGCGGTGCGCATCGGGGCCGCCTGGGCTGCCTCGAAGCCGCCCTGCTGCTGGTGCGGGATGATCTGGGAGACGGTGAAGTCGTCCTGGGCCGGCTGCTCGCCACCGCCACCGTGGGTGATCGCGTCCGGCAGCATGACCAGCGAGGTGGTGCCGGCCTGCTCGCCCGAGGGGCGGAGCTGGACGCGGATGCCGTGCCGGTCGGAGAGCCGGCCGACCACGAAGAGACCCATGCGCTGGGAGACGGCCGCGTCCACGGTGGGCGGGTTCGCCAGCTTGTGGTTGATGTCCGCGAAGTCCTCGGCGGTGAGGCCGATGCCCTTGTCGTGGATCTCGACCATCACGCGGCCGTCGGGGAGACGGGTCGCGGTGACGCGGACCTTGGTCTGCGGGGAGGAGAACGTGGTGGCGTTCTCCAGCAGCTCGGCGAGCAGGTGCACGAGGTCGGTCACGGCCTGGCCGTGGATCTCGGCCTCCGGCACGCCGGCGATCTCGATGCGCTCGTACTGCTCCACCTCGGAGGAGGCGGCGCGCAGCACGTCGACCAGCGGGACCGGCTGGTCCCAGCGGCGGCCCGGCTCCTCGCCGGCGAGGACGAGGAGGTTCTCGCCGTTGCGGCGCATACGGGTCGCCAGGTGGTCCAGCTTGAAGAGGTTCTCCAGCTGGTCCGGGTCGGCCTCGTTGTTCTCCAGGTCGGTGATGAGGGTCAGCTGGCCCTCGATCAGCGACTGGTTGCGGCGCGACAGGTTGGTGAAGATCGCGTTGACGTTGCCGCGGAGCATGGCCTGCTCGGCGGCGAGCCGGACGGCCTCGCGGTGGACCTGGTCGAAGGCGCGGGCGACCTCGCCGATCTCGTCCTGCGAGTCGATCGGGATGGGCTGGACGCGGGTGTCGACCCGGCCCGGCTCGGTCCGGGAGAGCTGGTCGACCAGCATCGGCAGGCGCTGCTCGGCGATGCCGAAGGCCGCGGTGCGCAGCTCGCGCATCGAGCGGCTCATCTGGCGGGCCATCATCCCGGCGAGGATGAAGGCGGCGAGCAGGGCGATGACGACGATCGCGCCGGTGACCCAGGCGTCCGTCTTGGCGTCGGAGGAGATGGCGGTGGCCTCGGCCACGGCCTTGTCGACGAGGGTCTTCTCGACCTCGCTGTAGCCGTCGAACTTGGCGGTGGCGATCGCCAGCCAGGTCTCGGCGGTGACGCCCTTGGCGGCGAGCGCCTTGATCGCGTCCGCGTCCTCGGCGGTGCCGATCAGCCCGGCGACGCCGGAGTAGACCGAACCGTCCTTGCCCTTGGGCAGGGTGACGTCGGCGGCCTGCATCTTCTTCTCGCCGTCGGCGGCCTTGGCGGCCATCACCTTCTTCAGGCGCTCGACGTCCTCGGCGGTGCCACCGGAGTTGTACTCGCCGAGGGCGATCTGCTCCAGGTAGTTGTACGAGTTGAAGGCGACCGACTGCTGGGCGAAGACGGCGTCCTTGGCGCTGGGCCGGACGAGCAGGTGGGTGCCGATGGAGCGCTGGAGCGACCCGGCGCCCTTGGCGAGCTGGATGGCGTAGACGGTCCGGCCGTAGCTGGTGACGTTGCCGGTGCCCAGGCCGAGCTCGTTGGCGAACTCCATGAGGTAGTGCTGGACGCCGGTGTAGCCGAGCTCGGTGTTCACCGGGTCGTGCGCGGCCGTGTAGGCGGCCTTGCGGAGCGCGGCGAGCTTGGGCTCCTCGTTCTTGAACGTCTGCAGACGCCGCTCGAGGCCCTGGCCCGAGGGCATGTTCTTGACGGCCTCGTCGAAGCTGGCGCGGGCCGCGTCCGTGGCGGCGTACGCCCGGGTGATGTCCTCGCCGCCGCGGTCCTTGCCGGCGAGCAGCGGGGCGGCCGTCAGGTCGCGCTCGTTGAGGAGGGCGGTGGAGTACTCCGAGGCGGCGCGCACGATGAGCGCCGTCTTCTCGGCGTCCTGGGCCTCCTGCCAGGTGTCGATCGACCCCTTGACCTGGAAGCCGCCCATGACGAGGCCGACGAGCACGGGTATGAGGAGGATCGCGTTCAATCGGGTGGGCACGCGCCAGTTGCGCGGGGACAGCCGGCTGGAGCTGCCCCGCGGGGCGGGCGCGGGCGCGGGCGTCACCGGTACGTCCGCGGGCGACACCGCGCCGCGCGACGGCGGGGTGAAGTTGCCCCGCGCCTCCTGCTCCGCGGAGCCATCCATGCTTCGCCTCACTCGACCAACAACCTCTCGGCGTCGGCACCTACGTCGTGCCGGTGTTTCGTTCAGGGCCGTACTACTCGGGAGTTCATGAATTGCAGCACGTGAAGGGGGTCCGTTCCAAACACTGGGACGGGCCCGCTTCCAGTGGTCCACGCCTCACATAAAACGGGCATAAAGAGCGAGCCCCGCCAAATGGCGGGGCTCATGTGAGCGCAGCGGCACCGACCGGATGCGTCGGGTGTCCGAGGCGCCCCAATTCTCTGTCGAAATGTTATGAAGCCCGGGCCGGCCGTGTCGAAGGACACAGATCCACTCCGGCCGGCCCGGTACGGGGGCATATGACAACTGCCCTGCTGAGCGGCCTACTTGAGACGGGCCATGAGGGCGTGCTCGACGAGGGTGATGAGCGCGCTCTTGGCGTCCGCGCGGTGGCGGGCGTCGGTCGTGATGATCGGGGTGTCGGGCCCGATCTGGAGCGCCTCGCGGACCTCGTCCGGCGTGTACGGCTGGGCGCCGTCGAAGCCGTTGAGGGCGATGACGAACGGCAGACCGCTGTTCTCGAAGTAGTCGACCGCGGGGAAGCAGTCGGCGAGGCGGCGGGTGTCGACGAGGACGACGGCGCCGATGGCGCCGCGGACCAGGTCGTCCCACATAGGCCGCCGTCATCACGGCCTCGGTGCGCAGCGGGTTGATCTCCGAGACGGCACCCACGAACGTGGTCTTGCCCACGCCGAAGCCACCGGCCACCACGATCTTCGCGCTGGTGGTCGATCTGGCCGCGCCGCCGTTAGAGCTTGCGAAGTCCACTGAGCACCCTTTCGAGCAGTGTCACGTCCGGCGTGCCGCCGGCTTCTCCGTTGCCCGGCTGGTGGATGGCCACCATGCCCGCCTCGGCCAGGTCGGCCACGAGGATCCGGGCGACGCCGAGCGGCATCGACAGCAGGGCGGACACCTCGGCCACCGACTTGACCTCACGGCACAGGTGGCAGATGCGCTGGTGCTCCGGGAGGAGCGTGGCGAGGTGCGCCGGGTCGGCCGTGGTGCTGACCAGTGCCTCGATGGCGAGCTGGTAGCGCGGCCGGGTCCGGCCGCCGGTCATCGCGTAGGGACGGACCAGCGGCTGGTCGCCCTCATGACCGTACGGATCGTCCAGGGACGAGCCGCCGTACGGATCGTGAGAGGCGGGGGGCGGGGTCATGAATCCTCCGGGCGTGACAGCAAGACATCTGCCGTCTGATGGGGCCGGTGGGGGGCCGGATGGGGCGGCCGGACGATTGAACGGTGCCGGGGGCGGTACGTGTGGGGGGAGTACCGCCCCGTCGGGGGGACAGGTGCCGTGAGCGGGTGGGGACCGCTAGTGCAGCAGGCTGCCCTGGAGCTCCGCGCGGAGATCCGGGGTGAGGACGCTGCCGGCCCGGTCGACCAGCAGCGCCATCTCGTAGCCCACGAGGCCGATGTCGCACTCCGGGTGCGCGAGCACGGCCAGCGAGGAGCCGTCCGAGACGGACATGAGGAAGAGGAAGCCGCGCTCCATCTCCACGACGGTCTGCGCCACGGGACCGCCCTCGAAGATCCGGGAGGCGCCCGCGGTCAGCGAGGTGAGCCCGGACGCGACCGCCGCCAGCTGGTCGGCGCGATCGCGGGGGAATCCTTCGGACATGGCCAGCAGCAGGCCGTCGGCGGAGACCACCACCGTGTGGGACACCCCGGGGGTGTTGTCCACGAAGTTGGTGATCAACCAGTTCAGGTTCTGCGCCGCCTGGCTCATCGCGCTCAACTATCGCTCCTGCTGGTGGTTCGGGCCGAGGTGGAAGCTACCCGTGGTCGAGTTGCCCGCCTGCCGGCCCTGCTGGATGCCGCGGCGCAGGTTGGTGAGCCGGCCACGGACGTCGTCGGGTGCACGCGAGACCTGGGGGCCGGCCGTGTGGGCCTGCTCCTGGGCGGTCCCGGGTACGAGGTTGGCCTTCGGCACACGGCGCGGAAGACCGGAGGTGGTGACCCCGCCGGCGGAGGGCTTGCGCGCCCGCTCGGCCTGGCGCACCAGATCGTCGTTGGGGGAGGGCCGCCAGCCGGCCGCGCCCTGCCGTCCGCCGTCACCGGCGGCCGGACCGCCGGCCGGCCGCGGACCCGCCGGAGCGGGCTGCTGCACGACCGGGGTCTGCATGGTCTGCTCGACCTCGGGCATCCGCTGCTGCTGCGCCGGCTGGGCCGGAGCCTGCTGCTGACCCTGTTCCTGGTGGAACCAGTTGGTCTCCAGCGTGTCGTACAGCGGCGTGCGCCCGTCGCCCGCGGCCGGCGCCGGCGGCAGGGCCTCCGGACGGCGCGGCCGGCCGAGCTGCGGCTGCCGCGGCTCGGGAGCCTGCGGGGCCATGTGCTGCGGCGCGGGCTGCTGCGGGGCCTGCGGGAGGCCCGGCTGCTGCGGCGCGAACTCGTTGCCGGTGCGCTGCTGAGGGGCGTGCTGCTGAGGCGCCTGCTGCTGCGCCTGCTGAGCCTGCGGTACGAAGGGCTGGCTGCCGTACGGCGGACGGCCCTGGTACTGCGGAGCCTGCGGGGCCTGCTGGGCCTGCTGGGCCTGCTGGGCACCGAAGTCGGGGCGCGGGAACTGGCCGGTGGAGCCGGGACCCTGGGGCTGCGGAGCCTGGGGGGCCTGCGGGGCACCGAAGTCCGGACGCGGGAACTGCGAGGTGGACGCCGGGTCCTGGTACTGCGGGACCTGCGGAGCCTGGGGCGCCTGCGGCGCGCCGAAGTCGGGGCGCGCGAACTGGCCCGTCGAGCCCGGGCCCTGCGGCGCGCCGGGCGCGGCGAAGGAGCCGGTGGTCTCCGCGTCGTCGTGGCCGCGCGGGGCGTCCAGCGGCGTCATGTCCTGCTGCGGACGGCGGACCGGCTGCTGGGCCGGGTCGCTGCCCCAGCTCGCGCCCTGCGGACGCTGCGGCTGGGGGTTGCCGCCGGGCAGCTCGGCGCGCGGGAAGCCGTTCGTGGCACCCAGCGGGTCCTGCTGCTGCGGGGCCTGCGGGGCCTGGTTCGGGTTCTGGTTCTGCGGGGCCTGCGGGCGCCCGCCCCACACGTCGGTGCGGGACGGGATGGCGCTCGCCGCGCCGCCGATGAGACCGGCACCCGGGCCGGGCTGCGGCGCCTGCGGGAGCTGCGGCAGCTGACCGGTCTGCTCCAGCTGGGCGTCGACCGGCTGGGGCTGCTGCGGCTGCTGCTGGGGCTGACGCGGGGCCGGGGCCTGGGGGGCCTGCGGCGCGCCGTCGCGGGCGGGCAGCGCGGTGCGCGGTCCGCCGGCCGGGCCGACCTGCGGACGCGCGGCACCCGGGCCGGCGCCGAGGCGGCCGGCCGGAGCCGAGGGACCGCCGAGACCCGGACGTCCGGCACCCGGACCGCCGGCCGCGCCGGGGCCGCCGGGGAGACGGCCGCCGGGGGCGTTGCCGCCCTGCGGGGCCGCGCCCTGGGCGCCCGGACCGCTCTTGGGGGCCGGCTTGCGGCCGCCCTGGGCGACGTCGACCGGGAGCATGACGAGCGCGGTGGTGCCGCCCGAGTCGGACGGGCGCAGCTGGATGCGGATGCCGTGTCGCAGGGACAGGCGGCCGACCACGAAGAGGCCCATGCGGCGGGAGACGGAGACGTCCACGGTGGGCGGCGAGGCGAGCCGCTCGTTGATCGCCGCGAGGTCCTCGGGGGAGAGGCCGATGCCGGTGTCGTGGATCTCGACCAGCACGCGCCCGTCGGGCAGCGCGTGGCCGGTGACCCGGACCTTGGTCTGCGGGGAGGAGAACGAGGTGGCGTTCTCCAGCAGCTCGGCGAGGAGGTGCACGAGGTCGTTGACGACCCGGCCGGCGACGTCCGTCGCCGGGACCGCGGCCAGTTCGATGCGCTCGTACTGCTCCACCTCGGAGGCGGCGGCACGGAGCACGTCGACCAGCGGGACCGGGCGGGTCCAGCGGCGGCCCGGCTCCTCGCCGGCGAGGACGAGGAGGTTCTCGCCGTTCCGGCGCATACGGGTCGCGAGGTGGTCGAGCTTGAAGAGCGAGGAGAGCTGGTCCGGGTCGGCCTCGCGGGACTCCAGCTCGGAGATGAGCGAGAGCTGACGCTGGATGAGGCCCTGCGAACGGCGCGAGAGGTTGGTGAACATCGCGTTGACGTTGCCCCGGAGGAGGGCCTGCTCGGCGGCGAGGCGGACGGCCTCGCGGTGCACGTCGTCGAAGGCCGCGGCCACCTGGCCGATCTCGTCCCGGGAGTGCACACCGACGGACTCGACGGAGGTGTCGACGTCCTGCGGGTCGGACTCGGAGAGCTGCTTGACGAGCTCGGGCAGGCGTTCCTGGGCGACCTTGGTGGCGGTGTCCTGGAGCCGGCGCAGCGAGCGGATCATGGACCGGGCCACGACGAAGGCGCCGATGAGCGAGACGCCGAGGACGAGGAGGATCAGCGCACCGTTGATGATGGCCTCGCGCTGCGACTCCTGCCGCAGCTCACGGGCCATCGACTCCATCTCGCCGAGGAGCTGGTTCTCGATGCGGCCCATGGCCGCGATCTTGGTCTCGTACTCGTCGGTGAAGTTGAGGTAGCCGCGCCGCCCCTTCTCACCGGCGATGGCGCCGTCGGACTTCAGCACCCGCTCGGCGTACTTCTCGGCGTCCACGATGGTGGGGTTGCCGGAGCGGAGCGAGTCGGTGAGGTCGGTGGCGTCGCCGCCGGTGCCCTCGTAGATCGCGGTGAAGGACTTGAAGGCGTTGTTCTCGCCGTTGAGCGCGGCCTCGCCGTAGAGGCGGTCACCGGGCTGGAACCTGCCGGGGCTCTTGTCGCTGGCCGGCAGGGCGCCCGCGATGATCGCCTGCTGGATGGAGGCGTACTCCTTGGCGGACGAGAACGCGGCGAGCGCGCGGGTCCGCTTGATCATCTCGGGGTTGCTGGTCGCCTGCGCCATGTCCTGGGAGAGGCTGAGCAGCGAGCGGATCAGACGGCTGTACGCCTCGACCGTCACGGAGTGCTGGACGCCGCCCTTGTAGGCGTTCGTCCGGATGTTGTGGAGGTCGATGACCTGGGAGGCGATGGTGCTGACGTTGGAGCGGATGCTCTGCAGCGCCTCGTCGTCCTCGCCGTTCGGGATGGCCCGGGTGGCGTCGAGGAAGGAGTCGTAGGCACGGTCCGTGCGGCGCCGGGGGTTGGCGACCTGGTAGTCGCTGGTCGGCCGCTTGTTGGCGAGCGGACCGGCGGAGAGGTCGCGCTCGGCCTGGAGCGCCTGGGCGAGCGCGGTCGCCTCGCGGGTCAGCTTGGTCAGCAGCTGCATGTGGTCGAGCTGCTGCATGTCCTGGAGCGACTCGTTGATGCGGATGCCGCCGAGGCTGGTGGCCGCGACCACGGGGAGGGTCAGCAGGGCCACGAGGCGCGTGGAGATGCGCCAGTTGCGCAGGGCTATTCGGGGGCCGACCGCGTTCTCGGGGGTCGCGGGCGTGGCGCCCTTCTCCCCGCGCGCCGCGGCGTTCTGCTCGCCGGGCGCCGCGGACGGGCCGGAACGGCGTGCGGAGCCCTCGCCGGACTCGCCGTTCGGCCGCGCGGCCTTGCCCTGGTTCCTGCCCTGGCCGCCCGGACCGGGCGCCTGCTGGGCGGAGTGCGGGGCCGCGGGACCGCGATCGGTCCCGGCACGCGGTTCCTGCTCCGACGGAGCCTCCGCGCGGCCCTTGCGGGCCTGGGCGGAGCCCGCGCCATCCCTCTTGAAACGTCCCTGCACTAGCGTCGCAACCTCTGGACCAGGCGTCCTTCCGGGTGGAACCGGAGCGGACGGTGTCGGCGTCGTTGGGACGCGTCGGTGCGCCCCAGGTGGTCGTCGGTGACCGGCGCAGATCCCCCTTCTCCGCCACTCGGCCGGCGCTGCGTTGCGCCCCCTGCGTGCCGGCGTCGAACCCGCGGCGGTGCGTGGAATTCCAGCACAGTGCCGGAACTCCAACAAGGGCTGCGGTCTGTACCGCAGGGGGGATGACCAACCGTACGCGGGGTGTCACGGGGTGTAGAAGATGATCACGGAGGATTCGGACTTTTCCGCTCCAATGACCCGGCGCCCTCGTGTGTCCCAGTCGCGATGATCAGGAGCGGAATGCAGGGTTCAGTCACGGAATGTCCCTTTCCGTGACCTGACATGCCGGTCCGTAATGACCGGAATATCCACCCAGTGGTGAGCAAACTCACACGGGAATGGATGTCTCAGCCATGCATTCGAAGGGAACGCGTTGATTTAGCCTGACGCTTTACACCATTCTCGCGCCCGCACGGGCGCCCGCCCCGACAAGGTCTGCCAGCGCGATGACTGCACCCACCCCCGCCACCACGGCCAACCCGCGCCGCTCCACCCTCGCCCACCTCGCGGACGCCGCCGCCCTCGGCCGCGGCGCCACCCCCGAGTACGCGACCGAGCTGCCCGGCACCACGGCCAACCCGCGCCGCACCGTGCTCATGCAGGCCCCCGCCCCCCACGTGCCGGCCTACCTCACCGAGTCCTGATCCCGGCGCCGCCCGCCCGCCACCGGCGATATCCGCCGGTCGGCCGCCCCGCGCCGCGTTAGCCTGGAGCGTCAGACTCCAGCCAGTACCAAGTGAGGGGCGACAGCACTCGTGCGCATCGCCAGATTCTCCATCGACGGCAATGTCGCCTTCGGCGCGGTCGAGGGCGAGGGGACCATCGAGTCCGGCGGCCTCGTCCTCGACATCATCAAGGGCATCCCGTACACCGACTTCGAGCTCAGCGGCACCAAGGTCCCGCTGAGCAAGGTACGGCTCCTGCCGCCGGTGCTCCCCAACAAGGTCGTGGCCATCGGCCGCAACTACGCGGAGCACGCCAAGGAGCTCGGCAACGAGGTCCCGGAGGTCCCGGTCGCCTTCTTCAAGCCGACCACCTCCGTCATCGGCCCCGGTGACGCCGTCGAGTTCCCCTCCTTCTCCAGCGAGCTGCACCACGAGGCCGAACTGGCCGTGGTGATCGGCCGCATGTGCCGCGAGGTGCCCCGGGAGCGCGTCAAGGACGTGATCTTCGGCTACACCTGCGCCAACGACGTGACCGCCCGCGACGTGCAGAAGCGCGAGGCCCAGTGGGCCCGCGCCAAGGGCTTCGACACGAGTTGCCCGCTGGGCCCCTGGGTGGAGACCGACCTCGACCCGAGCGACCTCGCCATCCAGGCCACGGTCAACGGCGAACAACGCCAGCTCGGTCGGACGAGCGACATGATCCGCTCCATCGAGGACCTGGTCGTCCACATCACCGAGGCCATGACGCTGCTCCCCGGCGACGTCATCCTCACCGGCACCCCCGCCGGGGTCGGCCCCCTCACCGTCGGCGACGAGGTCGCCGTCACCATCGAAGGCATCGGCACTCTCACCAACAGGGTGATCAAGCGTGGCTAACGCGATCCGCGTCCGTTTCTGTCCGTCCCCGACCGGCAACCCCCATGTGGGCCTGGTCCGCACCGCCCTCTTCAACTGGGCCTTCGCCCGGCACAACGAGGGCACCATGGTCTTCCGCATCGAGGACACCGACGCGGCCCGCGACTCCGAGGAGTCGTACGAGCAGCTCCTCGACTCCCTCAAGTGGCTCGGCCTCGACTGGGACGAGGGCCCCGAGATCGGCGGCCCGCACGCCCCGTACCGCCAGTCGCAGCGGATGGACATCTACAAGGACGTCGCCGACAAGCTCCTCGCCGGCGGCTACGCGTACCGCTGCTACTGCACCACCACCGAGCTCGACGACCGCCGTGAGGCCGCCCGCGCCGCCGGCAGGCCGTCCGGCTACGACGGCCACTGCCGCGAGCTGTCGGCCGAGCAGGTCGCGCAGTACGAGGCCGAGGGCCGCGAGCCGATCGTCCGCTTCCGGATGCCCGACGAGGCCATCACCTTCACCGACCTGGTCCGCGGCGAGCTCACCTTCACTCCGGAGAACGTGCCGGACTACGGCATCCTCCGGGCCAACGGCGCCCCGCTCTACACCCTGGTCAACCCCGTCGACGACGCCCTGATGGAGATCACCCACGTCCTGCGCGGCGAGGACCTGCTCTCCTCCACCCCCCGCCAGATCGCCCTCTACAAGGCGCTGATCGAGCTGGGCGTCGCCAAGGAGATCCCCGCCTTCGGCCACCTGCCGTACGTGATGGGCGAGGGCAACAAGAAGCTCTCCAAGCGCGACCCGCAGGCGTCCCTCAACCTCTACCGGGAGCGCGGCTTCCTCCCCGAGGGCCTGCTCAACTACCTGTCGCTGCTCGGCTGGTCCTTCTCGGCCGACCAGGACATCTTCACCATCCCCGAGATGGTGGCGAAGTTCGACATCGCCGACGTCAACGCCAACCCGGCCCGCTTCGACCTGAAGAAGGCCGAGTCCATCAACGCGGACCACATCCGCATGCTGGACGTGAAGGCGTTCGCCGAGGCGTGCGAGCCCTGGCTCCGGGCCCCGCACGCCCCCTGGGCGCCCGAGGACTTCGACCGCGCGGCCTGGGAGCGGATCGCCCCGCACGCCCAGACCCGCCTGACCGTCCTCTCCGAGATCACGGCCAACGTCGACTTCCTCTTCCTGGCCGAGCCCGTCTTCGACCAGCCCTCCTGGGACAAGGCGATGAAGGGCGAGCCCGAGGCCCTCCTCACCACCGCCCGCGAGAAACTGGAGTCGGCCGACTGGACCGACCCCGAGTCGCTCAAGAACGCGGTCCTGGCCGCCGGCGAGGCCCACGGCCTCAAGCTCGGCAAGGCCCAGGCCCCGGTCCGCGTCGCCGTCACCGGCCGCACCGTCGGCCTCCCCCTCTTCGAGTCCCTGGAGATCCTGGGCAAGGAGAAGACCCTGGCCCGCATCGACGCGGCCCTGGCGAAGCTCGCCGCCTAGGCGGCACCCGCACGCCCACGGGGGCGGCGCCCGGAGGACTCCTCCGGGCGCCGCCCCCGTCGTCGTACCGGAAACACCTCCCGGCGGGCCCCCACCGGCGTACCGTCGGTCCCATGAGCATCCGGGCCGTCCTCTGGGACGTGGACGACACGATCTTCGACTACGCGGGAGCCGACCGCGCCGGGATGCGCGCCCACCTCGCCGCCGAGGGCCTGGACGGCCTGCACGGCACCGTCGAGGCCGCCCTGCGGCGCTGGAAGGAGCTCACCGAGCTGTACTGGCGGCTCTACGAGGAGCGGCCGGCGGGGAGCTGGCAGGACCAGCGGCGCCACCGCGTCCGTGCCTTCCTGGACCGGCCCGCCATGACCGACCCCGAGGCCGACGCCTGGTTCGGCCGGTACGTGGCCCACTACGAGGCCGCCTGGGAGCTCTTCCCCGACGCCCTGCCCGTCCTCGACCTGCTCGCCCCCGCCTACCGGCAGGCCGTCCTGTCGAACTCCAGCATCCACGCCCAGGAGCCGAAGCTGCGCGCCCTCGGCGTCCGCGACCACTTCGAGGCCGTCCTCTGTGCCGCCGAGCTGGGCAGCGCCAAGCCGGCCGCCGAGGCGTTCCACGCCGCCTGCGCCGCCCTGGGCCTCGCCCCGCACGAGGTGGCGTACGTGGGGGACCGCCCCGACATCGACGCGCTCGGCGCCCAGGAGGCGGGGCTCCACGGCATCTGGCTGGATCGCGCCGGCACCGGCGACCTGCCCGGCCTGCACCGCATCACCGACCTCCACCAGCTCCCCCCGCTGCTCCGCGGGGATACCCGTTTTGGAGCACCGACCACCTTCGGGTAATGTTCTTCCTGCGCCGAGGGGAGCAAGCCGAAAGGCAAGAACCCGGAAAGCGCAAGCCGAGCAAGATCCCCCTCGCGGGGAAGTTGCCCCGGTGGCCTATGGTGTAATTGGCAGCACGACTGATTCTGGTTCAGTTAGTCTTGGTTCGAGTCCAGGTAGGCCAGCTCGCAGAGCTCATCTGCAACCAGTGGATTGGCATCCACGAGCCCCCGTTGTGTAGCGGCCTAGCACGCCGCCCTCTCAAGGCGGTAGCGCCGGTTCGAATCCGGTCGGGGGTACAGATCCTTCCCGCGGGATCACTTGGGTAGCGCCCAGGTGGACCCGATGCAGGATCGCTAGGGCCCCCGTTGTGTAGCGGCCTAGCACGCCGCCCTCTCAAGGCGGTAGCGCCGGTTCGAATCCGGTCGGGGGTACGACGCTGGTCTAACCACGTATTGGTCTATGGTGTAATTGGCAGCACGACTGATTCTGGTTCAGTTAGTCTAGGTTCGAGTCCTGGTAGACCAGCTCGGGTCTGCGGCGGAAACGCCCGCATGATCCAAAGCCCCCGTTGTGTAGCGGCCTAGCACGCCGCCCTCTCAAGGCGGTAGCGCCGGTTCGAATCCGGTCGGGGGTACGCGACAGAGAAGCCCTTCCCTTCGGGGGAGGGCTTCTTCGCTGTTCCCGGCGCGGCGCACACACAACTCCGGCCCACCGCTGCGGCGTTGGAGCGGTGGGCCGGAGAACGTACAGGTGAACAGAGAAGAGGATCAGCCGTTGCGGCGGAGGGCCTCGGAGAGGCGGGCGGCGGCGTCGATGACCGCCTGGGCGTGCATGCGGCCCGGGTGGCGCGTCAGGCGCTCGATCGGACCCGAGACCGACACGGCGGCCACCACGCGGTTCGACGGGCCCCTGACGGGCGCGGAGACGGACGCGACGCCCGGCTCCCGCTCACCGATCGACTGGGCCCAGCCGCGGCGCCGTACGCCCGACAGGGCCGTCGCCGTGAAGCGGGCGCCCTGAAGACCGCGGTGCAGCCGCTCGGGCTCCTCCCAGGCCATCAGGATCTGCGCCGACGAGCCGGCCTTCATCGTGAGCGTCGAGCCCACCGGCACGGTGTCCCGCAGACCGGAGAGCCGCTCGGCCGCCGCCACGCAGATCCGCATGTCGCCCTGGCGCCGGTAGAGCTGTGCGCTCTCCCCGGTGACGTCGCGCAGATGCGTCAGCACCGGCCCGGCCGTCGCCAGCAGGCGGTCCTCACCCGCCGCCGCGGCCAGCTCGGCCAGCCGCGGACCCAGGATGAAACGGCCCTGCATGTCGCGGGCCACCATCCGGTGGTGTTCCAATGCCACGGCCAGACGGTGGGCCGTGGGTCGTGCGAGTCCCGTCGCCGCGACCAGTCCTGCGAGGGTGGCCGGACCGGACTCCAGGGCGCTCAGGACAAGGGCTGCCTTGTCGAGAACGCCTACGCCGCTAGAGTTGTCCATGCAACGATATTCGCGTCTCACTCTGTGAAACGCAAGTTCAATTTTCCGAGGAACTTGTCACTCTGGTGAGGCGGCCGCACAACGGACCGCGCAACGGTCTCTAGTGGTGCCGGCGCAGCCGCCGGCCGGAGGGAAAGCGATGGGTAGGACACTCGCGGAGAAGGTCTGGGACGACCACGTCGTCCGGCGCGCCGAGGGCGAGCCCGATCTCCTCTTCATCGATCTTCACCTGCTGCACGAGGTGACCAGCCCCCAGGCGTTCGACGGCCTCCGGCAGAACGGCCGGCAGGTGCGGCGCCTCGACCTCACCCTCGCCACCGAAGACCACAACACCCCCACCCTCGACATCGACAAGCCGATCGCGGACCCGGTCTCCCGCGCCCAGCTGGAGACCCTGCGCAAGAACTGCGCCGAGTTCGGGGTACGGCTCCACCCGCTCGGCGACGTCGAGCAGGGCGTCGTCCACGTGGTGGGACCGCAGCTGGGCCTGACCCAGCCCGGCATGACCGTGGTCTGCGGCGACTCCCACACCTCCACCCACGGCGCCTTCGGCGGCCTGGCGTTCGGCATCGGCACCAGCCAGGTCGAGCACGTCCTGGCCACCCAGACGCTGCCCATGGCCCGCCCGAAGACCATGGCCATCACCGTCAACGGCGAGCTGCCCGCCGACGTCACCGCCAAGGACCTGATCCTCGCCGTCATCGCGAAGATCGGCACCGGCGGCGGCCAGGGCTACGTCCTGGAGTACCGGGGCTCCGCCATCGAGAAACTCTCGATGGAGGGCCGCATGACCATCTGCAACATGTCCATCGAGGCCGGCGCCCGCGCGGGCATGATCGCCCCCGACGAGACCACCTTCGCCTACCTCAAGGGCCGCCCGCACGCCCCCGAGGGCGAGGACTGGGACGCCGCCGTCGCGTACTGGAAGACCCTGAGGACCGACGAGGACGCCGTCTTCGACGCCGAGGTCGTCATCGAGGCCGCCGAGCTGGCCCCGTTCGTCACCTGGGGCACCAACCCCGGCCAGGGCGCCCCGCTTTCGGCGAACGTCCCCGACCCGGCTTCGTACGAAGACCCCTCGGAGCGCCTCGCCGCCGAAAAGGCCCTGGAGTACATGGGGTTGACCGCCGGCCAGCCGCTGCGCGACATCAGGGTCGACACCGTCTTCGTAGGCTCCTGCACCAACGGCCGCATCGAGGACCTGCGCAACGCCGCCGCCCTGCTGGACGGCCGCAAGGTCGCCGACGGCGTCCGCATGCTGGTCGTCCCCGGCTCCGTCCGGGTCGCCCTCCAGGCCGTCGAGGAGGGCCTGGACAAGGTCTTCAAGGAGGCCGGCGCCGAATGGCGGCACGCGGGCTGCTCCATGTGCCTGGGCATGAACCCCGACCAGCTGGCCCCCGGTGAGCGCTCCGCGTCCACCTCCAACCGCAACTTCGAGGGCCGGCAGGGCAAGGGCGGCCGCACCCACCTGGTCTCCCCCCAGGTCGCCGCCGCCACCGCCGTACTGGGCCACCTGGCCTCCCCGGCCGACCTGTCCGACGCCGTCACCACCGCGGGGGTCTGAGGAACCATGGAAGCTTTCACCACGCACACCGGCCGGGCCGTCCCGCTGCGCCGCAGCAACGTCGACACCGACCAGATCATCCCGGCGCACTGGCTGAAGAAGGTCACCCGCGACGGCTTCGAGGACGGCCTCTTCGAGGCATGGCGCAAGGACTCCGAGTTCGTCCTCAACCGCCCCGAGCGGCAGGGCGCCACGGTCCTGGTCGCCGGCCCCGACTTCGGTACCGGCTCCTCCCGCGAGCACGCCGTCTGGGCGCTGCAGAACTACGGCTTCAAGGCCGTCATCTCCGCCCGGTTCGCCGACATCTTCCGCGGCAACTCGCTGAAGAACGGTCTGCTGACGGTCGTCCTGCCGCAGGAGACGGTCGACGCCCTCTGGGAGCTCACCGAGGCCGACCCCACCGCCGAGGTCACCGTCGACCTGGAGGCCCGCAAGGTCCTGGCGGACGGGATCGACGCCGACTTCGAGCTCGACGAGAACGCCCGCTGGCGGCTCCTGAACGGCCTCGACGACATCAGCCTCACCCTTCAGAACGAAGCCGACATCGCGGCCTACGAGGCGGCCAGGCCGTCCTTCAAGCCCCGTACAATTACGGCCTGAGCAGCGCTTTTCCAAGACTGCGCCCCCCACCCTCGGGTGGGGGGCGCAGTCGCTTGTTGAGACCCTGTCGGGCGACAACTCGCCCTAGATGGCACAATCGGTGCATGGAACGCGACAGCCAACTCGAGCTCTACGAGGCAGTCGCCGCCCGATTGAAAGAAGCGCACACCCGAGTGCGCGCACTGCAAGTCCCGGAGGGCGTAAGGATGGCGCTGTCCCGGAAGCTGCTGGTCGTCACGGCCGCGGCGAAGCACGATCTCGCGGACGCGGCAACGCGTCTGGACCGGTTGATGAAGGACCTCGACGAGGGTCGATTCCCTGAAGACGACTGACACCAGGAACTCCGCAACGGCACTTCCGCGTTGCGGCACTAGGGTGATTAGACCGTTTCGTGTTTGATTTGCGGTATATACATGCCTAACGTGCGAAAAAGCTTGAACAGTTTCGTTCCGGCAAAGTCTCCGAAGGGGAAGACGTGAACAAGGCGCAGCTCGTAGAAGCGATTGCCGACAAGTTGGGCGGTCGCCAGCAGGCCGCCGAAGCCGTCGACCACGTGCTCGACGCCATCGTGCGCGCCGTGGTGTCCGGCGACCGGGTCTCGGTCACCGGCTTCGGCTCGTTCGAGAAGGTCGACCGTCCGGCCCGCTACGCCCGCAACCCGCAGACGGGCGAGCGCGTCCGGGTCAAGAAGACCTCGGTTCCGCGTTTCCGCGCCGGCCAGGGCTTCAAGGACCTGGTCAGCGGCTCGAAGAAGCTCCCCAAGGGTGGCGAGGTCTCCGTCAAGAAGGCCCCCAAGGGCAGCCTGACCGGTGGCGCCTCCGCCACGGTCAAGAAGGCCGCGGCCAAGAAGGCCACCACGGCCAAGAAGGCCGCCGCCAAGAAGGCCACGCCGGCCAAGAAGACGACGGCCGCCGCCGCCAAGAAGGCGACCCCGGCGAAGAAGACCACCACCGCGGCCGCGAAGAAGACCACCACCGCGGCGACCAAGAAGACGACGGCGGCCGCCAAGAAGACCACCGCCGCCGCGAAGAAGGCCACCCCGGCCAAGAAGACCACGGCCGCCGCCAAGAAGACGGCCCCGGCCAAGAAGGTCACGGCGAAGAAGGCCCCCGCCAAGAAGACCACGGCCCGTAAGACCGCCACGGCCAAGAAGACCGCCGCCAAGAAGTAGGACGGTCCTCGCACGTCCGCCGGGCCGGGCTCCCCGTACGGGAGCCCGGCCCGCGGCGCGTTCCGGAGCCGTGACGGGGGCGGGGAAGGGGAGAGCGGGGGAGCGCTCAGAAGGTCTGCAGCGTCACCAGGGTGATCCGCAGGCCCGCGCCCGAGGTGCCCGGCTCCGCCTCGATCCGCACCCGCTGGCCCGGCCGCAGCAGCCGGAGCCCGCCCGCGTCGAAGGCGGCGGTCCCGAACTCCACCGGGGTGCCGTCGTCGAGCAGCACACTGCCGCTGCGGGTCTCGGGGTCGTACGTGTACGCGGTCGCCTGCATGGACCGCAGCCTATCCGGCCGCCGCAGGCCGCCGGGCCGCCGTCCGCGGGCCGAGCCCCAGCCACCCCGCCGCCGCCAGGTCCTCGCCGGTGTCCACGTCCCGGCGCACGGAATCCACCCCGGCCAGCCGGATTTCCACCGCGCCGGACGACAAATGCCGAAGCCGCGACGGACCTCCGAATGCCGGTTCCAATTCCACCCCCGGAGCCGCCGAGAGGAATGTCGTACCTATTTCGGCGGCATCCGCGAGAAATGCCCGGGGGAATTGTCGGGCCGCCGCCAGGACCCGTGCCAGCTCCGCCGGGCGCAGCGCCGGCAGATCCGCGTTCAGCGCCGCCACGCGCGCGTGCGGACGCCGCCGCCGCACCTCCCGGGCCCCGTGCGCCAGCGCCGCGTTGAGCCCCGCCGCCGGCACGTCCGGCTCTATCCGGGCGCCCAGCGCCGCCAGCGCCCGGCCCGCCGCGGGATCGTCCGTGACCACCACCACGTCCCGTACCTCCGGGCAGTCCAGCGCCGCCGCGACCGTGTCCTCGGCGAAGGCCAGGGCCAGCCGGGGCCGCAGTCGCTCCCCGGCCGCCGGGGCGAGCCGGCTCTTCGCCAGGGCCAGGGGCTTCAGGGGCACGACCAGGGACCAGCCGTCGTCCGCATCCGTGTTCATCGCCGCCCATTCTGTCCCGCCCCGGCGGAACGGCTCCGTCCCCGGGGCGTACGGTGTCACTCGACACAGCAGGAGCATGGGGCGACACTTGACCCCCTGCCAGCAAGACCCGGAGAAAGGTGCCCCGAGTGCCCCGCCGCAGAATCGGCTTCTGGTACCGCCTCGCGGCGGTCATCGCCAAACCCCCCCTGGTGGTTCTGTTCAAGCGGGACTGGCGCGGCATGGAGCACATCCCGGCCGAGGGCGGCTTCATCACCGCGGTGAACCACAACTCGTACCTGGACCCGCTGTCCTACGCGCACTACCAGTACAACACCGGCCGCGTGCCCCGCTTCCTGGCCAAGGCGGGCCTCTTCAAGGCCGGATTCGTCGGCACCATGCTGACCAACACCGGGCAGATCCCCGTCTACCGCGAGACCGCGAACGCCCTGGACGCCTTCCGCGCCGCCGTGGACGCCATCGAGCGGGGCGAGTGCGTCGCCTTCTACCCCGAGGGCACCCTGACCCGCGACCCCGACATGTGGCCCATGCCCGGCAAGACCGGCGCCGCCCGCGTCGCCCTGCTCACCAAGGCGCCCGTCATCCCGGTGGCCCAGTGGGGCGCCAACCTCGCGATGCCGCCGTACGCCAAGAAGGACAAGTTCAGCTTCTTCCCGCGCAAGACGCTGATCGTGCAGGCCGGCCCGCCCGTCGACCTCTCCCGCTTCGACGGCCTGGAGCCCACCCCCGAGGTGCTGCGCGAGGCCACCGAGACGATCATGGCCGCCATCACCGCCCTCCTGGAGGAGGTCCGCGGCGAGCAGGCCCCCGCCGAGCCGTACGACCCGCGCCGCGCCCGCCGGGAGCAGCGCCGCAAGGCCGCCGAGGGAGGCGCCGTATGACCAAGGCCGCCGTCTTCGGGAACGGGTCCTGGGGCACCGCCTTCGCCATGGTGATGGCCGACGCGGGCTGCGAGGTGAGCCTCTGGGGCCGCCGCCCCGCGCTCGCCGAGACCATCAACACCACCCGTACCAACCCGGACTACCTGCCCGGCGTCGAACTCCCCAAGGGCGTCACGGCCACCGCCGACGCGGCCGAGGCCGCCGGGGGAGCCGACTTCGCCGTCCTCGCCGTCCCCTCCCAGACCCTGCGCGAGAACCTCGCCGCCTGGGCGCCGAAGCTCGGCCCCGACACCGTGTTCGTCTCCCTGATGAAGGGCATCGAACTCGGCACCGCCAAGCGGATGAGCGAGGTCATCACCGAGGTCGCCGGCGTGCCCGCCGCGCGCGTGGCGGTCCTCACCGGCCCCAACCTGGCCCGGGAGATCGCCGCCCGGCAGCCCGCCGCCGCCGTCGCCGCCTGCGTCGACGAGTCGGTCGCCCAGCGGCTCCAGGCCGCCTGCATCACCCCGTACTTCCGCCCCTACACCAACACCGACGTGGTCGGCTGCGAGCTCGGCGGCGCGGTGAAGAACGTCATCGGCCTCGCCGTCGGCATCGCCAACGGCATGGGCCTCGGCGACAACTCCAAGGCCACGCTCATCACCCGCGGCCTCGCCGAGACCACCCGCCTCGGCCTCGCCATGGGCGCCGACCCGCTCACCTTCTCCGGCCTCGCGGGCCTCGGCGACCTCGTCGCCACCTGCTCCTCGCCGCTCTCCCGGAACAACACCTTCGGCACCAACCTGGGCCGCGGGATGACCCTCCAGGAGGCCGTCGAGGCCACCAAGCAGACCGCCGAGGGCGTCAAGTCCTGCGAGTCGGTGCTCGATCTGGCCCGCCGGCACGGCGTCGACATGCCCATCACGGAGACCGTCGTCTCGATCGTCCACGACGGCAAGCCGCCGACGGTCGCGCTCAAGGAACTGATGTCGCGCAGCGCCAAGCCCGAACGGCGCTGACCGGGCGCCGCTGAGCCGTCCGCGCGAGGCCGCCAGCGGGGCGCTCAGGAGTTCGGACACCGCAAGGTACGCTCATCGCGATATGAGCGAGAACACCCAGAGCCCCCGCAAGCCCCGCGTGGCCGTCGTCTTCGGCGGACGCAGCTCCGAGCACGCCATCTCCGTCGTCACCGCCGGCGCCGTCCTCAAGGCGATCGACCGGACCAAGTACGACGTGCTGCCCATCGGCATCACCCGGGAGGGGCGCTGGGCGCTGACCGCCGACGCCCCCGAGCGGATGGCGATCGCCGAGCGCTCCCTGCCGGACGTCGCCCAGCTCGCCGAGTCGGAGACCGGCGGCGTGGTCCTCCCGGTCGACCCGGCCAGCCGCGAGGTCGTCCTGCACGAGCCCGGCTCGCTGCCGCAGGCCCTCGGCGAGGTCGACGTCGTCTTCCCGATGCTCCACGGCCCCTACGGCGAGGACGGCACCCTCCAGGGCCTCCTGGAGCTCTCCGGCATCCCGTACGTCGGCGCGGGCGTCCTCGCCTCCGCCGTCGGCCAGGACAAGGAGTACATGAAGCGGGTCTTCGTCTCGTACGGCCTGCCGGTCGGCCCGTACGAGGTCATCCGGCCGCGTGAGTGGGACCGCAACCCGGCCGAGGCCCGCAAGAAGATCGTCGAGTTCGCCGCCGACCACGGCTGGCCGCTCTTCGTGAAGCCCGCCCGCGGCGGCTCCTCCGTCGGCATCACCAAGGTCGACGACCTGTCCGGCCTGGACGAGGCCGTCGAGGAGGCCCGCCGCTACGACCCGAAGATCATCGTGGAGGCGCTGGTGCGCGGCCGCGAGATCGAGTGCGGCGTCCTGGAGTTCGAGGACGGCCCGCGCGCCAGCGTGCCCGCCGAGATCCCGCCCGTCACCGACCACGACTTCTACGACTTCGAGGCCAAGTACATCGACTCGGCCTCCGGTCTGGTGCCCGCCCCGATCGGCGACGAGGCCACCGCCGAGGTCCAGCGGCTCGCCGTCGCCGCCTACGAGGCGGTCTCCTGCGAGGGCCTGGTCCGCGCCGACTTCTTCCTCACCGAGGACGGCGACTTCGTCATCAACGAGATCAACACCATGCCCGGCTTCACCCCGATCTCCATGTACCCGCGCATGTGGCAGGAGAGCGGCGTGAGCTACCCCGAGCTGGTCGACCGGCTGATCCAGGCCGCGCTGACCCGCTCCACGGGCCTGCGCTAGCCCGGACGGGCCCGGCCGGGGGGCCGGGCCCTAACGGCACGAGGGCTCCAGGGCGCAGGGCACCGCCCGCGCCACCGGGGCGGCGAGGTCCGCCAGCGGCCCGACGTCGTGCGCGTACTGCTCGCCCAGGGTCACCTCGACGTAGGTCTTCCGGTACACCGAGGTGAAGCGGGGGCCGCCGGACTCCGGCTGCTCCAGCATCCAGCGGACGCCCTCGGCGGAGATGCCCTCCGCCTGCGGATCGCTCATCTTTTCGGGCCGGGGCACCCCGCAGCGCAGTACGATCGCTCCGTCGCCCCACCCCGCGGTCAGCTCGGAGTCGGGGGACGGATCGCTCCGCTCCTGGCCGGCCACGGTGTCCGGGAGTTCCCGGTCCAGCGCGCGGCAGAGCGCCGCCTCCGCCGCGGGCGGTGTCGGTACCGGCACCGACGCCTGGGCGTCGGCGGAGCAGCCGGTGACGGCCAGCAGCAGGACGGCGGCTGAGGCGGGCAGGCCGAAGGGCCGGTGGGAAGACGTCACCGGCCAAGGGTAGACGGGGGCTACAGATGGACGACCGGGCAGGTCAGGGTGCGCGTGATGCCGTCCACTTGCTGGACCTTCGCGACCACCATGCGGCCGAGCTCGTCGACCGTGTCGGCCTGCGCCCGCACGATCACGTCGTACGGTCCGGTCACGTCCTCTGCCTGGATCACCCCCGGGATCTTGGCGATGGTGTCGGCGACGGTCGACGCCTTGCCCACCTCGGTCTGAATCAGAATGTACGCCTGTACCACGGAACCTCCAGGGCGGCCACGAGGATCTTGTGGGAGAAAGAGACGCCACGGTACCGCGTCGCCGGAAGCCGCGGGGAGACCCGCGCCTTCCGGCGCATTCGGGGTGTGGCGTACACAGGACGGAAGTTGACGGTCAACTTGACGGTACCCAGCACGGTGACGGCCCGCGACCCGCGGCGTGAGCGGACGCTCCGCCGACCGCCGGCCGGCACGACGACACGAGGTGAGACGCGGTGAAGGGCACAGTCGGAGAACTGGGCGAGTTCGGGCTCATCAGGGAGCTCACGTCCCGGCTCACCTCCACCCCGGCGGTACGGATCGGGCCCGGCGACGACGCCGCCGTGGTCTCCGCCCCGGACCGGCGCGTGGTGGCCAGCACGGACATCCTGCTCGAAGGACGGCACTTCCGCCGCGACTGGTCGACGGCGTACGACGTCGGCCGCAAGGCCGCCGCGCAGAACCTCGCGGACATCGCCGCCATGGGCGCGGTCCCCACCGCGCTCCTCCTCGGCCTCGTCGTCCCGGCCGAACTGCCCGTCACCTGGCCCACGGAGCTCATGGACGGACTCCGCGACGAATGTCAGGTCGCGGGCGCGGCGGTGGTCGGCGGCGACGTCGTCCGCGGCGACACGATCATGGTCTCCATCACCGCCCTCGGCGACCTCCGCAACCACGAACCGGTCACCCGGGGCGGCGCCCAGCCCGGCGACGTCGTCGCCTACACCGGCTGGCTCGGCTGGTCCGCCGCCGGTTACGCGGTCCTCTCCCGCGGCTTCCGCTCCCCCCGCGCCTTCGTCGAGGCCCACCGCCGCCCCGAACCGCCGTACCACGCGGGCCCCGCGGCCGCCGGGCTCGGCGCCACCGCCATGTGCGACGTCAGCGACGGCCTGATCGCCGACCTCGGCCACATCGCCGAGGCCAGCAACGTCCGCATCGACCTGCGCTCCGGCCTCATCGACATCCCCAGCCAGATGCACGACATCGGCCAGGCCGTCGGCGTCGACCCGCGCCAGTGGGTCCTCACCGGAGGCGAGGACCACGCGATCGTCGCCACCTTCCCGCCGGACGTGAAGCTGCCCGCCCGCTGGAAGGTCATCGGAGAGGTCATCGCCCCCTCTGCGCTGCCCCAGGTGACCGTCGACGGCGCCCCCTGGCACAGCGCCGGCGGCTGGGACCACTTCGGGGAGACCGAGTGACCACCCGGCCGCCCCTGGTGCTGACCGTCGCCGGATCCGACTCCGGCGGCGGCGCCGGCATCCAGGCCGACCTCAAGACCATGCTCGCCCTCGGCGTCCACGGCATGAGCGTGGTCACCGCCGTCACCGCCCAGAACTCGCGGGGCGTGCGGGGCGCCTGGGAACTGCCCGAGGAGGCGGTGCGGGCCCAGTACCGGGCCGTCGTCGACGACATCGGCGTCCACGCGGTCAAGACCGGCATGCTCGCCTCCGCCGCGCTCGTGGAGACGGTCGCGGAACTCCTCGCGGGGACGGACGCGCCCGTGGTCGTCGACCCGGTCGGCGTCTCCAAGCACGGCGACCCGCTGCTCGCCGCCTCCGCCCTGGACTCGGTCCGCGCGAAGCTGCTGCCCGTCGCGACCGTCGCCACGCCCAACCTGGACGAGGTGACGCAGCTCACCGGGATCGCGGTCGAGGACGAGGACGGGATGCGCCGGGCCGCCGACGCGATCCTCGGCCACGGACCGCGCTGGGCGCTGATCAAGGGCGGCCATCTGCCCGGGGACGCCGCCGAGGCCGTGGACCTGCTCACCGACGGCACCGAGGAGCACTGGCTGCGCGCCCCCCGGTACGACAACCGGCACACCCACGGCACCGGCTGCACCCTCGCCTCGGCGGTCGCGTCCGGACTGGCGAAGGGGCTGGCCGTCCCGGAGGCCGTCCGGGAGGCCAAGGCGTACGTGACCGGGGCGATCGCCGCCGGCTTCGCCCTGGGGGAGGGCATCGGGCCCGTCGACCACGGGTGGGCGCTGCGCCGCTGAGTCCGGCCCCCTGTTTCCGGGCAAGGCAAAAGGCCGGTTCACCGAGGTGAACCGGCCTCTCAAGGCAACCGCAGGGGCTGCGCTACGACACGGAAACGTCGCGATTAGCGCGAGACCTTGCCGGCCTTGATGCACGAGGTGCAGACGTTGAGCCGCTTCGGCGTCCGACCGACCACGGCACGCACACGCTGGATGTTCGGGTTCCAGCGACGAGACGTACGGCGGTGCGAGTGCGAAATGTTGTTGCCGAAGCCCGGCCCCTTGCCGCAGACGTCGCAGTTGGCAGCCACGGGTCACTCCAAAGACTTCAGATTTACAGTGAGATCCGGCGCACCGGAATCAGGAGTCTGAAGTGGCTTGCCGGGGATGGCCCGGCGAGTGCCGGGCAACCGAAGCAGCATACAACGACTGCTCCGGTGGAACGAAACTACCACGGTCCGGGCCCACCCCGTCCCGGCCGCCCGGTCCGGAGCACCCCCGGTCTACCCTGCGGTGAGCTTCACCGCCGAAGGAGGACCCCCGTTGTCGCGAGCCCCGCAGCCCTTCGACCCCACCGTACGGAGTGACGAGCGTCTCGTCCTCGACGCCGGGGCGGTACGGGCCTGGAGCGCGCGGACGGCCGAGGCGCTCGGACGGGAGCGGGCCGCCATCGACGCCATCAACGTCTACCCGGTCGCCGACGGCGACACCGGCACCAACCTCTGCCTGACCGCCGACGCCGCCCACCGGGCCGTCGAGGCCGTCTTCACCGCCCCCGGGGCCTCCGGCGCCTCCGCGCCCGACACCGCCGACGCCGTACGGGCCATGGCCCACGGCGCCCTCCTCGGCGCCCGCGGCAACTCCGGCACCATCCTGTCCCAGCTGCTCCGCGGCATGTCCGGGGTGCTCGCCGAGGGCGCCGACGGCGACCACCTCGCCCGCGCCCTCGCCGCCGCCGCCTCCTCCGCCCGCGAGGCCGTCGCCCACCCCGAGGAGGGCACGATCCTCACCGTCGCCTCCGCCGCCGCGGCGGGCTGCGCGGCCGGGGGAACCCTCGCGGACGTGGCCAGGAGGGCCTACGACGGGGCCAGGGCCGCCCTGGAGGCCACCCCGGGGCAGCTGGCCGTGCTCGGGCGCGCGGGGGTCGTGGACGCCGGCGGACAGGGCCTGGTGGCCGTCCTCGGGGCGCTGGTGGAGACGGTGACCGGCCGGGCGCCGGACGTGCTGGCGCCGTCCCCCGGCGTACGGGCGCTGCCCGAGGGGCCGGGGGAGCCCTGCGGCCCCGGCGGCGAGGGACCCGGCTACGAGGTCCTGTACCTCCTGGAGGCCGAGGACGCCGCCGTCGAACTCCTCCGGGCCCGGCTCGACGCCCTCGGCGACTCCCTCGTCGTCGTCGGCGGCGACGGGCTCTGGAACGTCCACGTCCACGTGGACGACGCCGGCGCCGCCGTCGAGGCCGGGATCGAGGCCGGCCGGCCGCACCGGATCCGCATCACCCACTTCGCGAGCACCGTGCCCGCGCCCGCCCCTGCCGAGGCCGGGGGCACCGCCCGGGCGCGCGAGGAACGGGCCGCCCGCGCCGTCGTCGCCGTCCTCCCCGGCGAGGGACTCGCCGGACTCTGCGCCGAGGCCGGCGCCACCACCGTCCAGGCCCGGCCCGGCGAACCGCCCGCGGGCGACGAACTCCTCGCCGCCGTCCGCCGCGCCCACGCGCGCGAGGTCGTCCTCCTGCCCAACGACACCGATCTGCGGGCCGCCGCCGCGACCGTCGCCGAACGGGCCCGCGCCGAAGGCATCAGGGTCGCCCTCATCCCGACCCGGGCCGCCGTCCAGGGCATCGCCGCCCTCGCCGTCCACGAACCCGGGCGCAGCTTCGACGAGGACGTCGTCGCCATGACCGCCGCCGCCGGCGCCACCCGCTACGCCGAACTCGCCGTCGCCGAGCACCGGTCCTTCACCTCCGCCGGCGTCTGCCAGGCCGGGGACGTCCTGGGCCTCATCGAGGGCGACGTCGCCGTCATCGGCCAGGACCTCACCGACACCGCCCGCACCGTCCTCGACCGGATGCTCCAGGCCGGCGGCGAACTCGTCACCCTCGTCGTCGCCGACGGCACCCCGCCCGGCCTCGCCGGCACCCTCGAAGCCCACGTCCGGCGCGGCTACCTGGCCGTCGACACCGTCACCTACCACGCGGGCGCCGGCGCCCCGCCGCTCCTCATCGGGGTCGAATAGCCGGGCCCGGTCCGGCGGGTTGTCCACAGGCATCGCCCCGACTGTCGGCGTCGTGGTGTGCAATGGACGACGTGCCCGCGCTCGACGAACCCCTCAAGAAGTCCCTCGGCCCCGCCACCGCCAAGGTCATGGCCGAGGCCCTCGACCTGCACACGGTCGGCGACCTCCTCCACCACTACCCCCGGCGGTACGCCGAGCGGGGCGAGCTGACCACCCTCTCCGACCTGCCGCTCGACGAGCACGTCACGGTCGTCGCCCAGGTCTCCGACGCCCGCGTGCACACCTTCAACGGCGCCAAGGGCCGCGGCCAGCGGCTCGAAGTGACCATCACCGACGGCTACGGCCGGCTCCAGCTGGTCTTCTTCGGCAAGGGCGTCCACAAGCCCCACCACGACCTGCTGCCCGGCACCCGCGCGATGTTCTCCGGCAAGGTCTCCCTCTTCAACCGCCGCCTCCAGCTCGCCCACCCCGCCTACGAACTGCTGCGCGGCGACGGCGACGCGGCGGTGGACGCCTGGGCCGGCGCCCTCATCCCGATCTACCCGGCCACCACCAAGCTGGAGTCCTGGAAGATCGCCAAGGCCGTCGACGCCGTCCTGCCCAGCGCCGCGGACGCCGTCGACCCGCTCCCCGAGGCCCTCCGCGAGGGCCGCGGCCTCGCCGAACTCCCCGACGCGCTCCGCCTGATCCACCGCCCCCGCACCCAGGCGGACATCGCCGCCGCCCGCGAACGGCTCAAGTGGGACGAGGCGTTCGTCCTCCAGGTCGCCCTCGCCCGCCGCCGGCACGCCGACACCCAGCTCCCCGCCGTCCCCCGCCGCCCCGCCGCCGACGGCCTCCTCACCGCCTTCGACGCCAAGCTCCCCTTCACGCTCACCGACGGCCAGCGCAAGGTCTCCAAGGAGATCTTCGACGACCTCGCCACCGACCACCCCATGCACCGCCTCCTCCAGGGCGAGGTCGGCTCGGGCAAGACCCTGGTGGCGCTGCGGGCCATGCTCGCCGTCGTCGACGCCGGGGGACAGGCCGCGATGCTCGCCCCCACCGAGGTCCTCGCCCAGCAGCACCACCGGTCCGTCACCGAGATGATGGGCGAGCTCGCCGAGGGGGGCATGCTCGGGGGCGCCGACAAGGCCACCAAGGTCGTGCTGCTCACCGGCTCCATGGGGACCGCCGCCCGCCGGCAGGCCCTGCTCGACCTGGTCACCGGCGAGGCCGGCATCGTCATCGGCACCCACGCCCTCATCGAGGACAAGGTCAAGTTCCACGACCTCGGCCTCGTCGTCGTCGACGAGCAGCACCGCTTCGGCGTCGAGCAGCGCGACGCGCTCCGGGGCAAGGGCAAGCAGCCCCCGCACCTGCTCGTCATGACCGCCACCCCGATCCCGCGCACGGTCGCCATGACCGTCTTCGGCGACCTGGAGACCTCCGTCCTCGACCAGCTCCCCGCCGGACGCTCTCCGATCGCCAGCCATGTCGTCCCCGCCGCCGACAAGCCGCACTTCCTCACGCGCGCGTGGGAGCGGGTCCGCGAGGAGGTGGAGAACGGCCACCAGGCGTATGTCGTCTGCCCCCGCATCGGCGATGAGGAGGACCAGAAGAAGGCCGCCAAGCGCAAGCCCTCCGCCGAGGACGAGGCCGAGAAGCGCCCCCCGCTCGCCGTCCTCGACGTCGCCGAGAAGCTCGCCGCCGGCCCCCTCGCCGGGCTCCGGATCGCCGTCCTGCACGGGCGCATGCACCCCGACGACAAGGACGACGTCATGCGCCGCTTCGCCGCCGGCGAGCTCGACGTCCTTGTCGCCACCACCGTCATCGAGGTCGGCGTCAACGTGCCCAACGCCACCGCCATGGTGATCATGGACGCCGACCGCTTCGGCGTCTCCCAGCTCCACCAGCTCCGCGGCCGCGTCGGCCGAGGCTCGGCCCCCGGCCTCTGCCTCCTGGTCACCGAGATGCCCGAGGCGAGCCCCGCCCGGCAGCGCCTCGGCGCCGTCGCCTCCACCCTCGACGGCTTCGAGCTCTCCCGCATCGACCTCGAACAGCGCCGCGAGGGCGACGTCCTCGGCCAGGCCCAGTCCGGCGTCCGCTCCTCCCTCCGGGTCCTCGCCGTCATCGAGGACGAGGAGGTCATCGCCGCCGCCCGCGAGGAGGCCACCGCCCTCGTCCTCGCCGACCCGGACCTGGCCGCCCACCCGGGCCTGCGCACCGCCCTGGACGCCCTGCTCAGCGAGGAGCGGGAGGAGTACCTGGAGAAGGGCTGATCGAGCTCCCGGCCGGTACCGCCATATCCTGAGACGTACGCACTGGACGACTCAGGACGAGGACACCGATGACCCGCGTGATCGCCGGCACCGCCGGCGGACGGCGCCTGGCCGTGCCCCCGGGCAACGGCACCCGCCCCACCTCCGACCGGGCGCGCGAGGGCCTCTTCTCCACCTGGGAGGCGCTCTTCGGCGTCGAGGGCGCCCGGGTCGCCGACCTGTACGCCGGCTCCGGCGCCGTCGGCCTGGAGGCGCTCTCCCGCGGCGCCGCCCACGCCCTGCTCGTCGAGGCCGACGCCCGGGCCGCCCGCACCGTCCGCGAGAACGTGCGCGCGCTCGGCCTGCCCGGCGCCGAGGCCCGCACCGGCAAGGCCGAGCAGATCGTCACCGGACCGGCCCCGGCCGAGCCGTACGACCTGGTCTTCCTCGACCCGCCCTACGCGGTCCCGGACCAGGAGCTGCGCGAGATCCTCCTCACACTGCGCGCGGGGGGCTGGCTGGGCGAGGATGCCGTCGTCACCGTGGAGCGCGCCACGCGGGGCGGGGAGTTCGGCTGGCCGGACGGCTTCGAGGCCCTGCGCTCCCGCCGCTACGGTGAGGGAACGTTCTGGTACGGCCGCGTCACGGCCGGCGAGGACCACCGATGACCGCACCCGAGAGCGAGGAATCCACGATGCGCCGCGCCGTCTGCCCGGGGTCCTTCGACCCCATCACCAACGGACACCTCGACATCATCGCCCGCGCCTCGAAGCTCTACGACGTCGTGCACGTCGCGGTGATGATCAACCAGTCCAAGAAGGGCCTGTTCGAGGTCGAGGAGCGGATCGAGCTGATCCGCGAGGTCACCGCCGACTTCGGCAACGTCGAGGTGGAGTCCTTCCAGGGCCTGCTCGTCGACTTCTGCAAGCAGCGGGACATCCCCGCCATCGTCAAGGGCCTGCGCGCGGTCAGCGACTTCGACTACGAGCTCCAGATGGCCCAGATGAACAACGGCCTGTCGGGCGTCGAGACGCTCTTCGTGCCCACCAACCCCACCTACAGCTTCCTGTCGTCGTCCCTGGTCAAGGAGGTCGCGGCCTGGGGCGGCGACGTCTCCCACCTGGTGCCCCCGGCGGTCCTCGGCCGGCTCACCGAGCGGCTCGGGCGGAAGTGACGCGCGGCCACCGCCGCTGACGCTCCGTCACCTGGTGTCGGGCGGGCCGCGACTGCCCTTACAGTCGTCCCGTCCGTCTCCATCCAGCTGTAGAGAGTGGCGAGCACCCGGTGGACGTGCAGAAGAAGCTCGACGAGATCGTCGCGACCGTACAGAACGCCCGCTCGATGCCCATGTCGGCCTCCTGCGTGGTCAACCGCGCCGAGCTGCTCGCCCTCCTCGACGAGGTGCGGGGCGCCCTGCCGAACTCCCTCGCCCAGGCCCAGGAGCTCATCGGCGGGCGCGAGCAGCTGGTCGAGCAGGCCCGCCAGGAGGCCGAGCGGATCATCGAGGCCGCGCACGCCGAGCGCGGCACGATCGTCTCCGACACCCAGATCGCCCGGCAGTCCCAGGAGGAGGCCGACCGGATCCTCTCCGAGGCCCGCCGGGAGGCCGAGGAGATCCGCGCCGAGGCCGACGAGTACGTCGACTCCAAGCTCGCCAACTTCGAGGTCGTCCTCAACAAGACCATCGGCTCCGTCGACCGCGGCCGCGAGAAGCTCCTCGGCCGCGGCCCCGGCCTGGACGAGCACGGCTACGCCGACGAGGACGCCCCCGAGTACAGCGCCGACCCGCAGACGCTGATCGCCCGCGCCGACGAGTACGTGGACGCCAAGCTGGGCGCCTTCGAGGCGGTCCTCTCCAAGACCCTGGAGGCCGTCGGCCGCGGCCGGCAGAAGCTGCACGGCCGGATCGCCACCGACGCCCTCGGCGAGCACATGGCCGCCCAGGACGGCCTCGGCCAGTCCGTGCACACCAGCGACGCCGACTACCTCGCCGGACTGGCCGAGCTCGCCGACCCGGAGCCGGCCGCCGCCCCCGCGCCCGCCCCCGTCGCCGCGCAGATCCCGCCCCAGCAGGACCCGTACGGCTACCCGCAGCAGCCCCAGCAGGTGGACCCGTACGGCTACCCGCAGCAGGACCCCTACGTGTACCAGCAGCCCCAGCAGGTGGACCCGTACGGCTACCCCCAGCAGGACCCCTACGGATACCAGCAGCAGCCCCAGGTCCAGCCGCAGCCGGCCGCGCTCGACGAGACCAGCTTCTTCGACACGAGCATGATCGACCTGGAGCAGCTGCGCCGGTACGAGCAGGGCCAGTAGCCGGCGGAGGGGCCGGATTGGGCCCTGGGCGAAGCGTCCAGTATCCTGGCTCTTCGGTCGCGTGTATGCCCGCGATCCAGGCTGCCCGCGAGCGGCAGCCCCCGTGAAACTTGCGACGCGAACGATCCGAAAGCAGGAAGAACCCTGAGCACGCGCCTCGACCACCGCAACCCCCTCGTGTTCGACACGCACGAGCTGGGGCGGCGTCCCGGTGCCCTCCAGCGGATCTCCCGCACGGTCGACGCGCCCGCCGATCTCGGCGTCGCGGGGGTCGTCGGAGTGCCCGAGGGCGCTCCGGTGGAGATCGAGCTCCGACTCGAGTCGGTCATGGAAGGGGTGCTTGTCACAGGCACCGCCCGTGCATCGGCCGAGGGGGAGTGCGTAAGGTGTCTGGAGCCCGTCGAGCTGGAGCTCGACGCGGACTTCCAGGAGATGTTCTCGTACCCCGACTCCGACGACCGGGGCCGCGCCAAGGCGGCCTCGGACGACGAGGACGACGAAGCCGAGGACATGATCCCCCTCGAGGACGGCATGTTCGACCTCGAACCCGTGCTGCGTGACGCAGTGGTACTCGCGCTGCCCATGCAGCCGGTGTGCCGGGAGGACTGTGCGGGTCTGTGTTCCGAATGCGGAATCAACCTGAACGACGACCCGGACCACCACCACGACGCCACCGACATCCGTTGGGCGGCACTGCAGGAACTCGCCGGTTCGCTGGGAGCCGACGAGAAGGACAACATGAGCGACGCCGCTACCGGTGTCGACGAGAAGCAGGAGAAGTAGCCGTGGCTGTTCCGAAGCGGAAGATGTCGCGCAGCAACACGCGCCACCGCCGGTCGCAGTGGAAGGCTGCGGTCCCCACCCTGGTTTCGTGTGAGCGTTGCCAGGAGCCGAAGCTGCAGCACATCGCGTGCCCGAGCTGCGGCACCTACAACAAGCGCCAGGTCCTCTCGGTCTGAGCGGGCTGGTGAGAGGCACGATGTCTGACAACATCAACAACGCCTCGTCCCACACGCTTCTGGAAGGGCGGCTCGGGTATCACCTCGAGTCCGCCCTTCTGGTGCGTGCGCTGACCCACCGCTCGTACGCGTACGAGAACGGCGGTCTGCCCACCAACGAGCGGCTGGAGTTCCTCGGGGACTCCGTGCTCGGCCTGGTGGTCACCGACACCCTCTACCGCACGCACCCCGATCTGCCCGAGGGCCAGCTGGCCAAGCTCCGGGCCGCGGTGGTCAACTCGCGTGCGCTGGCGGACGTCGGGCGCGGCCTCGACCTGGGCTCCTTCATCCGGCTCGGCCGGGGCGAAGAGGGCACGGGCGGCCGGGACAAGGCATCCATCCTCGCCGACACCCTCGAAGCGGTGATCGGCGCGGTCTATCTCGACCAGGGTCTCGACGCGGCCTCCGAGCTGGTGCACCGGCTCTTCGACCCGCTGATCGAGAAGTCCTCCAACCTCGGTGCCGGACTGGACTGGAAGACCAGCCTCCAGGAGCTCACCGCGGCCGAGGGTCTCGGCGTGCCGGAGTACCTCGTCTCCGAGGAGGGCCCCGACCACGAGAAGACCTTCACTGCTGCCGCCCGCGTCGGTGGTGTCTCGTACGGCACCGGCACCGGCCGCAGCAAGAAGGAGGCGGAGCAGCAGGCCGCCGAATCCGCGTGGCGCGCGATCCGCGCGGCCGCGGACGAGCGGGTGGCGGCGGCCAAGGCCGAAGCCGAGGCCGGCGCGACCGGCGAGCGGGACCGGGAGGACGGGGCCGCACCGGCCACCGCCTGACCGTCGCCCCGCGACCGCCCGCATCCTTCAGCGGAGTCTTCCCGCCCGCCCCCGCCAGGGGCGGGCGGAGCCGTTTCCGGAGGCCGCGGGGCCTGTCGGTCCCTGGCGGTAGGCTGCGAGGACCACCACCCCGTACCCCTCCGGAGGAGTCCCGTGCCCGAGCTGCCCGAGGTCGAGGTCGTCCGGCGCGGACTGGAGCGCTGGGTCGCCGGCCGGACCGTGGCCGGCGTCGAGGTGCTCCACCCCCGGGCCGTGCGGCGCCACCCGGCGGGCGGCGCCGACTTCGCCGCCCGGCTCACCGGACGGCGCTTCGAGCCGGCCCGGCGCCGGGGCAAGTACCTGTGGCTGCCGCTCGCCGACACCGGCACCTCCGTCCTCGGCCACCTCGGGATGAGCGGCCAGCTCCTGGTGCAGCCGGAGGCCGCGCCGGACGAGAAGCACCTGCGCATCCGCATCCGCTTCGACGATGCCGCCGGCACGGAGCTCCGCTTCGTCGACCAGCGCACCTTCGGCGGACTCTCGCTGCACGACACGGCCCCCGACAGCGCCGACGGGCTGCCCGACGTCATCGGGCACATCGCCCGCGACCCGCTGGACCCCGCCTTCGACGACGCCGCCTTCCAGGCCGCGCTCCGCCTGCGCCGCACCACGATCAAGCGGGCGCTCCTCGACCAGTCGCTGATCAGCGGCGTCGGCAACATCTACGCCGACGAGGCGCTGTGGCGGGCGAGGCTGCACTACGACCGGCCGACCGCCACCCTCACCCGCCCGCGCTCGGCCGAACTCCTCGGCCACGTCCGCGACGTGATGAACGCGGCGCTCGCCGCCGGCGGCACCAGCTTCGACAGCCTCTACGTGAACGTGAACGGCGAGTCCGGCTACTTCGACCGCTCGCTCGACGCCTACGGGCGGGAGGACGAGCCGTGCCGCCGCTGCGGCACACCGATGCGCCGCCGCGCCTGGATGAACCGCTCCAGCTACTTCTGCCCGCGCTGCCAGCGCCCGCCGCGCGTCAGCCCGTGACGGCGGCGCGCCCGGAGTCGTACGCCTCCCGGGCCGCGACGACCTCCGGCATCCGGCTCTCGACCAGGGTGATCAGCCCGACGAGGCGCTCGGCGACGTCCCGCCCGAGCGGGGTGAGCCGGTAGTCGACCCGGGGCGGATTGACCGGCTGCGCCTCCCGGTGCACCAGGCCGTCCCGCTCCAGCGCGTGCAGGGTCTGCGCCAGCATCTTCTCGCTGACGCCGTCGACCCGCCGCCGCAGCTCGTTGAAGCGGAAGGACCCCTCGTACAGGGCTCCGAGGGTGAGGCCGCCCCACCGGCCCGTGATGTGCTCCAGCGTCACCCGCGAGGCGCACCCCCGGGCGAACACGTCGAAGGCGAGATCGTCGGTCATGCCTCTCACGGTACGCGCGCCGCCCACTCACCACCAGACCGCGCTTTCGAAAAGTGAGCGGGGGCGGTCGGGTCGAACGGGAAATCGGTGTTCGCCGTACGGGGAGCGGTCCGGTCCCTCACGATGTACGCACATCCTGAGAGGCCCACCATGACCAGCCCTGTCACCACCCCGCTCGCGAAGGGCGGCAACGCCACGCTGACCGGCGCCCACTGCCGTACCACGCTGACCTCGGCCGGGACCGCCGTCGACGTCTCCGCCGTGCTGCTCGGCGCGGACGGCCGGGTGCGGAGCGACGACGACCTCGTCTTCTACAACCACCCCTCGCACGACGGGGTGACCCTGTCGGAGCGGACGATCACCGTGGACCTGGCGGAGGTCCCGGCCGGGGTCGACCGCATCGCGATCGTCGCCAGCGTCGACCCGGAGGTGCCGGCGGCCCGCTTCGACCCGGGATCGACCCCGCAGGCGCTGGTGGAGTGCGGGACCGACCGGCTCTCCTTCGCGCCGCCGCCCTTCGAGCACGGGGAGACGGTGGCCGTCCTGGTCGAGCTCTACCGGCGGGCGGGTGGCTGGAAGGCGCGGGCGGTGGGGCAGGGCTGGGACACCGGCCTCGCGGGGCTGGCCACGGACTTCGGCATCGAGGTGGCGCAGGACGACGCGCCGGCCGCCCCGGCGGCGCCCGCCGCCGTCCCCCCGCCGGCCTTCGCGCCGCCGCCTGCTCCCGCGGGGGCCGTGGCGTTCGCGCCTCCGCCGGCTCCGGCCGGGGCCGTGGCGTTCGCGCCTCCGCCGGCTCCCGCCGGGCCCGTGGTCCTGGCGCCGCCGCAGGCTCCCGCCGTACCCCTGACCAAGGCGCCGCTGGGGAAGGTCACGCTGACCAAGGACGGTCACGCGACCATCGACATGCGCAAGGACGATCCGGGGCTCGTCGTGACCGCCACCCTCGAATGGGACGGCGGGAGCGAGGAGCGCCAGGAGGCCGGCGCGGACCTCGACCTGTACGCGCTCTACGTCCCGGGGCCCCGCGTCACCCCGCCCGGCACGCGCGCGAAGAAGTCGGACGACGCCGTCTACTACCGCGCTCTCGGCTCGGCATCCGGCCCGCCGTACATCGCCCTGGACGGGGACGCCCGCGTCCCGGGGCGCGAGACCGTCACCATCCACCGTCCCGACCAGCAGGGTTACGTCCTGGTCTGCGCCTACAGCGCGGTGGAGAACGGCACCGGTTCCTTCCGGTCCTTCGGTGCCCGGGCGGTGGTCACCGACGGACGGGGGTCGACCGTGGAGGTGCCGCTCTTCCACGACTCCGAGCTGTCCTACTGGGTCGCCATCGCCCTGATCGACTTCACCGCCCCGGACGGCGCACTGATCCGGCACGTCGAGCAGTACTCCGAGGAGCACGAGGAGGCCCGCCCGGCCCTCTACTCCGACGGCACGTTCGCGATGGGCGCCGGGAGGACCGAGTTCAAGACCATGTGAGGCCGCGGGACTCTCAGTAGCCGAAGTCCTGGGTCCACCACGGGCCGCCGTCGGCGAAGTGGACGCCCACGCCGAGAGTGGTGAAGTCGCAGTTCAGAATGTTGGCGCGGTGGCCGTCGCTGTTCATCCACGAGACCATCACGGCGGTCGCGTCGACCTGGCCGCGCGCGATGTTCTCGCCGCCGAGGTTCGTGACGCCGGCCGCCTGGGCGCGGGACCACGGCGTCGCGCCGTCGGGGTCGGTGTGGTCGAAGAAGCCGCGGTTCGCCATGTCGGCGCTGAACGCGCCGGCCAGCCGGGCGAGGCCGTCCGACGGCTGGACCGGGGAGCAGCCGACCTTGCCGCGCTCGACGTTCACCAGGCGCAGCACCTCGGCCTCGGCGGCGTCCGCGCGGTCGGCGGTGGAGCCCGCCGCCGTCGTCGTCTCCTCGGCCGGGGCCTCCGTGGTGGGGGCGGGCGCCGGGGTGGTGGCCCGCGTGGTCGCCGGGGTCTTCGACGGCTCGGGCTTCGGCTTCGCCTGGGTGGTGGCGGGCGCGGGGGCCGCGGTGCGCGTCTTCGACGGGGTGGGGGAGGGGGGCGG
>NZ_JOGX01000069.1 GCF_000719555.1 Streptomyces sp. NRRL F-5727
GGGGAGGGGGTCGCGGTCCGGGTGGGGGTGGGCGTGGGCTCGGGCTTCGGGGAGGCCGTGGTCTTCTTCGGCGCCGGGGCGCTCGTGCCCGGACGCGCCGGCGTGTCCGCCGGGGTGCGGGTCGCCCCGCCCTGGGTGGTCAGCTCCGGGGTCTGCCGGGTCTCCGCGGTGGTCGGCCGGCTGCTGCCCACGCTGCCCGCGGTGAGGGTCTCCCCGCCGGGGAGGAGACCGGTGGCGACCGCGGCGGCGCCGACGGCGACCGCAGCCGAGGCGCCGATCAGTCCGTTGCGCACGGGGTGGCGCCGCCTGCGGCGCGTACCCCCCTGACCGCGGTCGGTGCCGGTCGCGTAGTCTGCCTCGGCGGGCGCGGCGCCGGAGCGACGGTGGCGTCCCATCTGCCCTGCCTCCCTGAGCTGGCTCTTTGCTGGATCTTTGCGGCCTTTGCTTTCGGCATGGATCGGCACGGAGCGTGACGCTGCGTACGGATGGCCGAAAGGTGTGCACCCGTGTGGGTGAGGCGCATTCCGTCGGACTGTACGCCATGGGAAGCCGCCGCGACGTGCTGTTCGGGCAATCCGCCCGCTAGCGTGCAGCCATGAGCGACGACGTACGGATGACCGCCTGGGTGCGCGGGCGAGTACAGGGAGTGGGCTTCCGCTGGTTCACCAGGGCAAACGCCCTGGAGATCGGTGAGCTCAAGGGCTTCGCCCTGAACCTCGACGACGGCCGGGTGCAGGTGGTGGCCGAGGGGCCGAGTGACAATTGCCACCGCCTCCTCGACTGGCTGCGGTCCGATGACACGCCCGGCCGCGTGGACGGCGTCACCGAGATATGGGGCACCCCCCGCGGCGGCTACGACGGCTTCGCCATCCGCTGACCCGCACCTCCGGGACCCTCCGCCGGCCCTCCCTCCGGACGCTCCTCACGGGCGCCGGGCGGAGGGCCGGTTTCGCGCGGATGAACGCCGGTGAACAGGGGAAGCGCCTGGTGGTTGCCAAGTTTCGACACTCGTGCAAGGCTTCCCGGGTAAGGATGATCGCCACGCCCCCGGGCAACGGGTCGAGAGGTGCCGCCGCCTGCGACGCGGCCGCGAACTCCCCGTCTGCCGGGCCGTCCGGCGCGTGATCGTGTTGACCGTCAAACTTTTTGGTGAGACTCTGGAAGCCCCGCGCACCTTAGCTGTGTGGCAGTAGAACACCGGCACGACTCAGGTACTGCCGAGCACCGCGGGTGCGAATCCATCCCTCACGACCCAACCGCAATCGGTCGGTCACTCAGTGTGGAGGACCACTCATCATGGCAAAGGCGCTTCTCGGTTACGTCGGCGGCTCCGACCCGCGACTCCTCGCCGAGATGCGACGGCTCCAGCAGCGCGTCCAGGACCTGGAATCCGAGCTCGTACGGATCCAGACCGAGAACGACGCGCTCAGCGCTGCCGCCGCTCAGCACCAGGGCGAGACGCTGCTCGACCGCATCGACCTCGACGTACCCCAGGCAGAGCCTGCGCTCACCTGACACCCGGCCCCGAGGGCTTCAGGTGGGAACAGCTGAATAGGCAAGGGGCGCTTCGGCGTCCCTTCTTTTCTTCCCCCTCGTCACCGTCTCTTCCCCTCGCGTCCCACCCCTGCTCACCCGAGGGTCTGCCCTGCGCGATCACGGGCGAAACGCGACACCCCGGGTAGAGTCCCGGGGGTGCACCTCAAGGCCCTGACGCTCCGCGGATTCAAGTCGTTCGCCTCCGCCACCACGCTGAGGTTCGAACCCGGAATCACCTGTGTCGTCGGGCCCAACGGCTCCGGCAAGTCCAACGTCGTGGACGCGCTCTCCTGGGTCATGGGCGAACAGGGCGCCAAATCGCTGCGCGGCGGCAAGATGGAGGACGTCATCTTCGCCGGCACCACCGGGCGGCCCCCGCTCGGCCGTGCCGAGGTCTCGCTCACCATCGACAACTCCGACGGCGCCCTGCCGATCGACTACGCCGAGGTCACCATCACCCGGATCATGTTCCGGGGCGGCAGCAGCGAGTACCAGATCAACGGCGACACCTGCCGGCTGCTCGACATCCAGGACCTCCTCTCCGACTCCGGCATCGGCCGCGAGATGCACGTCATCGTCGGGCAGGGGCAGCTCGACTCGGTGCTGCACGCCGACCCCATGGGCCGCCGCGCCTTCATCGAGGAGGCCGCCGGCGTCCTCAAGCACCGCAAGCGCAAGGAGAAGGCGCTGCGGAAGCTCGACGCGATGCAGGCCAACCTCGCCCGCGTCCAGGACCTCAACGACGAACTGCGCCGGCAGCTCAAACCGCTCGGCCGGCAGGCCGCCGTCGCCCGCCGCGCCGTCGTCATCCAGGCCGACCTGCGCGACGCCCGCCTCCGCCTCCTCGCCGACGACCTCGTCCGCCTCCAGCGCGCCCTGCACACCGAACTCGCCGACGAGGCAGCCCTGCTGGCCCGCAAGGAGACCACCGAGGAGGAGCTGCGCACCGCCCTCGCCCACGAGTCCGCGCTGGAGGCCGAGGTACGCGCCCTCGCCCCGCGCCTCGAACGCGCCCAGCAGAGCTGGTACGCCCTCTCCCAGCTCGCCGAACGCGTCCGCGGCACGATCTCCCTCGCCGACGCGCGCGTGAAGAGCGCCACCGACGCCCCCGCCGAGGAGCGCCGCGGCCGCGACCCCGAGGACCTGGAGCGCGAGGCCGCCCGCGTTCGCGAACAGGAGGCCGAACTCTCGGCCGCCCTGGAGGCCGCCGAACGGGCCTTGGAGGACACCGTCGAGCACCGGGCCGAACTGGAACGGGCCCTCGCCGCCGAGGAACGACGCCTCAAGGACGCCGCCCGCGCCCTCGCCGACCGCCGCGAGGGCCTCGCCCGGCTGCACGGCCAGGCCAACGCCGCCCGCTCCCGCGCCGCCTCCGCCCAGGCCGAGATCGACCGGCTCACCGCCGCCCGCGACGAGGCCGCCGACCGGGCCGTCGCCGCCCAGGAGGAGTACGAGCAGCTCAAGGCCGAGGTCGACGACCTCGACGCCGCCGACACCGCGCACGGCGAACGGTACGAGGAGGCCCGCCGCGCCCTCGCCGACGCGGAGGCCGCGCTCGGCGCCGCCCGCGAGAGCGCCGCCGACGCCGAGCGCCGCCGGGCCGCCACCCGCGCCCGGCACGACACCCTCGCGCTCGGACTGCGCCGCAAGGACGGCACCGGCGCCCTCCTCGCCGCCGGCCTCACCGGGATCCTCGGCCCCGCCGCCGAACTCCTCACCGTCACCCCCGGATACGAGGTCCCCGTCGCCGCCGCGCTCGGCGCCGCCGCCGACGCCCTCGCCGCCGACGGCCCCACCGCCGCCGCCGAGGCCCTCCGCCTCCTCCGCAAACAGGACGCCGGCCGCGCCACCCTGCTCCTGACCTCGGCCGAACACACCCCGACCCCGCTGCCCCCGGGCGCCGTGCCCGCCACGGCACTCGTCTCCGGCCCCGCCGGCCTGCTGGGCTCCGTCCACCGGCTGCTCGACGGGATCGCCGTCGTCGACGGCCTCGACGAGGCCCGCGACCTCGTCCGCGCCCACCCCGGGCTCACCGCCGTCACCGCCGACGGCGACCTCCTCGGCGCCCACTGGGCCCAGGGCGGCTCGGCCGGCGCGCCCAGCCTCCTCGAAGTACAGGCCCAGGTCGACGAGGCCGCCGCCGAACTCGCCGAACTCGCCGTCCGCTGCGAGGAGGCGGCCCGCGCCAAGGAGGAGGCCACCGAGCTCCGCCGGGCCCGCGCCGCCCGCGTCGAGGAGCTCGACGCCCTCCGGCGTACCGCCGAGAAGGAGAAGGCGTCCGTCGCCCAGGCCCTCGGACGGCTCGCCGGCCAGGCCAGGGGAGCGGCCGGCGAGGCCGAGCGGACCGCCGCCGCCGTCGCCCGCGCCCAGGAGGCCCTGGAACGCGCCGGCGCCGAGGCCGAGGAGCTGGCCGAACGGCTGCTCGCCGCCGAGGAGACACCGGCCGAGGAGGAACCCGACACCTCCGTCCGCGACCGCCTCGCCATCGACGGGTCCAACGCCCGCCAGACCGAGATGGAGGCCCGCCTCCAGGTCCGCACCCACGAGGAGCGGGTCAAGGGCCTGGCCGGCCGGGCCGACTCCCTCGACCGGGCCGCCCGCGCCGAACGGGACGCACGCGCGCGTGCCGAGCAGCGCCGCGCCCGGCTCCGCCACGAGGCCCGCGTCGCGGGTGCGGTCGCCGCCGGAGCCCGTACCCTCCTCGCCCACATCGAGGTCTCCCTGGACCGGGCCGAACACGAGCGCGCCGCCGCCACCGCCGCCCGCGCCGACCGGGAGCAGGGCCTCGCCGCCGCCCGCGCCCGCGGCCGCGAGCTCAAGACCGAGCTCGACAAGCTCACCGACTCCGTCCACCGCGGCGAGGTCCTGGGCGCCGAGAAACGGCTGCGGATCGAGCAGCTGGAGGCGAAGGCGCTGGAGGAGTTCGGCGTCGAGCCGGGCGCCCTCACCGCCGAGTACGGACCCGACCAGCCCGTCCCGCCCTCGCCCCCCGCCGACGGCGAGAGCCTCCCCGACACGGCGTCCGACAGCGGCTCCGCCGGGGACGACCCGCGCAACCAGCCCCGCCCGTTCATCCGTTCGGAGCAGGAGAAGCGGCTGAAGGCGGCCGAGCGCGCCTACCAGCAGCTCGGCAAGGTCAACCCGCTGGCCCTGGAGGAGTTCGCGGCCCTGGAGGAGCGGCACCGCTTCCTCTCCGAGCAGCTGGAGGACCTGAAGAAGACCCGCGCCGACCTGCTTCAGGTCGTGAAGGAGGTCGACCAGCGGGTCGAGCAGGTCTTCACGGAGGCGTACCGGGACACCGCCCGCGAGTTCGAGGGCGTCTTCTCCCGCCTCTTCCCGGGCGGCGAGGGCCGGCTGGTGCTCACCGACCCCGACAACATGCTCACCACCGGCGTCGAGGTGGAGGCCCGCCCGCCGGGCAAGAAGGTCAAGCGGCTCTCGCTGCTCTCCGGCGGCGAGCGCTCCCTGACCGCCGTGGCCCTGCTGGTGTCGATCTTCAAGGCCCGGCCGAGCCCCTTCTACGTCATGGACGAGGTCGAGGCGGCGCTCGACGACACCAACCTCCAGCGCCTGATCCGGATCATGCGCGAGCTCCAGGAGTCCTCGCAGCTCATCGTGATCACCCACCAGAAGCGCACGATGGAGGTCGCGGACGCGCTGTACGGGGTCTCCATGCAGGGCGACGGCGTCTCCAAGGTGATCAGCCAGCGGCTCCGCTGACCCCTCCCCGGCTTCACTTCTTCAAGCAATGAAGATCACTTGCCCTCATGCTTGGTAAAAGTCATATGACATCACCTATTGACTTCAAAACTTGAACGCATAGTCTCTGCAACGTTGCTTTTACCTTCATGTGGTGGGCGGCGCGAAGGTATGCGCCACTGGAAGCCACTTGCAAGGGCTGTTCCCGCACCGAGGAGTCCATGTGACCGACACCGCGCAGGCCCCCACGCCGCCGCCTTCCGAAGGAAGGGCGGCGCATCCGGACCACCTCGGCCATGTCATCTTCATCACCGCCTCCGCGGCGATGGGCGGCTTCCTCTTCGGCTACGACAGCTCCGTCATCAACGGCGCCGTCGAGGCCATCCGCGACCGGTACGACATCGGCTCCGGCACCCTCGCCCAGGTCATCGCCATCGCCCTGATCGGCTGCGCCATCGGCGCCGCGACCGCCGGCCGGATCGCCGACCGCATCGGCCGCATCCGCTGCATGCAGATCTCCGCCGTCCTCTTCGCCGTCAGCGCCGTGGGCTCCGCCCTGCCCTTCGCCCTGTGGGACCTGGCCCTCTGGCGGATCGTCGGCGGCTTCGCCATCGGCATGGCCTCCGTCATCGGCCCCGCCTACATCGCCGAGGTCGCCCCCGCCGCCTACCGCGGCCGCCTCGGCTCCTTCCAGCAGGCCGCCATCGTCATCGGCATCGCCGTCTCCCAGCTCGTCAACTACGGCATCCTCCAACTCGCCGACGGCGACCAGCGCGGCGAGATCGGCGGCCTGGAGGCGTGGCAGTGGATGCTCGGCGTGATGGTCGTCCCCGCCGTCCTCTACGGCATGCTCTCCCTCGCGATCCCCGAGTCCCCCCGCTTCCTCATCTCCGTCGGGAGGATCGACCGGGCCAAGGAGGTCCTCGCCGAGGTCGAGGGCCACGGCGTCGACCTCGACCACCGCGTCGCCGAGATCGACCGGGCCATGCGCAGCGAGCACAAGTCCACCTTCAGGGACCTGCTCGCCGCCGGCAGCCGCTTCCGCCTCCTGCCCATCGTCTGGGTCGGCATCGGACTCTCCGTCTTCCAGCAGCTCGTCGGCATCAACGTCGCCTTCTACTACTCAGCGACGCTCTGGCAGTCCGTCGGCATCGACCCGTCGAGCTCGTTCTTCTACTCCTTCACCACGTCGATCATCAACATCGTCGGGACCGTGATCGCGATGGTCCTGGTCGACCGGGTCGGCCGCCGGCCGCTCGCCCTCGTCGGCTCCGCCGGCATGGCGATCGCCCTCGCCTTCGAGGCGTGGGCCTTCTCCGCCGACCTCGTCGACGGCAAGCTCCCCGAGACCCAGGGCGTCGTCGCCCTCGTCGCCGCCCACGTCTTCGTGCTCTTCTTCGCCCTCTCCTGGGGCGTGGTGGTCTGGGTCTTCCTCGGCGAGATGTTCCCCAACCGGATCCGCGCCGCCGCCCTCGGCGTCGCCGCCTCCGCCCAGTGGATCGCCAACTGGGCCATCACCGCCAGCTTCCCGTCCCTCGCGGACTGGAACCTCTCCGGCACCTACGTCATCTACACGGTCTTCGCCGTGCTCTCCATCCCCTTCGTGCTCCGGTACGTCAAGGAGACCAAGGGCAAGGCGTTGGAGGAGATGGGCTAATCCCCGCTGCCCCTCTCCTCACGACGGCTGCCCCGGCCCGAGGCTCACGCCCCGAGCCGGGGCAGCACCTCGTCGCAGAACAGCCGCAGACTCCGCCACCCCTCCGCCACCGGCATCCCCCCGCACAGCGGATGCAGCACCAGGCTCTCGAGCCCCAGCTCCGCGCACTCCCCGGGCGTCACCACCCGGTAGACCCCCTCCGCCCGCAGCTCCGCCACGCTCCTCGCCGCCGACCGCACCGCTGAGCGGATGTCCTTCGACTGCCAGGAGGCGTAGGTCCGCGCCTCGTGCAGGAAGTGCTCCCCGTACTCCGCCCAGGTCCGGTCCGGATCCTCCGACACGTGCAGCAGCGGCGTCACCGGGCCCGGCATCATCGTCCACCCCTCGGTGCCGTACTCCGCGCAGCGCTCCCGGTAGTACGCCTCCAGCTCCGGCAGGTGCGCGGACGGGAAGAACGGCAGCCCCAGCCGGGCCGCGCGCCGCGCCGCCGCCTTCGAGGAGCCCCCGACGAGCAGCAGCGGGTGCGGGTCGGTGAAGGGCCGCGGGGTGACCCGTACCGTACGCCCCCGGTACGCGAAGGGCTCGCCCGTCCACGCGGCCAGCAGGGTCTCCAGGAGCTCGTCCTGGAGCCGCCCGCGCCGCCCCCAGTCCACCCCCCGCTCCTCGTACTCCTCCGGCCGGTAGCCGATTCCGGCCACCGTCACCAGCCGGCCCCGGCTCAGCAGGTCGAGCACCGCGATCTCCTCGGCGAGCCGTAGCGGGTCGTGCAGCGGGCCGATGACCGCGGAGACCGTGACCGCGATCCGGCGCGTGGCGCCGAAGACCGCGCCCGCGAAGACGAAGGGGGAGGGGAGCCAGTTGTTCTCCACCCCGTGGTGCTCCTCGGTCTGGACCGTGTCGACCCCGTGCCCGTCGGCGTAGGCGGCCATCTCCAGCGCGGCGCGGTACCGCTCCGCCAGGGACGCGGGGGTGGCGCGCGGGTCGACCAGGTTGAACCGTACGACGCTGAAGGCCATGAGGGTCCCCTCCGCGGGTGGGCTGCCGGCGAGGGGCGACCATAGCTGACGTATCGTCAGATGAGAACGACCCCGGCGGCCCCGGAACCACGACCCACGCTGCGTGCGTACTGCGTCACCGGGCGGCTCGTGTCCGATACTGGACGGGTTATGGAACTCATCCTTGCTGTAGTCATCGCTCTGGTCGTCGCGGTCGCCGTGACCAGCGGGCTCGTGATCAGCGGTCGCAAGAAGAAGCAGCTGCCGCCGGCCGAGCCGCCGTCCACCACGCCGACCATCACCGCTCCGCCCGCCGAGCCGCACGTCGGCGACGAGGCGGAGACACCGCGGGAAGAACCACGCCGCACCGTCGAGGAGGTCGGCCTCCCGACCGCCGAGGAGGCGGTCGAGACCCCCGCCGCCGTCGAGGACCCGGTCGTCGCCGAGGCGCCCCCGGCGCCCGAGATCGAGGTCCCCGAGCCCACCGCCGGACGCCTCGTCCGCCTCCGGGCCAGGCTCGCCCGCTCCCAGAACTCGCTGGGCAAGGGCCTGCTCACGCTGCTCTCCCGCGAGCACCTCGACGAGGACACCTGGGAGGAGATCGAGGAGACCCTCCTCACCGCCGACGTCGGCGTCGCCCCCACCCAGGAACTGGTCGAGCGGCTGCGCGAGCGGGTCAAGGTGCTCGGCACCCGCACCCCCGAGGAGCTGCGCGGCCTGCTCCGCGAGGAGCTCATCACCCTCCTCGGCGACTACGACCGCACCGTCCACACCGAGAGCCCCCAGGACGTCCCCGGCGTCGTCATGGTCGTCGGCGTCAACGGCACCGGCAAGACCACCACCACCGGCAAGCTCGCCCGGGTCCTCGTCGCCGACGGCAAGTCCGTCGTGCTCGGCGCCGCCGACACCTTCCGCGCCGCCGCCGCCGACCAGCTCCAGACCTGGGGCGACCGGGTCGGCGCCCGCACCGTCCGCGGCCCTGAGGGCGGCGACCCCGCCTCGATCGCCTACGACGCGGTCAAGGAGGGCATCGCCGAGAAGGCCGACGTCGTCCTCGTCGACACCGCCGGCCGCCTGCACACCAAGACCGGCCTCATGGACGAGCTCGGCAAGGTCAAGCGCGTCGTCGAGAAGCACGGCCCGCTCGACGAGATCCTGCTCGTCCTCGACGCCACCACCGGCCAGAACGGCCTCATCCAGGCCCGCGTCTTCGCCGAGGTCGTGGACATCACCGGCATCGTCCTCACCAAGCTCGACGGCACCGCCAAGGGCGGCATCGTCGTCGCCGTCCAGCGCGAGCTCGGCGTCCCCGTCAAGCTCGTCGGCCTCGGCGAGGGCGCGGACGACCTGGCCCCCTTCGAGCCCGCCGCCTTCGTCGACGCCCTCATCGGCGACTGACGACCCCGGCGTACGAGGAAGGGCCCCGCTCCACGAGGAGCGGGGCCCTTCTCCGTACGCCTACGCGTGCGTGCGATGGCACATGTACGCGAGCGTGCCGAGCAGCAGCCGGGCCTGCGGCGGCGCCCCCGCCGTGTCCAGCGTCGGCGGCCGCAGCCAGCGCACCGGGCCGAGACCGCCCAGGTTCGACGGGGGAGCCGTGATGTGCGCGCCCGGCCCCAGACAGTGCAGGTCCAGATCCGCGTCGTCCCAGCCCATCCGGTAGAGCAGCCGCGGCAGCTCCGCCGCCGCGCCCGGCGCGACGAAGAACTGCGCCCGGCCGGTCGGCGTCGCGCAGACCGGCCCCAGCGGCAGACCCATCCGCTCCATCCGGACCAGCGCCCGCCGACCCGCCGCCTCGGCCACCTCGATCACGTCGAAGGCCCGGCCCACCGGCAGCAGCAGGGCCGCCCCCGGGTACTCGGACCACGCCTTGGTCGCGTCGTCGAGCCCCGCGCCGGCCGGGACCGGCGGCGCGAAGGAGAGCGGATGCGCGCCCGGGGCCGTACAGGCCGGGTCGCCGCAGGAGCACTGGCCGGAGACGGCCCGCGCGCCGGGCTGGACGTCCCAGCCCCAGAGTCCGGTGTACTCGGCCACCGCTGTGCACTCGGTGGTGCGTGCACGGCGCCGTGAGCCGGACCGCATCTCACGAATGCCGCCGATCGTGAAGCCCATGCCCCCTCCAACGGGTCGGACGCGCAGGTGGTTACGACCCGGAACACCGTCAACACGTACGGTCACGCCGCCCCCGGCCTTCGTCGCGCAGGGTGGCGCTCGGTCGTGCAGGGGGTGGTGCGCACGGTGGCGCGCGCCTCTTCGCGCTTCCGTCCGCTTACCCCGGGTCGTCGCATGTCAAGTGAATCGTGAAGTCCCCCCGGCGAGTTCATTCGAAGGGGTGGCGAATGGTGGCGTTTCTTGAAACGCCCTCACGGCGCGGGTGATCGTAGGATTACTTTCGGTACCCGAACCCCGGAGGGGCGTACGCGGGTGGGTATGCCGGAGGCAACCGGGTTTCCCGTTCGAAGGAGTCGGAACCGCGAGCGGAGCGCCGCCGGACGCGGCATTCTGATAGGGGTTCGCACGACAGGCAATCAGGTGGATGGGGGCGTTCCAGTGGGCGGCAGCGGCACAGACGGTACGAATGCCGGCAAGCGCCCCAACGAGCGGCTCGGCTCGTGGTTCGTGCGCAGCGGCTGGTCCAAGGGTGAGCTCGCCCGGCAGGTCAACCGCAGGGCCCGCCAGATGGGCGCCCACCACATCTCCACCGACACCTCCCGGGTCCGCCGCTGGCTCGACGGCGAGCAGCCCCGCGAACCGATCCCGAGAATCCTCTCCGAGCTGTTCTCCGAGCGCTTCGGCTCCGTCGTCGCCATCGAGGACCTCGGACTCCGCACCGCCCACCAGACGCCCTCCGTCTCCGGCGTCGACCTCCCCTGGGCGGGACCCCAGACCGTCTCCCTGCTCAGCGACTTCTCCCGCAGCGACCTCATGCTCGCCCGGCGCGGCTTCCTCGGCTCCTCGCTCCAGCTCGCCGCGGGACCCGCCCTCATCGAGCCCATGCAGCGCTGGCTGGTGCCCACCCCGGCCGGCGAGCCCGTCCCCGGCGAACCCGCCCCCGACGGCCGCCGCCCCCACCGGCTCTCCGAGATCGAGCTGGACCTCCTCGAGTCCACCACCGCCATGTTCCGCAAGTGGGACGCCCAGTGCGGCGGCGGACTGCGCCGCAAGGCCGTCGTCGGCCAGCTCCACGAGGTCACCGACCTCCTCCAGGAGTCCCAGCCGGCCGCCACCGCCAAGCGCCTCTTCACCGTCGCCGCCGAACTCGCCGAGCTCGCCGGGTGGATGAGCTACGACGTGGGCCTCCAGCCCACCGCCCAGAAGTACTTCGTGCTCGCCCTGCACGCCGCCAAGGAGGCCGGCGACAAGCCGCTCGGCTCGTACATCCTCTCCTCCATGAGCCGGCAGATGATCCACCTCGGCCGCCCCGACGACGCCCTCGAACTCATCCACCTCGCCCAGTACGGCAGCCGGGACTGCGCCACCCCGCGGACCCAGGCCATGCTGTATGCGATGGAGGCCCGCGCCTACGCCAACATGGGCCAGCCCTCCAAGTGCAAGCGGGCCGTCCGGATGGCCGAGGACACCTTCGCCGACGCCACCCTCGAGGGCGGCCCCGAGCCCGACTGGATCCGCTTCTTCACCGAGGCCGAGCTCAACGGCGAGAACTCCCACTCCTACCGCGACCTCGCCTATGTCGCCGGACGCTCCCCGACCTACGCCTCGCTGGCCGAGCCCGTCATGGAGCGGGCCGTGGAGCTCTTCGCCAAGGACCCCGACCACCAGCGGTCGTACGCGCTCAACCTGATCGGCATGGCCACCGTCCACCTGCTCAAGCGCGAGCCCGAGCAGTCCGTCGTCCTCGCCGAGAAGGCCCTCGGGGTCGCCCGCTCCATCCGCTCGGAGCGGGTCAACAACCGGCTCCGCAAGACCGTCGACACCGCCGCCCGCGACTTCGGCGACGTCGCGGAGGTCGTCGACCTCACCGACCGGCTCACCCTGCTGCTGCCCGAGTCCGCCGAGGCCGTCTGACCGGCCCGGCCGCTCCCGCGAGCCCCCGCACCCCGGCCGCGCCGGACGTCCCGTACTGCCCGACTCGGCTCCCCCGCCGCACAGGACACACGGACGCCGGCGCGGCCGGTCCACATCCCGGACCGCCCGCCCCCCGCCCGCCGGGCCGGGAGAGTACGCCCGTTACCTCCCCGTGACCCGGGCGTTCACGGTCACGTAACACACCCCCGCCCTTCGTCACTGCCCCGAAACATCGAGCGGCATCGTCGGAAACCGCGCTGCGCGAATCTCTGGCCCATAACCGGCCACCCCTCAGGCCGCCGCTCACCGCCGGCCCCGCCCCGCACAGGCCGCATCCGACGACGAGGAGACGCCGATGGCACCTGCCATCACGACCCTGGCAGCAGACGCCCCCGAGCTGTCCGCCGCCAACACCGGGTTCATGCTCATCTGCTCCGCCCTGGTCATGCTGATGACCCCGGCCCTCGCCTTCTTCTACGGAGGCATGGTCCGCGTCAAGTCCACCCTCAACATGCTGATGATGAGCTTCATCAGCCTCGGGATCGTCACGGTCCTGTGGGTGCTCTACGGCTTCAGCGTCGCCTTCGGCACCGACACCGGCGGCATCGTCGGCTGGTCCTCCGACTACCTCGGCCTCAGCGGCATCGGCGTCACCGAGCTCTGGGACGGCTACACCATCCCGGTGTACGTCTTCGCCGTCTTCCAGCTCATGTTCGCCATCCTCACCCCCGCCCTGATCAGCGGCGCCCTCGCCGACCGGGTCAAGTTCACCGCCTGGGCCCTCTTCATCACCCTGTGGGTCACGGTCGTCTACTTCCCCGTCGCGCACTGGGTCTGGGGCGCGGGCGGCTGGCTCTTCGAGATGGGCGTCATCGACTTCGCGGGCGGCACGGCGGTCCACATCAACGCCGGTGCCGCGGCCCTCGGCGTCATCCTCGTCATCGGCAAGCGCGTCGGCTTCAAGAAGGACCCGATGCGTCCTCACAGCCTCCCGCTCGTCATGCTCGGCGCCGGTCTCCTCTGGTTCGGCTGGTTCGGCTTCAACGCCGGCTCGTGGCTCGGCAACGACGACGGCGTCGGCGCCGTGATGTTCGTCAACACCCAGGTCGCCACCGGCGCCGCCATGCTCGCCTGGCTCGCCTACGAGAAGCTCCGCCACGGCTCCTTCACCACCCTCGGCGCGGCCTCCGGCGCCGTCGCCGGTCTCGTCGCCATCACCCCGGCCGGCGGCTCCTGCTCCCCGCTCGGCGCCATCGCCATCGGCGCCATCGCCGGTCTCGTCTGCGCCATGGCCGTCGGCCTCAAGTACAAGTTCGGCTACGACGACTCCCTCGACGTCGTCGGCGTCCACCTCGTCGGCGGTGTCCTCGGCTCCCTCCTCGTCGGCTTCTTCGCCACCGGCGGCGTCCAGTCCGAGGCCAAGGGCCTCTTCTACGGCGGCGGCCTGGAGCAGCTGGGCAAGCAGGCCGTCGGCGTCTTCGCCGTCCTCGCCTACTCTCTGGTCGTCTCCGCGATCCTCGCCCTGATCATCGACAAGACCATGGGCATGCGGGTCAGCGAGGACGACGAGGTCTCCGGCATCGACCAGGTCGAGCACGCCGAGACCGCCTACGACTTCAGCGGAGCCGGCGGCGGCACCTCCGGGCGCACCAGCGCCGTCCCCGCCCCGGTCGTCACGGAGAACAAGAAGGTGGACGCATGAAGCTCATCACCGCGGTCGTGAAGCCGCACCGGCTCGACGAGATCAAGGAGGCCCTGCAGGCGTTCGGGGTCCACGGCCTGACCGTCACCGAGGCCAGCGGCTACGGCCGCCAGCGCGGCCACACCGAGGTCTACCGCGGCGCCGAGTACACCGTCGACCTCGTCCCCAAGATCCGCATCGAGGTCCTGGTCGAGGACGAGGACGCCGAACAGCTCATCGACGTCGTCGTCAAGGCCGCCCGCACCGGCAAGATCGGTGACGGAAAGGTCTGGAGCGTGCCGGTCGAGACCGCCGTCCGCGTCCGCACGGGCGAGCGCGGGCCCGACGCGCTCTAGGAGCGGCACCCCGAGGGGTACGGCTTCCAGGGGTACGGCCTCCGGCCCCGGAGGCCGTACCCCTGAGCCGTACCCATCGGCACCACCCCCGCCGCCCCCGCAGAGCGCCCCCCGAGCGAAGGAGCCGCCGGTGACCACCCTCGAACCGCAGGAAGCGACCGAAGAGCACGGACCCGAGGGCTACGCGGCGGCCCGGCTGCGGCTCCTCCAGGAGAAGGCGCAGACCGGGCCCGAGCGCCGCACCGCACTCGCCCGCCTCACCGACGACTGGCTCGCCGGACTCTTCGCCGCCGCCGCACCGCCCCGGGGGGTCGCCCTCGTCGCCGTCGGCGGCTACGGCCGCGCCGAACTCTCCCCGCGCAGCGACCTCGACCTCCTCCTGCTCCACGACGGCAGCGCCCCCAAGGAGGCGGTCGCCGCCCTCGCCGACCGCATCTGGTACCCCGTCTGGGACCTCGGGCTCGCCCTCGACCACTCCGTCCGCACCCCCGCCCAGGCCCGCGCCACCGCCGCCGAGGACCTCAAGGTCCAGCTCGGCCTCCTCGACGCCCGGCCGCTCGCCGGGGACACCGCCCTCGCCGCCGCCCTGCGCTCCACCGTCCTCGCCGACTGGCGCAACCAGGCCGTCCGCCGCCTCCCCGAACTCGCCGAGCTCTGCCGCGACCGCGCCGAGCGCTCCGGCGAACTCCGCTTCCTCCTCGAACCCGACCTCAAGGAGGCCCGCGGCGGCCTCCGCGACGCCCAGGCGCTGCGCGCCGTCGCCGCCTCCTGGCTCGCCGACGCCCCCCGCGACGGCCTCGACACCGCCCGCCGCCGCCTCCTCGACACCCGCGACGCCCTCCACCTCGCCACCGGCCGCGCCACCGACCGGCTCGCCCTCCAGGAACAGGACGCCGTCGCCGAGGAGCTCGGCCTCCTCGACGCCGACACCCTGCTCCGCGGCGTGTACGAGGCCGCCGGCATCGTCACGTACGCCTCCGACGTCACCTGGCGCGAGGTCGGCCGCGTCCTCAAGGCCCGCTCCGCCCGCCCCCGGCTCCGCTCCCTCCTCGGCGGCCGGTCCGGCCAGAAGCCGCCCGCCGAGCGCACCCCGCTCGCCGAGGGCGTCGTCGAGATGGACGGCGAGGCCGTCCTCGCCCTCTCCGCCCGCCCCGAACGCGACCCCGCGCTCCCGCTGCGCGCCGCCGCCGCGGCCGCCCAGCACGGCCTGCCGCTCTCCCCGCACGCGGTCCGCCGGCTCGCCGCCACCGCCAAGCCGCTGCCCGTGCCGTGGCCCGCCGAGGCCCGCGAGAACCTCGTCACCCTGCTCGGCGCCGGCGCCCCCGCCGTCCCCGTCTGGGAGGCCCTGGAGGCCGAAGGGCTCGTCACCCGGCTGCTGCCCGACTGGGAACGCGTCCGGCACCGCCCCCAGCGCAACCCCGTCCACACCTGGACCGTCGACCGCCACCTCGTCGAGACCGCCGTCCGCGCCGCCTCCCTCACCCGCCGCGTCGGCCGCCCCGACCTCCTCCTCGTCGCCGCCCTCCTCCACGACATCGGCAAGGGATGGCCCGGCGACCACTCCGTGGCCGGCGAGACCATCGCCCGCGACCTCGCCGCCCGCGTCGGCTTCGACCGCACCGACACCGCCACCATCGCCACCGTCGTCCGCCACCACCTCCTCCTCGTCGACACGGCCACCCGCCGCGACCTCGACGACCCCGCCACCGTCCAGGCCGTCGCCGCCGCCGTCGGCACCGTCGGCACGCTCGAACTCCTCCACGCCCTCACCGAGGCCGACGCCCTCGCCACCGGACCCGCCGCCTGGTCCGCCTGGCGCGCCTCGCTCGTCGCCGACCTCGTCAAACGCGTCACCGGCGTCCTCGCGGGCGAGCCGCCGACCGACCCCGAGGCGGCCGCGCCCAGCGCCGAACAGGAACGGCTCGCCGTCGAGGCGCTGCGCACCGGCGAACCCGTCCTCGCCCTCCACACCCGCGACGAACAGCCCCTCGACCCCGACGAACCCGAACCCGTCGGCGTCGAACTCCTCATCGCCCTGCCGGACCAGCCGGGCGTCCTGCCCGCCGTGGCCGGCGTCCTCGCCCTGCACCGGCTCACCGTCCGCGCCGCCGACCTGCGCGCCGTGGAACTCCCGACGGAGCTGGGCTCCGCGCCCGGCTCCGTCCTCGTCCTCGACTGGCGCGTCGCCGCCGAGTACGGCTCGCTGCCCCAGGGCCACCGGCTCCGCGCCGACCTGCTGCGCGCCCTGGACGGCTCCCTCGACATCCCGGCCCGGCTCGCCGAGCGCGAGGCCGCCTACCCGCGCCGCCGGGGCGTCCAGGCCCCGCCGCCCCGCGTCACCGTCGCCCCCGCCGACTCCCGCCTCGCCACCGTGCTGGAGGTCCGCGCCCAGGACGCCCCCGGCCTCCTCCACCGCATCGGCCGCGCCCTGGAGGGAGCGGCGGTCCGGGTCCGCAGCGCCCACGTCTCCACCCTCGGCGCCAACGCGGTGGACACCCTGTACGTGACGCGACCGGACGGCTCCCTCCTCCCGGACGAGGAGGCGATCGACCTGGCGAGAGCGCTGGAGGAGGCGCTGGGCTGAGGCCCCCGGCCCCGCCTCCGCACGCCGGATCGGGCGGGCGGGGCCACACTCTCCGGACGGCCCGATACCCTGGAGGGCAATCCGACCGCCCACGACACCGAGGATCCGCGACCGCCGTGTTCGATACCCTCTCCGACCGCCTTGCAGCGACCTTCAAGAACCTCCGCGGCAAGGGCCGTCTGTCCGAGGCGGACATCGACGCCACCGCACGCGAGATCCGGATCGCCCTGCTCGAAGCGGACGTGGCCCTTCCGGTCGTCCGCGCCTTCATCAAGCAGGTCAAGGAGCGCTCGCTGGGCGCGGAGGTCTCCCAGGCCCTCAACCCCGCCCAGCAGGTCGTCAAGATCGTCAACGAGGAGCTCATCGGCATCCTCGGCGGCGAGACCCGCCGCCTGCGGTTCGCCAAGTCCGGCCCGACCGTGATCATGCTCGCCGGTCTCCAGGGTGCCGGTAAGACGACGCTCGCCGGAAAGCTCGGCCTCTGGCTGAAGGGGCAGGGCCACTCGCCGCTGCTCGTCGCCTGTGACCTCCAGCGCCCCAACGCCGTCAACCAGCTCTCGGTCGTCGCCGACCGCGCCGGCGTCGCCTTCTACGGCCCGCAGCCCGGCAACGGCGTCGGCGACCCGGTCCAGGTCGCCAAGGACTCCATCGAGCACGCGCGCACCAAGCTGTACGACGTCGTCATCGTCGACACCGCCGGACGCCTCGGCATCGACCAGGAGCTGATGCAGCAGGCCGCGGACATCCGCGACGCCGTCAGCCCCGACGAGATCCTCTTCGTCGTCGACGCCATGATCGGTCAGGACGCGGTCAACACCGCCGAGGCGTTCCGCGACGGCGTCGGCTTCGACGGCGTCGTGCTCTCCAAGCTCGACGGCGACGCCCGCGGTGGTGCCGCGCTCTCCATCGCGCACGTCACCGGCAAGCAGATCATGTTCGCCTCCAACGGCGAGAAGCTGGACGACTTCGACGCGTTCCACCCGGACCGCATGGCGTCCCGCATCCTCGGCATGGGCGACATGCTGTCGCTCATCGAGAAGGCCCAGCAGACCTTCGACGAGGAAGAGGCCGCCAAGATGGCCTCGAAGCTCGCGTCGAAGAAGGGCCAGGACTTCACCCTGGACGACTTCCTCGCCCAGATGGAGCAGGTCCGCAAGATGGGCTCCATCAGCAAGCTCCTCGGCATGCTGCCCGGCATGGGGCAGATGAAGGAGCAGATCGCCAACATCGACGAGCGGGACGTGGACCGTACCGCCGCCATCATCAAGTCGATGACCCCGGCCGAGCGCCAGGACCCGACGATCATCAACGGCTCCCGCCGCGCCCGTATCGCCAAGGGTTCCGGCGTCGAGGTCAGCGCCGTGAAGGGCCTGGTCGAGCGGTTCTTCGAGGCCCGCAAGATGATGTCCCGGATGGCCCAGGGCGGCGGCCTGCCCGGCATGCCCGGCATCCCGGGCATGGGCGGCGGCCCCGGTCGGCAGAAGAAGCAGGTCAAGCAGGCCAAGGGCAAGCGCAAGAGCGGCAACCCGATGAAGCGGAAGGCCGAGGAGCAGGCCGCCCAGGCGAAGCGGGAGCAGGCCCAGCAGGGCGGCGCCTTCGGGCTGCCGGGCGCCGGCCAGGCTCCGCAGGACTTCGAGCTGCCGGACGAGTTCAAGAAGTTCATGGGCTGATCTCCGTCGGCCGCAAGGGCCCGGGGCGGTTTCGAGTCACCGAAACCGCCCCGGGCCCTTCTTCGTCCGCCCAGCCCACCCGTAATGCCTCTTTTGTCGTGATCTTCGATACTGGGGCCACTGCCGCCCCGAGGAGAGCGACGTGGCCAACCCCGTACCCCCGCGCGACCGGACCGACCAGCCCTGGCGCTCGGAAGGGGCGCCCCCGCCCCCGCCGCCGAAGAGGAAGATGCCCGGAGGCTGGGGCAGCCTCGTCCTCACCGCCCTCGCCGTCTATCTGATCGCCAACCTCGTGCTGTCCTTCTTCAACGAGGGGGACGGGCCGACGATCTCGTACACCGAGTTCAGCAAGCAGGTCACCGCCGGGAACGTCACCAAGATCTACTCCAAGGGCGACGCCATCCAGGGCCAGCTGAAGGAGAAGCAGCCGGTGCCCGACGGCGACGGCGACTACACCAAGTTCCAGACCCAGCGGCCCGCCTTCGCCGACGACGACCTGTGGGCGCAGCTCACGAAGCAGAAGGTCACCGTCACCGCCGAGCCCGTCGTGCAGGAACGTTCGTTCCTGGCCAATCTGCTGCTCTCCCTCGCCCCGATGCTGCTGCTGGTCTTCCTCTGGGTCTTCATCGCCCGCCGGATGAGCGCCGGCATGGGCGGCGCCGGCGGCATGCTCGGCCGCAAGCAGCCGCCGAAACCGGTCGAGCTGGAGGGCGGCAAGCGCACCACCTTCGCCGACGTGGCCGGCATCGACGAGGTGGAGGGCGAGCTCAACGACGTCGTCGACTTCCTCAGGAATCCGCAGGCGTACCGGGACATGGGCGCCAAGATGCCGCGCGGCGTCCTGCTGGCCGGCCCGCCCGGCACCGGCAAGACGCTCCTCGCGCGGGCCGTCGCGGGCGAGGCCGGGGTGCCGTTCTTCTCCGCCTCCGCCTCCGAGTTCATCGAGATGATCGTCGGCGTCGGCGCCTCCCGGGTCCGCGAACTCTTCGCCGAGGCCCGCAAGGTCGCCCCCGCGATCATCTTCATCGACGAGATCGACACCATCGGCCGGGCCCGTGGCGGCGGCTCCGGCATGGGCGGCCACGACGAGCGGGAGCAGACGCTCAACCAGATCCTCACCGAGATGGACGGCTTCACCGGCTCCGAGGGCGTCATCGTGCTCGCCGCCACCAACCGGGCCGACGTCCTCGACCCCGCCCTCACCCGTCCCGGCCGCTTCGACCGGATCGTCCACGTCAACCCGCCCGACCGCGGCGGCCGCGAGGCCATCCTCAGGATCCACACCCGTCAGATCCCGCTGGCCAAGGACGTCGACCTGGAGCAGGTCGCCCGCACCACCCCCGGCATGACCGGCGCCGAACTCGCCAACCTCGCCAACGAGGCGGCCCTCCTCGCCGTCAAGCGCGAGCAGCGGGCGGTCACCCAGTCGGACCTCTCCGACGCCCTGGAGAAGGTCCAGCTCGGCGCCGAACGCCCGCTCGTGATGCCCGAGGAGGAGCGCCGCCGCACCGCGTACCACGAGAGCGGGCACGCCCTGCTCGGCATGCTGCAGCCCGGCGCCGACCCCGTCCGCAAGATCACCATCGTGCCGCGCGGCCGCGCGCTCGGCGTCACCCTCTCCACCCCCGACGCGGACAGGTACGCCTACACCGAGGAGTACCTGCGCGGTCGGATCATCGGCGCCCTCGGCGGCATGGCGGCCGAGCAGGTCGTCTTCGGCGTGATCACCACCGGCGCGGAGAGCGACCTGGAGCAGGTCACCAACATCGCCCGGGGCATGGTCGGCCGCTGGGGGATGAGCGCGACCGTCGGCCGGCTGACCGCGATCCCGGGCGACGCCCAGCAGGCGTACGGGCTCTCCGCCGCCCCCTCGACCCTCGACACCGTCGACGCCGAGATGCGCCGGATCGTCGACGAGTGCTACGAGGACGCCGTACGGCTCCTGCGCGAGCACCGCGACCGGCTGGACGCCCTGAGCGCCGCCCTGCTCGCCGCCGAGACCCTGGAGGAGGAGGCGGCCTACCGCGCGGCCGGCATCGAGCGTCCCGACCCGAACGCCCCCGAGCCCGGCGTCGGTCCCCGGCCGGAGACGCCGGGCTGAGGCGTCCCGCCTACGGCACGCGCGCGACCACGTACCGGAAGACGTTCGGCATCCACACCGTGCCGTCCGCCCGCCGGTACGGGGCCAGCGCCTCCTCGATCTCCTTCTCCACCTGGGCGGGGTCGCCGGCCCGCACCGCCGCGTCGAAGACGCCGGTCGACAGCAGCCCGCGCACCGCGCTGGTCTCGTCGGCGTACCCGAAGGGGCAGGCGACCCGGCCGTCGCCGACCGGCCGCAGACCGGCCCGCGCGGCGAGCGCGGCCAGGTCGGTGCGGGGGGAGGGGCGCCGGTCCGCGAGCCGGTCGGCGAGCCGCAGCAGCGGCTCCGTCGCGCACCGCTCCGGCGGCCCCCAGCCGGCCAGCACGACCGCCGTGCCCCGTTGGGCCGCCCGGGTGAGGTCGGCCGGGCCGAAGGAGGTGCGGTCGGCCGCGTGGAAGGCGGTGATCACGTCGTAGGGGCCGTCCTCCGGTACGTCGGAGGTGACCGTCACGGTGTCGGGGAGGCGCGTTCTGGCCAGCTCCACGCGCGCGTGGTCCGCCTCCGCCCCGGCGGCCGAGGCGCCCCGGGCGGCGGCCATCAGCAGCGCGAGGCCGGTGCCGCTGTCCAGGCCCAGCAGGCGGGTGCCCGGGCCCACGCCGAGGCGTTCGTGGACCGCCTCGTAGAGCGGGACGAGCATCCGTTCCTGGATCTCGGCCCAGTCGCGCGCGGGGTGGTGCGGGACGAGCGTAGGTGTCATGGATCAGGCCCCATTCCGTGCCGGACGAAAGCCCCCCGTAGTCAGGGAACTGCGCTTCGCGTCCGGCGTCCAGTGCTCGGGGCGCACGACCGGGGACGAGTTCGGGCCACGCCGCGGGGGAGGTGCCGTCGGGGGAGGGGGGCCGGTGCCCGAACTCGGGCACCGGCCCGGTAGTGTCCCCTCCCACACCGCTCCGGCGCGCGTGACGACACCGCGCGCCGGGGCGTATGCGCCGCTGTGCACCAGCTGTGGATGCCTCGCTACCGACTGACGGGTACGTGCAAAATATTTGAGTTGCCCCGGAATGGAACCCGGAGGGGATCCGGCTCGTTGTACCCGACGTGAGCACGACACCACCTGTCCTCGCCGCAGAGCTGGCGCAGGCGTGGGCCGACATTCAGCGGCACCACCCCGAGCTGCCGGACCTCGCCGCGCCCGAGTCCCTGATCGGAGAGTCCTCGTCCGCCTGCGGCGCCGAGCTCTCCTTCGAGCGACTGCTCCACGAGGCAGTCCACGGCATCGCCGCCGCCCGGGGTGTCCGCGACACCTCCCGCGCCGGCCGCTACCACAACCGCAGATTCCTCGCGATCGCCGAGGAGATGGGCCTGGACCATCCCGAGGAGCCGCACGCCAGCAGCGGCTTCTCCCTGGTCACGCTCAACCCCGAGGCGAAGCGGCGGTACCGTCCCACCATCGAGCGGCTCCAGCGCGCCCTCAAGGCCCACACCGTGGCCACGGCCGCCGACACCAAGCGCTCCTTCCGCGGACCGGCCGCCCGGCACGGCTCCTCGGGCGGCGGCGTCCGCGTCAAGGCCGTCTGCGACTGCGGGCGCAACGTGCGCGTGGTGCCCTCGGTGCTCGCCCAGGCCCCGATCGTCTGCGGCGGCTGCGGAAAGCCCTTCCGGATCCCCGAGACGGTGGGCGCCGCCGGCTGACCTGGCGGGGTGTGGCACAATGGTCAGCTGTACTCGACAGTCGCACAGGACCCCTCTCTCCTCCGGCTGACGCGTCCATCGGGCACCCGAGTACCGCAACCCCACGTGGCATCTCAAGTGCCCAACCACGTCAAGACCAGGAGACACCACTCCAGTGGCAGTCAAGATCAAGCTCAAGCGCCTCGGCAAGATTCGCCAGCCGCACTACCGCATCGTCGTCGCCGACTCGCGCACCCGCCGTGACGGCCGCGCGATCGAGGAGATCGGCCTCTACCACCCGACGTACAACCCGTCGCGTATCGAGGTCGACTCCGAGCGCGCGCAGTACTGGCTCTCCGTCGGCGCCCAGCCGACCGAGCCCGTCCTCGCCATCCTGAAGCTCACCGGCGACTGGCAGAAGCACAAGGGCCTCCCCGCCCCGGAGAAGCCGCTGCTCGCCCCGGCGACCAAGGAAGAGAAGCGCGCTTCCTTCGACGAGTTCGCCAAGGCGCTCGAGGGTGCCGAGGACAAGGGTGAGGCCATCACCCCGAAGGCCAAGAAGGCGAAGGCGGACGAGGCCGAGGCCGAGTCCACCACCGAGGCCTGATCATGCTCGAGGAGGCTCTCGAGCACCTCGTGAAGGGCATCGTCGACAACCCCGACGACGTGCAGGTCGCCTCGCGCAACCTGCGCCGCGGCCGCGTACTCGAGGTCCGGGTCCACCCCGACGACCTCGGCAAGGTGATCGGCCGCAACGGCCGCACCGCGCGTGCGCTGCGCACCGTCGTGGGCGCCATCGGCGGTCGTGGCATCCGCGTCGACCTCGTCGACGTGGACCAGGTCCGCTGAAAGTTTGACACCGGCACGGGCCGGGGAGGGCAGACCGCCCACCCCGGCCCGTTGCCGTACGACAGGAGAGTTCACCAGTGCAGTTGGTAGTCGCGCGGATCGGCCGCGCCCACGGCATCAGGGGCGACGTCACCGTGGAGGTGCGCACCGACGAGCCCGAGCTGCGGCTCGGCCCGGGCGCCGTCCTGCTCACCGACCCGCCCTCCGCCGGTCCGCTGACCGTCGAGTCCGGCAAGGTGCACAGCGGCCGGCTGCTGCTCCGCTTCGAGGGCGTCCGCGACCGCAACGCCGCCGAGGCCCTCCGCAACACCCTCCTCATCGCCGAGGTCGACCCGGCGGAACTCCCCGAGGAGGAGGACGAGTACTACGACCACCAGCTCGTCGACCTCGACGTGGTCCTCGCCGACGGCACCGAGGTCGGTGTGATCACCGAGATCTCCCACCTGCCCTCGCAGGACCTGTTCATCGTGGAGCGCCCCGACGGCACCGAGCTGATGATCCCCTTCGTCGAGCAGATCGTCACCGAGATCGACCTGGAGAACCAGCGGGCCGTCATCGACCCGCCGCCCGGCCTGATCGACGACCGCGCCGAGATCGCCTCCGCCCGCGACGCCGAATCCGCCGAGGGCGCCGAATCCGACGACGCCGAGGACGCCGAAGAGGGCGGTCAGGCATGAGGCTCGACGTCGTCACGATCTTCCCCGAGTACCTCGAACCGCTGAACGTCTCCCTCGTCGGCAAGGCACGCGCGCGTGGGCAGCTCGACGTCCACGTCCACGACCTGCGGCAGTGGACGTACGACCGGCACAACACCGTCGACGACACCCCGTACGGCGGCGGTCCCGGCATGGTCATGAAGACCGAGCCCTGGGGCGACGCCCTCGACCAGACCCTCGCGGACGGCTACGAGACCGGCGCCCACGGCCCCGTCCTCGTCGTCCCCACCCCCAGCGGGCGCCCCTTCACGCAGGAGCTCGCCGTCGAGCTCTCCGAGCGGCCCTGGCTGATCTTCACCCCGGCCCGCTACGAGGGCATCGACCGCCGGGTCATGGACGAGTACGCCACCCGCATGCCGGTCTACGAGGTCTCCATCGGCGACTACGTGCTCGCCGGCGGCGAGGCCGCCGTCCTGGTGATCACCGAGGCCGTCGCCCGCCTCCTCCCCGGCGTCCTGGGCAACGCCGAGTCGCACCGCGACGACTCCTTCGCCCCCGGCGCCATGGCGAACCTCCTCGAAGGCCCCGTCTACACCAAGCCCCCCGAGTGGCGCGGCCGCGAGATCCCCGAGGTGCTGCTCAGCGGCCACCACGGCAAGATCGCCCGCTGGCGCCGCGACGAGGCGTTCCGCCGTACCGCCGCCAACCGGCCCGACCTCATCGAGCGCTGCGACCCGGCCGTCTTCGACAAGAAGGACCGCGAGACCCTCTCGATCCTCGGCTGGGCCCCCGAGCCCGGCGGCCGATTTTGGCGCAGGGTCGAGGGCGTGGAAGAATAGGCGACTGCCGTCCGTCCGGCGCGCGCCCCTGCCACAGGGGGAGCCGCCCGCCATCGACCGGACGGCGTCTCCATCGATTCGTACATCACCGCTGATGACCTGTGGCATCGGCGAGGAAAGAGACCTCCATGGCCTCCCTGCTCGACCAGGTGAACGCGGCTTCGCTCCGCTCGGACCTGCCCGCCTTCCGTCCCGGCGACACCGTGAACGTCCACGTGCGCGTCATCGAGGGCAACCGCTCCCGTATCCAGCAGTTCAAGGGCGTCGTCATCCGCCGCCAGGGCTCCGGCGTCTCCGAGACCTTCACCGTCCGCAAGGTCTCGTTCTCCGTCGGCGTCGAGCGCACCTTCCCGGTGAACAGCCCGATCTTCGAGAAGATCGAGCTCGTCACCCGCGGTGACGTCCGTCGCGCCAAGCTCTACTACCTCCGTGAGCTGCGCGGCAAGGCTGCCAAGATCAAGGAGAAGCGCGACAACTGAGCTCCGGCTCACCGCTCGCGCGACGCTTCACACTCCTCGTACAGGCGGGCCGGATAGGCTCACCCCCCGATGGACACCGAAGCACAGCACACGGAGCGCGGCCCCTCTTCCCCGGCGGATCCCCAACCGGATCCCGCCACGGACGACGGGTCGCGCTCCGTGCGCGTTTCCGGGACGCCCTCGGGCGCGCCCGGGATCGAGGACGGGATCGAGGACGGGAGCGAGGACGGCGGCGCCGACGACGAGGGCGCCGGGCGCGGTCCCTCCTGGCGCAGGACGGGACTCATCGGCGCGGCCTGTGTGGTCTTCCTGCTGCTCCTCAGCCACTTCGTGGCCCAGCCCTTCCTGATCCCCAGCGGCTCCATGGAGCCCACCCTCCAGGTCGGGGACCGGATCCTGGTCAACAAACTGGCGTACCGTTTCGGCAGTGAGCCGCGCCGCGGTGACGTCGTCGTCTTCGACGGCTCCGGATCCTTCGTCCAGGAGGAGCGGGCCGGCAACCCGGTCACCGGTCTGGTGCACGACGCCGCGGCCGCCCTCGGCCTCGCCGCCCCGGACGAGACCGACTTCGTGAAGCGGGTCGTCGGCGTCGGCGGCGACCGGGTCGTCTGCTGCGACGCCAAGGGCCGGATCACCGTCAACGGCGTCCGCGTCCAGGAGCCGTACCTCACCCCCGGCGACCGGCCCTCCGACGTGCCCTTCGACATCGTCGTGCCGCCGGGCACCCTGTGGGTGATGGGCGACCACCGCAGCCAGTCCAGCGACTCGCGCGACCACCTCGGCAGCCCCGGCGGCGGCATGGTCCCCGTCGACAAGGTCGTCGGCCGCGCCGACTGGATCGTCTGGCCGGTCGCCCGCTGGACCACCGTGACCGAGACCGACGCGTACGACTCCGTACCGGCGCCGCCGGCCGGCGGACACACCGTCGGGCCGCGGGGGAGCGGACATGGGTAGCCGCGGCCGCCGGGCCGGAAGCGAGCCCGGTCCGACGCAGCCGCCGCCGGGCCGCGCCGAGCGGCGCAGGCTGGCCCGCAGGGTGAAGCGGCGCCGGCAGCGCTCCGCGCTCCGCGAGATCCCCATCCTGGTCGGCGTCGCGGTGCTGATCGCGCTCGTCCTCAAGACCTTCCTCGTGCAGGCGTTCGTCATCCCGTCCGGCTCCATGGAGCAGACGATCCGGATCGACGACCGCGTGCTCGTCGACAAGCTCACCCCGTGGTTCGGCTCCAAGCCGCAGCGCGGCGACGTCGTCGTCTTCAAGGACCCCGGCGACTGGCTCCACCAGGAGGTCGCCCCGGCCGCCGAGGACCCCGTCGGGGTCAAGCAGGTCAAGCAGGCGCTGACCTTCATCGGTCTGATGCCCTCCGCCGACGAGCGGGACCTGATCAAGCGGGTCGTCGCGGTCGGCGGCGACACCGTCCGCTGCTGCGGCAAGGACGGCCGGATCACCGTCAACGGCGTGCCGCTGGACGAGCCGTACCTCAACCCGGGCGACAAGCCGTCCACGATCCCCTTCGAGGTGAAGGTCCCCGAAGGCCGGATCTTCGTGCTCGGCGACCACCGCTCCGACTCCGCCGACTCCCGCTACCACCTCGACGAACCCGGGCAGGGGACCATCGCCGAGGAGCAGGTCGTGGGCCGGGCCGTGGTGATCGCCTGGCCGTTCGGCCACTGGCGGCGTCTGGAGGAGCGCGAGACCTTCGCCGCCGTGCCGGACGCGCGTACGACCACCGAGACCGCGCTCGGTCCGTCGCATAGTGTGTCCTCGCGGAACGTGAACGGAATGCCCTGGCCGCCGACCCCTGCGGAACTCCTGCTCGTTATGGGAGTGGCGGGCCTGTCCCTGTTCCGGGACGGGCGGCCGCACCGAGTGAGGAGTGGATGTGGGGGAAGTGGCCGTCGGCGCACGTTCCGGACACGACGGGCCCGAGGACAGGGCCGACGGGGCCAGAGGTGAGAACGTGACGGAAGAGAACACCAGCGGCGACGGTACGTCGTCCTCCGGCGACCGGCCGGACGGGACCGACGGGACCGACGAGAACGGCGCGCGGCCGAGGAAGCAGCGTTCCTTCTGGAAGGAGCTGCCGCTCCTCATCGGCATCGCGCTGATCCTGGCGCTGCTGATCAAGACCTTCCTGGTGCAGGCGTTCTCGATTCCCTCGGAATCGATGATGAACACCCTGAAGAAGGGCGACCGGGTCCTCGTCGACAAGCTGACCCCGTGGTTCGGCTCCGAGCCCGAGCGCGGCGAGGTCGTCGTCTTCCACGACCCGGGCGGCTGGCTGGAGACGGCGGAGACGCCGAAGCCCAACGCGGTCCAGAAGTTCCTCAGCTTCATCGGCCTCATGCCGTCCGCCGAGGAGAAGGACCTCATCAAGCGGGTCATCGCGGTCGGCGGCGACACCGTCTCCTGCAAGGAGGGCGGCAAGGTCGTCCTCAACGGCAAGGAGCTCGACGAGTCGGCCTACCTCTACCCCGGCTCCGTCCCCTGCCAGGACTCCTTCGGCCCGATCAAGGTCCCCCAGGACCGCATCTGGGTCATGGGCGACAACCGGCAGAACTCGCTCGACTCCCGCTTCCACCAGGAGCTGCCCGGCGGCGGCACCATCGCCAACGACCAGGTCGTCGGCCGCGCCGTGGTCGTCGCCTGGCCGGTCACCCGCTGGGCGACGCTGCCCGTCCCGGACGTCTTCGACCAGCCCGGCCTGAACCCGGCCGCGGCGCCCCCCGCGGCGGCGGCCCCGGCGACCGCGGCGGTCGGCTTCGCCGCGGCGCTCCCGCTGGTGCTCCGGCGGCGGAAGAAGCGGGCCGCGCGGCATACCGCCGAGTAGCTTCCCGCGGGTAGGGTGCCGTCCCAGATCGTCGACCGACCTCTGGGGTGCACATGAGCGGAACCGGCAAGAAGAGCGACGGCCACGGCCGGCTCGGCAGCGTGCTGTCGGGACTGGCCGTGGCCGTCGGCTGTCTGCTCTTCCTCGGCGGCTTCGCCGGCGCGGCGCTGCTCTACCGGCCGTACACGGTGCCCACCGGCTCCATGGCCCCCACCTTCGAGGGCGGCTCCAAGGTCCTCGCCCAGCGCGTCGACGGCGACGAGGTCCGGCGCGGCGACATCGTGGTCTTCGAGGACCCGCTCTGGGGCGGCTCGACCATGGTCAAGCGGGTCGTCGCGGTCGGCGGCGACACCGTCGCCTGCTGCGGCGACGGTGGCCGTCTCACGGTCAACGGCACCCCCGTCGAGGAACCGTATCTGCGGCCCGGACCCGACGGCACCGTCCGCGCCTCCGGCGAGGACTTCACCGCCACCGTCCCCGCGGACAGCCTCTTCCTCCTCGGCGACGACCGGGCCTCCTCGCTCGACTCCCGCACCCACCTGGAGGACGCCGCCCAGGGCTCGGTCCCCCGCTCCACCGTCGTCGCCCGCGTCGACGCCGTCGCCTGGCCCCTCCCCGGCGACATGATGGAACGCCCCGCCGCCTTCGCCGCCCTGCCCGGCGGCGTCTCCACCCCCGGCCCGCTCCCGCTCCTCCTCACCGCGACCGCGGCCGGCGCCGTCCTCATCCTCGGCGGAGCGGCGTACGGGCCCCTGGCCGGGCGCCTGCGGGCGCGCACCCGGCCCGCGCGCGAGAAGGTGAAGGCATGACCGACGGGACGGAGGTACGCCAGGTCGCCCGGATCATCCTGCTCGACCCCGACGACCGCGTCCTCCTGCTGCACGGCCACGAGCCCGACGACCCCACCGACACCTGGTGGTTCACCCCCGGCGGCGGCCTGGAGGGCGACGAGACCCGCGAGCAGGCCGCGCTCCGCGAACTCGCCGAGGAGACCGGCCTCACCGACGTCGAACTCGGCCCGGTCCTCTGGCGCCGCCGCTGCTCCTTCCCCTTCGCCGGCCGCCGCTGGGACCAGGACGAGTGGTACTACCTCGCCCGCACCCGCCACACCGGCCCCGTGCCCGGCCCGCAGGCCCTCACCGAGCTCGAGAGCCGCAGCCTCTCCGGCCTGAGATGGTGGACCTCCGCCGAACTGTCGGTGGCCCATGAGACCGTGTACCCCATCAGGCTCGCCGAGCTGCTGCGCACGCTGCTCGACGAGGGACCCCCGAGCAGGCCCGTCGTACTCGCCCCGGAAATCGTCGAAGGGGCGCCCGCGACTGGCGCACAATAGGGGGACGCACGGCTGAAGGGGAACATGCCATGAGCGCCGAGGACCTCGAGAAGTACGAGACCGAGATGGAGCTGAAGCTCTACCGGGAGTACCGCGACGTCGTCGGGCTGTTCAAATACGTGATCGAGACCGAGCGGCGCTTCTACCTCACCAACGACTACGAGATGCAGGTGCACTCGGTCCAGGGCGAGGTGTTCTTCGAAGTCAGCATGGCCGACGCCTGGGTCTGGGACATGTACCGACCGGCCCGGTTCGTCAAGCAGGTCCGCGTCCTCACCTTCAAGGACGTCAACATCGAGGAGCTCAACAAGAGCGACCTCGAACTGCCCGGCAGCTGACCCCGCCCCCCTCACTCGTGTGAGTGAAGCGGTCCTCCGGGACCGCCCACTCGTCCACAGCCCCGCCCACGCCCGGGACCCCTTCCGTCACAGTCGGTGACGGAGGTGGTCCCGATGAACGCGACCCGAGCACTCGGACGGTACGGAGAAGAGCTGGCGGCCCGCCGGCTCACCCGCGCCGGCCTGCACATCCTGGCCCGCAACTGGCGCTGCGGCCGCACCGGAGAGATCGACATCGTCGCCCTGGACGGCGACACCCTGGTCATCTGCGAGGTCAAGACCCGGCGCGTCGGCCGCTTCGAGCACCCCATGGCCGCCGTCACCGCCGAGAAGGCCGCCCGGCTCCGGCACCTCGCCCACTGCTGGCTCGACCGCACCGGCACCGCGCCACCGGCCGGCGGCGTCCGCGTCGACCTCGTCGGCATCGTCCTGCCCCGGCGCGGCGCCCCCGTCCTCACCCACGCCCAGGGGGTGGCCTGATGGGATTCGCCCGCACCTGCTCCGTCGCCCTCGTCGGCGTCGAGGGCGTCGTCGTCGAGGTCCAGGCCGACCTCGAACCGGGCGTCGCCGCCTTCACCCTCGTCGGCCTCCCCGACAAGAGCCTCAGCGAGAGCCGCGACCGCGTCCGCGCCTCCGTCGTCAACTCGGGCGCCGAATGGCCCCAGAAGAAGCTCACCGTCGGCCTCAGCCCCGCGTCCGTCCCCAAGTCGGGCTCGGGCTTCGACCTGGCCGTCGCCGCCGCCGTGCTCGGCGCGGCCGAGCGCATCGACCCGCGCTCCATCGCCGACCTCGTCCTCATCGGCGAACTCGGCCTCGACGGACGCGTCCGGCCCGTCCGCGGCATCCTCCCCGCCGTCCTCGCCGCCGCCGACGCCGGCTACCACCAGGTCGTCGTCCCCGAACAGACCGCCGGAGAGGCGGCCCTCGTGCCCGGCGTCTCCGTCCTCGGCGTCCGCACCCTCCGCCAGCTCATCGCCGTCCTCGCCGGCGAACCCGTCCCCGACGAGGACCCCACGGAACAGGGCCGCCCCGACGCGATGCTCGCCGGCCTCCTCGTCCCCGGCGCGGGCATCGGCACCGGCCTCGCCCCCGACCCCGGCGAAGGCCCCGACCTCGCCGACGTCGCCGGCCAGCACACCGCCCGCCGCGCCCTGGAGATCGCCGCCGCCGGCGGCCACCACCTGCTCCTCACCGGACCACCCGGCGCCGGGAAGACCATGCTCGCCGAACGGCTCCCCGGCATCCTCCCGCCCCTCACCCGCCAGGAGTCCCTCGAAGTCACCGCCGTCCACTCCGTCGCCGGCATCCTTCCGCCGGGCGAACCCCTCGTCCGCCGCGCCCCCTACTGCGCGCCCCACCACTCCGCCACCATGCAGTCCCTCGTCGGCGGTGGAAACGGCATCCCCAGGCCCGGCGCGGTCTCCCTCGCCCACCGCGGCGTGCTCTTCATGGACGAAGCGCCCGAATTCTCCGCCAAAGCACTCGACGCCCTCCGCCAGCCCCTCGAATCCGGGCACGTCGTCATCGCCCGCGCCGCCGGAGTCGTGCGCCTCCCCGCCCGCTTCCTCCTCGCCCTCGCCGCCAACCCCTGCCCCTGCGGCCGCCACACCCTGCACGGCGCCGGCTGCGAATGCCCGCCCTCCGTCATCCGCCGCTACCAGGCCCGGCTCTCCGGCCCCCTCCTCGACCGCGTCGACCTCCGCGTCGAGGCCGAACCCGTCACCCGCGGCGACCTCCTCGGCCAGGGAGGCCGGGGCGAACCCACCACGGCCGTCGCCGACCGCGTCCGCGAGGCCCGTGCCCGCGCCACCGCCCGCCTCACCGGCACCCCCTGGACCCTCAACAGCGAGATCCCCGGACACGAACTCCGCACCCGCTACCTCGCCGCCCCCGGCGCCCTCGCCCACGCCGAACGCGACATCGAACGAGGACTCCTCACCGCCCGCGGCCTCGACCGCGTCCTCCGCGTCGCCTGGACCATCGCCGACCTCGCCGGGCACGACCGCCCCGGCCACGACGACATCGCCCACGCCCTCGAACTCCGCACCGGCATCGCCCGGGGCGTCCCCCTCACCACCGGAGACCGGCCGTGACCCACGACCCCGGGGACGCGGAGCGCCTCGCCCGCGCCGCCCTCACCCGCATCGTCGAACCCGGTGACGAACAGGCCGGCCGCGCCCTCCGCGCCCACGGCGCCACCGGCCTCCTCACCCTCCTCCGCGACCCCCGCGAAGCCCCGCTCCCCGGCGCCTCGCCCCGCCGCCTCGCCGGCTGGCGCCACCGCGCCCGCACCCTCGCGCCCGAGGCCGACCTCGACCACATCGCCCGGCTCGGCGGCCGCTTCCTCGTCCCCGGCGACCCCGACTGGCCCACCCAGCTCGACGACCTCGGCGACGCCCGCCCCCTCGGCCTCTGGACCCGGGGACCCGCCTCGCTGCGCACCTGGGCGCTGCGCTCCGTCGCCCTCGTCGGCGCCCGCGCCTGCACCCCGTACGGCGCCCACACCGCCGCCGACCTCGCCACCGGCCTCAGCCGGCACGGCTGGGTCGTCGTCTCCGGCGCCGCCTACGGCATCGACGGCGCCGCCCACCGCGGCGCCCTCGCCGCCGGCGGAGCCACCGCCGCCGTCCTCGCCAGCGGCGTCGACACCCCCTACCCGCGCGGCCACGGCGGACTCCTCGACCGCATCGCCCACCAGGGCCTCCTCATCGGCGAACTCCCACCCGGCAGCCACCCCACCCCCAGCCGCTTCATCCTCCGCAACCGCGTCATCGCCGCCCTCACCCGCGGCACCGTCGTCGTCGAGGCGCGGCACCGCAGCGGCTCCCTCGTCACCGCCCGCGCCGCCACCCGCCTGGGCCGCCACACCATGGGGGTCCCCGGCCCCGTCACCAGCGCCCTCTCCGCGGGCGTCCACGAACTCCTCCGCGGCGGCGCCACCCTCGTCACCGACGCCGACGAGATCGTCGAACTCGTCGGCGCCATCGGCGACCTGGCCCCCGCCCGGCGCGGCCCCGTCCTCCCCCGCGACCTGCTGCACCCCGCCACCGCCCAGGTCCTCGAAGCCCTCCCCCCCTTCGAGG
>NZ_JOGX01000070.1 GCF_000719555.1 Streptomyces sp. NRRL F-5727
CGGCCTCCTCGTGAAGTCCACCGTGATCATGAAGGAGAACCTGGAAGAGCTCAACCAGCGCGAGCTCGCCGCCAAGTACCCCGTCATCCTCGGCGGCGCGGCGCTGACCCGCGCCTACGTCGAACAGGACCTCCACGAGATCTACCAGGGCGAGGTCCGTTACGCCCGTGACGCCTTCGAGGGCCTGCGCCTGATGGACGCGCTCGTCGCCGTCAAGCGCGGCGTCCCCGGAGCCGCGCTCCCCGAGCTGAAGCAGCGGCGGGTAGCCAAGGGCGCCGCCGCCCTCCAGGTCGACGAGCCCGAGCCCGGCGGCCGCTCCGACGTCGCCACCGACAACCCCGTCCCCACCCCGCCGTTCTGGGGCACCCGCGTCGTCAAGGGCATCCCGCTCAAGGACTACGCCTCCTGGCTCGACGAGGGCGCCCTCTTCAAGGGCCAGTGGGGCCTCAAGCAGAACCGGGCCGGCGACGGACCGACGTACGAGGAGCTGGTGGAGACCGAGGGCCGGCCGCGGCTGCGCGGCTGGCTGGAGCGGCTGCACACCGAGAACCTGCTGGAGGCGGCCGTCGTCCACGGCTACTTCCCGTGCGTCTCCAAGGGCGACGACCTGATCATCCTCGACGAGGCCGGCAACGAGCGGACCCGCTTCACCTTCCCCCGCCAGCGCCGCGGCCGCCGTCTCTGCCTCGCCGACTTCTTCCGCCCGGAGGAGTCCGGCGAGACCGACGTCGTCGGCCTCCAGGTCGTCACCGTCGGCTCCAGGATCGGCGAGGCCACCGCCGAACTCTTCGCCTCCGACTCCTACCGCGACTACCTGGAGCTGCACGGCCTCTCCGTGCAGCTGGCCGAGGCCCTCGCCGAGTACTGGCACGCGCGCGTGCGCGCCGAGCTGGGCTTCGGCGGCGAGGACCCGGCGAGCGTCCAGGACATGTTCGACCTCAAGTACCGTGGCGCCCGCTTCTCCCTCGGTTACGGCGCCTGCCCCGACCTGGAGGACCGCGCGAAGATCGCCGAACTGCTGCGGCCGGAGCGGATCGGCGTGCACCTCTCCGAGGAGTTCCAGCTCCACCCGGAGCAGTCCACCGACGCGATCGTCCTCCACCACCCCGAGGCGAAGTACTTCAACGCCCGGTGACCTTCCGGTGACCGCGCGCTGACGCCGGGCCGCAAATGACAGCGCCGCCGGTGATCGCGACGTACACTGGTCGGTCCAGTGCAGGCCGGTCCCTCCTCCCCGTACCGGGAGTGGGGGCCGGCCTTTCCGTCCCTCCATGGAGGTGTGCCGGATGACCAGTACGGTCCCCGCGTCCCTGATCCACGCCAACGGCAGCTCCGCCCTGCAGGCGGTCTTCCTCGACATGGACGGGACCCTCGTCGACACCGAGGGCTTCTGGTGGGACGCCGAGGTCGAGGTCTTCGCCGACCTCGGGCACCGGCTCGACGAGGCATGGCGGGACATCGTGGTGGGCGGGCCGATGACCCGCAGCGCGGGCTATCTGATCGAGTCGACCGGCGCCGACATCACCCTCGACGAGCTGACCGTGCTGCTCAACGAGAAGTTCGAGCAGCGCATCGAACGCGGCGTGCCCCTCATGCCGGGCGCCGAGCGCCTGCTGACCGAGCTGGCCCGGCACTCCATCCCCACCGCCCTCGTCTCCGCCTCCCACCGGCGGATCATCGACCGTGTCCTGGAGTCCGTCGGCCGCGACCGCTTCCACCTCACCGTCGCCGGCGACGAGGTCGCCCGGACCAAGCCGCACCCGGAGCCGTATCTGACCGCCGCCCGCGGCGTCGGCGCCGACCCCGCCCTGTGCGCGGTCATCGAGGACACCGCGACCGGCGTCGCCGCCGGCGAGGCGGCCGGCTGCCGGGTCGTCGCCGTGCCCTCCGTCGCGCCGATCCCCGCCCTGCCCGGCCGGGTCGTGGTCCGCTCGCTCGAAGAGGTCGACGTGCCGTTCCTGCGTACCCTCGTCTCGGGAATCTGAGCGAATCTGAGCTTTCCCTGAGCATTACCGCGGGTATTCGCGGAGGTCGCCTTCCGGCGCCTTCTCCCGCCCGCCGCCGCCCGTCCCGGGCGCAATACGTTCAGGCCACCCCGCGCAATTCCGCCGCGTGACCTTGGTCACCCAGCGTGCTCGCCGAGGGGTGGCCTGACCGCGTTCCCTGCCCGGAATGCGAACGTCCGCCGCCCCTTTGTGTCCCGATTCGCTCGGGACCGTCCCCCTCGCGCACCGCATGACTATCGAAGCGACCGCATTCATGATCACCCTTCGATTACTCCCCACCGGCCACCCCGTCCGGCAATAGCGGCGCCGCCCACTAATCTTTCGCGAGTACTTCGCCGCAATCACCGCGTGCGCCGGCGCATACCCAAGTCGCCGTGAACACAGGACCGATCGCAACTTCCCGGCCCGATCGCTCCCGCCCCGACCGGGCGGCCGGCGGCGGAGTGTCGTCATGACCGCTGTACCCCAGGCCGGCTGAGGAGAACGTCCCTTGATGAACCGCAAGACCTTGGTGCTGCCGGCCGTGGCCGGACTGCTCGCCCCCCTGCTCGCCGCCTGCGGCACGGGCGAGGACAGCAGAGCCATCGTCGTCGGAACCACCGACCAGTTCGTCGCCACCGAGGAGGCACCCGCCCCCCTCGACCCGGCCTACGCCTACGACACCGGCGCCTGGAACATCCTCCGCCAGACCGTGCAGACCCTCGTCCACGTCCCCCGCGGCGGCGGCCAGCCCGTCCCCGAGGCCGCCGAGAGCTGCGGCTTCTCCGACAAGGCCAGCGAGAGCTACCGCTGCGTCCTGCGCTCCGGCCTCACCTTCGCCGACGGCACCCCCGTCACCGCCGAGGACGTCAAGTACTCCATCGACCGGGTCCGGAAGATCAAGTCCGACAACGGCGCCGCCGCCCTCCTGTCGACCATCGACACCGTCGAGACCAAGGGCGACCGCGAGATCGTCTTCCACCTCAACGCCCCCGACGCCACCTTCCCGTACAAGCTCTCCACTCCCGTCGCCGGCATCCTCAGCAAGGACAAGTACGCCGCCGACGCGCTCCGCGAGGGCTTCGAGGTCGACGGCTCCGGCCCGTACACGCTCAAGACCGAGACCGAAGGCGGCCAGGCCACCCGCTTCGTCTTCTCCCGCAACCCCCGCTACAAGGGCGACATCACGCCCCGCAACGAGAAGGTCGAACTCCGCGCCTACGCCGACGCCGGCAGCATGGGCAAGGCCCTGGAGAGCAAGGACATCGACATGATGGCCCGCTCCCTCTCCCAGGAGCAGATCCGCGACCTCACCGAGAGCCCCAGCGAGGGCATCCGGGTCTCCGAGGTCCCCGGCCTGGAGATCCGCTACCTCGGCTTCAACACCAAGGCCCCCGCCGTCGAGGAGAAGGCCGTCCGCCAGGCCATGGCCGCCGTCGTCGACCGCGGCGCCCTCGTCAACCGGGTCTACGGCCCCACCGCCGAGCCGCTCTACTCGCTGATCCCCTCCAGCATCGCCGGCCACGCCACCCCCTTCTACGAGGAGTACGGCGAGGGCGACCCCGACCGCGCCGCCGCCATCCTCCGCAAGGCCGGCGTGCGGACCCCGGTCAAGCTCACCCTCCACTACACCACCGACCACTACGGCGCCGAGACCGCGCAGGAGTTCGCGACGCTGAAGAACCAGCTCATCGCCAGCGAACTCTTCGACGTCACCGTCAAGGGCACCGCCTGGTCCGAGTTCCGCCCCGCCCAGCGCCGCGGCGACTACGCCGTCTACGGCCTCGGCTGGTTCCCCGACTACCCGGACCCGGACAACTACGTCGCGCCCTTCCTCGACAGCGACAACTTCCTCGGCACCCCGTACGTCAACAAGAAGGTCCGCGACCAGCTCATCCCGCGCTCCCGCCGCGAGGCCGACCGCACCGCCGCCAACCCCGTCTACCAGCAGATCCAGAAGATCGTCGCCCAGGACGTGCCCGTCCTGCCGCTCTGGCAGGGCAAGCAGTACGTCGCCGCCCGCGACGACATCACCGGTGTCGAGTACGCCCTCAACACCTCCTCCGACCTGCTGCTCTGGGAGCTGAGCCGCGGCACCACCGCCTGACCCCTTCGTTGTACCGGCCGCGCAGCCACGCGCGGCCGGCCTGGCAAGAGATCACGAGGCAAGTTCTGTGAAGACGCACCACAAGTGGCTGACCGCCCCGCTCGCCGCGGGCCTCTCCGCCGCCCTCCTCGGCGGCTGCGGCACCGAGCAGGGAACGGGCTCCGGCTCGGCCGACGCCGTCCGGGTCGGCATGTCCGACGAGATCCTGGCGACCGACCCCGCCGCCGGCTACGACCCCGGCTCCTGGCTGCTGTTCAACAACGTCTTCCAGTCCCTCCTCGCCTTCCCCAAGGGCGGCTCCCTGCCCGAGCCCGAAGCCGCCGAGAAGTGCGGCTTCGAGGACGGCAGCACCGTCTACACCTGCACCCTCCGCCCCGGCCTGAAGTTCTCCAACGGCAACCCGCTCACCTCCGAGGACGTCAAGTTCTCCTTCGAGCGCGCCCTGAAGATCGCCGACCCCTCCGGCCCGGCGCCGCTGCTCTCCACCATCGACACCATCGAGACCCCGGACGAGCGGACCGTCGTCTTCCGCCTCAAGGTCCCGGACGCCACCTTCCCCAGCAAGATCGCCTCCGGCGCCGGCTCCATCGTCGACCACCGCGAGTACCCCGCCGACGCGCTCCGCACCGACGGCAAGGCCGTCGGCTCCGGCCCGTACAAGCTGGACTCCTTCAGCGACACCGAGGCCGTCTTCTCCGCCAACACCGGCTACCAGGGCACCGCGGAGCGCCGCAACGACCGGGTCGCCCTCAAGCTCTTCCAGGGCGACCGCGCCGCCCTCGCCAAGGCGTTCGCCGACGGCGACCTCGACGTCGCCTACCGCGGCCTGTCCGCCGCCGACATCTCCGCCCTCGAAGCCTCCACCGAGGACCGCGGCGTCCAGATCGTCCAGGGCAGCAGCGCCGAGGTCCAGCACCTCGTCTTCAACATGAAGGACCCGGTCGCCGGCAAGCTCGCCGTCCGCAAGGCGATAGCCCACCTCGTCGACCGCGACGCCCTCGTCGAGGACGTCTACAAGTCGACCGCCACGCCGCTCTACTCGATCGTCCCGGCCGGCATCAACGGCCACAACACCGCCTTCTTCGACACCTACGGCGCCCCCGACCCGGCCAAGGCCAAGAAGGCCCTCCGCGCCGCCGGCATCAAGGACAAGGTCACCCTGACCCTCTGGTCCACCCCCAGCCGCTACGGCCCCTCCACCGACGCCGAGCTCAAGGCCATCGCCACCCAGCTCAACGCCAGCGGCCTCTTCGACGCCGACGTGAAGTCCGTCGCCTTCGACCAGTACGAGAAGGACATCGCCGCCGGCAAGTACGGCGTCTACGTCAAGGGCTGGGTCCCCGACTACCCCGACGCCGACAACTTCACCGCCCCCTTCTTCGGCGAGGGCAACGTCCTCTCCAACCACTACGAGAACAAGACGATCACCGGCAGCCTGCTGCCGAAGACCGCCGCCACCGCCGACCGCTCCGCCACCGACAAGGAGTACGGCGACCTCCAGGACGCCGTCGCCGAGGAAGTGCCCCTCCTCCCGCTCTGGCAGGGCAAGCAGTACGCCGTCACCCGCGACGGCGTCACCGGCCTCGAATGGACCCTCGACGCCTCCACCGTCTTCCGCTTCTGGGAGCTCCGCACCAGCTGACCCCCGTCCCCCGGGTACCACGAAGGGCCCGGCGCGCACCCCGCGCGCCGGGCCCTTCGTCGTACCCCACGGTCCTACTGGCCGTTGCCCCCCGGCCGCACCAGACCGCTCTCGTACGCGTACACCGCCGCCTGCACCCGGTCGCGCAGGCCCAGCTTCGTCAGCACATGGCCCACATGCGTCTTGACCGTCGTCTCGCTGACGAACAGATCCGCCGCGATCTCCGCGTTCGACAACCCGCGGGCCACCAGCTTCAGCACCTCCACCTCACGGTCGGTCAGCGTGCCCAGCGTGTCCGGCACCTGCTCCTCGCCCGTCGGCAGATGCGCCGAGTACTTGTCGAGCAGCCGCCGCGTGATCGACGGGGCCAGCATCGCCTCGCCCGCCGCCACCACCCGGATCGCCTGCACCAGCTCGTTCGCCGGCGCGTCCTTCAGCAGGAAGCCGCTCGCCCCCGCCCGCAGCGCCTCCACCACGTACTCGTCCAGATCGAAGGTGGTCAGCACCAGCACCTTCGCCGGCCCGTCCCGGCCCGGCCCGGTGATCTGCCGGGTCGCCTCCACCCCGTCCATCCGCGGCATCCGGATGTCCATCAGCACCACGTCCGGCTGCAGCGCCCGCACCTGGTCCAGCGCCTGCAGACCGTCACCGGCCTCGCCCACCACCGTGATGTCCTGCTCCGCCTCCAGAATCATCCGGAAGCCGGTGCGCAGCAGCGGCTGGTCGTCGACCAGGAGGACGCGAATCGTCACAGGGGCTCCTTCACGAGGCGGTCGGGTCGCCGCCCATTCTGCCCTGCCCCTCCGGACCCGACTCCGGCGGGCGCGCGGAAACGATCTCCAGCGGATAGACCGGGGGAGTCCCCCCGAACTCCGGGCAGACCGCCCGGTGATCGCACCAGCCGCACAGCTTCGTCGGCCGCGGCCGCCAGTCACCCGTCTCCGTCGCCGTCCGGATCGCGTCCCACAGCGCGTGCAGCTTCCGCTCCACCCGCCGCAGATCCGCCTCCACCGGGTCGTACGTCAGCACGTCACCGCTGCCCAGATAGACCAGCTGGAGCCGGCGCGGGACGATCCCCTTCAGCCGCCACACCACCAGGGCGTAGAACGTCATCTGGAACAGCGCGCCCTCGCTGTACTCCGGCCGCGGCGCCTTCCCCGTCTTGTAGTCGACGATCCGCACCTCGCCGGTCGGCGCCACGTCCACCCGGTCGATCACCCCGCGCAGCCGCAGCCCCGACTCCAGCTCCGTCTCCACGAACAGCTCCCGCTCGGCCGGCTCCAGCCGCGCCGGATCCTCCAGCGTGAACCACCGCTCCACCAGCGCCTCGGCCTCCGCCAGCCACTGCCCGAGCCGCTCGCCCGCCGGATCGTCCGCGAACAGCTCGCCCAGCTCCGGCCGCGCCTCGAGCAGCCGGTCCCACTGGCCCGGGATCATCTTCTTCGCCCGCGGCGCCGTCCGCTCCGCCGCCGGATCGTCGAAGAGCCGCTCCAGCACCGCGTGCACCAGCGTCCCCCGCGTCGCCGCCGCGCTCGGCTTCTCCGGCAGCCGGTCGATCACCCGGAACCGGTACAACAGGGGACACTGCATGAAGTCGCTCGCCCGCGAGGGCGACAGCGACATGGGCGCCCGGGGCCCCTCCGGGAGCCGCTCGCTCGTACTCATGACACAGACCCTACGGCCCGCCACCGACAGCGAGCCGCCTACCATCGACGTATGACCCGTCGCGCTGCATGATCGACCCGTGACGCAGCGGCGCGGTCACCCCCGGCGACGAGAGGAACCCGTGAACCAGGACGAGCCCAAGCCGCAGCGGACCGAGGAACCCGGCGGCGGGATCCTCATGGGCCGGCCCTTCGGCGTGCCCGTCTACGTCGCACCCAGCTGGTTCCTCGTCGCCGCCCTCATCACCTGGGTCTTCGGCGGCCAGATCGAACGCGTCCTGCCCGACCTCGGCGCCGCCCGCTACCTGGTCTCCCTCTTCTTCGCCGTCGCCTTCTACGCCTCCGTCCTCGTCCACGAACTCGCCCACACCATCGCCGCCCTCCGCTTCAAGCTCCCGGTCCGGCGCATCCAGCTCCAGTTCTTCGGCGGCGTCTCCGAGATCGAGAAGGAGTCCGAGACCCCCGGCCGCGAGTTCGTCCTCGCCTTCGTCGGCCCGCTCCTCTCCCTCGTCCTCGCCGGCGTCTTCTACGCCGCCATGCACGCCGTCGAGCCCGGCACCGTCCCCGGAGTCCTCCTCGCCGGCCTGATGATCTCCAACCTCATCGTCGCCGCGTTCAACCTCCTCCCCGGCCTCCCGCTCGACGGCGGCCGGATGCTCCGCGCCGTCGTCTGGAAGATCACCGGCAAGCCCATGAGCGGCACCGTCGCCGCCGCCTGGGTCGGCCGCGCCCTCGCCATCACCGTCCTCATCGGGCTTCCCCTCCTCACCCGCACCGGCTGGCTCGGCAACTCCACCGCCGACATCGACGGCTTCACCACCGTCACCGACGCCCTCCTCGCCGCCATCCTGGCCGCCATCATCTGGACCGGCGCCGGCAACAGCCTCCGCATGGCCCGCCTCCGCGAGCACCTCCCCGACCTCCGCGCCCGCGCCCTCACCCGCCGCGCCATCCCCGTCGAACCCGACACCCCCCTCTCCGAGGCCCTCCGCCGCGCCAACGAGGCCGGCGCCCGCGCCCTCGTCGTCGTCGACGCCACCGGCAGCCCCACCGGCATCGTCCGCGAGACCGCCATCGCCGCCGTCCCCCAGCACCGCCGCCCCTGGGTCGCCGTCACCACCCTCGCCCAGGACCTCACCGACGGCATGCGCGTCCCCGCCGAGCTGACCGGGCAGCCCCTCCTCGACCACCTGCGCGCCACCCCCGCCACCGAGTACCTCGTCATCGAGGAGACCGGCGAGATCTACGGCGTCCTCTCCACCACCGACGTCGAGCGCGCCTTCGTGAAGGCCATGGCACGACCGTCCCAGTAACACCGGTACTCTGTTCCCATGTCCGAACCGACCGGTGCCGCCCGCCGACGCGGGCCCTTCAAGGTCGGGGACCAGGTTCAGCTGACCGACCCCAAGGGCCGCCACTACACGTTCACGCTCGAAGAGGGAAAGAACTTCCACACCCACAAGGGTTCCTTCCCGCACGACGAGCTGATCGGCGCTCCCGAGGGCAGCGTTGTCCGCACCACCGGAAACGTGGCCTACCTCGCGCTGCGCCCCCTGCTCCCCGACTACGTCCTGTCCATGCCCCGCGGCGCCGCCGTGGTCTACCCGAAGGACGCGGGACAGATCCTCGCCTTCGCCGACATCTTCCCCGGCGCGCGCGTCGTGGAGGCCGGCGTCGGCTCCGGCTCGCTCAGCAGCTTCCTGCTCCGCGCCATCGGCGACAGCGGCATGCTGCACTCCTACGAGCGCCGTGAGGACTTCGCCGAGATCGCGAAGGGCAACGTCGAGCGCTACTTCGGCGGCCCCCACCCGGCCTGGCAGCTGACCGTCGGCGACCTCCAGGACAACCTGACCGACACCGACGTCGACCGGGTCATCCTGGACATGCTCGCCCCCTGGGAGTGCCTGGAGGCCGTCTCCAAGTCGCTCGTCCCGGGCGGCATCCTCTGCTGCTACGTGGCCACCACCACCCAGCTCGCCCGCACCGTGGAGTCCATCCGCGAGATCGGCTGCTACGCCGAGCCGCAGCCGTGGGAGTCCATGATCCGCAACTGGCACGTCGAGGGCCTGGCCGTCCGCCCCGATCACCGCATGATCGGCCACACCGGCTTCCTCGTCACCGCCCGCCGCCTCGCGGACGGCGTGGAGCCCCCGATGCGCCGCCGCCGCCCCGCCAAGGGCGCCTACGGCGAGGACTACGACGGCCCCAACAAGGGCTGACACTCCGACAGAACCCAGGCCGACGCCGCCACCCGGTCACCCCGCACGCGGGGAACCGGGCGGCGGCGTCGCCGTGTTCGGCACCCCTGTTCGACACCCCCGGCTGTTCCGCCGCCCTGTGACGTGTGGCACGATGCCCGCAACCCCTCGGCACGACCCTCACAGGAGACGTCTCGCGTGCAGCCCTCCGCCGCCCCGGACCCCGTGGACCTCGCACACACCCACGCCCGGCCGCTGCACTGGCTGGCCACCGCCACCGCGACCGCCGCGGTCGTCGCCCTCGCCGGCGCCCTCGGCCCCGACGCCGCCGAGGCGGGCCCCGCGACGGCTTCCGCTTCCGCCCCCGCGGCCCCCGGCCCGGCCGCCGCACCCGACGCCGACACCGCGGCCTTCCCGCTCGAGTGCGGGGGAGCGGACCACCGGATCGCCCAGCGCGTCACCGGCGACCTGGACGGCGACAAGAACCCCGAGACCGTTGCGGTCGTACACTGCGAAGCCGGATCCGGAACTCCGCCCGCCGGCCTGTACGTCCTCACCCGCGGCCGCGGCGACCAGGCCCCCGCGCGCGTGGTGGCCACCCTCGTCGACCCGCGCGAGCAGCGCAGCGTCACCGGCCTCGCGATCCGCGACGGCGCCGTCCGCGCCACCCTGCTCGGCTACTCGTCCCCCGACGTCCCCAGCTGCTGCCCCGACGAGAAGGAGCAGGTCACCTGGGAGTGGACCGGCGGCGCCTTCGTCCGCTCCGCCGGCGCCCACGCACGCGGGGTCTGACCGTCACTCCGCGTCGGGGCCGTACACCTCGACGCGGTCCCGGACCCGCCGCACATGGATGCAGTCGCCCGGGCACTCCTTCGCCGAGTCCACCACGTCCTGGAGCAGCGGCAGCGGCACCGGCGTCGTGGCGCCCGCCTCCTGGAGCAGCTCGTCGTCCGCACTCTTCACATACGCGAGCCCGTCGATGTCCAGCTCGAAGACCTCGGGGGCGTACTGCGCGCAGATCCCGTCCCCGGTGCACAGGTCCTGGTCGATCCAGACCTCCAGAGCCTCCTCGGCCCCTTCGGCCGGCGCCTCGTGCTGCACGCTCATCTCTTCTGCCGTTTCTGCTCCGCGCGGACAATTGAGGCCGCGACCCGCGGGTGTTGACCCCTCACGACGATACAACTGCCCGCTTTCAGAGCGTGAAGGGTGGGTATTCCCCTGGCGAGAGGGGAAGCGCAAGGGTGAAGATCGGACACGCCCCGGAGTCTTTTTGATCTAGGGGTTTCAATCATCACCCACGCAGGTAGGGTCAGGATGCGTCCAGCTCCCCTTGGAGGAGGTGAGGACCGTGGCAGCCCACGACGACGACATCAACCGCGGCATCCGGCCGGGGCGGGGGTCTGAAGACCCCGCCGGCCAGGTTGCCTATCTCGAGCAGGAAATCGCCGTCCTGCGCCGCAAGCTCGCCGACTCTCCGCGACACACGAGGATTCTCGAAGAGCGGATCGTCGAGCTGCAGACGAACCTGGCCGGCGTGTCCGCGCAGAACGAAAGGCTGGCGAACACGCTCCGTGAGGCACGCGACCAGATCGTGGCCCTCAAGGAGGAGGTCGACCGGCTCGCGCAGCCGCCGGCCGGCTTCGGTGTCTTCCTGCAGGCGAACGAGGACGGCACATGCGACATCATCACCGGGGGCCGCAAGCTCCGGGTGAACGTGAGCCCCAGCGTCGAGCTCGACGAGCTCCGGCGCGGCCAGGAAGTCATGCTCAACGAGGCGCTCAACGTGGTCGAGGCCATGGAGTTCGAGCGCGCCGGGGACATCGTCACCCTCAAGGAGATCCTCGAGGACGGCGAGCGCGCCCTGGTGGTCGGGCACACCGACGAGGAGCGGGTGGTGAGGCTCGCCGAGCCTCTGCTGGACGTCACCATCCGCGCCGGCGACGCCCTGCTCTTCGACTCCAGGTCCGGCTACGTCTACGAGGTCGTCCCCAAGAGCGAGGTCGAGGAACTCGTCCTCGAAGAGGTCCCGGACGTCGACTACGACAAGATCGGCGGTCTGGGCAACCAGATCGAGCTGATCCGCGACGCGGTCGAGCTCCCGTACCTCTACCCGGACCTGTTCAAGGAGCACGAACTGCGGCCGCCCAAGGGCATCCTGCTCTACGGGCCGCCCGGCTGCGGCAAGACGCTCATCGCCAAGGCCGTCGCCAACTCCCTGGCCAAGAAGGTCGCCGAGGTCACCGGCCAGCCCGCGGGGAAGTCCTACTTCCTCAACATCAAGGGCCCCGAGCTCCTCAACAAGTACGTCGGCGAGACCGAGCGGCACATCCGCCTGGTCTTCCAGCGGGCCCGTGAGAAGGCGAGCGAGGGCACCCCCGTCATCGTCTTCTTCGACGAGATGGAGTCGCTCTTCCGCACCCGCGGATCGGGCGTCAGCTCGGACGTGGAGAACACCATCGTCCCCCAGCTGCTCGCCGAGATCGACGGCGTCGAGGGCCTGGAGAACGTGATCGTGATCGGCGCCTCCAACCGCGAGGACATGATCGACCCCGCGATCCTCCGCCCCGGCCGGCTCGACGTGAAGATCAAGATCGAGCGCCCGGACGCCGAGGCCGCGAAGGACATCTTCGCGAAGTACCTCACCGCCAACCTCCCGCTCCACACGGACGACGTCGCCGAGCACAGCGGCTCCAAGGCCGCCGCCGCGCACGGAATGATCCAGTCCGTCGTCGAGCAGATGTACGCGGAATCCGAGGAGAACCGCTTCCTCGAAGTCACGTACGCCAACGGCGACAAGGAAGTCCTCTACTTCAAGGACTTCAACTCCGGCGCGATGATCCAGAACATCGTCGACCGGGCCAAGAAGATGGCCATCAAGGCATTCCTCGACCACAACCAGAAGGGCATCCGCGTCTCCCACCTCCTCCAGGCGTGCGTGGACGAGTTCAAGGAGAACGAGGACCTGCCCAACACCACCAACCCCGACGACTGGGCCCGCATCTCCGGAAAGAAGGGCGAGCGGATCGTCTTCATCCGCACCCTCGTCACCGGAAAGCAGGGCGCGGACACCGGACGCTCCATCGACACGGTGGCCAACACCGGTCAGTACCTGTAAAAGCGCACACCGGCTGCGGATGTCCGGAAACCGGGCATCCGCAGCCGTCGCATTCACCCAGGAAAAACTCCCGGCCACATCCGGGAAATACCGCAAGTGATCTCCCCACCAGCGCGGAGCCGCTCTAGGCTCTTCGGTACCGCCGAGTCGCGCACTGAGCGCCGCCGGGCAAGGAGGGCCGCATGACCGTACGGCGAGTAATGGGCATCGAGACGGAGTACGGGATCTCCGTCCCGGGCCACCCGAACGCCAATGCCATGCTCACCTCGTCCCAGATCGTCAACGCCTACGCCGCGGCGATGCACCGGGCGCGCCGCGCCCGCTGGGACTTCGAGGAGGAGAACCCGCTGCGGGACGCCCGCGGCTTCGACCTCGCCCGCGAGGCCGCCGACTCCAGCCAGCTCACCGACGAGGACATCGGCCTCGCCAACGTGATCCTCACCAACGGCGCCCGACTCTACGTGGACCACGCCCACCCCGAGTACAGCGCCCCCGAGGTCACCAACCCGCGCGACGCCGTCCTCTGGGACAAGGCCGGCGAGCGGATCATGGCCGAGGCCGCCGAGCGCGCCGCCCAGCTCCCCGGCGCCCAGCCGATCCACCTCTACAAGAACAACACCGACAACAAGGGCGCCTCCTACGGCACGCACGAGAACTACCTGATGAAGCGGGAGACCCCCTTCTCGGACATCGTGCGCCACCTCACGCCCTTCTTCGTCTCCCGTCAGGTCGTCACCGGCGCGGGCCGGGTCGGCATCGGCCAGGACGGGCGCGAGAACGGCTTCCAGATCAGCCAGCGCGCCGACTACTTCGAGGTCGAGGTCGGCCTGGAGACCACCCTCAAGCGGCCCATCATCAACACCCGTGACGAGCCGCACGCCGACGCCGAGAAGTACCGCCGGCTGCACGTGATCATCGGGGACGCCAACCTCTCCGAGATCTCCACCTACCTCAAGCTGGGCACCACGGCGCTCGTCCTCTCCATGATCGAGGACGGCTTCATCACCGTGGACCTCGCCGTCGACCAGCCCGTCCGCACCCTCCACCACGTCTCCCACGACCCCTCCCTCCAGTACCTCGTCACGCTGCGCAGCGGCCGGACACTCACCGCCGTCCAGCTCCAGATGGAGTACTGCGAGCTGGCCAGGAAGTACGTCGACGAGCGGTACGGGGCGGACGCCGACGAGCAGACCAAGGACGTCATGTCCCGCTGGGAGGACACGCTCAACCGGCTGGAGAACGATCCGATGAGCCTCGCCGGCGAGCTGGACTGGATCGCCAAGCGGGAGCTCATGGAGGGTTACCGGCGGCGGGACGGCCTCGACTGGGACGCGGCCCGGCTGCACCTGGTGGACCTCCAGTACGCGGACGTGCGGCCCGAGAAGGGGCTGTACAACCGGCTGGCGGCCCGCGGGCGCATGAAGCGGCTGCTGGACGAGGCCGAGGTGGAGCGGGCCGAGACGGCGCCTCCGGAGGACACCCGGGCCTATTTCCGGGGCCGCTGCCTGGAGCAGTACGCCGACGACGTCGCCGCGGCCTCCTGGGACTCGGTGATCTTCGACCTGCCGGGCCGCGACTCGCTCCAGCGCGTCCCGACGCTGGAGCCGCTGCGCGGCACCAAGGCCCATGTGGCGGCGCTCCTGGACCGCTGCCGCACCGCGGAGGAACTCGTCAGGGTTCTCTCCGGCAACTGATTCGAGACCTGAACAGGGGCTGAAACGGCCGGCCCCTGGGAATCATGAAAGCAGTGCCCGGACGGAGGGAAACGCGGGGGCCGATGTCGGCCCCGGCTTGTAGGGTCTGATCTTGGAGGACCCGACAGCACCGGTCCGAGCGATCCGATTCGAGCGGGGTGAGGTAATGGCGACCAAGGACACCGGCGGCGGGCAGCAGAAGGCGACGCGTTCCACGGAAGAGGTCGAGGAGACCACCACGGAGGCGAGCTCCGACCTCAAGGAACGCCAGGAGAAGCTGAGCGACGACGTCGACTCCGTCCTGGACGAGATCGACGACGTGCTCGAGGAGAACGCGGAGGACTTCGTGCGGTCCTTCGTGCAGAAGGGCGGCGAGTAGCCGCACCCCACCTGTCGTTCCCGTCCCCGGAGCCCCGTGAAGAAGCCGTGGGCCCGGGGACGGATGACAGGCCCTCGCACGGGTATGGTCCGTACACAGCAATCAAGATCGGCCCGCGCGAGCCAGGGGCGGGCCCTTCTCAGCCACCCGGAAGGAATCGCGTGGAAGCCAACCCTCGTAGCATCGGGCGTCTGCCGGCGGCCTTCCTGACGCCGGGCTCGTCCTCGTTCATCGACTTCCTCGCCGACCACTCGCCGGAACTGCTGCCGGGGAACCGGAAGCTGCCGGAGGGGATCGTCGAGGCTCCGCACGGCACCACCATCGTGGCCGCCACGTTCCCGGGCGGCGTCGTGCTCGCCGGTGACCGGCGGGCCACCATGGGCAACATGATCGCCCAGCGGGACATCGAGAAGGTGTTCCCGGCGGACGAGTACTCCGCCGTCGGCATCGCCGGCACCGCCGGCCTCGCCGTCGAGATGGTCAAGCTCTTCCAGCTGGAGCTGGAGCACTTCGAGAAGGTGGAGGGCGCCACGCTCTCCCTGGAGGGCAAGGCGAACCGTCTCTCCACCATGATCCGCAGCAACCTGGGCATGGCCATGCAGGGCCTCGCCGTGGTGCCGCTCTTCGCGGGCTGGGACGAGGGCCGGGAGAAGGGCCGGATCTTCTCGTACGACGTGACCGGCGGCCGCTCCGAGGAGCACGGGTACGCCGCCACGGGCTCGGGCTCGATCTTCGCCCGCGGCTCCATGAAGAAGCTGTACCGCGAGGACCTCACCGAGCAGCAGGCGACCACCCTGGTCGTGCAGGCGCTGTACGACGCGGCGGACGACGACTCGGCGACCGGTGGCCCGGACCTGGCCCGCCGGATCTTCCCGATCGTCACCGTCATCACCGACGAGGGCTTCCGCAGGCTCTCCGAGGCGGAGTCCTCCGAACTCGCCCGTTCGGTCACCGAGCGGCGTCTGGAGCAGCCGGACGGACCGCGCGCCGCCCTGCTCTGATCCGTACGTCGCCCCCTCACAGCCCAGAAGAAAGGGACGAGCGCCGGTGTCGACACCGTTCTACGTCTCACCCCAGCAGGCCATGGCCGACCGCGCGGAATACGCCCGCAAGGGCATCGCGCGCGGCCGCAGCCTGGTGGTCCTCCAGTACGCCGACGGCATCGTCTTCGTCGGCGAGAACCCGTCCCGTGCCCTGCACAAGTTCAGCGAGATCTACGACCGGATCGGCTTCGCCGCGGCCGGCAAGTACAACGAGTACGAGAACCTGCGCATCGGCGGCGTCCGCTACGCCGACCTGCGCGGCTACACCTACGACCGGGACGACGTCACCGCGCGCGGCCTGGCGAACGTCTACGCGCAGACGCTGGGCACCATCTTCTCCAGCGCCGGCGAGAAGCCGTACGAGGTGGAGCTGGTGGTCGCGGAGGTCGGCACCGAGCCGGCCGGCGACCAGATCTACCGGCTGCCGCACGACGGCTCGATCGTGGACGAGCACGGCTCGGTCGCGGTGGGCGGCAACGCGGAGCAGATCAGCTCCTTCCTGGACCAGCGGCACCGGGACGGGATGTCGCTCGCGGAGGCCCTGAAGCTGGCCGTGCAGGCGCTCTCCCGGGACACCAACGGCACCGAGCGGGAGATCCCCGCGGAGCGCCTGGAGGTGGCGGTGCTGGACCGCACGCGTCCGCAGCAGCGGAAGTTCAAGCGGATCGTCGGGCGTCAGCTGGTCCGCCTCCTGGAGGCGGACAACGCGGCCCTGGCGAAGACGGACGAACCCTCGGACGAGGCGTCCGAGGAGTAGACCCGCGGGAACGCGCGGAGGGGCCCGGTCCTGGTGGACCGGGCCCCTCCGCGCGTTCCGGGGCTCAGGCGGCCGGTGCCGGGCCCGTGGAGCCGCGGGGGACCAGTTCGACGGGCAGGACGTCCGCGCGGGCCGGTTCGCCCGCCAGGACGGCGAGGAGGGCCTCCATGCCCCGGCGGCCGAACTCCTCGGCGGGCAGCCGGACGGTAGTGAGCTCCGGCTCGACCGCGGTCGCCAGCGCCATGTCGTCGAAGCCGGTGACGGAGAGGTCCTCCGGGACGCGCAGGCCGAGCCGCCGGGCGGCCTTGCAGACGCCGGCGGCGAGGATGTCGTCGTCGCAGACGACCGCCGTGGGGCGGGGCCCGGGGGCGGCGAGGGCGGCCTCGGCGGTCTCCCGCGCGGCGGCGACGGTCAGCGGCGACCGCACGGTCCGCACCTCGGCCCCGCGCAGCGCCTCGCCGAGCGCGGCGGCCCGGACGTCGAAGGTCCAGGAGGGCGCCGCCGACGCCAGGTGGAGGAAGCGGCGGTGGCCGAGGGCCAGCAGGTGCGCCGTGACCAGCCGCATGCCCGCGGCGACGTCGAGGTTGACGTGCGCGGCGGCGCCGGGGCCCGCGGGGTCGCTGTCGAGCATGACGAGGGGCAGGTCGCTGCCGCGGAAGGCGTCCAGCGCGTCGGTGGCCATCGAGGAGGCCAGCACGCCGTCCAGGGCGGCCTGGGCGGAGGCGAAGGGGTCGCGGGCCGGGCCGAGGCCGTCCGGGGAGGGGTAGAGCACGACGCCGAAGCCGTGGTCGGCGGCGACCGCCGCCGCGCCGGTGTACACGTGGGCGAAGAACTCGTTGGTGAGCGCGGGCACGACCAGCAGGGCGGTACGGGTGTGCCCGAGGCGCAGGTTGCGGGCCGCGAGGTTGGGCCGGTAGCCGAGCTCGCGGGCGGCCGCCCGGACGGTGTCGGCGGTGCGCTCCGAGACCCGCCCCCGCCACTTGCCGCCGAGGACGAGGGAGACGGTGGCCTGTGACACCCCGGCGGTACGGGCCACGTCCCGGCTGGTGGGGCGGGCGCCGGTACTGGGCTCGGGGGTGTGCACGGGGCCTCCGCGGGGGCGTGTCCGGCCGGTCGCCGGGTCGGTGGGCAGCAGCGCCGGGTGGACCGGCGTACCGCCGCCATGGTACGTATGACTTCGGACGTTATACGTAAAACCTCGGCGGGAGCCGACGGAGGGGAGACCCGCATGGCCACGGCGCACGGCGGTTACCGCGACATCCTGCGGGCGCCACACGCGCTCCGCCTGCTCACCGGCACCCTGGTCGGCCGGCTGCCCAACGGCACCGGCCCCGTCGCCATGACCCTCTTCGTCCGCGACCAGGGCGGCGGCTACACCCTCGCGGGCGGCCTCGTGGCCGCCTACGGCCTCGCCAACGCCGTCGGACAGCCCCTCCTGGGCCGGGCCGTCGACCTCAAGGGCCAGCCGCGCGTCCAGCTGCCCGCCGCCGTCCTCTCGGCCCTCGGCATGGCCCTCTTCGCCCTCGCCGGCATCGGGAACCTCCCCCTCGCCTACGCCGCGGTCGTCCTCGCCGGGTTCTTCACCCCGCCCCTGGAGGGCGGCCTGCGGGCCCTCTGGCCGAGCGTCCTGGGCCGCGAGGACCGGGTCCACCGCGCCTACGCCCTCGACGCCGTGGCCCAGGAGGTCATGTTCACCGTCGGCCCGCTCCTGGTGACCCTCCTCATAGCCCTCTGGTCGCCCGCCGCGGCCCTCCTCGTCATCAACCTCATCGGCGTGCTCGGCGCCCTCTCCGTGGTCCTCTCCGCCCCCTCCCGCGCCTGGCGCTCCGCACCCCGCGAGGCCCACTGGCTCGGCGCGCTGCGCTCGCCCGGGCTGCTCGCCCTGCTCGGCTCGTTCTTCTTCGTCGGCCTCGCCCTCGGCTCCATCACCGTGGCCGCCGTCGCCTACGCCGACGACCGCGGCACCCCGTCCGTCTACGGCTGGCTGATGGCCGCCCTCGGCCTCGGCGCCCTCCTCGGCGGCGTGCTCTACGGCGCCCGCCAATGGGCCGGCGCCCCGGAGGGCCGCCTCCGTGTCCTGGTCGCCCTGCTCGCGCTCTGCTACCTGCCGCTGACGCTCACCCCCGGGCCGGTCGCCATGGCCGCCCTCTCGGCCCTCGCCGGCGTCTTCCTCGCCCCCGTCCTGGCCTGCGCCTTCATCGTGGTGGACCGGCACGCCCCAGCCGGCACCGTCACCGAGGCGTTCTCCTGGCTGGTCACCACCTTCGGCGTCGGCGCCGCCCTGGGCTCGGCCGCCGCCGGACCCGCCGTCGAACTCGCCGGAACCGTCGCCGGGTTCGCCGTGGCCGGCGCCGGCGGCCTGGTCGCCCTGCTGGTGCTCCTCGCCACCGGCCGGGTGCTGGACGACCCCGACGCGCCCGGCCGCCGCACCCGACACGCCGCGAGCGGGGGCTCCACCACCCCCGTACACACCGAAAAGAACGCGCTCTGATCGGAAAATGATCGAAACGGGAACGTCCAACCCGGTTTCAGCACAGGCTGTCAGGCGTAATGTTCAGACATGGACCGCCGCATTTTCGGGCTGGAGAACGAGTACGGCGTCACGTGCACGTTCAGGGGACAGCGCCGACTGTCTCCTGACGAAGTGGCGCGGTACCTCTTCCGCCGAGTCGTGTCATGGGGCCGCAGCAGCAATGTCTTCCTGCGGAACGGTGCCCGCCTGTACCTCGACGTGGGTTCGCATCCGGAATATGCCACACCGGAATGCGACGACGTGATCGAACTCGTCACCCACGACAAGGCCGGCGAGCGCATTCTCGAAGGTCTTCTCGTGGACGCCGAACGCCGCCTGCACGAGGAGGGAATCGCGGGCGACGTCTATCTCTTCAAGAACAACACCGACTCCGCCGGAAACTCCTACGGCTGCCACGAGAACTACCTCGTCGCCCGCCACGGGGAGTTCTCCCGCCTCGCCGACATCCTCATCCCGTTCCTGGTCACGCGTCAGCTGATCTGCGGCGCGGGCAAGGTCCTGCAGACCCCGCGAGGCGCCGTCTACTGCGTCTCCCAGCGCGCCGAGCACATCTGGGAGGGCGTCAGCTCCGCCACCACCCGCTCCCGGCCCATCATCAACACCCGGGACGAGCCGCACGCCGACGCGGAGCGCTACCGCCGCCTCCACGTCATCGTCGGCGACTCGAACATGTCCGAGACGACCATGCTCCTCAAGGTCGGCGCCACCGACCTCGTCCTGCGCATGATCGAGGCCGGCACCGTGATGCGCGACCTGACCCTGGAGAACCCGATCCGGGCCATCCGCGAGGTCAGCCACGACATCACCGGACAGCGCAAGGTGCGCCTGGCCAGCGGCCGCGAGGCGTCCGCCCTGGAGGTGCAGCGCGAGTACTTCGAGAAGGCGTCCGACTTCGTCGACCGGCGCGGCATCCGCTCCGGCACCGTCGCCCAGGTCCTCGAACTGTGGGGCCGCACGCTCGACGCGATCGAACAGGAGGAGCTGGACCGCATCCAGACGGAGATCGACTGGGTGATGAAGTACAAGCTCATCGAGCGCTACCGCGCCAAGCACAACATGACCATGTCGAACCCGCGGGTCGCCCAGATAGACCTCGCGTACCACGACATCCACCGCCGCCGCGGGCTCTACTACCTGCTCCAGAAGAACGGGCAGGCGGCGCGGATCTGCAACGACGTGAAGATCTTCGAGGGCAAGTCCGTGCCCCCGCAGACCACCCGGGCCCGGCTCCGCGGCGACTTCATCCGCCGCGCCCAGGAGCAGCGCCGGGACTTCACCGTCGACTGGGTCCACCTCAAGCTCAACGACCAGGCGCAGCGCACGGTCCTGTGCAAGGACCCGTTCCGCTCGGTCGACGACCGGGTGGAGAAGCTGATCGCCGGAATGTAGGACGATCACAAGAGCAGGTCGGGGCCCCGCGCGGACGACGCGCGGGGCCCTCGACGTCACGGGCGGGTCCCCTAGAGTGTCCGGACAACTACCGTGCCGTCTGAGATCTGAGGAACACGTGCGCCGACTTGCCGGCCTTCTCGTCGTCCCACTGCTGCTGCTCACCACAGCGGCGTGCGGCAGCGACACCAAGGGCTCCGATAACGCCTCGATGACCAACGGGCTGCCCGCCATCACCGCGGGCCAGAAGTTCGGCGAGAAGCCGACCCTCTCCAAGGGCGAGGGCGACCCGCCGAAGGAACTCAAGGTCAACGTCATCAGCGAGGGCGACGGCCCGGTGACCAAGGACGGCGACGCCCTCCAGGTCAACTACCTCGGTCAGACCTGGGACTCCACGACCCCCTTCGACAACAGCTTCGACCGGGGCGAGCCGTTCACCCTCACCCTCGGCGCCGGCCAGGTCATCAAGGGCTGGGACCAGGCCCTGAAGGGCCAGAAGGTCGGCAGCCGCCTGGAGGTCGGCATCCCGCCGGAGCTCGGCTACGGCGAGCAGGGCTCCCCGCCGAGCATCAAGGGTGGCGCCACCCTGGTCTTCGTCGTCGACATCCTGAAGGCCACCACCATCCCGAAGTCCGCCGAGGGCACCGTCGTCGCCCAGGAGAACAAGGACCTGCCCAAGGTCGGCACCAACACCGACGGCAAGGCCCCCTCGCTGACCGTGCCCAAGACCGACGCGCCCAAGGCGCTCGTCTCCAACTACGTCATCGAGGGCAAGGGCGAGGCCGTCAAGGCCACCGACACCCTGACCGTCCAGTACCAGGGCGTGCTCTGGAAGGACGGCAAGAAGTTCGACAGCTCCTACGACCGGGGCGCCCCGGCCACCTTCCAGCTCTCCGGCGTCATCCCGGGCTGGACCAAGGGCCTGGAGGGCAAGAAGGTCGGCAGCCGCGTGCTGCTCGTCGTCCCGCCGGCCGACGGCTACGGCGACAAGGCCCAGGGGCCGATCCCGGCCAACTCCACCCTCGTCTTCACCGTGGACATCCTGGCCAAGCAGTAGCCCGTTCCCGCGCGACCCGGCCCGCCGCGAGGTAGGTTGTCCGGGTCGCGCGGGCCATCGTCCGCGCGGTTTCACCCGTATGAGGAGCACACTGCAGTGAGCATCGAGAAGCCCGAGGTCGACTTCCCGGGCGGCGAGCCGCCGGCCGACCTGGAGATCAAGGACATCTGGGAGGGCGACGGCGCGACCGCCGCCGCCGGGGACACGGTCAAGGTCCACTACGTCGGTGTCTCCTTCAGCACCGGTGAGGAGTTCGACGCCTCCTGGAACCGCGGCGAGGCGCTGGAGTTCCCGCTCGGTGTCGGCATGGTCATCGCGGGCTGGGACCGCGGCGTCCAGGGCATGAAGGTCGGCGGCCGCCGCCAGCTGGTCATCCCCGCGCACCTCGCCTACGGCGACCGCGGCGCCGGCGCCAAGATCGCCCCCGGCGAGACGCTGATCTTCGTCTGCGACCTGGTCGACGTGAAGAAGCCCTGACCGGCTCCGCGCCCCTGACCGAGGGCCCCCGCCTCCGCGGCGGGGGCCCTCGGCTTTTGTCCGGACACCCCGGGGCGGTACGGTCGGACGTCCGAGAACGGAACCGGGGAAGAGGGTGCAGGGCGTCCATGGCGATTGCCAAGGCCGAGCGGCTCATGAATCTCGCGCTGTGCCTGCTCGGGACGCGCCGCGCGCTGAGCAAGCGCGAACTGCGCGGCTCCATCGAGGCGTACCTGGAGGCCACCGGGGACGAGGCGTTCAACCGCATGTTCGAGCGGGACAAGGACGACCTCCGCGAGCTCGGCCTGGTCATCGAGACCGTCGAGAACCTCGACGGCGAGACCGGCTACCTCGCCCGCCGCGACTCCAACCGCCTCCCGCCCATCACCCTGGACGCCGAGGAGGCCGCCGCGCTCGGCCTGGCCGCCCGGGTCTGGCAGCAGGCGCGCCTCGCCGGCGCCGCCAGCGGCGCCCTGCAGAAGCTCCGCGCCGCCGGCATGCCCGAGGCCGAGGAGACGTACGAGACCCAGCCCAGCGCCCTCGAACCCCGCATCCCGGTCCACGAGGCCGCCTTCGAGCCGCTGATGCTCGCCTGCCGCGACCGGCGCCCCGTCTCCTTCGACTACCGCAAGGCCAACGCCGCCCGCCCCGAGCCCCGCCAGGTCGAGCCCTGGACGCTGGAGTGCTGGCGCGGCCACTGGTACCTGGCCGGCTGGGACCGCGACCGCGGCGCCGAGCGCGTCTTCCGCCTCTCCCGCATCACCGGCAGGGTCCGCTCCCGGGCCGGCGCCTTCACCGCGCCCGTGCCCGACGCCGTCACCGTCCGCGAGACCGTGGAGAGCTGGGCCGGCGAGACCGCCACCCGCTCCGCCCGCATCCGGCTCCGGGCCGGCTGCGGCTACCCGCTGCGGGCCCGCGCCACCGAGACCAGCGAGGGCACCGACGGCTGGGACGAACTGGAGATCCCGTACGGGCACGGCCTCGACGCCTGGCTCGTCGAGTTCGGCCCCGACGTCGTCGTACTGGAACCGGCCGACCTGCGGGCCGACGTGGTGGAGCGGCTGCGCGCCGTCGCCAAGGGCTGAGGGGGAGACGAACCGCATGGCTGCCAACGCGATCGACCAGACGAGGCGGATGCTCTCCCTCGTCACCTACCTCCGCGAGCGCCCCGGCGCCCACGTCGCCGACGTGGCCCGCGCCTTCGGCATCACCGAGGACGAGCTGATCTCCGACCTGGACGTGCTGCCCATGTGCGGCACCAGCTTCCGGGGCGGCGACCTCCTCGACATCGACACCGACGGCGACCGGATCTGGTGGCACAACCCGGACGACGTCGCCGAGCCGCTGCGGCTCGCCGCCGACGAGGCCACCGCGCTGCTCGTCGCCGCCCGTGCCGTCGCCACCCTGCCCGGGCTGCGCGAGGGCGACCGGGACGCGCTGGTGCGCGCCACCGCCAAGCTGGAGGCCGCCGCCGGCGAGGCCGCCGGCGCCAGCGCCCGCCTCTCGGTCACCTTCGAGTCCGAGGGCGGCGTCTTCGCCGAGGTCGACCGGGCCATCTCCGAGCGCAAGCGGCTCTGGGTGCGCTACTACTCGCCGGCCCGTGACGAGCTCACCGAGCGCGAGGTCGACCCCATCCGCCTCTTCGCCGTCGGTCACACCTACATGGAGGCGTGGTGCCGGCTCTCCGAGGCGCGCCGCACCTTCCGGCTGGACCGGGTGGCCGAGATCCGGATCCTGGAGGAGGCCGCCGCGCCGCCGGAGCTGGAGCTGCGCGACCTCTCCGAGGGGCTGGTCCAGCCCTCGGCCGACGACCCGGAGGTGGTGGTCGAGGTCGGTCCCGGCGGCCGCTGGGTCGCCGAGTACTACCCGCACGACCGGGCCGACGAGCTGCCCGACGGCGGTCTGCGGATCACCCTGCGCACCCCCGACCCGGCCTCGCTGAAGCGGCTCGCGCTGCGGCTCGGCAGCGACGGGCGGATCGTCTCGCCCGCCGGGCTCGCGGACAGCGCCCGGGAGGCGGCGACCGCCGCGCTCGCCGCGTACGAGGGCGTGTGAGGCTGCCCCGTACGTCTTCGGGGAGCGGGGCGGGGCGGCTCAGCCCGCCGCGGACGTCTTCGGGGAGCGGGGTGGGGCGCGAGGGCCCGCTCCGGACGTCTTCGGAGAGCCGGGTGGGCGGGTGCCGGAAGGTCCAGGGAGTTCGAGACAGGGAGAGTTGAGGGATATGTCCGTGATGTCCGGTCTGTCGATGGGTCCGGTCCTCTTCAAAGCCGCCTGCCCCGACTGCCGCTGCCGCTTCGAACTCACCGCCGGCGCCCTGCGCCTGGCCATCGGAGCCAGCCGTCGCACCACCTTCTACTCCTTCACCTGCCCCGAGTGCGGCAGCGCCGTCCGCAAGCCCGCCGGCGAACGCATCGTCGAACTCCTCACCGGCGGCGGCGTCCGCACCCTCCGCCTCCACACCACCGCCTGACCGCCGGCCACCCCCCAACGGCTAGGCTCGGCCCATGCTCTGGCCCATGCTCGCGATCGCCCTCGGCTTCCTCGGCCTCGCCGTCCTCGGCGTCCTCGCCGTCAAGGTCTTCCTGGAGGTCCGGCGCCTCGGCCGCCAAGTGGCCGTCACCACACAGCGCATCCAGCGCGCCGCGGAAGACCTGGAGACCGCCGCCACCGGACTGGCCCGAACCGGCCGCTCCCTGCCCTGAGTCGGGCCCCCCGCCCCGCCCCGATCCGGCCTGATCAGGGCCCCTCGGACGCAATCGCGAGTATGCACGGGCATTGCCCGACGTTTACTCCTGCGGGTTACGATCGCAGACAGCGCGGTGGCCGGACGCATGTCCGACCGGCCGGGCACGCACCCATGCCGCCTCGGTGAGAAGAGAGACCACAGCCATGTTCCGTCAGATCGGTCCCCTTGAGATCAGCCTCATCCTGCTGGTCGTCGTGCTCCTCTTCGGTGCCAAGAAGCTCCCGGAGATGGCCCGCTCCCTCGGCAAGTCGGCCCGCATCCTGAAGAGCGAGGCGAAGGCCATGAAGTCGGAGGGCCAGGAGTCCGCCCCCGCCGAGGCGCCCGCCGAGCAGGCCGCCCCCGCCCCGCGCACCATCAAGGCCGCCCCCGGCGACGTGACCGGCGGCCGCCCCGTGACCGAGGCGTCGGACTCCACCCAGCGCTGACCCACCGCCGGCGCTGAACCGCCCGCCCCGCACGTACGCCGCCCAGCGGCCTGCCCGCACGAGATGAGGACGTGGGTTGCCCAAGTCTGCCCGCATGAAGAAGGAGAAGGATCCCGAGGGGCGGATGCCACTCGCCGATCACCTCCGTGAGCTGCGCAATCGCCTCGCCAAGGCGATGCTGGCGGTCGTCGTCGCCTCCGTGGTGGCGGCGTTCTTCAGCCAGCAGCTGATGGACCTTCTGTCGTCCCCCGTACCGAAGTGCCCCCCGGACAGCGCCCTGTCCGACAACACCGGCGGACGCTGCGTCGTCCTCGCGTACCAGACCATGCTCTCCCCGTTCACCTCCACGGTGAAGGTGATCATGCTGGCCGGCCTCATCGTCTCCAGCCCGGTCTGGCTCTACCAGCTCTGGGCCTTCGTCGCGCCCGGCCTGCACAAGAGCGAGAAGAAGTACACGTACTGGTTCGCCTCCGTCGCCGTCCCCCTCTTCGCGGCCGGCGCCTACACGGCGTTCCTGATCATGCCCGTCAGCGTGCGCGTCCTCATCAGCATCACGCCCGAGGTCGCCTCGAACTTCCTCTCCCTCGACGACCTCCTGGACTTCACCACCAGGATGGTCCTCGTCTTCGGCCTCGCCTTCGAACTGCCCCTGCTGCTGATCATGCTCAACCTCACCGGCGTGGTCACCGGCAAGCGCATGGCCGGCTGGTGGCGCGCCATGGTGATGGGCACCTTCGTCTTCGGCGCCGTCGCCACGCCCTCCACCGACCCGCTCGGCATGATCGCCCTCGCCGGACCGATCATCGTCCTGTACTTCCTCGCCGTCGGCTTCTCGATCCTCAACGACAAGCGCCGGGCCCGCCGCGACCCCGACGCCCAGCTCTCCGACGACGAGGCGTCCGTACTCGACCTCACCCCCGAACCGGTCGGCGCCCTCGACCCCGTCCCCACCGCCCGCGCCCTGCCCGAGCAGGCCACCGGCGACACCGACGGAGCCCGCGCACACCGCACCGGCGGCTACGACGACATCACCTGACGCCACCGGGTGTCACGGGCGGTCACCGCCCGCCCGCGAGGTCCCCCGGACACCGTCCGAGGGGACCTCCGCCGTTCCCGGCCGCCTCCCACAGCCCTCCATAAAGATCGCGTGGCTGTCAGAGGGGGCGGGTAGGCTCGATGACAAGATGACAGAGGACCTCACCCCAGCCGAGGCGTACGCGGCCGCACGCGCGCGCAACGCAGAGCAGGCCACCGCACTGGCCCCCTTCCGAGAGATGTACGAGTTCGGTCTGGACCCCTTCCAGATCGAGGCGTGCCAGGCTCTCGAAGCGGGCAAGGGCGTGCTCGTCGCCGCCCCCACGGGCTCCGGCAAGACCATCGTCGGCGAGTTCGCCGTCCACCTCGCCCTCACCCAGGGCCGCAAGTGCTTCTACACGACCCCCATCAAGGCGCTGTCGAACCAGAAGTACGCCGACCTCGTCAAGCGGTACGGACCCGACAAGGTCGGCCTCCTCACCGGCGACAACAGCGTCAACGGCGACGCGCCGATCGTCGTCATGACCACCGAGGTCCTCCGCAACATGCTCTACGCGGGGTCCCAGGCCCTCTCCGGCCTCGGCTACGTCGTCATGGACGAGGTCCACTACCTCTCCGACCGCTTCCGCGGCGCCGTCTGGGAGGAAGTGATCATCCACCTCCCCGAGTCGGTCACCCTCGTCTCCCTCTCCGCCACCGTGTCCAACGCCGAGGAGTTCGGCGACTGGCTCGACACCGTCCGCGGCGACACCGACGTCATCGTCTCCGAAGAGCGCCCCGTCCCCCTCTGGCAGCACGTCCTCGCCGGCCGCCGGATGTACGACCTCTTCGAGGAGGAGACCGACCACGGCGGCCGCGGCGCCGCCCGCCGCGAGGTCAACCCCGACCTCCTCCGCCTCGCCCGCACCGAGAACTCACGGACGTACAACCCCCGCGACCGCCGCCGCGGCAAGATGGTCCGCGAGGCCGACCGCGAGCGCGAGCGCCGCCAGCGCTCCCGCATCTGGACCCCCGGCCGCCCCGAGGTCATCGAGCGCCTCGACGCCGAGGGACTCCTCCCCGCCATCACCTTCATCTTCAGCCGCGCCGGCTGCGAGGCCGCCGTCCAGCAGTGCCTCTACGCCGGCCTCCGGCTCAACGACGACGCCGCCCGCCTCCGGGTCCGCGAGATCGTCGAGGCCCGCACCGCCGCCATCCCCGACGAGGACCTCCACGTCCTCGGCTACTACGAGTGGCTGGAGGCGCTGGAGCGCGGCATCGCCGCCCACCACGCCGGCATGCTCCCCACCTTCAAGGAGGTCGTCGAAGAGCTCTTCGTCCGCGGCCTCGTCAAGGCCGTCTTCGCCACCGAGACGCTCGCCCTCGGCATCAACATGCCCGCGCGCACCGTCATCCTGGAGAAGCTCGTCAAGTGGAACGGCGAACAGCACGCCGACATCACCCCCGGCGAGTACACCCAGCTCACCGGACGCGCCGGCCGCCGCGGCATCGACGTCGAGGGACACGCCGTCGTCCTCTGGCAGCGCGGCCTCGACCCCGAGCACCTCGCCGGCCTCGCCGGCACCCGCACCTACCCGCTGCGCTCCAGCTTCCGGCCCTCCTACAACATGGCCGTCAACCTGGTCGACCAGTTCGGCCGGCACCGCTCCCGGGAACTCCTGGAGACCTCCTTCGCCCAGTTCCAGGCGGACCGCTCCGTTGTCGGCATCTCCCGCCAGGTCCAGCGCAACGAGGAGGGCCTGAGCGGCTACCGCGAGGGCATGACCTGCCACCTCGGCGACTTCGAGGAGTACGCGCGGCTCCGCCGCGACCTCAAGGACCGCGAGACCGAACTCGCCAAGCAGGGCGCCGCCCAGCGGCGCGCCCAGGCCGCCGCCTCCCTGGAGAAGCTGAAGCCCGGCGACGTCATCCACGTGCCCACCGGCAAGTTCGCCGGCCTCGCCCTCGTCCTCGACCCCGGCATCCCCGCCGGCCGCACCAACGGCCACCGCGGCTTCGAGTACCACGACGGCCCCCGGCCCCTCGTCCTCACCGCCGAGCGGCAGGTCAAGCGCCTCGCCTCCATCGACTTCCCCGTTCCCGTGGAAGCCCTGGAGCGGATGCGCATTCCCAGGACCTTCAACCCCCGCTCCCCGCAGTCCCGCCGCGACCTCGCCTCCGCGCTGCGCTCCAAGGCCGGCCACATCAACCCCGAACGGCACCGCAAGCAGCGCTCCGGCGCCGCCGACGACCGCGAGATCGCCCGCCTGCGCGCCGCCCTCCGCGCCCACCCCTGCCACGGCTGCGACGAGCGCGAGGACCACGCCCGCTGGGCCGAGCGCTACCACCGGCTCCAGCGCGACACCAGGCAGCTGGAGCGGCGCATCGAGGGCCGGACGAACACCATCGCCCGCACCTTCGACCGGATCGTCGCGCTCCTCACCGAGCTCGACTACCTCCGCGCCGACGAGGTCACCGACAACGGCAAGCGGCTCGCCCGGCTCTACGGCGAACTCGACCTCCTCGCCAGCGAATGCCTCCGCGAAGGCGTCTGGGAAGGACTCGACCCCGCCGAGCTCGCCGCCTGCGTCTCCGCCCTCGTCTTCGAGGCCCGGCAGGCCGACGACGCCGTGGCGCCCAAGGTGCCCGGCGGCCGGGCCAAGGCGGCGCTCGGCGAGATGGTCCGCATCTGGGGCCGCCTCGACGGCCTGGAGGAGGAGTTCAAGATCAGCCAGGCGGAGGGCGTCGGCCAGCGCGAGCCCGACCTCGGCTTCGCCTGGGCCGCCTACCAGTGGGCCTCCGACAAGAGCCTCGACGAGGTGCTGCGCGAGGCCGAGATGCCCGCCGGCGACTTCGTCCGCTGGTGCAAGCAGGTCATCGACGTCCTCGGTCAGATCGCGGCGGCGGCACCGAAGGAGAACAGCACGGTCGCGAAGAACGCGCGCAAGGCCGTGGAGTCCCTCCTGCGCGGCGTGGTGGCCTACAGCTCCGTCGGCTGACACGCCCTCACATCACCCGAGAAGGGCCCGTGGTGGACACACCACGGGCCCTTCCCGTACGCACTCCGCGTTGTCCACAGCCGGTTGTCCACAGGGCTGGCGCGAGGCCCGGGCCGTCCGCTTGCATGGACCCACACACAGCGAAAGCCAGTGGGGGAGGGGACGTACGTGACCACGCACGCCGGCACCGAGACCGGGATCACCATCGCCGAGGGACCACGCGGAGTGCCGCTCCTCGGCAACCTCCCCGCCTTCGGGAAGGACCCCCTCGCCTTCTTCGAACGGCTCCGTGAGCGGGGCGACTTCGTCCGCTGGCGCTTCGGCCCCAGCCCCGCCCTCTTCATCGCCCACCCCGACACCATCGGAGAACTGCTCACCGAGGTCGAGAACACCTTCGACCAGCCCGACCTGGGCATCGCCATCCGCACCCTGCTCGGCAACGGCGTGGTCGTCGCCAAGGGCCGCGACTGGCGCCGCAAGCGCTCCCTGGTCCAGCCCTCGGTCCGCCCCAAGCAGGTCCGCTCCTACGCGGCCACCATGGCGGAGTGCGCCGTCGCCCTCGCCGACCGCTGGACCGACGGGCAGCGGATCGACATCAAGAAGGAGATGGCGGCCCTCACCCAACTCATCGCCGTCCGCACCATCTTCGGCACGGACACCGCCGCCGACGCCGAGGCGATCGGCCGGGCCATGGACGTCGCCCAGCAGGAGATCGGAGCCGAACTCAGCGGCATCGGAGCGCTCCTGCCCGACTGGATCCCGACCCCCGGGCGCGCCCGCGTCAAGCGGGCCACCGCCGTCATCGACGCCGAGGTCGCCCGCATCGTCTCCCGCCACCGCGACGGCGGCGAGGACCGCCCCGACCTCCTCAGCCGGCTCCTCACCGCCCGGGACGAGACCGGCGCCCACCTCTCCGACCGTGAGATCCGCGACGAGACGGTCACCCTCTACATCGGCGGCCACGAGACCACCAGCTCCGCCCTCGTCTGGGCCTGGTACCTGCTCTCCCGCAACGAGAAGGTCAGGCGGACCCTCACCGAGGAGCTGGACCGGGTCCTCGCCGACCACGAGCCCTGCTACGACGACTACGCCTCCCTCACCTACGCCCAGGCGGTCGTCAAGGAGACCCTCCGCCTCTACCCCACGATCTGGCTCCTCACCGGCATCGCCAAGGAGGGCGCCACCCTCGGCGGCACCCCGATCCCGCCCGGCACCCGCGTCTGGTCCAGCCAGTGGTCCACCCACCGCGACCCCCGCTGGTACGGCGACGCCGACACGTTCCGCCCCGAGCGCTGGCTCGCCGACGCCGAGGACCGACCGGCGGAGAAGATCCCCGAATACGCCTGGTACCCCTTCGGCGGAGGCCCCCGCGTCTGCCTCGGCACCCGCTTCGCCCTCGTCGAGGCCGTCCTCGTCCTCGCCGCCCTCGCCCGCCGCTACGACCTGGACGTGGACCCCGAGGAGATACGCCCGGTCCCGAGCCTCACCCTCCAGCCGGACCGCGAGGTCCTGGCCACGATCCGATCCCGGACAGGGAGGTGAGGCGCCTCACCACGACCGGCTGAGCCTGGTCACGCGTCGCCGAGAGCACACGCCAGCGCGCGCAGCTCGTCCGCGCCGAGGACACGGCCGCCGAAGCCGGGGAGCGGGACGTGCAGCGTGGCCGTCCATCGGTCCGGGATCGCCCCGGCGCCGTGCACGGCGCCGGCCAGCATCCCGGTGACCGCCGCGACCGTGTCCGTGTCCCCGCCGAGGTCGACGGCGGCCGCCAGGGCCTCCTCGAAGGTCCCGGTGGTGCGCAGCGCCCACACGGCGGAGCCGAGACAGGGCCAGACGGCGCCGTTGAACTCGGTCGCGTCCTCCGGCCGCCACCCGGGCGCCAGGACCGTGGCCCAGCGCTCCCGCTCATCCGCGCCCACCTCGGCCAGGACGTCCGGAACCACGGTCAGCGGGTCCTCACCGAGCAGGGCGACCCGCACCAGTTCGTGCAGGAGGGCGGTGCCCTCCCAGGCGGCCCGGTGCCCGTGGGTGAGGGCGGCGAGCCGGCGGCCGGCCTCCATGGTGGCCGCGCGGCCCTGGGGAGCGAAGTGGACGGCGGACGTGGAGGCACGCATCAGACAGCCGTTGCCCGCGCCGCGGCCCTCCACCTGGAAGTCCAGGGCGGCGGCCCGGTCCCACGTACCGCCGCCCAGCAGCACCCGTTCCGTCTGGAGACCGATGTCCTTGGGGTCCGCCGCCGCCCAGCGCCGGAACCGGTCGAACACGTCGGGCAGATCGAGCCCGCCGCGTTCGAGCAGCGACTCCCCGACGAGCACGGCCATCTGGGTGTCGTCCGTGGCCTCACCCGGATCCCAGCCGCCACCCCCGCACAGCTCCCCGACGCCGTCGGGGAACCGGTCACGGAAGGCGCCGGGAAGGCCGAACTCGAAGGGCGCCCCCAGGGCGTCGCCGACGGCGGAGCCGAGGACGGCGCCCATGGCGCGGTCGGGGGAGGTCATGGCGTCAGGGTAGG
>NZ_JOGX01000071.1 GCF_000719555.1 Streptomyces sp. NRRL F-5727
CCCCACCTCCTCCTCCCCCACGTCCACCACCTCGCTCTCCCTCCTCCTCGCCCTCGTCCTGCTGCTCGTCGGCGGGCTCGCCCTCGGTCTCCCCGACCGGGCCGGCGCCGGCGTCGTCGCCGACTCGCTGATCTCGCAGGGCCGTCCGGCCACCTCGTCGTCCGTCGAGGACAGCACCTTCGGGCCGGAGAAGGCGTTCGACGGCAACTCCACCACCCGCTGGGCCAGTGCCGAAGGCATCGACCCGCAGTGGCTCCGCGTCGACCTCGGCCCCTCGGCGACCGTCTCCCGCGTCAAGCTCGTCTGGGAGGTCGCCTACGCGAAGGAGTACCGCGTCGAGATCTCGTCCGACGGCACGACCTGGACCCGCCTCGCCACCGAGACCGCCGGGAACGGCGGCACGGACGACTGGACCGGGCTGACCGGGACGGGCCGCTACCTGCGCGTGTACGGGACCGTCCGCGGCACCCCGTACGGCTACTCCCTCTACACGGTGGAGGTCTACGGCACCTCCTCGACCACGCCCCCGCCCGGCGGCGCGTTCACGGTCGTCGCGGCCGGCGACATCGCCGCCCAGTGCACCGCCTCCAGCAGCTCCTGCGCCCACCCCAGGACCGCGGCGCTCGCGCAGCGGATCGCGCCGTCCTTCTACCTGACCATGGGCGACAACCAGTACGACGACGCCCTGCTCTCCGACTTCCGCGCCTACTACGACAAGACCTGGGGCGTCTTCAAGGCGAAGACCCGGCCCGTGCCCGGCAACCACGAGACCTACGACCCGGCCGGTCCGCTCGCCGGCTACAAGGCGTACTTCGGCGCCGTCGCCTATCCGCAGGGCAAGCCGTACTACAGCTACGACCAGGGCAACTGGCACTTCGTCGCCCTCGACTCCAACTCCTTCGACGACCCCGCGCAGATCCAGTGGCTCAAGGACGACCTCGCCCGCAACACCAAGGGTTGCGTCGCCGCCTACTTCCACCACCCGCTGTACTCCTCCGGCGGCCACGGCAACGACCCGGTCTCCCGGCCCGTCTGGAGGATCCTGTACGCCGCCAAGGCCGACCTCGTCCTCAACGGCCACGACCACCACTACGAGCGCTTCGCCCCGCAGGACCCCGACGGGCGGGCCACCGCCGACGGCATGGTCGAGATCGTCGGCGGCATGGGCGGCGCGGAGCCGTACGACATCGAGACCGTCCAGCCCAACAGCCAGAAGCGGATCAGCGGCACGTACGGCGTCCTGAAGCTCGACCTCACCGACACCACCTTCACCTGGCAGTACGTCGGCACCGACGACCAGGTCAAAGACTCCGCCCCGACCTACTCCTGCCACTGATGTACGTCGCGACCACCGGTCGCCCGGACGCGCCGCCCGCCCCCTCGGGGGTCCGGCGGCGCGTCCCCGGCACCGTCCTCGCGCTCGGCACGGTCAGCCTCGTCACCGACGTCTCCTCCGAGATGGTGACCGCCGTCCTGCCGCTGTACCTGGTCCTCGGACTCGGCCTCTCCCCCCTCCAGTTCGGGCTGCTCGACGGCCTGTCGACCGGCGCGACCGCCCTCGTACGGCTCCTGGGCGGCGCCACCGCCGACCGCGGCGGCCGGCACAAGACGGTCGGCGGCCTCGGCTATGCCCTGTCCGCCCTCTCCCGGCTCGGGCTGCTCCTCGCGGGCGGGGCGACCGGCTGGATCGCCGGTGCCATCGGCGCCGACCGGCTCGGCAAGGGCGTGCGCACCGCCCCGCGCGACGCGCTCATCACCCTGCACAGTCCGCCCGAGGACCTGGGCCGCTCCTTCGGCACGCACCGGGCCATGGACACCACGGGGGCCCTGCTCGGGCCGCTGGCGGCCTTCGCACTGCTGTGGGCGACGGCGGACGCGTACGACGCCGTCTTCGCGGTCAGCTTCTGCGTGGGGGCGTTCGGGGTGGTGCTGTGGCTGCTGTTCGTGCCCGGCCGAGGGGGTGCCCCCGCCGTCGGCGCGCCGGACGGTCGGCGGGCGCGGCGCGCGCGGGGCGGGCTCCTGGCCGGGCTGCGCTCGCCCGGCTACCGGCGGATCGTCGTGTGTGCCGCGCTCCTCGGCGCGGCCACCATCGGCGACTCCTTCCTCTACCTGCTGCTCCAGCGCCGGCTCTCCTTCGACGCCACCTGGTTCCCCTTCCTGCCGCTGGGCGCCGCCGCCGTCTTCCTGCTCCTCGCCGTCCCGGCCGGCCGGCTCGCCGACCGCCTGGGGCACCGCCGCCCCCTGCTGTACGGGCACGGGGCCCTGTTCCTCGCGTACGGGCTGCTGCTGACGCCGCTGCCGGACATGGTCGTCCTGCTCGGCGTCCTGGCCCTGCTCGGTCTGTTCTACGCCGCCACCGACGGCGTCCTCATGGCCCTCACCGGCCCCTACCTGACCGAGGGGCGGCAGGCCGGCGGGCTCGCGCTCGTCCAGACCGCGCAGGCGCTCGCCCGGCTCGGCGCGGCGGTCGCGTTCGGCGCCCTGTGGACGGCGACCGGCCCGGAGACCGCGCTCGCCGCCGCCCTCGTCGCACTCGCCGTCGCCGTCTGCTGCTCCGCCCGCCTGCTCCCCCGGGGCGTCGCGGCCCCCGCCGGGCCGAGCGCCGCCGAGCCCTCCGAGAGGACCGACTGACCATGCCCGCCCTGACCGGTGCCTCCACCCGTACCCGCGTCTGGATCATCGTGCTCGCGCTCCTGCTGCTCGGCGGCGGCGCCACCGCCTACACCCTGCGGGCGGCCTCGGGCCGCGACGCCGCGGCCGCCGGCACCGCCGACTCCGGCTTCACCCTCGCCGCGGGCGGCGGCACGCTGTACGCGCGGGACACCGCGACGGGGCGCGTCGCCCGCGTGGATCCCTCCGCGCCCGGCGGACGGGTGGCGGGCGGCCCCGCCTGCGACCGCTTCCACGCGGCCGGGGGCACCGCGCTCTGCCTCCGGCGCCGCCCCGGCGTCCCGGCCCGCTCGTACGTCATCGTGCTCGACCGCGGGCTGCGCGAGGTCCGCCGCATGAGCCTGCCGGGCATCCCCAGCCGGGCCCGCGTCTCGGCGTCGGGGTCCATGCTCGCCTGGACGATGTTCGCGACGGGCGACTCGTACGCCCGCTCCTCCTTCTCCACCCGCACCTCCGTCCTCGACCTGCGCACCGGCTACCTGGTGAAGAACATCGAACAGATCCCGCTGACCCTCGGCGGACGCCGCTACCACGCGCCCGACGTCAACTACTGGGGCGTCAGCTTCGCGGCGGACGACAACCGCTTCTACGCCACGGTGTCCACGAACGGCCGCACCCACCTCGTCGAGGGCGACATGGCCTCCTGGTCCGCCCGGACCCTGCGCGAGAACGTCGAGTGCCCGTCCCTCTCCCCCGACGGCACCCGGCTCGCCTTCAAGAAGCGCGTCTCGGACGGCCCGCGCGAGCCGTGGCGGCTGTACGTGTACGACCTGGCCACCGGCCGCGAGCACCCGGTCGCCGAGCGGCGCGGCATCGACGACCAGGCCCTGTGGACGGACACCAGGACCCTCGCCTACGGCTACGGCGGCGGCATCTGGTCGGTCCCGGCCGACGGCGCGGGCACGCCCCGCCGGCTCGCCCCGGATGCCTCGTCCCCGACGCTCGCGGGCTGAACCCCGCCGGGCGACGGTCCCTACCTGGGGACGCCGTTCCGTACCGCCTCCGTGCCGGGCCGGCCGTCGACGAACGGCTCGGTCAGGTGCGGGGTGGCGAGGTGGAGGGTGTCCGCGGACCGGCCGTGGAGCAGGAGCTGTTCCCTTGATGCCCTCGCCCGGGCCGGGTCCATCTCGTGCGCGTAGGCGAGGTCGGGGTGGAGCAGTTGGATGGCGTGGACGAGCACGTCGCCGGTCACCGCGACGCGTTCGCGCCCGGCCTCGACGAGCACACTCTGGTGCCCCGGCGTGTGACCGGGCGTGGCGAGCACCCGCTCGCCTCCGCGCAGCGGCGTCTCGCCCTTGAGCAGCCGGAGTTGACCGGTCCCCCGGAGCGGGTCGATCAGGCTGGACCGCAACTGCGGGTTGACCGCCTCGATCGCGTCGAACTCCGCCTGCTGCAGCAGGTACTCGGCGTTCGGGAAGAACGGCCGCGCCTGCTCGCCTCCGACGACGGCCCAGCCCACGTGATCGGTGTGGAGGTGGGTGAGGACCACGGTGTCCACGTCGGACGGTTCGATGCCCGCGGCGGCCAGTGAGGCCGGGAGCGCCCCGGGCACGGGCGCCCAGGAGGCCGCCGGGCCGTCGGCCGGGCCGATGCCCGCGTCGACGAGCGTCACGCCCCGGTCGCCGCGGATGGCGAACGCGCGGAACCGGAGCCACCAGCGCCCGTCGGTGTCGAGCGCACCGGGGTCGAACCGGTCGGCCGCCGCCCACTGTTCGCTCGTGGCGTCGGGGAACGCCTCCGACCGGGCGGAGAAGAAGGGCCCCTCGCCGTCGGCGAGCGCGATGACGGTGTACGGGCCGACCTTGAGGGAGGGGATCATGGCCCCGATACTGCCACCGCCGGGCGCGCCTCGACCACCGGCGCGGTCGGCTTGCCGTCAGCCGGTCAGGCGGCGCACGAGGGCCACCGCCTCGTCCGTACGTCCGGCTCCGCAGGTGCGCAGGATCTCGGCGAGGCCGGGGTGGCGGGTCGCGAGGAGGTCGGCGGCGTCCAGGAGGTCGACGGCGCCCGTGGTCGAGGTGAGGAGTTCGCGCAGTCTCCGGACGAACCGGAGGTCGGCTTCGGGGGTGTGTCCGCCGCCTCCGGCGGGCAGGGCCGTCGGCACGGAGGCGCCCAGGGAGTCCTGGCCGGGGGTGCGGCTGGCCCGCACCTCGGCGAGCCGGTCCGCCACGGCGTCGGGGGGTACGGAGCCGGCGCGGACCTCGTGGGCGAGGTGGAGCGCGGCGGAGAGCCGGGCCGCGGCGTCGGGGTTGGCGATCCGGGCGCGCTGGCCGCGCATCACGAGGCTGAGCATGGCGGGCGAGATCCCGATGACCTCCGCGAGACCGGACTGGGTCACTCCGAACAGGGCGCACAGGTCCCGGCAGAGCTCCCCGAGGGGGGCGCCGTACCACTGACGCTGGAGTTCCAGATTGCGGGCTGTCGTGGTCTGGTCCATCCCGACACGCTAGGAGGGTCGATTGACACTTGTCAAAGGGAGTTTTCATATGTCAACCTCTCGACCGAAGGACACCTCTAGCTGATTGGTCGTCACCATGCCCTGGAAGCGCACCTCTTCGGTCATCGCCGCCACGCTCGTCATGGGCCTCGGACTCACCGCCTGCGGAGGCGACGGTTCCGACTCCAAGGACGACGCAGCCAAGCCCCCGGCCACGACCGCCCCCGAGAACCCCGCCTCGGACGCGCCGACCACGGAGGCGCCGGCGTCGGAGGCGCCCGCCGGAGACACCTCGCTCCCGCAGGACCTGCCGGAGGGGCTGCCGCTGCCGACCGGCCGGCTGACCTCGGTCACCGGCGGGAAGGGCGCCTACGTGCTGACCTACACCGTCGACGACCAGGCGTCGGCCCTGGACTCGTACCGCAAGGCCCTGGAGGGCAAGGGCTACACCGTCGTGGAGATCGCCGGCACGGTCACCGCCACCAAGGGCACGGACGCCGTCTCGGTCGCCGGTACCGGCACCACCCTCGTGGTCACCGTCTCCTCCTGAACAGCCGCCTCCCGCGCCGGAGTACGCTGCGGCGCATGGAGGCAGGGGGGATGCTCGCCGACCGCTACCGGCTCGTCGCGCCGATCGCGCGCGGGGCGCAGGGGACGGTCTGGCGGGCGGTCGACGCGCGGGCAGCAGGGGGATCGCGGGGTTCCGGGGCCGGGGAAGTGGCCGTCAAGGTGTCGGGAGACGCCGGGGTCGAGTCGCTCCTCAGGCTGGTCTGCGAGCAGTCCGTCCGGATCGGGCACCCGCATGTGCTCACCCCGCTCGACTGGTTCGTCCGCGCCGACGAGGCGTGGCTGGTGCTGCCGCTCGTCCGCGGCGGCACCCTGGCCGGCCTGCTGGCGGACTACGGAGAACTCCCTCCCCCGGTCGCCCTGTTGATCGCGGAACAGCTTCTCGACGCCCTGACGGCGGTGCACGCCTCCGGCCTCGTGCACCGCGACGTGAAGCCGTCGAACGTCCTGCTCGCCGCGACGGGCGAGGGCCGCCCGCACGCGTACCTGGGCGACTTCGGCGTCGCCCGCGTCCTGCCGCACCTCCAGCTCACCTCGCCCGGCTTCGTGACGGGAACGGCCGACTACCTCGCGCCGGAAGTCCGCGCGGGCGGCCCGAGTTCACCCGCGCAGGACGTGTACGCGGCGGGCCTGGTCCTCCGCGACCTGGGCGCCCCCGCCGCACTCGTCACCGCGATGACCGCCGTCCTCCCGGAGGCCCGCCCGACCGCGGCGGCGGCCCGCGACGCCCTCACGCGGGCGAGGCAGGCGCTGGGCCCGGAACGCTGGCCCGTGATCTGGGCGGACGACCCCTTCACCGTCCCCGACCAGTTCCCCGACGCCCCCGTCCCCGTCCGGTCCACGGACGCACCGGACACCACGACGACGGCCCCGACCGGGCGCCGCCCGCCCGGATGGCGGATGCCGGCGGCGGCCGGGGCCGCCGGGCTCGCCATGGCCGCTGCCCTGACTCTGACTCTGACTCTGACTCTGACTCTGACTACTGGGAACGGCGACGGCGACGCCCCCACTCCGTCACCGACCCCCGTCCCCAGCGACGCCGCCCGGGGCCTGCCGGACCCCGACGGCCCCACCCCCTTCACCCCGTGCGCACCGGAGGAGGCCCTCTCCGTCGGCTTCAGCCCCGAGGGCTACGCCCTCCTGTGCACCCACGTCGCCGGCACCCGCACGTACGAGTGGCGGCCCGCCCCTTGAGAACCCGCCGTCACCCGGCGGTCGGGACTCCCGTCGGGCTGAGCGCGTCGAGGGATTCCGGGACGGTCTGTCCGCCGTCCACGGTGAGGGTCTGGCCGGTGATGAACGCCGCCTCGTCGGAGGCCAGGAAGGCGACGGCGTGCGCGACGTCGGCGGTCTCGCCGATCCTGCCCAGCGGGATCGAGGCCGCCATCCTGTGCGCGTACTCCTCGCCCAGCGCGGTCAGCCCCTCCGTGCGGATGTTCCCGGGGAGGACGGCGTTCACGGTGATGCCCAGCGGCGCCAGCTCCAGGGCCGCTCCGCGCAGGAAACCGAGCTGCCCCGCCTTGCTCGCCCCGTAGTGGGACCAGCCGGTGTAGCCGGTGGTGGGGCCGGTGATGGAGGACGTCAGGACGACGCGGCCGCGGCCGGCGCGCTCCATCGCGGGCAGGCAGGCCCGGACGGCGAGGATGGAACCGCGCAGGTTGACGGCCAGGACCTCGTCGACGTCCGCCGCGGTCATCTCGCGCAACGGCTTCTCCGGGAAGATCCCGGCGTTCGCGCAGAGGACGTCGAGGTGACCGTGCCGTCGTTCCGCTTCGGCCGCCACCGCTTCGACGTCGCCCGCGTCACGCACGTCCAGGCCGAGCCCGGTGACCCGTCCGCCGGTGGACCGGACGAGTTCCGCGGCGACCTCACGGGCCGTCGCCTCGTCCCGGCCCGTGAGCACGACGGCCGCGCCACGGCGGGCGAACAGCTCGGCGATCCCCCGCCCGATGCCGCGGGTTCCGCCCGTCACGACGACGGACCGCTCGTGCCAGGGGGTGGTGCGGATCATGACTCGTTCACCTCGTCGTGCGTCGGCGGTCGCGATCACTCACCGTAGCCGAGGCGGCACCCGGCCCGCCCCCGGCTCACCTGAACGAAGGACGACGGACCACGACGGACTACGACCGCGTAGCGGTGCCGCAGCCGCTGTGACCCTTGCCCAAGGGGGCCGAGCGGTCGTACGGATCGACCGTCCTGCTGCCGTCCGGGCCGGCCGCCGGTGATCCCCCGCCGAACTCGGGGCGGAAGTAGCCGGTGGGAGCGCCGCACCCGCCGTTGGTCATGTGGAGCTTGTAGGACAGGAGCGTGAAGGTTCCCGCCTCGGTGGCGACCTTCGACGGATCGTCCCAGCTCACCACCGTCTCCCGTCGCACGACGACCCGCACGACCTCGTCGCCGCCGCCGGCCGGGGCGGTCGGGTACACGTACGTGACGTCGGCGGTCACCTCGACGGCTCCCCGCTCGCCCTCCCGGTAGGTGAGCCGGCCCCTCGTCCTGACCTCGTCGCCGACCAGGCGGGCCTGGGCCGGGTCGAAGCGGCTGAAGAGCATCAGCGGGTCGTGGTCCTCGCCCGGGGCGCTGAGGGCGGTGGTGACGAAGGTCGTGACGTCCTTCTGGTGCGGGTTCATCAGGGCGATCGCCTTGTCCGGGCGTCCGCCGCGCAGCACGGCGGGTTCCAGGCCGGACGCGGCGAGGAAGTCGCGGGTCCGCGCGAGCGCCCGCTCGACCTCCGGCTTCGTCATCCAGCCGGTGGCCTTCGCGGCGGGCACCGTGATGCCGGCGGTGCCGCTCGCCCAACGCGCCGCCGGCGAGCCGCGGAACGGCTCGGCGAGCGTGGCCCGCCCGTCGGGGTCGGCGGGCGGCGCCTGCTCCGGCCTCGCCGTCTCCTGCGCGAGCGGAGCACCCGTACCCCGGTCGTCGGACCAGCCGACGACGCCGCCCGGGTCCACCGCCACGACCAGCAGGGCCACCGCGGCCGCGAAGCCCGCCACGTACCAGCCCTTCCGTCGCCGGGGCCGCACGGACGCGGACGTGGGCCCACGCCACAGCGTCGGCTCCGCTGGTTCCGCGCGCAGCCCGGCCGCCGCCTCGCGGGCGCGCGCGGAGGGTTCCCTCGGCGCGGTCCCGGCGCCGTCGGCCGACGCACGCAGGAACTCCTCCCACACCTCGTCCGGCGGCGACGACCCGTCGCGCTGGCCACTCACGGCTGTACCCCCTGGTCTGCGTGCCTCCGGCCCTCCGCGAGGCCCTCCGCAAGGCCCTCGCATGATCGCACAGAGGAGCGAACCGCTCCGTCTCCGGAGGTCAGGTGCCGGTGCCGGTGACGGTGGTGCGGGGCGTCTCGTCGACGTGGAGGGTGAAGACGTCGGGGCGGGCGTAGTGGCCGGTGGTGTCGAGGTCGAAGCGGGCGCGGGCGAGGTCGTCGAGGTCGAGCTCGGCGGTCAGGATCCCCTCGCCGTCCCGCAGCGGCCCGGCGAGGACCTCGCCGAGCGGGGAGACGATGACGGAGCCGCCGCCGATCAGTACGGTGTCGGGCTCGTCGCCCTGCACGGGGTGGAGTTCGGCCGGCAGCCCGTCGCGCCGCAGGTACTGGCAGGCGCTGAGGACGAAGCAGCGGCCCTCCAGGGCGATGTGCCGCATGGTGGCCTGCCAGGCGTCGCGGTCGTCGACGGTCGGCGCGCACCACAGGTCGACGCCCTTGGCGTACATCGCGGTGCGCAGGAGCGGCATGTAGTTCTCCCAGCAGATCGCCGCGCCGAGGCGGGCCGTGCCGGTGTCGACGACGGGGAGCGTGGAGCCGTCGCCCTGCCCCCAGAGATACCGCTCGGCGGCGGTGGGCATGAGCTTCCGGTGCAGGCCCAGGTAACCGTCGGGGCCGAAGAAGAGCGCGACGCAGTACAGCGTCCCGCCCCGCCGCTCGACCGCCCCGACGACGGCGTGCACGCCGAGCTCCCGGGTGACGGCCGCCAACGTCTCGGTCTCGGGCCCCGGGACCTCGACGGCGGCGGCGTGATACCGCCGGAACAGCTCGCGGCCGGCGGGGGTCCGACTGCCCACGGTGATCCCGAAGTCCAGCCCCTTCGGGTAGCCCCCGACGAACGCCTCCGGCAACACGACCACCTCCGCTCCCGCGGCGGCGGCCTCGCGGAGGAGCTCCTCGGCCCGGGCCACCGCGCCAGCGGTGTCGAAGAGCGGGGCGGCCGCCTGAACGACGGCGACGGTCACGGTCCGGCGGGACTCGGGGGATGGCGTACGGGCGGTGGAGGTCATGCTCCGACGCTAGACGAACGGGCTGTCAGGAGCCGAGCCAGACGATGTTGAGGACGGTCAGGTGGTGCAGGGGTCTGTTCACCCAGTACGTGAGGGACAACTGGCCCACGGAGGCGAAGCGGACGTCGTGGCCCTCGGGGTCGTCGGCGTGCCACTGGCGGAAGCCCCACGGGTCGGTCGCCGCCGCGTCCAGGACGTCCCAGACGGTGTCCTCCACGTGATCGGGCAGGGTGTCGAGCACCTTGGCCGCCGTCGAGGAGAGACGGACCGCGTACGGGGCGCCGGTCACCGGCGCCTTCCTCGCAGTTCCGCCATGTCGATGGCGTCGCTGTCGTCGTAGCCGGAGGTGATGAACGCGTCGACCGCCGACGCGTGGGCGACGCGTCCCTGCCAGTCCTGGACGACCGCGTACAGCCCGGCGAGGGAGAACGTCCGCCGGGACTCCTCCAGCGCCGCCGTCCACTCCCGCTCGAACGCCACCACCCACCGCTCCGCACGGGCGCTGGAACGGAGCCGCGCGAGGAGCTCGGCCGGTGCGCCGGGCGCGGGCGCGAGGGGCGTGGAGGTCGTGGAAGGGGTGTGGTCGGGCTCCGCGCTCATCGGCACCTCCGGCGGGGGACGTGGTCTCGATACTGTACGCGCGGGGTGGGGGTGGCGGGGACGGGCAAGGTGGGAAAACCCTTCGTTCGGGGGTAGTTGGGGCGGAGGTGCCGGGTGGGACGGGCTGACCCGTGCCGCGAGCCCGGCGTCCGGACCGCCGCCGCGGCGGCCGCGTAGCGGTGCGCGTCGCTGCGTCCGAAGTGTCAGCCGCAGAGCGCGCTGGTCCTCAGGACGTGGACGGCGGTGCCGCCGAGGACGCCGAGGAGGGCGTTGCGCCGCCACAGGTGCAGGCCGGCGGTGACGGCGAGCGCCGCGGCGGCCCGGACCTCGGTGACCGGCAGGTCGCGCAGGCAGTGACGAGCAGGATGATCATCACGCCGGCGGGCATGCGCGTGTTCAGGTACTGCCGTTCGCCGCCCTGGCCCCGCCTCCTGGCGGTCATCCGGTGCCGGGCCAGCAGACCGGCGGTGAACAGGGCGAGCAGCGGGTGGCCGGGCCGCCGCGCGGATTGGCGTACGGCGTCGAGGGCGAGCACGGTGTCGCCGACTACGACGCCTGCGAGGCGTTCCTCACCAAAGTCTGTCGGCTGAATGCAGGCAAGGCGTACGGCCGGAGCAGACGAGCGTGTGCGCCGGCTGGACGGGCGTACGGGCGGGCGCGACGCGGTGGCGCGCGGCGATCTCCCGCGGGATCCTACCGAGGCGTTCCCGTACCACCGTCCGCCCTGAGGACCGGTCGGCCGCGGGTGCCTCGTTCTCGTCTCCACCAGGAGGAAGCAGTGTCATTCCCGCAACCGCTCACCCCCGAGGAGCGGCTCGCCGACGCGAAGAAGCGGCTGAGCCTCCCGCGTATCGTCGTGATCTGCGGCTCCACCCGCTTCATGACCGACATGGCCGAGGCCGACGTGCGGGAGACCGAAGCCGGAAAGATCGTCGTCAAACCGGGCTGTGACCTGAAGTCGCCGCACGAACTCTGGTCCGATCCCGTCGAGGCCGAGGCGCTGAAGGTGCGACTCGACGATCTGCACCGGGCGAAGATCCGGCTCGCTGATGAGGTGCTCGTGGTCGGCGACTACATCGGAGACAGCACCCGGGCCGAAATCGCCTACGCCCGGTCGCTGAGCAAACCCGTGCGGTTCACGCACCCCGAGGTCGACCCTGACGCCTGACATGTCAGCCATAGAACGTGATCTTGTCTGCTGGGGTGCGGTGGCGGCACAGGCGCCCGCTACTCGAGCCCTCCGGGACGGCGGGCCTCTCTGAGCTCGCGGATCCTGGCGGCCGTCATCGGTGTCCACTCCCGCCCCTCACCAGCGGCACGGAGGGCTTCCCCCACCTCGCTGAGCTTCGCGGAGGACAACACGCCCGCCCGCTCGACCAGGTCGTCCCGGGTCACGGTGGTCAGCCAGGTGCACGGAGTGAGACCTGGACGCGCGAACGCGAACCGCAACACGCCTTCGAAGGGCAGTCCTTCCAGGGCTCCTACGGACACTTCCATGCCCAGGCCGCCCATGTCGACGCCCGCCGGCGCGACGACCTGCATCGCCTGGTACCCGGATGACTCCTCGTCCGAGAGCAGCACGACCGGGCGCCGCTCGTCGAAGTCGACCCACCAGACCTCACCGCGTCGCATGTGTCCTCCGTCCTCCTGGCACGAGTCCGCGGGCGAACGCTGTGTGCCCGCGTGGGATGCGAAAGGGATGCGGCCGCGGCTGGAGTGCTGACCGACCGGCGCGGGCCACGAGGGGCGGTGGGAGCGGCACAGACGACCGCGTCGAACGGGGCGTCCGCGAAGGGGAAGCGGCGCATGTCAGCCGCTGCTGTACGCGGTTCCACGCCGCGCCGGGCAGCCTCGCGGGCCGCTCGGGCGGCGGCGCGGGGGCTGAGGTCGGTGCCGGTGACGCGGTGGCCGCGCAGCGCCAGGCCGACGGGCCGCGTACCGATGCCGCAGCAGCAGTCGAGTACGACCGCCCGCTCCTGACCGATGAGAGCGTCCAGGGCCCGTCCCCGACGGCAGACGTTCGCGTCCCGGTCCGCGTGGATCAGGTGGTGGTCGTCGGCCGGTACGTCGTACCACCGCGCCACAGAGGAGTCCCGCATGGCGCGAGACTACCGCTCCGAAACCTCCGCGTGCCGCCGCTCACGCGCCCCTGGTCGGGGCGTGCGACCCCGCCGCGTAGGCGGCCTTCCCGACGCCGCTCGCTTCGTCGGGCGGCACTCCTCCGATCCGCGCGCATGTCCCCTGGGGCAGCGGGCAGGCGCCGAGGAGAGTGAGTCGGCGGTGGCGGGGTCGGGGCCGCCGGCCCGGTGGTGTGTCCACCGGCCCCGGGAGGCGAGGGTGATCATGGGATTTCCGTTGCCCGACACGGTCGGGGACCTGAAGGCTCTCCTCGGCGAGGAGGTGGCCAGTCTGCGGTCTGCGGTCCGCCGTACCGCCGACCGGCCGGCCGCTCCCGTGCCCGGGGAGGAGGTCACCGCCTCGGTGCAGGCGCTCTCGCCGACTCCCAGCCTGCCCGTGCGGGGCGATTCCGAGAACGGCTGCCTGTGCAGTACGCACGACCGCGGCGCCACCGGTACGTGCTCCGTCCTCGACGCGATCCCGGCGTCCGCCGTGCTGCTCGAAGCGGTACACGACGAGAGCGGTGCCGTACGGGACTTCCGTATCGTCGCCGGCAACAGGATCCGGTCGGCCGAGTGGCTGGAGGCGCCGGACCGGCAGGTCGGGCAGCGGTTCCTGGAGGCCCGGCCGGGGGCGGCGACGAGCGGGCTGCTCGCGGGGCTCGCGGACGTCGTCGCGGGCGGCGGGCCGCTGGAGGGCCGGGTCGTCGACTACACCGAGCTCCGCCTGGGGCGGCTGCACCGCGCCCCGCTCCTCTACTCGGCCGCCCGCTGCGGCGAGCAGGTGCTGGCGACCTGGCGGCCGGTGCAGAGCCAGACCGAGCTCCTGACGATCGACGCCCAGTACCTCGCCTCCCTGGGGTGGGGCAACTGGGACCTGCTGTCCGGGAAGGTGACCTGGTCGGAGGGGCTGAGCCGGATCTTCCACGCCGAGATCCGGATGCCCTGGTCGCTGGAGCAGCTCTGCGACGCCCTGCTCCCGGACGACCTCACCGCGTTCGCGGAGTTCCTCACGTCCGTCCTCGCCGGGGAGGAACCGGCCTGGACGCGCATCCGCTTCCTCGTCCTCGGCGAGGTCCGCACGCTCGACCTCCTCGGGCGCCCGGTCGCCGGGACCGACGGCCGGCCCTGGGCGTTGAACCTCGTGGCCCGTGACCTCACCCCGCAGATCCGCAGCCGTCGCAGGCTCGCCGAGACGGAGCGCGAGTCCGACCGGCTCCGGCGTCAGGCCCGCGTCGAACGGCGGGTGGCGGACGCCCTGCGCGAGGCGCTGCTGCCGACGCACTCCGAGGCGCTGGCCGCGGTCGGGCTGACCGTGGCGGCCTCGTACGCGCCCGCCGAACCGGACGCGGCCGTCGGCGGCGACTGGTACAAGTGCCGGCTCCTTCCCGACGGGCGGGTCCTGATCGCCATCGGCGACGCCGCCGGCCACGGCCTCGACGCCGTCGCCCGCATGTCGCAGCAGCGCCACGCCCTGGCCGGCCTCGCCCAGACCGGGGCCTCGGCCGGCGAGATCACGACCTGGCTCAACGAGCTGGTCTGCAGCGACCCGAGCGAGCAGACCGCCACCATGGTGACCGGCCACATCGACGACGCCCGCGACCTCCACTGGGCCGACGCCGGCCACCCCGCCCCGATCCTCCTCCGCGACGGGCGGGCCCAGCCCCTCCACACCAGCGAACGCGGGCCCCTGCTCGGGGCGTTGCCCGGCTACGCGTACCAGACCACCACGACGCACCTGCGCCCCGGCGACCTGCTGCTCCTCTACACGGACGGCATGGTGGAGCGGAGGGGCGAGGACGTCACCAAGGGCATCGCGCGCCTCGCCGATCTCGTCGCCGCCGTCCCGGACGCGGCGCCCCAGGACCTGATCGACGCGATCCTCGCCGACCCGGAGCAGCAGTCCGGCCACGACGACGACGCCTGCATGCTGGCCATCCGCGTCGACTGACGCAGCGCCCGCCGGGCGCCCTTCTTGACCGAGCGGGCCGCCTTTCACCAGGAGGGCCGTCTTTCACCGGCAGGGGCAGGAAGGTGGCGAATCCGCTCCCCGCCGCCCGCACCACTCGCTAGCGTGGCAGTCTCGGCGGAAAGGGGACAGAAGTGACGCTGACGGTGGGCTTCCGGCTGGGCAACGACACCCTCACCCGGCAGGTGACGGTCCTGGTGACCGAGAGCGGCGTCCTGCACCGGGCCCAGGGCCTCTACGGGAAGCTGCCGCGGATCGCCCCGCCCGTGCCGTCGGTCGCGCTGACGACCCCCCTCCCGGACTTCCGGGGCGAGAACCCGCTGGCCCGCCCCATCGCCGACCTGCGCCAGCAGCACGCCTCGTACACGCGCAAGGGGTACGACCGGATCCTCATCCCGCCGTCGGTCGTGCGCGTGGACGTACGCGAGTACCCGCCCCGGCCCGCGGTGCGCCATCGCGAGCTGATCCACGCGTTCGTCGACGCGGCGCCCTCCACGCCCCAGTCGCTCGAAGCGGCCATCACGGCCTTCCGCACCGCCCTCGGGCTGCCCTCCCGGCCCGAGCGCGTCGTCGGCGCGGCCGTACCCCGCCCCAGGGAGCTCCCGCCCCGCGTCGCCGCGATGCTGCGCACCCTGGCGCACGGCTCCCCCCTCACGCCGTCGCGGCGCCTGCCCGTCGGGTGGACCGTGACCGGTCAGGGCGTACGGCTGCGCGTCGGAGCGATGGGCGAGGTCCTCGACCGGGCGGACGTGATCGAACTCCACGCCGCCCTGAACGCGTGGCTGCTCTTCACCAGGGACGGCGGGCAGCCGGCCCCGGAGAGCGGGGACCGGTCAGGCCCCGCTCGGCAGGGGCCGACCCGATCGGGTTCCGCCTGACGGGTTCGGCGCGGCCGGGGCGAGGGGGCCGGCGGCGAGGTGGGCCTCGATGCGCGTGATGGTCCGGGCGTTGTCCTCGAACAGGTGCGCCTGCATGCCGACCGCCCGCGCCGCCTCGACGTTGACCGCGACGTCGTCGACGAACAGGCAGTCCTCCGGCCGCACGTCCAGGGCGGCGCACGCGGCGTCGAAGGCGCGCGGGTCGGGCTTCTCGATGCCGATCTCGTGCGAGTAGACGATCCGTTCCACCAGTTCGTCGAAGCGGTACAGCGTCGTCTCCCGCTCCCGGGCGCCGACGAAGCTGTTGCTGAGGATGCCCAGCCTGCAGCGTCCGCGCAGCCCTCGGACGTAGTCGATGAGCTCCTCGTTCGGTGTCCCCAGGTACTCCGTCCAGAGGTCGGCCATGAAGGCTTCGACCTGTGGGGCGTCGAGCTCCAGCCGCGACGCCACCGCTTCGTGCACGTCCCGCTCGCCGATGCCGCCGAGGCTTCCGGCCCGCCATATGTCGTGCATCCGCGCGTGCACGGTTCCTCGCGGCAACTCCAGGCGCTCTTCCCAGCGTTGCACCCATCCCGTGTCCGGCGTGAACTCCAGCACGCCGCCGATGTCGAGCACGAGGCAGGTCTGGGTCACGTCGGTCATGTGCGTCTCCTGTCGTCGGGGGAAGGGCGACCCATCCGCGCGGCCAGGAACCCCTCGGACTTGTTCGGCGGACGGGGCCGACCGGATTCGAACCGGCGTCCTCGCGGTTTTGGAGACCGCGCGCGTCGACCTCTGCGCTACGGCCCCGTCCGCCGGGCATCCTACGAGAACGCCCTGCGGGACATCTGGACGGCCGGTGGGACAGGAGTTCGCCGCACCCACTAACGTACGCGCGGGTAACACGTGGGCGACGGTGTCGCACGGGGTGAGGGGAGCGGGCCATGGACCGGCAGTGGAGCCTGGAGGAGAGCGTGGTGGTCGACGCTCCGCCCTCGGTCGTCTACGGGTTGGTGTCGGACCTCCGGAACATGGGGCGGTGGAGCCCGGAGTGCCGGTCCGTGTGGGTGCTGCGGCCTCCGGCGCGGGCAGGTTCCCGGTTCGTCGGGTTCAACCGGCGCGGGCTGTTCGTGTGGCCGACGTTCGGACGCGTGACCCGGGCGCACGCGGACAGCGAGTTCGTCTTCGACATCAGCGCGTTCGGGCTGCCGATCGCGCGCTGGGGCTACCGGTTCGAGCCGGCGGGCTCGGGCACGCGGGTCACCGAGTTCTGGCAGGACCTGCGGACCGAGGGGTACCGCGCCCGGATCGCCGTACTCCTCGGAGTGCTCTTCGCCGGAACCGACACCGCCCGCCGGGCGGAGGTCAACCGGGCCGGCATGCGCACCACCCTCGAACGCATCGCGCGGACGGCGACCGCCGGGGCCTGAGGGCCGGGCGCCCTCACCGGCGGCCGTCACCCGGCAGGCCGTCCCCCGGCGGGCCGTCCCCCGGCGGGCCGCGGACCGACAGGACGCGGACCGGCCGACGTGCGGTACAACACGCAGCGGCGCAGCGGACCTTCGGGGACGCTCGGGTCCTCGAAGTCGTCGGCGGGGTTCCGGGTCATGCCGATCCTGCGCATCACGGACTGGGAGCGGACGTTGCCGACGGTCGTCGACGCCAGTACCTCCGGCAGTCCGAGGACGTCGAAGCCGAAGGTCAGGCAGGCCCGGGCGGCCTCGGTGGCATAGCCGTGTCCCCATGCCGAGCGGGTCAGCCGCCAGCCGATGTCCACGCCCGCGAAGGGCATGTCGTCGCCCACCACGTCCAGGCCGACGCGGCCGATGAACGCGCCGGTGGCCCGCACCTCCAGGGCCCACCAACCGAAGCCCCGCGCCTCGAAGTCCGCCCGCATGCGCGCCACGACGGCGTCGCTCTGCGGGCGGGTGAGCGGGTCGCCGAGGTGTTCCCGGACTTCGGGGTCGGCGTTCATGGCCGCCCACGGTTCGAGGTCGGACTCGCGCCACCGGCGGAGCAGCAGACGTTCGGTGCGCAGTTCTGTCATGCCGGCCAGCCAACGCGATCGGGGCTCGGGGTGTCGATCGGTTTACGGCGCTGTCGCGGTCCCGCAGGTCGGGTCGTCGATCGCGGTCACGGTGTACGGGGGCCGGCCCGGCGGCTCGTCGAGCTGGCTGTTGACGACGTAGAGGCGGCAGCCGTGTCTGGCGAGTGTGGTGGGCAGGTCGAAGGGTTCGTCCGTGAGGCGGTGGGTCACCGTGCCCGTGCGCAGGTCCTCGTCGAGCCGGGCGATGTAGACGCCGTGCGGGGCGCCGTAGTTGAGGACGGCGTAGAGGGTCCGGCCGCGCAGCACCATGCCGTCGGCGCCGAAGGACTGGTCGCCGAGGTCGAGTCGGCTGACGTCCTTGTCGGCGGTGGCGATCCGCCAGACGGCCTCGGTGCCGTTGGACGCCACGAGGAGGGTGGTGCCGGTCTCGTCGGCGACGATGCCGTTCAACAGCCAGTAGCGGGCCGGGAACTGGGGGAACGCGGCGCGGATGTCGAGCCACGGTTCGAGCGGACCGAGCGTGTCGCCCCGGAGCTCCGCCCGGTGGATGACCGGGTTGGCCCAGTCGGTCACGTACACGGCGTCCTTCGTCACGGCCAGGTCGTTGAGGTGGGGCGCGCCGAGCGGTCCGTCCTGGGCCGTGCGGGTGGCGAGGAGGCGCCCGTGGCGGTCGTGGACGGTCAGGGTCGCGCCTCCCACGGACAGGAGCCGGCCGCGCCGGTCGGTGTGCACGCCGAGGGTGCTGGGCCGGTCCGCGAGGCCGCGTGCCGGGAACGGCTTCAGGTCCGGGGCGCCGACGCGGCCCCGGTAGAGGGTGCCGAGGCCGTCGGAGGACACGTACATCGTGCCGTCGGGGGTGACCGTGATCCCTTCGGGCAGCACGCCGGCCTCGCGGGTGACGACGTACGTGTCGGGCAGTTCGCGCGCGCCGGCGGGGGCGGGCGCGGCGGCGAGGGTCGTGAGGAGGATGGTGGCGGCGAGGCAGGCGGTGCGGGTGGTGCGGGCGGGCATACGGCGCATCGGTGCGACCTCCGGCGGTAGTCGGCGCAGGGGCGGGGGTGGGTGTCGACAGGAGCGTGCCGGGCCCTCGTGCGGAGCGCACTGCCTTTCATCCCTGGGTGAAAGGGTCCGCCGGGCGGATAATCGGTCGGCATGATCCGTCTTCACTTCACGGCCGCCGATCTGTGCCGGATCACGCTCGCTCCGGCGCCCAACGCGCTGTCGGAGACCGTGCTGAGCGTGCGGGCGGCGCTGGGGCCGGGGCCGGGGCCGCGCCCGGGTCCCCGTCCGCGGTCCGCCGTCCGGGAGTGGCGCCGTTCCCTGCCGGGCGGCGCGGTGGCGCGGGCGGGTGTGCTCGCCGAGTTGGTCGCCGGGGACGGCTTCGTACCGGACTTCCTGCTGCAGCCGACGGCCCCCGGCTTCGCCGACGGTCTGGCGGCGGCCGCGTCGACGCCGGCGGACCGGCTGGCACTGGATCTCGGCATCCCCGAGGTCTCCGGCTGGAACGGCGGTCTGGCCCGGCCGGGACGGTGGGCGCACGAGCTGGCGCAGGGGTCGCCGGCCGCGCTCCGCGCCCTGCTGGACGACGCCCGCCGCTCCTTCGAGTCGTCGGTGGAGCCGCTCTGGCCCCGGATCCGCCGCGACGCCCTCACCGACCGCGCGCTGCGGTCGGAGATGCTGCTGCGCGGTGGTGTCGACGCCCTGCTGACGACGCTCGGGACGACCTGGCGGTGGCAGGCGCCGACGCTGCACCTGCCGTCGGCGTCGACGTACGACATCCCGCTGTGCGGGCGGGGGCTGCTGCTCGTCCCCTCGTGGTTCGCGACGGGGCCGATGGTGATGTACCGCCCCGAGGCGGCGACGGTCCTCGTCTACCCGCTGTACGACTCCGGCGCCGCCGAGTCGTCCGACGAGCGGCCGGAGGCGCTGGCGGCGCTGCTCGGCGGCACCCGGGCCCGGATCCTCGGCCTGCTGCGCTCACCGGCCACCACGACGGCACTCGCCGAACGCGCGGCCGTCTCCCTCGCGGCGGCCAGCCAGCACGCGGCGGTCCTGCGGGGCGCGGGCCTGATCGACACGGTCCGTACGGGGACGGCGGTGCTGCACAGTCTCACGCCCCTCGGGCAGGCGTTGCTGGCGGGGGCGGCGGCCGTCTGAGCGTGTCCCCGCGTGAGGCGGAGCCCGGCCACCCGGGCAGGCCCCGCCGGGGCGTCAGGAGCCTGCCGTCGGGAGGCTCAGGAAGAGGTCGAAGTAGGTGCCGACCGACAGGAGCAGCCCGAGGCCGCCCAGGACGGCCCCCGCGACGGCGACGGCGCGGACCCACACCGGACGCCGGGGCAGGGTCAGCACCAGGACGGCGACGATCACGGCGAGGAGGGCGAAGACGCCGTTGACCAGCGCGGTGCTGTGCCAGGCGTCGCCGTAGATCTCGCTGATCTGCTGGGCGGGCGTGCCGCTCCCGGAGGTCTTGATCTGCCCGACGAGCGTCTCGCGTTCGGCGACGACCCTGCCGGTCCAGGTGCCGGTGAGGGCGACGACGGACAGGGCTGCCGAGACGACGGCAGCGGCGGCGGCGCCGACGCCGCCGGCCCCCGGCAGGGAAGCCGCGCCCTCACCCTCGTCCCGCGCATCGCCCTCGTGGCCTTCGTCGCCCTCGTCCCGCGCGTCGCCTTCGTCGCTCCCGTCGCTCCCTTCGCTCTCGTCGTCGTGCAACTCGTCGAGCGGCTTCGCGCCGTCGTCGACGGCAGCGTCCTCGACGAGGTCGCTCTCCGGGCGCGCTGGCGTCGCTGCCGTCGCCTCGGTCTTCTCGGTCGTCTTCGTGTCCATGCGGCGCACGCTAGGCGCCCCACATGAGAGCCGCCTTAAACCGGTCGCCCGATCCGCTCGGGCGGCGCGGCGAGGGTGCCGGCCGTTCTGGCGCCGTCATGATCGCGGCGGCCCCGGCGAAGGGGATCGCGGTGAACAGGCGGGCGCGCCGGCTCAGGGCCATGGGGAGCCATGGCGTCGCCGGCAGGCCGAGCACCGGCCCGCCGCCGAGCGCGGCGGCCGCCGCGAAGCCGGCCACGCACGGCGCCGACCTCCCGGCCTTCGAAGGCCATTGACACCTGAGACGGCTGTAACAGAAGCTGTTGCGACAAGGGGGTGGTGACGATGGCGGCGAACAGCCGACTGACCATCGCGACGCACGCGTTGGCCTGGCTCGCGCTGGCGCGGCGCCGTGGCCAGGAGGTGCTCACCTCGGAGCAGGTCGCGGCGAGCGTCAACACCAACCCGGTGATCATCCGGCGCAGCCTCGGCGACCTGCGGCGAGCCGGCCTGGTGGAGGTACGTCACGGCGCCGGCGCGGGCTGGAGCCTGGCCCGCGCCCCCGAGCGGATCACCCTCCTGGAGGTGTACGACGCCGTCGACGCGCAGCCGCCGTTCGGCCTGCACCGCACCGAGCCGAACCTGGAGTGCCCGGTCGGCCGGGGCATCCGGCCCGCCCTGAGCGGGGTCTACGGCCGCGTCGAGGCCGCCCTGCGGCAGGAGCTGGCGGCGACGTCGATCGCGGACGTCCTGCGCGAGTCGCTGGCGAACTGACCGAAGGCCGACGGGCGTTCGCACCGCCGGCCGGTCGCCATGCCGCTTGTTGTAACAAATTCTGTTCCAGCAATCGAACGAGGAGCAAGAGTGGTGGAAGCCCCGTGGTGTCCCGTCGTCGAACTGCGGCAGTACACACTGCGCCCCGGACGCCGAGACGACCTGATCGACCTGTTCGACCGGGAGTTCGTCGAGTCCCAAGAGGCAGGGGGAGCAGCCCTCTTGGGACAGTTCCGCGACCTGGACGACCCCGACCGGTTCGTCTGGCTCCGCGGCTTCGCGGGCATGGCTTCCCGCACCGAGGCCCTGGAGCGCTTCTACGGCGGTCCGGTCTGGGCGGCACACCGCGACGAGGCGAACGCGACGATGATCGACTCCGATGACGTGCTGCTGCTCCGGCCCGCTTCGGCGGCCGGCGGGTTCCCCGTACCGGTCGGCACCCGGCCCGCCCCCGGGGAGCCGGCGCCCCTCCCACCATCGCTCGTCCTCGCGACGATCTGGTACGGACACGGTCCGTTCGACGCCACGTTCGTCGAGTTCTTCGAGGAGCGCGTACGCCCGGTCCTCTCCGAGACCGGCTGCGAGCCCCTGGCGTACCTCCAGTCGGAACACGCTCCCAACACCTTCCCCGCGCTGCCGGTACGGCTCGGCGAGGAGGTGTTCGTCTGGTTCGCGCGCTTCACCGACGAAGCCCACCTCGACCGGCATCTGGAGCGCTTGGAGCAGGCGGACCGCTGGCGCGAGGAAGTACTGCCGACGCTCTCCGCACGTTGGGCGAGGGCGCCGCAACGCCTTCGGCTGGCACCGACCCGTCGTTCGACGCTGCGGTAGCGCCCACGGAGGTCGGCTCAGGGACGCGCTCCAGCCGCCCTCGGCGGCGACCCGCAGGGCCCCCTGGTGCAGATCGAGACCGCGGGCCGCGGTCGGCGTTCCCACCTGGGCGAGCGGGCCCTCGCCCTCGAAGGCGGCGGTCCGGAGGCGGAAGGCTTCCGGCTCGACGCAGCTGACCGTACGCGGCCGCCAGCGCCCCGGAGCGGGCGCGTCGGGGCGGGGCGGGGCGGCAGGGCGAGTTGGAGCTGCGCGACAGCCGGGCGCTCCACCCAGTGGCCGGTGTGCGCCGCCGTCCAGGAGGCCATGACGAGCGCGGCCCGTGACGGCGTGCCGCACACCGGCGCGCCGGCGGCGAGGGAGGGCGGCGTCCGGTCGGCGGGCCCGCGGCGCCTCGATGAGGTCCGTTCGCCCCGCCTCCCTCCCGAGGACGCGGGCGAACCGGCGGGCGAGGCGGGGGCCGCCCCGGGCGGCCCACCCCAGGACGACCTCACGGAAGGCCGCCTCCCGGCCGTCGGCGTCAACGTGCGCCCCGGCGGCGAGGATCGCCTCTCCCGCCCCCGAAAGGGCCCGGCACAACCCGCGCACGGGAACGCGGTCCGCGTGTTCGGGGTAGCGCACGGAACGCAGCTCCCCCCTCACGTGACGCAGCAGCGTGGCGGCCGCGCGCGCGTCGGATCCCAGGTCTCCGCCGGGCGGCTGACGCGGACGACCGGACCGGCCGGTGCGAGGAGCGTGACCGCGTCCGCGCGCCGACCGGCGGCCGACAGGTGCCATGAGCGGTCGTCGAGGTGGCACTCGCCACCGGCCGCGCGGAGCAGTCCACCTCCGTCGAGGAAGACCCGGATCTCCCGCGATCCGGCGTCCAGGGTCACTCCCCCTGTCCCGGAGGGAACGAAGTCGACGTCGCCGACCCGGTCCAGCCACACGTTCAACAGGGCGGGGGGCGCAGGCTCTTCGACGGCGAACCCGCGGTCGACAACGAGCTGGAGGAGGGCGGTCAGCCGGCTTCCGCCCCGCTCCACGGTCAGATGGCGTACGGTCGCCGTCGCCAGGTCGTCGTCGGCGCCCGGCTCCTCCACGTGCTCCGCCTGCCGCCGCCTCCGCCATCCGTGCCACCGAACGGTCCAGCAGCGTCGCCGGCACGGACACGGCCGAATCCGAACGCGTCGGCGAGCGCGGCGCGTCGGGCACGGGAGAAGCCGGGGTCGTCATCCCGCGATGCTCGCAGACGACGCCGTCCGCCCGCCGCGCACCGTGCGCTGCGGGACCAGCTGACGCGCCCGCGACCCCGAGCGCGTTTCTGCGCGGGCTACCGCCCCCGCGCTGCGGCCTCGGCCGCGGCGTACGAGGAGGCGAAGGTGAAGGCGCGCGGGGACGGCCCGTGCGCCCGCAGGTCCGCCAGCCGCTCCAGGGCCTCGCCGACGGTCGGGACGTGGCCGGCGGGGATCCACCAGAGCACCAGGTGCGCCTCGACGTGCCGCTCGAACCAGTCGCGGCGCCGCCGCATCACCTCCAGGTGCCCGCTGCGGTAGGTGAAGTCCCACAGCGCCTCCTGGGACTCCCACACGGAGAGGTTGACGATGACGTTCTCGCCCGCGGGGCGCAGCCCGGTGGCGTCGTCCGTCCCGTCCTCCACGAGCCGCCACACGAAGCCGGGCGCGCTGTCGGCGGCGGCGTTGACCGGGTCGAGCATCTCGACGAAGGGAGCGATGCGCGGGTCGTCGAGGGGGTGGAGGAGCGTGGCCACGTTGAGCTGGGCGAGGTGGACGGCGGGCACGGCGGGCGGGGATGCGGTCATGGCCTCATCCCAGCACGGCGCACTTTTCTATGTCAATCTTGATTGTTTTTAGAAGCCTCGACCACCACACAGCACTCCCCCGGCCGGGCGTCCATGCGGGCCCGAACGGGGCCGTCGGCACCGATCAGCCCTTCGATGAGCGCGAGGTTCATGCCGCAGACGAGCGGCGGAAAGCGTTCGGCCACGGCATGGAAGGGGCAGTTGCGCATGCGGATGACGGACGAAGCGTCCTCGCCGACACCCTCCCCCTCCCGGCCGGCGGCTTCGAGGTGCGGCTCGTAGCCGCGCGCGGCCAGCATCGCCATGGCTTCCTCAAGGCCCGCGCAGGGCTCGTCCGAGCCGCGCAGGGCCTCGCCCCGGCGGCGCGCGGCCGCGCTCAGCCCGACGTCGAGGCCGGCCTGTTCGGCAGCCTCGGCGAGCAGTTCGGCCGCCGTCCGGTAGTCACGGCCCGGCAGGGACACCGACCGCTCGCCCGGCGCCCGCGTGTACACCTTGGCGGGACGCCCCGCCCCCGGCCCCGACCGACCCGAGAGGCGGCGGCTGCCGCTCTCCAGCAGCCCGGCCCCGGTCAGCCGGTCCAGATGGTGCGCGGCGAGCGTCCGCGCCACCCCGACCGCCTCGGCGGCCTCGTTACGCCCCACCTCGCGGCCCTGCGCGACCACGTACTCGTAGAGGCGGCGGCGCACCGGATCCTGCAGCACCGCGATCGCGTCGATGTCCTTCATCCAGGCATTCTAGTGACAACGCAGATGGGAAATAGAAGCCCGGGCAGGGCGGAGTAGCCTGCTGCCGGGTTCTCTCAGACTTCCGTGACGAGTGGAGCGACCCACAGCCGGGGGCATGGCGTGCGCGTGCACAGAATCGTCGTTCCCGTCCTCGCCGTGATGGCGGTGGCGACGGGGTGTTCGTCGTCCGAGGACGGGGCCGACCGGCAGCGGTCGACCGAGTCGCGGCAGCTGTACTGCACGGCGCTGGGCGTGTGGCAGGACGCGTCGCGCGCCGAGGGCGCGAAGACGCCGGACAGCGCGGCGTACCAGAAGATCGGCCCGGCCGCCGAGAACGTCTACGCCGCGACGAGGCCCCTCCGGGACGAGCACGTCACGGGAGGCCGCACCCTGGCCGAGGAGACCTCGCTGGCGGTCCGGCTCGGCGACGTCGAGGCGGAAGGCCGTGTCTCGGACTACTGCCAGGCCGCCGGTTTCGAAACGCTGCTGGGGTCACCCCCTCTCGGTCTCTAGCTCCCGGGATCGGGGGCCGGTTCCGGCCGCGGTGGCGTCGGCGTGCCGGGCGGGAAGGGGTTGGTCGGGGGCGCGGGGCGGGGCTCCGACGGATCAAGCGGATCCCGGGGGCCCGTCGGATCGTCCGGTTTCGGCGGGGTCGGCCGGGTCGGGGGCCCGGTCCGGGCGGCGCTTCTCATGATCACACCAGCTCACGAGGTCAGCTTCTCCAGCCGTCCACGGGCCGCCCTCAGGGAGCGCCCGCGGGGCAGCTCTCGCTTCCAGGGGTCGTCGTCCTCCAGGCGCTCCCCGAGCGTGGCCAGCGTCCAGCGCCGCGGGGTGAGGTCGGGGGCGTCGAGTTCGGTCCAGCTCAGCGGGGTGGCCACCGGGGCGCCGGGGCGGGCGCGGACGGCGTAGGGGGTGACGGCGGTCTGGCCGTAGCCGTTGCGCTGGACGTCGAGGTAGAGCCGTCCCTTGCGGGCCTGTTTCCGCGCCGCGGTGGTGAGCTGGTCCGGGTACCGGGCGGCGAGCAGTCCGGCCACGTCGGCGGCGAACGCCCGTACCTCGTCGAAGGCCGTACGGCGATCGAGCGGGACCACCACGTGCAGTCCGCGCGAGCCGGTGGTCATCAGGGCCGCCGGCAGGCCGAGTTCGTCGAGCAGGTCGTGCAGCAGGGCGGCGGTCCACCTGACCGGTTCGAAGTCGTCGCCGGGAGGGTCGAGATCGAAGACCAGGCGGTCGGGGTGGTCGGGCCGGTCGGCCTTGGACAGCCAGCGGTGGGGGGTGATGCACGCCTGGTCGACCAGGTAGAGCAGCGAGGCCAGGTCGTCGCAGACCGCGTACGTGACGGTGCCGCCCTCCTTGGGCAGCTCCGCGCGGTGGATCCAGCCCGGGAAGTAGTCGGGGGTGTCCTTCTGCATGAAACGACCGTCGCCGATGCCGTCGGGGTAGCGCTCCAGCATCAACGGGCGTCCGCGCAGGTGCGGCAGGATGCGCGGCCCGGCCCGGCGGTAATGGTCCGCGAGGTCGGCCTTGGTGATGCCGTCGTCGGGGAAGAGCTCCTTCCCCGCTCGCTTGATCTCGACGGTCCGGCCGCTCACACGGATGTCGGTGGTGGTCATGGCGCGCCTCGCTCACGGACGATGTCGGTGGTGGTCATGGCGCGCCTCGCTCACGCACGACGTCGGTGAGCCGCTTGCCGCCGCGCAGGCCCTTGTAGCGGGGGGGCGGAGCCGCCCTGCGCCGGTCCACTCGGTGAAGTCGATCTGGACGACCGGTTCGGGGCTGACCCAGTGCACGGCCCGCTCCCGGACGTCGTCGGCGAACGGCGAGCGGTCCTGCTCCAGCCGGTCCAGCCGTCCCCGCAGCCGGCGCAGGGTGGCCGTGTCGTAGCCGGTACTGACCTTGCCCGCGTACCGGAGCCGCTCGCCCTGGTAGTGGCCGACGAGCAGTGCGCCGAATCCGGCCCGCCTGCCGGCCGGTTCGGTGAAGTCGCCGACCACCAGCTCCTGGCCGGCGGCGCACGTGAGCTTGAGCCAGGCGGTGCAGCGCCCGTGCAGGGAGGGGCCGTCCGCCCGTTCGGCGATCAGTCCCTCCCAGCCGCGTCCGCAGGCGTCGGCCGGCAGGTCCCGGCCGTCACGGCCGACGCGGTGGGGCGTGAAGCGCAGCGGGAGCCGGAAGGCGAACGCGTAGTGGAGCGGGGACGTGCGGGTGCGCACCGGCAGGGCCGTGACGCTCCGGCCGTCCAGCCGCAGCAGGTCGAAGAGGTCGCCGAAGGTCCGGGGGTCGCTGAGCACGGCGAGCATCGGCTGCGGCTCACGGAACTCTAGGGCCCCGTTCTCCGCGCCGCGCAGCCGGTCGCGGTCGGCCTCGGACAGCCGGTCCAGCACGCTCATTGCGGCCTCAGCCTCCCTCTGTCTCTTCCTCCCGGCCCGGCTCCGCCTCCTTGCCCGACTCCGCCTCCTCGGCGACCTTCTTTAGCGTCCGCCCACTACGCGCCGAGCGCGCCCGCCGGGGGTCAGGCGTGGTGCCGTGTGCGGTACGGCCGTGCCTGACCAGCAGCCACGCCTCCCGCTCCCCGTCCGCCCCCTTGCGGAACCGGGTGAGCGCCCAGTCGCCGTGCAGCTTGCGCCCCGCCAGCCGGAAGGAGGCGTGGCCGGCGTCCAGCGCCTCGGCGAAGGGGACCTCGTGGCCCCGCTGGTCGGTGCTGCGGTTCTCGTACCGGCCCTCGTCCCAGATGATCACCGTGCCGGCGCCGTACTCGCCCGGGGCGATCGTCCCCTCGAAGTCGCGGTACTCGAGCGGGTGGTCCTCGGTGGGCATCGCCAGCCGCTTGTCGTGCGGATCGCCGGAGGGGCCCTTCGGCACCGACCAGGACTTGAGCACCCCGTCCACCTCAAGGCGGAAGTCGAAGTGCATCGACGTGGCGTCGTGGATCTGCACCACGAACACGGGCTCGCGCCCGTCCCCTCCGCCGCTCTTCCCCTCGGGCTCGCGCGTCCTGCGGAAGTCCCGTTTCCGTCGGTACTCGGTCAGCGTCCCGTCCGATGCGGCCATGGCCGTCCTTCCTCTCCGGCCCCGCGACTACCCCGCGGATCAGGTGACGACACCACGCCCGGAATGACGGCGGCGATGCGGGGCAGCCGCCCCGGCACAGGACACCTGCTCAGACGTACGAAGGCGAGGTGTGCGGGCGATGACCGCCGCCGACACGATGACCTCACGACTGCTGTCGGAGTACGGCCGGACCTACGCGCAGCAGGCGGGCATCACCCTGCGCGACAAGCCCTCCCCGCTGTACCGGCTCCTCGTGCTCACGGTGCTCTGCTCGATCCGGATCAGCGCCGACACGGCCGTCGCGGCCGCGCGGGAGCTGTCCCGGGCCGGGTTCCGGACGCCGCGGGCGATGGCCCGCTCGGGCTGGCAGGAGCGGGTGGACGCCCTCGGCCGGGCCCACTACGTGCGGTACGACGAGAGCACCGCCACCGCCCTCGGCGACGGGGCGCACCTCGTGCTCGAACGCTGGCACGGCGACCTCCGCAGGATGCGGGACGAGGCCGACGGCGACGCGGACGCCCTGCGTGAACTGGTCCAGGAGGTGCCGCGGATCGGTCCGGTCGGCGCGGACATCTTCTGCCGGGAGGTGCAGGCGGTCTGGCCGTGGCTGCGCCCGTACTTCGACGACCGCGCGTGCGAGGTGGCGAAGGACCTGGGCCTGCCGCACACGCCGAGCGGCCTGGGCCACCGCGTCCCTCCGGAGGACCACGCGAGGTTCGCCGCCGCGCTCGTCCGCGTCGGCCTCTCGAAGGACGCGGCGCAGGAGCTGCGGGCCGCGTGACCCCACCGACGGACCGGCGGGGCCACAGACCGACGGACCGACCGACCGGCGGACCAGCAGACCGAGGGACCCGCGGACCGGCGGACCGACGCACCGCCGGACCGGCCCCGCCGACGTCGACCGCGCGCAGGTACGCCCCGTGGGTCACCACCGGGCGACGATCGGCGCCTCCGGTTCGTGCCGCCGCCAGGCTTCGGTGAGCCGGGCGAGGCGGGCCGGCGCGGCGATGCCCCGTACCGTCGAGATCCTGCCGCGGGCCAGGTCGAACGTCACCGAGCCGACGACCCGGTCGTCGACGACGAACAGGGCGGCGGGGCCGCCGTTGACGACCGCGTAGTGGATCGCGGGCGTGCCGCCGGCCAGCCGCCGCTTCGCGGGTGTCGGGGTGAAGCCGGCGCGCGCGACGGTGGCGATCCGTTCCGCGGTGTCGAACCGGAGCAGCTTCGCGGCCAGACCGGCGCCGTCGGAGATCGCGGTCGCGTCGTCGGTGAGCAGCGCCACCAGCCGATCGGTGCGCCCCGAGGAGGCGGCGGCGAGGAACTCCTCGACGACTTCGCGGGCCGACGCCGGGTCGATCTCGTCGGCGCCGCGCCGGCGTTCGGCGGTGACCCGCCGCCGGGCGCGGTGGAGGTGCTGCTGGCTGGCCGACTCGGTGATGTCGAGGATGCCGGCGATCTCGGCATGGCTGTACGAGAACGCCTCGCGCAGGACGTAGACGGCGCGTTCGAGCGGCGAGAGGCGTTCCATGAGGGTCAGCACCGCCAGGGAGACCGACTCGCGCTGGACGAAGGTGTCGGCCGGGCCCAGCATGGGATCGCCGTCGAGGAGCGGTTCGGGCAGCCAGGCGCCGGCGGCGCGTTCGCGGCGGACCTGGGCCGAACGGAGCCGGTCCAGGCACAGGTTGGTGACGACCTTCGTCAGCCATGCCTCCGGCACCTTGATCAACTGCCGGTCGGCGGCCTGCCAGTGCAGGAAGGCGTCCTGGACGGCGTCCTCGGCGTCGGTGGCGGAGCCGAGGAGACGGTACGCCAGCGAGGCCAGCCGGTTCCGGCTGGCCTCGAACCGGCTGGTGTCGAAGCCGTCGGCGGGGATGTGGTCCACGCGGATCACCTTAGGCTTCCCGACCGGCCCTCACGCAACGGCCTTCTCCGCAGATCCGGCCGCCGCGACAGATCCCACCGACGTCCCCGGTCCCGCCGAGGCCGTCGATCCCGCCGACGCCACCGGTCCCCCCGAGGCCGTCGATCCCACCGACGTCACCGGCCCCGCCGACGTCACCGGCCCCGCCGAGGCCGCCGATCCCGCCGGTCCCGCCGCCGCGGCCGCCACCCGGTGGCTGCGGCGCGGCAGCCCGAACGTCGGGTTCGAAGTCGCCCACAGCGACATCCAGAGGATGCCGGCCTTGATCCGCGCGGCCCTCCGCCCGCCCACGTACGTCTTCTTGGCCAGCCCCTCGCCGTCGACCATCTGCAGGATCCCGTCCCGCCGCCCGAGGCTGATGTGGTTGGCCACGTAGGCCAGCTTGGCGTGGGCGATCTTGCCCCCGCTCAGGCGTCCCACGATCGCGTTCACGGCCTGCATGCCGGTCGCGCCGGCGGTCGCGCAGGACATCGGCAGCGGCAGGCCGTTGTCGCCGAGGGCGTACGCGCTGTCACCGACGGCGTAGACGTCCGGGTGCGAGACCGACCTCATGGTGCGGTCGACGACGATCCGGCCGTGCTCGGTGACGTCGAGCCCGGCGGCGGCCGCGAGCGGCCCGACCGCGAACCCGGCCGTCCACACCGTCGCGTCGGCCGCGAGCACGGTGCCGTCCGCGCACCGCACCCGTGCCGCCTCGACGGCCTCGACCTCGGTGTGCTCCCTGACGGTGACACGCAGCCGGTCGCACGCCGCGCGCAGGTGGTCGCGCCCGCCGGCGGAGAGCCGGGCGCCCAGCTCGCCGCGGGCGATCAGCGTCACGGACAGGCCGGGGCGGGACTCGGCGATCTCGGTGGCGGTCTCGATCCCGGTCAGCCCGTCGCCGACGACGACCACGTGCGCCTCCCCGCCCCGCGCGTCGAGGGCCGCCAACCGCTCACGCAGCCGCAGCGCGGACGGACGTGCGCTGACGTCGAAGGCGTACTCGGCGACGCCCGGCACCCCGTCGACGGCGAAGTGGCTGCCGAGCGCGTACACCAGGGTGTCGTAGCCGAGTTCGCCGCCTCCCTCGGCGTCGGCCACGGCGACGGTCCGGTGCTCGGGGTCGACGCCGGTGACGCGGCCGAGGCGCAGCCGTACCGCCGTGCCCGCGAAGACGTCGGCGAGCGGCGGGGCGTCGATCTCCTGTCCGGCCGCCAGCTGGTGCAGCCGCAGCCGCTGGACGAAGTCCGGCTCGGCGTTGACGACGGTGATCTCGGCGTCCCGCGGGGACAGTCGACGGGCCAGGGCGCCGGCGACGTGAGAACCGGCGTAGCCGGCGCCGAGGACGACGATGCGGTGCTTCATGAGAGTCACTCCTGTCGGTGTCGTTCGTTCCCGACGGTTGAGCGGGACAGCACCCCGATCCCTGACAGAACTTCGATGTGATACAGGTCACATCCCGCGAGCGCCGATCATCGGCCCCCGCCGACCGGAACTGCAAGAATGATCATTCCCCTGCGAGGTTCGAGCCGCCGACGGGAACCAGGATGAGCGCACAGCCCCCACGCCCCGCCCCGCCGAGCGCGACGTTCCTCGTCTCCCGCGCCCTGATCCGCGAGCACCAGCTCACCCGCGCCGAACGAGCCGCGCGCGACGGCGTCGCACCGCCCAGGATCCCCGGAGAGGCACCCGGCGAACGGATCGCCCCGTTCGGCCCCGTGCTGGAGGAAGCGGGCTGGAAGGTCGAGACGACCGTCCACCCGCTCCGCGCCCGCCTGGAAGCCTTCCACTCCTCCGGAGCGGTCATCATGATCACGTCGGACGTCCGGAACTCCAAACGCGGAGGGGTCCGCGCCTACTTCCTCCGCCGGCCGGGAGTCGGCTGGTGGAGACGGCTGCGCACCGCCGACCTCCCGTACTTCGCCGCCCACGCCGACCTGCCCCCGGGCGCCCCGGAACAACCCCTGGTCGGCACCAGCAAATGCCGCTGCGGCAAGGTCCAGCACCCGACGGCCGCACGCGCCGCGGCGGCCCTGGAGGACGTCGCCACCGCCCGAGCCGCCCAGCCGGACTCCCGACCTCCCGAATCCCGCTCCTACCGCTGCGAAGCCGACGACCGCGTCTGGCACCTCACCAGCAAACCCACCGGCTACACCCACCCGACCCCCCTCGCCGAGGCCTTCCCCCACCCCCGCCCC
>NZ_JOGX01000072.1 GCF_000719555.1 Streptomyces sp. NRRL F-5727
GGCGACGGACGCCTGGCCGGAGTCGGCGGAGACGAGGGTGGAGAGGATCTTCACGGCGGTGGTCTTGCCGGCGCCGTTCGGACCCAGCAGGGCGAAGACGGTTCCGGCCGGGATGTGGAGGTCGACGCCGTCGAGGACGATCTTGTCGCCGTACGCCTTGCGGAGGCCGGTGGCGGTGATGGCGGCGGGCGTGGGGCCGTCCTGACTGGGCATGGGCATGACAGAAGAAGGCATGGGGCCCTCCGATCGAAGGGTGAGGGGTGAAGGGGAAAGGGGGAGAGGGAGGGAGAGAGGGAGAGGGGAGGGGCGCGGGGGTGGCGCGTCAGGCGCGGGCGCGGCGGATGTCGATGTTGCCCCAGTTGCTGCGCGCGCGGATCCTGACCGTCTCCTCGGACTCCTCCGGGGCCCCGGACGCGGTGAGCCCGTTGCGCACCTGGCCGCGGTTCGAGCTGACGTCGAGCCAGGCGGCGGTGCCCTCGCGGACGCCGACCTCGATGGAGCCGTTGGACGTCTCCAGCTGGACCTCGCCGCGGGAGACCTCGGCGACGCGGAGGCCGCCGTTGGTCGAGGTGCCGGTGACGTCCGAGCCGGCGCGCATGATCTCGATGGCGCCGTTGGCGCCGCTGACCCGCAGCTCGCCGGTGACGGTGTCGACGATCGTGCTGCCGTGCGAGTTCTTCAGGACGGCGGGGCCGGTGATGGTGCCGACGCGCAGACTGCCGCTGCTGGTGGTGAGGTCGGCCGCGCCCTCGATCCGGTCGACGCTGGTCGAGCCGTGCGCGGCGTTCAGCGTCAGCGGGCCGGTGGTGTCGAGCCGGACGTCGCCGGCCGCGATCTTCACGCGGGTCTCGCCGAGCCGGCCCTCGCCGAGCAGGGCGGCCGCGGCGCTGGTGACGTCGACGGCGGAGCCGGTGGGCAGGTCGACCGTCACGTCGACGATGCCGCCGCGCCCGAGCAGATTGGCCTTGGGGGTCTTGAGGGTGAGGACGCCGCGGAGGTACGTGACCTCGGTCTGCTCGGCCGCGCGGGCGTCCAGGTCCTTCTTCGCGTTGCGCGGGCGGACCTCGACGACGGTGTCGGAGCGGTCGCTGGCGGTGAACTGGAGGGAGCCGGCATACACGTAGGCGGTGACGGAGATCGGTGCGGGAGTGTCGAAAGAAGGCATGGCTGTCCCGTCCTCTTGGGTCGTCGGGTCGTCCCCGCAGGTGGGGGCCGTGGTGGGAAGGAGTGGTACGGGCGGGGCCGCGAGGGTCAGCGGACCCAGCCCGTGATGCTCTGTCCGGTGGTGCGGGTCTTCTCCGGGGCGCGAGGGGCGGTGCCGCCGGCGACCGCCGTCGACACGGCCCGTACCAGCCAGGCGTTGACCGACAGGCCCTCGCGGGCGGCGGCCTCCTCGGCGCGGGCCTTGAGGTGGGCCGGCAGGCGCAGGTTGACGCGGGCGGTGCCGCCTTCGTCGCCCTCGCCGGCGGCCGGGACCGGGAGGGGCTCGGCGGGCGGGGTCGGCTCCGCGGGGGCGGCGCTGTCGGTGGGCGGCAGCGTCACCACGAAGTCGGGGTCGAGCCCGCGCAGCCGTACGTCGACCGAGCCGGGGGCGAGCTCACGGGTGATCTCGTCCATGGCGGCGGAGAGCACGTTGAGCATGGTCAGACGGGTCGCCGACTCCAGGGGGGCGGTGAGCCGCTCGGCCAGGTCGCGCGCTTCGTCGCCACCGGCTTCGGCGGCCACCGCGAGTTCGCGGCGGAGGCTGTCGACGTACGGGGTGAGGTCCATGACGTCATCATGGCACCATCTTGGCGCCATGTGCAACCCCTGGTGATGCCATGTGGCACCGAATGGCGTCAGATGGCGCCATGCGTGGCGCCGAGTGGCATCGCGTGGCGCCGGAGTGGCGCGCTGTGGTGTCAGGTGGCGCCAGGTGGAGCCGGGTGGTGCCGGGTGGCGCGGTGGGGTCTCGCCGGGGGTGGGGTGGCGGTGGCTGGTCGACGGTCGGTCGCGCCGACGGTATGGCGTCAACTCCCCTATTACCGCGTGTGGTTGACGGTAGGTCTGGACCAATCTACGGTCGACTGGAGCGCGCGCCATGCCCCGGACCGCCCCCCACGTCCCAAGGAGCACGCATGCCAGGCTCACGGATCGTCCGCGCCCTCGGAGCGGGCGCGAGCGCCCTCGCCGCCCTGCTCGCCACCGTCACCGCCGCCGCACCCGCGCAAGCCGGCGCCACTGGTGCCACCACGGCCACCCCCACCGCCACCGCCGCCGACACCTGCGCCCTCAAGCCCCGCCCCACCGGCAAGGTGCTCCAGGGCTACTGGGAGAACTGGGACGGCGCCGCCAACGGCGTCCACCCGCCGTTCGGCTGGGTGCCCATCGACGACCCCCGGCTCGCCGCCCACGGGTACAACGTCGTCAACGCCGCCTTCCCCGTGATCCGCTCGGACGGCACGGTGTTGTGGGAGGACGGCATGGACAACACCGTCCGCGTCTCCACCCCGGCAGAGATGTGCCGCGCCAAGGCCGCCGGCGCCACCCTCCTCATGTCCATCGGCGGCGCCGCCGCCGGGATCGACCTCGGCTCCCAGGCCGTCGCCGACCGCTTCGTCGCGACGATCGTCCCGATCCTCCAGAAGTACAACTTCGACGGCATCGACATCGACATCGAGACCGGACTCGTCGGCAGCGGCAGCATCACCACCCTCTCCGCCTCCCAGGCCAACCTGATCCGCATCATCGACGGCGTCCTCGCCCGCATGCCCGCCGGCTTCGGCCTCACCATGGCCCCCGAGACCGCCTACGTCACCGGCGGCAGCGTCGCGTACGGCTCGATCTGGGGCGCGTACCTCCCGATCGTCAAGAAGTACGCCGACAACGGGCGCCTGTGGTGGCTGAACATGCAGTACTACAACGGCAGCATGTACGGCTGCTCCGGCGACTCGTACCCCGCCGGCACCGTCGCCGGCTTCACCGCCCAGACCGACTGCCTCGACCGCGGCCTGGTCGTCCAGGGCACCACCGTCCGCGTCCCGTACGACAAGCAGGTCCCCGGCCTGCCGGCCCAGCCGGGCGCCGGCGGCGGGTACATGTCGCCGTCCCTCGTCGCGCAGGCGTGGAACCACTACGGCGGGCGCCTCAAGGGCCTGATGACCTGGTCGGCGAACTGGGACGGCTCGAGGAACTGGACCTTCGGCGACAACGTCAGGCGGCTCCAGGGCCGTTGAGGACCCTCCGCCGGTGTGGGCCTCGCGCGAGCGCGCGGGGCCCACACGCGCGAGGGGGCCCGCCGGGGCTCCTCAGGCGCGGCCGTCGAGGTCGTGGCCGGTGACGGCGCGGGCGTACGCGTGCAGGGCCGTGATCACCTCCGCGCGGGTCCGACGGCCGGCGAGGACCTCCATCTGGTAGCCGTCCGCGCCCTCGCCGTGTCACCCCGCGGCGAGATCGTCGCCCGCTACCGCAAGGTCTTCCCCTGGCAGCCGTACGAGAAGGCGACGCCCGGCATCGGCTTCACCGTCTTCGACATCCCGGACGTCGGCCGGGTGGGCCTGGCCGTCTGTTACGACGGGTCGTTCCCCGAGACCGTGCGCCAGCTCGCCTGGCTGGGTGCGGAGGCCGTCGTCCAGCCCACCCTGACCCCCCCGCGACCGCGAGATGGAACTGGTCTGCGCCCGTGCCAACGCCTGGACCAACCAGGTCTACGTCGTCAACGTCAACGCCGCCGACCCCGCGGGCGTCGGCGCGAGCGTCGTCGTCGACCCGGAGGGCCTGGTGCGCCAGCAGGCCGGACACGGCGAGGAGGTCCTCGTCGACGTCCTCGACCTCGACGCCGTCACCCGGGTGCGCCGCTACGGTTCCGCCGGCATCAACCGCCCCTGGGCCCAGCTCGCCCGCTACGGATCGACGATCGAACTCCCCATGTACGGGGGTACGTTCCGTACGCCCGACTGGATGGAGGACGGCGACGGCCGATAGCCCGCCCGCGAGCCGACGGCGGGCGTGCCCGGCCCTCGCGTGTTACCCGTGGGTACGTCATGATGGCGGTATCCATCGACGACCGACCCCGGGGGCTGAGGCAGCGGTGACGATCGAGAAGCGGACCACGGTGCACGCCTTCCGCGACGACTCCCTCGGGGAGCACGACGCCGTCGGCCTCGCGGAGGCCGTCCGGCGGGGCGAGGTGAGCCCCGCCGAGGTGGCCAGGGACGCGGCGGCCCGGCTCCAGGCGGTGGCGGAGCTCCACGCGGTGCAGATCCCGCTCGACCGGCCGGCGCTCGGCGGCGGCGCCGGCGGGGCCTTCGCGGGCGTCCCGACCCTGGTCAAGGACAACACCGACTACGCGGGCCTGCCCACCGGCCACGGCAGCGCCGCCTTCACCCCCCGGACGGCCCGCCGGCACGCGCCCTTCGTCCGGCAGCTCCTCAGCACCGGCGTCACCGTCCTCGGCAAGACCCGGCTGCCCGAGTTCGGCTTCAGTCCGACCACCGAGTACGAGTCCGCCGAACCGGCCCGCAACCCCTGGCACACCGGCCACTCCGCCGGCGGCTCCTCCGGCGGCGCCGCGGCGCTCGTCGCCTCCGGCGCCGTCCCGCTCGCCCACGCCAACGACGGCGGCGGCTCCATCCGCATCCCCGCCGCCGCCTGCGGACTCGTCGGCCTCAAGCCCACCCGGGGCCGGGTCGTCCCCAACGACCAGAGCCGGCACCTGCCGGTCGACCTGGTCGTCGACGGCGTCGTCACCCGCACGGTCCGCGACTCCGCCGCCTTCCTCGCCGCCGCCGAACGCCACCACCGCAACCCGAAGCTGCCGCCGGTCGGCCTCGTCGAAGGGCCCTCCGACCGACGGCTGCGCATCGGCTACCTGCTCGACTCGCCCAACGGCGTCCGCTGCGACGACGACACCCGCGCCGCCGTCACCGACACCGTCGCCACCCTCAGGGGCCTCGGCCACACCGTCGAACCCGTCACCATCGACATCGACCCCCGCTTCACCGAGGACTTCCTCACCTACTGGGGCATGCTCTCCTTCCTCCTCGGCGCCACCGGCCGCACCTTCGGCGCCGACTTCGACCGGCGCCGCATGGACGGGCTCAGCCGCGGGCTGCGCGAGGAGTACGTCAAGCGCTGGCGCGACACCCCGGGCGTCGTCCGCCGGCTCCGCGGGACCACGTCGGCGTACGCGGCGGCGCTGCGCGGCCTCGACCTCGTCCTCACCCCGGTCCTCGCCCGCACCACGCCCCCGCTCGGGCACCTCGCGCCGGTCGTCCCGTACCCCGTGCTGGTCGAGCGGATCCTGGAGTACGTCGCCTACACCCCGGTCGACAACGTGGTGGGCACCCCGTCACTCTCGCTGCCCAGCGCCCGCGCCACGGCCGACGGCCTGCCGATCGGCGTCCTCCTCTCCGGCCGCCCGGGCAGCGAACGCACCCTCCTGGAGACCGCGTTCGCCCTGGAGGCCGAGCGTCCCTTCCGTCGCATCCAGGACGTCTGCGGATGACGTCGAGCGGGTGACGGCGGGACGCCCGGCGGAGGTTCGCCCCGGCCCCGCGGGCCCGGCGCAGCAGAGTGGGCGCATGGATGTCGAGCAGGTCACCGGCGAGCTGTACGGGCTGCGGCCGTCCGAGTTCACTGCGGCCAGGGACGCGTACGCCGCCGAGGCGCGCCGGGCGAAGGACACGGCCGCCGCGAAGGCGATCGCGGCGCTGCGGCGGCCGCCGCTCGCCGTCTGGGCGGCGAACCTCCTCGCCCGTGAACGGCCGGAGGATGCCGAGCGGTTCCTCGCCCTGGGCGAGGCGCTGCGCGCCGCCCACCGGACGCTCGACGGCGAGCGGCTGCGGGAGGCGAGCCGGCAGCAGCACCGGCTCGTCGCGGCGCTCGTCCGGACCGCCACCGGTCTCGCGGAGGAGGCCGGCCAGCCCGTGAGCGACACGGTGCTCGGCGACGTCGAAAGGATCCTGCACGCAGTCCTCGCCCTCCCCGAGGTCGCCGGGCCCTGGGCCAAGGGACGCCTCGCCGCGATGCCGGAGACGGCCGTCGGCTTCCCCGCCGTCCCCTCCGAGACCCTGACGACCCTGACGACCCGGACCCCGGCCTCCCCGGCGGAGAAGAAACCGGCCGCCCCGGCGGAGACGAAAAAGGCCCAGAGGGCCCGGAAGGCCCAGAAGGCCCAGAAGGCCGAAGAGGCCCGTGAGGCCGGAGCAGCGAAAGAGGCGGAAGCCAAGGCGGAGGAGGCCCGGGCCGCCCTCGCCCGGCGGGAGCGGGACCGGGATGCCGCCCGGGAGACGGAACGGGCCGCGACGGCGGCGGCCGAGGAGGCCGCCGACCGGCTCCGCCGCGCCGAGCGGGAGCGCGAGGAGGCCCGCACGGCGGCCGCCGCCGCCGAGAAGACCGCCAAGCGGGCCGCTACGGACCTCCGGGCCGCCGAGCGCGCCCTGGAGAAGGCACGGTCCGCCGCCGAGGCGGCCGAGAAGACGGCCTGACGGGGGGCCGACCCGGCCCGTCAGCCCTCCTCCGGGAAGTGGCAGGCCACCTCCCGGGGTTCGCCCGCCGCGAGCGACCGCAGGACCGGCGCCTCGGTGCGGCAGATCGCCTGGGCCTTCGGGCAGCGCGGATGGAAGGTGCAGCCCGGCGGGGGAGCGGCGGGGCTCGGCGGGTCGCCGAGCAGGGTGATGCGCTCGCGGGCCCGCTCGGCCGCCGGGTCCGGCAGCGGCACCGCGGAGAGCAGCGCCCGCGTGTAGGGGTGCGCGGGGGCCTCGTACACCCGCTCCTTCGCGCCGATCTCGACGATCCGGCCGAGGTACATGACCGCGACCCGGTCGCAGACCCGCTTCACCACCGACAGGTCGTGGGCGATGAAGAGGTAGGCGAGGCCCAGTTCGTCCTGGAGCCGCTCCATCAGGTTGACGATCTGCGCCTGGACGGACACGTCGAGCGCGGAGACCGGCTCGTCGGCGACGACGAGCCGCGGGCCCGTCGCCAGCGCGCGGGCGATGCCGATGCGCTGCGCCTGCCCGCCGGAGAACTCGTGCGGGAACCGGTCGGCGTGCTCGGGGATGAGCCCGACGAGCTCCATCAGCTCCAGCGCCCGCTCGCGGGCCCCCGCCGCCGAACTCCCCTGCACCAGCAGCGGGTCGGCGATGATCCGGGCCACCGGCTGCCGGGGGTTGAGGGAGGAGTGCGGGTCCTGGAACACCATCTGGATCTCGCGGCGGAGCGGTTTCATGGCCCGCTGCGGGAGATGGGCGATGGGCCGGCCGTCGTACTCGACCGAGCCCGCGGTCGGCTCCAGGAGCCGGACGATCATCCGGCCGGTGGTCGACTTGCCGCAGCCGGACTCGCCGACCAGGCCGAGGGTCTCGCCCGCCGCCAGGTCGAAGCCGACGCCGTCCACGGCCCGCACGGGCGCCGAGCGGCGGCGGCCCGGGAAGGTCATGGCGAGGTCCCGGACCCGCAGCAGCGGCGCTGCGCCGGGAGGAGTCGTCGTGCTCACGGGGCGATCCCTTCGTACGTGGGAACGGCCGGGAAGGCCGCGAAGTGGCAGGCGGCGGCGTGGCCCCGATGCCCGCCGAGCACCGGCCGCTCGGTGGCGCACCGGTCCCGCTCCTCCGCCGTGCCGGCCGCCGCGCGGGCGCAGCGGGGCGCGAAGGCGCAGCCGGGCGCCGGGTCGAGGAGGGACGGCGGGCTGCCGGGGATGGCCCGGAGCGGTACGTCGTCGGGGTCGTCCAGCCGGGGCAGCGAGTCGAGCAGCCCGCGGGTGTACGGGTGCGCGGGGGAGGCGAACAGGGCGTCCACCGGGGCCTGTTCGGCGGCGCGCCCGCCGTACATGACGAGCACCTCGTGGGCGACCCGGGCGACCACGCCCAGATCGTGGGTGATCATGACGACGGAGAGCCGGCGCTCCTGCTGGAGGCGGGCGAGCAGGTCGAGGATCTGGGCCTGCACGGTGACGTCGAGGGCGGTGGTCGGTTCGTCGGCGACGAGCAGGTCCGGCTCGCAGACCAGCGCCATCGCGATCATCACCCGCTGGCGCATGCCGCCGGAGAACTGGTGCGGGTACTCCCCGGCCCGGCGCTTCGGCTCGGGGATGCCGACCTCGGCGAGCGCCTCGACGGCGCGGGCGCGGGCGGCGGCCCGGCGGCTGCCGAAGTGCACCCGGTGGTGCTCGGCGATCTGCTCGCCGACGGTGTAGTACGGGTGGAGGCTGGAGAGCGGGTCCTGGAAGATCATCGCCGTCCGCCGGCCGCGCAGCCGGTTGAGCTCCCGGTCGGGCAGGCCGACGAGTTCGCGCCCGTCGAGCGTGACGGAGCCGGTGACCTCGGCGCCGGTGTGCAGGCCCATGACGGCGAGCGAGGTCACGGACTTGCCGGAGCCGGACTCGCCGACGATGCCGAGGGTGCGGCCGTGCGGCACGTCGAAGGAGAGGGAGTCCACGGCCCGGACGGGGCCGCGCGGGGTGGGGAAGGTGACGCTGAGGTCCCGGACGGTCAGGAGCGGGGCGGGGTCGGCCATCAGTACCTCACTCGCGGGTCGACGACGGCGTACAGCAGGTCCACGACCAGGTTGGCGACGACGATGAAGGTGGCGGCGAGCAGCGTCACCCCGAGGATGACGGGCTGGTCGCCGGTGGTGAGGGCGCCGTAGAAGAGGCGCCCGACGCCGGGCAGTCCGAAGAGCGACTCGGTGATGACGGCGCCCGCGAGGAGCCCGCCGAGGTCCATGCCGAAGATGGTGAGGACCGGGGTCATCCCGGCCCGCAGACCGTGCTTGACGACGACCGTGCGGCGCGGCAGGCCCTTGGCGCGGGCGGTGCGGATGTACGGCTCCGCCATGGACTCGATCATCGCGCCGCGGCTCTGCCGGGCGTACATCGCGGCGTACAGGATCGCGAGGGCCAGCCACGGCAGCAGCAGGTTGGAGGCCCAGGAGAGCGGGTCGGAGGTGAGGGGGACGTACTGCGGGTAGGGGAGCAGTCCGGTGAGCCGGATCAGCCCGTAGATGAGGAGGACGGAGGTGAAGTAGACGGGCAGGGAGGCGGCGGCGACCGCGCCGACCATCAGGGCCCGGTCGGTGAGGGTGTCCTTGCGGAGCGCGGCGGTGACGCCGGCCGACAGGCCCAGGGCCAGCCAGAGGACGGCGGCGCCGACGGCGAGCGAGGCGGAGACGGGCAGCCGGTCGACGAGCAGGTCCCAGACGCCCTCGCTGCTCTCGTACGAGTAGCCGAGGCAGGGGAAGTCGCAGTGCAGGGCGTACCGGCCGGTGCCCATGGTCCGGCCGGTGAAGATCCCGGTGACGAAGTCGGCGAACTGCCGCCAGAGCGGGGCGTCCAGGCCCATGTGGGCGCGGATGGCCGCCAGGCGTTCGTCGCTGCACGCCTTGCCGCAGGCGGCGGCGGCCGGGTCGGACGGGAGGACGTAGAAGATGGTGAAGGTGACGGCGGCGATGGCGAGGAGCACGCCGATCACCCCGAGGAGCCGGCGGCCGAGGTAGAGGATCACGTACGGCTCCCCCGCGGGTCGAGGACGTCGCGCAGCGCGTCGCCGAGGAGGGTGAACGCGAGGACGGTGAGGAAGAGACAGAGGCTCGGGACGAGGAAGTACATGGGGTCCGTGTCGTAGTACGAGACGCTCTCGGCGATCATCTGGCCCCAGGACGGGGTCGGCGGGCGGACCCCGACGCCGAGGTAGCTGAGCGCCGCCTCGGTGGCGATCATGCCGGGGACCATCAGCGTGGTGTACGCGATGACCGGCCCCGCGACGCCCGGGAGGATGTCGCGGGCGAGGATCCGCCAGGGTCCGGAGCCGCCGACGCGGGCCGCGTCGACGTACTCGCGGTGCTTGAGGGAGAGGGTCTGCCCGCGCACCACCCGGGCGACGCCGGGCCAGCCGAAGAGGCCGATGACGAGGATCATCAGCAGCATCCGGTCGACGTCCCTGGCCACCGACATCATCGCGATCATGAAGATGAGGGAGGGGAAGGACATCGTGAGGTCCATCAGCCGGGAGAGCACGGTGTCGGTGCGGCCGCCGAAGTAGCCGGCGGCGACGCCGGCCGTGGTGCCGGCGAGGACGACGATCGCCGTGGCGGCGAAGGCGATGAGCAGGGAGACCTGGGCGCCGTGCACGACCCGGGCGAACAGGTCGCGGCCGGTGACGGGTTCGACGCCGAGCCAGTGTTCGGCGGAGACGCCGCCGAGCGGCCCGATCGGCAGTCCGCCGAGGTACGGGTCGACGGCGGACTTGTCGAACTCCTCGGGGCCCCAGCCGCCCAGCGCGCTGATCAGCGGGGCGGCGACCGTCATCACCGTGAAGAGGGCGACGACGGCGAGGGAGACCTGGAGGGAGGCCCGGCGGGCCAGTTCCGCGCGGACGAGCCGCCAGGCCCCGCCGCCCCGGGGCACCGGGGGAGCGGTGGTGGTCGTGGTGGTGGTCATCGGAGGGGCGTCCTTCAGTCCGTGCTCTTGGACGGGTCCTTGAGGCCGACAGTGGCGTAGTCGATCTGGCCGCCCCAGGAGGTGTGGCCGAAGGCTCCGGCGATGTTGGTGCCGAGGACGAGGGGGCGGCGCTTGACGGCGCCGGGGGCGACGGGGGCCTTGGCGAGGATCTGGGCGTCGAGCTCCTGCCACGCCTTGTTGGCCGCGGCGCCGTCGGACATGGCGGCGATCTCGTCGATCCGCTTCTGGGTGGCGTCGTCGCGGAAGAGGGAGTGGTTGCCGGAGTTGCCCTTCTCCTTGATGGAGCGTCCGTCGAAGACGAAGGGGAGGAAGGTGGAGCCGGAGGGGAAGTCGGGGCACCAGCCGGTGTAGACGAGGTCGGTGCGGTTGCGGGTGTCGCCGATGGTGTCGTAGAAGGCGGACGGGTCGACGGTCTCGATGGTCACCTTGATGCCGGCCCGGCCCAGGGCCTGCTGGATGGCCTCGCCGATCGCCTTGTCGCCGCTGGAGACGGTGATGCTGGTGGCGAAGCCGTCGGCCTTCCCGGCCTGCTTGAGCAGTTCCTTGGCCTTCTCGGGGTCGCCGGCGAGGGGGATCTTCAGGGTGTCGGGCTGCTTGCCGCCCTCGAAGAGCGCGCCGGGCATGGCGGCCGTGGAGGCGTCGGTGAGGGCGGGGCCGCCGGCGGCGGTGACGATCGCCTCGCGGTCGAGGGCGTACTGCACGGCCTGGCGCACCTTCACGTCGTCGAAGGGGGCGCGGCCGGTGTGCATCTGCAGCATCTCGTTGCAGGTGCTGGACTCGGCGAGGAGACGGGCCTTGACCTCGGGCTTCGTCAGCACCTTGGGGGTGGACTCGGGGCGGAGGGCGGCCCAGGGCACGGCGGAGGCGTCGGCGCCGGCGGAGGCGATGAGGCGGTCGTCGACCTGGGTGCCCTTGAGGCCCATGGTGACGACGATCCGGTCCGGGTACGCCTTGCGGACGCTGTCCGTCTTCGGGTCCCAGTGGGGGTTGCGGACCAGGACGAGCTGCTTGTCGCGCGCGTACGTCTCGATCTTGTACGGCCCCGAGGAGAACGGGCGGTTGTCGTACTGGGGCCCCTTGTCCTGCTTCGGCGGCACCGGGGCGAAGGTCGGCAGGGTGGCGGCGAAGGGGAACTCGGCGAAGGGCGTGTGGAGTTCGAAGACGATCGTGCGCGCGTCGGGGGTCTTCACCGAGGCGAGGTGCCGGCCCTCGGCCGGGCCCTGGTACCCCTTGGCGCCGACCAGGTAGCGGGCCGCGTAGTCGGGGCCGCCGGGCAGGTCGGGGGAGAAGGACCGCTCGACGTTGTGCTTGATGTCCTGGGCGGTGATCGGGGTGCCGTCCTCGTACTTGAGGCCGGGCTTCAGCCGGAAGGTCCACGTCTTCGCCCCGTTCGAGGGGGTGCCCAGGTCCTCGGCGAGGTCGGGGACCAGTTCGCTGCCCTTGGCGCCGGGTGCGGCCCGGTACGTGACGAGGGTGCGGTAGAGCAGCCGGGTGCCGAAGTCCATGTCGGGCATGACCCAGTTGCGGGCCGGGTCGAGGTGGGAGAAGTCCTGGTTCGACAGGACGGAGAGGGTGCCGCCCTTCTGCGGCGTGCCGCCGAGGACCGCCCCGGCGTTGGCGGCGGCCGGGTTCCTGCGGTCCGGCCCGGCGGACGGGCCGCCCGAGGAGTCGCCGGAACAGGCGGTGAGGCCGAGGGCGAGGGTCGACACCAGGGCGACGGCCAGGGTGTGGGTGCGCTTGGTCATGGGGTCACTCCGAGGAGAGCGGGAGAACGGTCGGACAGCCAGAGCGGCCGGAATGTGACCCGTAACATAGTAATGTGAAATTGCACTGACAAGGTGTGGGATCACGCTCGGCCCGTCCGTTACCCATCCGTGTCCCTCGCCCCCGGACGACCCACTCGGTGGCGGGCGGGCCTTTTGCGCGGAGACTGCCTCAGCGCAGCCTCGCTCCCCACGCTCCTCGTCTTCGACCTCCCCGCGCACACCTCGCTGCTGCTCGCCGGCGGCCCGCTCGACCCCACCGGCGCCCTCCCCGCCGACACCGCCGTCTGGCTGCGCGCATGAGCGGCCGCGCCGCCGGGGTCACCAGCCGAAGCGGCGGTCCACGACGGTGGCGAACTCCTCGAAGCTGAGGACGCGGTCGCCGTTCTGGTCGGCGGCGTCGAAGAGCGCGGCGGAGTCGTCGTCGCCGCCGACGCCCCAGGCCGGGAGGACGCCCCGCGCCGCCAGGGTGGGGCCCTTCTCGCGCAGCGCCCGGATGACCTCGGCACGGGTCAGCGTGCCGTCCTGGTCGAGGTCGAGCGCGTCGAAGAGGGTGCGGGCCTTGTCGCTCATCGCGTGTCCTTGTTCGGTCCGGAGCCGGGTGCGTGCGGGGTTCGTACGGGGAAGGACGCGCCGGACGCCCGACGGGTTGCCCGGTATGTGTCTAGGCTCTGCCCATGGCGACCTCCTCCACTCCCGAGCTGCTGGTCCTGCACGCCGTACGGCTGCGGGGCATGACCACCGAGGCGGAGGCCGCGGCCCGCTTCGGCCTCGACGCGGACGCCGTCGGCGAGCTGCTGCTCGACCTCCAGGCGTACGGCCGGGTGACCCGGAGCGGCTTCGCCGGCACCTCCGGCTGGAGCCTCACCGACGCCGGCCGGACGGAGGGGGAGCGGCTGCTCGCCGAGGAGCTGGCCCGGTCGGGACACGGGCCGTTCGTGCGCGAGCGGTACGAGACCTTCCTCGCGTACAACGAGCGCTGCCTCACGGCCTGCACGGACTGGCAGCTGCGGCCCGACGGCAGCGGCCGGCTCGCGGTCAACACGCACGCCGACGCGGACTGGGACGGCCGGATCCTCGACGAGCTGACCGTCCTCGGCGGCGTCATCGACACCCTCGCGGCCGAGCTCGGCTCCCGGCTCGACCGCTTCTCCGGCTACGGCGACCGCTTCACCGGCGCCCTGGCCCGGGTCCGGCGCGGCGAGTTCTCCTGGGTGGACCGGCCCCGCGCCGACTCCTGCCACACCGTCTGGATGGAGCTCCACGAGGACCTGCTCGCCACCCTCGGCATCCGCCGGGGCGAGGAGCCCGTGCCGCCCGCGGCCGGCTGACCCGTCCAGGCGGCGGCCAGCACGAAGGTGACGGTGATGAGCAGCGCCCAGGCGCCGAACTTGGCGACGGAGACGGGCTGCCAGCCGTCGAGCTGGTCGGGGTAGCTCCACGCTCCGACGTAGGTGGCGGCGTTCTCGGCGATCCAGAGGAAGAAGCCGATGAGGACGAAGGAGAGGGCGAGCGGCATGCGCAGGTCCTGCTCGCCGACCCGGAAGCGGACCCAGGTGCCGGCGGTCGCGAGCAGCAGCAGGGCGGCGAGCACCCAGCGGGCGTCGGGCAGCCAGTGGTGGCTGAAGAAGTTGAGGTAGACCGCCCCGGCGAGGACCGCCATGATCCGCGGCCGGTAGCCGGTCAGGCGCAGGTCGAAGAGGTGCCAGGCGCGGCAGACGTAGCTGCCGACGGCCGCGTACAGGAAGCCGCCGTAGAGGGGGACGCCGCCGACCTTGGTGGCCGCGTCCTCCGGGTAGCTCCAGGAGCCCATGCGGACCTTGACCAGCTCGAAGAGCAGGCCGATGAGGTGGCAGACGGCGATGACCGCGACGTCCCGCCCGCTGTCCCAGCCGAGCCGCCAGGCCAGCACGGTGAGCACGGTCCCGTAGGCGAGCAGCAGGTCGTAGCGGGCGACGGGCAGCTCGGGCAGGAGCGTCGAGACGGCGATGCCGCCGACGAGCGCGACGGCGAAGGCGCAGCAGCGCGCCTCCAGGAGCGCGAAGCGCAGGAGCTGGCGGAGGCCGTGGGTGATCCGGTCCATGCGGGTGGGGACGCGCCCGTCCGCGTGTGCGGTTTCCGGATCGGGCGACCGGTCAGTGGTGGTCGTGGTGGTGGGCGCAGCGGGGGGCGGTGAGCAGGCGGCGGACCATGTCGCCGGCGGTGGCGGCGTCGCGGGCCTCGGCGGGGAAGAGGAGGCGGAGGTCGCAGTGGCCCTCGCCGTACTCGCAGCGCAGCGAGACGGCGTGCCGGTCCATGGCGAGCGGGAGGGTGCGGACGACGCCGAGCGGGAGGCGGGAGCCGGCGAGGACGACCAGGTCGGAGACGAGGTCGGGGTGGGCGTCGGCGAGGTGGGTGAGGAGCGCGGCCTCTTCGAGGGCGAGCGGGTCGGGGGCGGCGAGGGAGTACGCGACGGGGGCGACCTCCTCGGTCCCGGTGCCGGTGCGGAGGGTGACGCGGGCCAGGTCGAGGCGGAGCGAGTCGAGGTCGCCGGGGGTGGCGGGGGCGAGTCGTCCGGTGAGGGTGACCCGGGCACGGACCCGGTCGCGGAGGGCGGTCGGGGCGATGTCGGTGAGGTCGACGCGGACGTCGAGCACCCGGAGCGGGGCGCGGTCGAGGTGGTCGGCGAGCGGGGTGTCGGCGGGCGGGTGGAGGGTGATCCGGCCGCGGGCGCCGACGGTGTGGGCGCCGAGGAGGTCGTACGTCTGCCCGTCGAGGGTGAGGGAGAGGGAGATGGCCCGGGCCAGGACGGAGCGGACCTGTTCCGCGGCGGTCTGCTGGGGCAGGACGGGGGAGGGGGCGACGCTCACGGTGACTCTCCTCGGTCGGATCTTCCGGGGCGGCCGGATCTTTAGGTAAGGCTAACCTAACCATTCCTGGGTCGGGGCTGTCCAGAACCCCCGCGGACAGCGGGAATTCCGGGGTTGTCAGTGACCCCCGCTACTGTGCGGAGCAGTGATCGACGAGAGCAATGCGGGAGGGGCCGTGCGCCGCTGGGAGCACGCCGGGGACGGCGCGGGGAAGTTCTGGGAAGCCGGTGCGGAGGGCACCGCGGTGACCGTCCGGTTCGGCCGGATCGGCACGGCGGGCCAGACCCGCGTCAAGGACCTCGGCACGGTGGAGGCCGCCGAGGCGTACCTGCTCAAGTCCATCGGCGAGAAGGAGCGCAAGGGGTACGTGGCCGCCGGCGACGGCACCGCCGTGGCGCCGCCCGCTCCCTCCGGATCGGTCGGCGAGCCGTCGCCGGCCGAGGCGTCCGACGCCCCCGTCGTCCGTCCCGACGAGACCGCCTTCGTCCTGCCCGACGCCTGGAAGCGGCACCTCCGCCCGCGCCGCGGAGGCACCCCCGTCCCGGTTCCGGCACCCGACCCGAAGGCGCCGGCCCGGCTCGCCGAATGGCGCTCCGCCCGGCGCGCCGAGGTCGACCGCGCGCTCGACGCCGGCCGGAGCGACCCCGAGCTCGTCGCCGCCGCCCGCGCCCACGACGCCGGCAGCCCCGACCCCGTCGGCGCCGCCGTCCTCGCCGCCTTCCTGCCCCACGGCGCCGAGCGGCGCACCGTCGCCGACGCCTGGACCCTCACCCACGGACTGCCCTTCGCGGCCGTCGCCGCCGTCGAACACCTCGAATGCCGCCGCCTCTGGGTCCAGGGCACCCGGAGCAGCGTGGTCGGCGGCATCGAGGCCGCCGCCGAGGACGAGGCGCAGTGGCAGCACGGCGAGGCCCACACCGTCCTCGAACGGGTCCGGGCCCTCCTCGCCGTCGCCGACGACGCGACGTACGCGGCCGCCGTCACCGCCCTCGCCCGGCACCGGACCAGCCCCCGCCGCCGCGTCTCCGTCTCCTTCCTGGTGCCCACCGAGCGCGCCTGGACCGACGAGTGCGTCGCCGACCCCGCCACCCGCGACCACGTCCAGATCCCGGTGCGGGACATGCTCGTCTGCTCCCTGACCGCCGACCAGCTCGCCGGCTACGGGGGCCGCGTCGACCTCGGCTGGCGCGGCTGGGGCGCGGCCACCGTCGCCACCGTCGCGGACGGCGTCGGCACCGCCGTGGCCCCCTTCCTCATCGCCGAGACGCACCGCCAGTACCTCGGCACCGACGACCTCAAGGCGCTCGCCGCCGCCCTCGCGGAGCTCCCCTCCGACACGGCGTTCCAGGGGCTGGTCGACCGCGTCGGCGACAAGCACGTCCGCGCCGAACTGGCCGCCGCCGCCCGCCGCTTCCCCGTCCGCGCCCTCCGCCTGCTCGCCCTCGCCGCCCGCGAGACCACCGCCGACAGCGCCCTGGTCCGCCGGATGCTCACCGGACACGTCGCCACCCACCGCGCGCTCGCCCTCGACGTCCTGCCCGAACTCCCGGCCGAGGCCGCCGAGATCGTCGCACCGCTCACCCGCGCGCAGGACACCACCGAGGACGCCGCCCCCGCCGACCTGCCCGCGCTCCTCACCAGCCCCCCGTGGACCGTGCGGCGCCCGGCCGTCAAGCCCCGCGTCGTGACCGGCGCCGTCGCCCCCGCCGGCACCCGGGTCGTCTGGCGGAACGAGGAGCGGCGGGCCTGGGCCACCACCGAGTCCTGGGTGACCGGCTGGCAGCCGTACGAGCCCATGGAGACCCTCGTCGACAAGCTCCTCCGCGGCGACCTGCACAACTGGCACACCGTCGGCGTCCTCGTCAACGGCCCCGCCGACCGCGTCCGCCCCTTCCTCGCCGACTGGGACGGCATGGACTACTGCTACGACGGCGCCGAGGTCTTCAAGCCGCTCGTCGCCGCCCACGAGGAAGCCGCCCTGCCGCCCCTGCTGCGCATGGCCCCGCACCACCCCACCGCCATGGCCGAGGTCATGCTGCCCTACCTCGACGTCCGGGTCGCCCGGCTGATGGCGAACTGGCTGCACCGCCTCAAGACCGCGGGACGCACCGCCCGCACCTGGCTGCACCGCCACGGCACCGACGCGGCCCGGCTCCTCGTCCCCGACGCCGTCGGCGCCGCCGGCCCCGAGCGGACCGCCGCCGAGGGCGCGCTGCGGGCGATCGTCGCCGCCCACGGCCCGGACGGCGTCCGCACCGCCGCCAAGGAGTACGGCGAGGAGGCCGTCGAGGCCGTCGAAGCGCTCCTGGCCACCGACCCGCTGGTGACCGCGCTGCCCGCCCGGATGCCCCAGACGCCCGCCTGGCTCGAGCCCCGCGTGCTGCCCCGGATCCGGCTGCGGACCGGCGCCACCCTGCCCGTCTCCGCCGTCGCCCACCTGATCACCATGGTCTCCGTCTCCAAGCCGGGCGCCCCCTACCCCGGCCTCGCCGTGGTCCGCGAGCTGTGCACGCCCGCGTCGCTCGCCGAGTTCGCCTGGGGCCTCTTCGAGGAGTGGCGGGTCGTCGGCATGCCGCCGAAGGAGGCGTGGGCCCTGCACGCCCTCGGCTGGTTCGGCGACGACGACACCGTCCGGGAGCTCACCCCCGTCATCCGCGCCTGGCCCGGCGAGGGCGCCCACCACCGGGCCGTCGAAGGGCTCGACGTGCTCGCCGCCATCGGCACCGACAGCGCCCTGCTCCACCTCCACGGCATCTCCCAGCGCGTCAAGTTCAAGGCGCTCAAGCAGCGCGCCCAGGAGAAGATCGCCGAGGTCGCCGACGACCTCGGCCTCACCGCCGAACAGCTGGCCGACCGGCTCGTGCCCGACCTCGGCCTCGACGCCGACGGCAGCACCGTCGTCGACTACGGCACCCGCCGCTTCACCGTCGGCTTCGACGAGGCCCTCAAGCCGTTCGTCCGGGACGCCGAGGGCCGCCGCCTCAAGGACCTCCCCAAGCCCGGCGCCCGCGACGAGACCGAGCGGGCCACCGCCGAGCGCAAGCGGTTCCTCGCCCTCAAGAAGGACGTCCGCACCATCGCCGCCGACCAGGTCCGCCGCCTGGAGGCCGCCATGGTCGACGGCCGCTCCTGGACCGGCGCCGAGTTCCGGCAGCTGTTCGTCGAGCACCCGCTCGTCTGGCACCTCGCCCGCCGGCTCGTCTGGAGCGCCGAACAGGACGGCACCACCACCGCGTTCCGCGTCGCCGAGGACCGCACCTACGCCGACGCCGACGACGAGCTGCTCACCGTCGCCGACGACGCCACCGTCACCCTCCCGCACCCCCTCCACCTCACCGACTCCCTCGGCACCTGGGCCGAACTCCTCGCCGACTACGAGATCGTCCAGCCCTTCCCGCAGCTCGGCCGGCCGCTCCACACCCCCACCGAGGAGGACTCCGCGAGCGCCCGCCTCACCCGCTTCGAGGGCGTCACCGTCCCCGTCGGCCGCCTCCTCGGCCTCCAGAAGCGCGGCTGGGAGCGCGGCTCACCGGAAGACAACGGGGTCGAGCGCTGGTTCTCCCGCCGCCTCGCCCCCGAGCGCCACCTCGTCATCCAGCTCGAACCCGGCATCGCCGTCGGCATGCTCGACGAGTTCCCCGAGCAGACCCTCGACACCGTCTGGCTCGACACCCAGCCCGGCGACCACTGGGGGAGCCGCAGCTACCCGCTCCGCCTCGCCGACCTCGACCCCGTGACCGTCTCCGAACTCCTCACCGACCTCACGGAGCTGACCTCGTGACCACCCCCGACGCGCTCCAGCGGCCGCCCGCCGAGGTCCGGTACGCCGAGGAGCTCGCCGCCCTGCGCGCCGGCGACACCGACCCGCGCCCGCCCGGCTGGCAGCTCAGCCTGCGGGCCGCCCGCCGGTTCGTCGTCGGCGACGAGGAGCACGGCATCAGCCGCAAGTTCGTCGGCGACACCGCCCTCGTCGAGCGCGCCCTCGTCGCCCTCGCCACCAACCGCGGCCTGATGCTCGTCGGCGAACCCGGCACCGCCAAGTCCCTCCTCTCCGAGCTGATCGCGGCCGCCGTCGCCGGCGACTCCACCCTCGTCGTCCAGGGCGGCGCCGCCACCACCGAGGACCACATCAAGTACTCCTGGAACTACGCCCTCCTCGTCTCCGAGGGCCCCTCCGAGCGGGCCCTCGTCCCCGCCCCCATGCTCAAGGGCATGGCCGAGGGCCGGCTCGTCCGCTTCGAGGAGATCACCCGCTGCCCCCTGGAGGTCCAGGACTCCCTCCTCTCGCTGCTCTCCGAACGGGTCGTCGCCGTCCCCGAACTCGACGGCCCCGCCGGCATGGTCTTCGCCCGCCAGGGCTTCAACGTCATCGCCACCGCCAACACCCGCGACCGCGGCGTCAACGAGATGAGCGCCGCCCTCAAACGGCGCTTCACCTTCGAGACCGTCTTCCCCATCCCCGACCTCGACACCGAACTCGCCCTCGTCGAGGCCGAGGCCGGCGCCCTGCTGCGCCGCTCCGGCGTCCCCGTCGCCCCCGACCGGGACGTCCTCACCGTCCTCGTCACCACCTTCCGCGAACTCCGCGCCGGCACCACCCGCGACGGCGCCCCCACCGACCGGCTCTCGGCGGTCATGAGCACCGCCGAGGCCGTCTCCGTCGCCCACGCCGTCGGCGTCCGCGGCTGGTTCCTGCGCGGCGGACCCGGCGACGCCGCCGACCTCGTCACCTGCCTCGCCGGCACCGCCGCCAAGGACAGCCCCGAGGACCTGGCCCGCCTCCGCCGCTACCTCGAACAGCGCGTCGCCGGCCGCGGCGGCGCCCCGTGGAAGGCGCTCCACGCCGCCCGCCACCTGCTGGCCGGCTGATGACCGTCACGTACCTCGGCGTCCGCCACCACTCGCCCGCCTGCGCCCGGCTCGTCGCCCGGACCGTCGAGCGCCTGCGCCCCGCGTACGTGCTCGTCGAAGGCCCGTCCGACCTCGACGGACGCCTCGACGAGCTGCTGCTCGGACACGAGCTGCCAGTCGCCGTCTTCAGCCACTACCGCGACGACGAGCGGGCCGCGACCTCCTGGACCCCGCTGTGCGCCTACTCGCCCGAGTGGATCGCGCTCACCGCGGGCCGGGCGGCCGGCGCCGAGGTGCGGTTCATCGACCTGCCCGCCTGGCACCCCGCCTTCGCCGGCCGCGCCAACCGGTACGCGGACGCCGAACTCCGCTACGCCGAGGCCACCGCCCGGCTCCGGCACCGCTTCGCCGTCGACTCGACCGACGCCCTCTGGGACCGCATGATCGAGGCCGACCCCGACGCCCCGGACCTGGCGGAACGCCTGGACGCCTACTTCGACGCCGTCCGCGGCGACCCCGAGGCCGACGCCGCCGACGCCTCGGACCAGGCCCGCGAGACCTACATGGCCGCCTGGATCCGCGCCGCCCGCGCCGCCGCCGGCGACCGCCCGGTCCTCGTCGTCACCGGCGGCTTCCACCGTCCCGCCCTCCGCCGGCTGGCCGAGACCGGCCCCGGCGGCGCGGCGGAGTGGCCGGCCGTGCCCGCGCCGCCCGAGGGCTCCCTCAGCGGCAGCCACCTCGTCCCGTACTCCTTCCGGCAGCTGGACTCCTTCGCCGGCTACGAGTCCGGGATGCCGTCCCCCGCCTACCACCAGTGGCTGTGGGAGGACGGCCCCGAAGCCGCCGGCCGGCGACTCGTCCGCACCGTCGCCGACCGGCTCCGCGACCGCGGCCACCCCGTCTCCACCGCCTCCCTCGTCGCCGCCCGGGCCTCCGCCGCCGCGCTCGCCGCCCTGCGCGGCCACCCCGTGCCCGGCCGCCTCGACCTCCTCGACGCCCTGGCGGGCGCCCTCGTCACCGAAGCCCTCGACGAACCCCTGCCCTGGACCCGGCGCGGCCCGCTGACCCCCGGCGCGCACCCGGCGGTCGTCGAGATGGTCGCCGTCTGCGCCGGCGACCGCGTCGGCCGGCTCCACCCCGACACCCCCGCCCCGCCCCTCGTCCACGACGTCGCCGCCCGCCTCACCGCCCTCGGCCTCGACGGCACCGCCCCCGTGACGCTCCGGCTCACCGACCCGGCCGGACTCGACCGCAGCCGCCTCCTCCACCGGCTCCGCGTCCTCGGCATCCCCGGGTACGAGCGGACGGCCGGCCCGGCCGACGGCACCGACCCGGTCGCGGAGGAACGGTGGGAGCCCCGCCCGGCGGCCGGCCGCGACGCCGCCCTGGTCGAGGCCGGCGCGTACGGAGCCCGCCTCGACGACGCCGCCCTGGTCGCCCTCGGCGACCGCGCCCGCGCCGCCGCCGACGACTGCGCGGCCCTCGCCGGCGTCCTCTTCGACACCGTCGTCTGCGGCGCCACCGACCTTGCCGGCCCCCTTGTCACCCGCCTCCGCGCCGGGCTCGCCGCCGCCACCGCGCCCGGCCCGCTGGGCACCGCGCTCGCCACCGCCCTCGGCCTGTGGCGGCACGACCGCGTCTACGGCGTCGCCCGCGACCCCCTGCTCGCCGCCGCCGTCGACACCGCCGTCACCCGCGTCCTCTGGCTCGTCGAGGGCACGGCGCCCGGCGGCGCCACCGGCCCCGACCGCGCCCGGCTGCGCGCCCTCGTCGCTGTCCGCGACGCCCTCCTGCACGCCGGACCGATCCTCACCGTCCCCCGGGACGCGGCCGCGGACGTCTTCCGTCGCGTCGCCGCGGACCCGGCCGCCCCGCCCGACCTCCGCGGCGCCGCCCACGGCCTGGTCCGCGTCCTCGCCCGGACCGCGGAGTCCGGCGTCGCCGAGGCCGTCCGGGCCGCCGCCGCGCCCGCCGTGCTCGGCGACTGGCTGGCGGGGCTCTTCGCCGTCGCCCGCGAGGAGGTGGCCGCGGAGCGGGCCGACGGCGACCCGGGAGCGCTCGTCGGCGTCCTCGACGACCTGGTCGTCGCCATGTCCGACACCGACTTCCTCGTCGCCCTGCCCGCCCTCCGCGAAGCCTTCGCCTGGTTCCCGCCCACCGAGCGCGAACGGATCGCCGCCCGCCTCATCGAACGGCGCGGCCTGCGCGGCTCCGCCCGCGCCCTGCTGCGCACCCCGGCGGACCCGCTGGCCCTCGCCCGGGCCCGCGCACTGGAGGACCACGTGTCACGCACCCTCGACGACCTCGGCCTGGGGGCCGCCCGATGACCGCCCCGCACACCCCCGGACCCGGACCCGACGCCGGACTCGAACGGTGGCGGCTCGTCCTCGGCGCCCCCGCCGAACGCTGGACCGGCCCCCTCGGCCCCGAGGCCGCCGCCCGCGACGCCGCGCTCGACTGGCTCTACGGCCGCGACCCCGACCAGGCCCGCCGCGGCGTGCGCGCCACCGGCCGCGAGGGCGGCGACGGCCCCTCGACCGTGACCCCCGTCGACTGGCTCGACGACGTGCACCGGCTCTTCCCCCGCGAGACGGTCGAACGGCTCGAACGGGACGCGGTCGAGCGGTTCGAGATCCACGAGATCGTCACCGACCCCGCCGTCCTGGAGCGCATCGAACCCGACCAGACCCTCCTCCGCGCCGTCCTGCGCACCAAGCACCTGATGAACCCCGAGGTGCTGCGGCTGGCCCGCCGCATCGTCGAGACCGTCGTCCGCCGGCTGACGGAACGCCTCCGGCCGGAGGTGCGGCGCGCCCTCCACGGCACCCGCTCCCGCCGCCCCAGCAGACTGCCGCTCGCCCGCGACTTCGACTTCCGCGGCACCGTCCGCGCCAATCTCGCCCACTACCGGCCCGAGGAGCGCCGCCTCCTCATCGAGCGGCCCCGGTTCCACTCCCGGACCCGCCGGCACGTCGAGCGCTGGCAGCTGATCCTCCTCGTCGACCAGTCCGGCTCCATGGTCGACTCGGTCATCCACTCCGCCGTGACGGCCGCCAGCCTGTGGGGGCTGCCGGGGCTGACCACCCATCTGATCGCCTTCGACACCTCCGTGGTGGACCTGACGAGCGACGTCGCCGACCCGGTCGAACTGCTCATGCGGGTCCAGCTCGGCGGCGGCACCGACATCGCCCGCGCCGTCGCCTACGCCACCGGCCTGGTGGACAATCCGCGCCGCGCGATCGTCGCCGTCATCAGCGACTTCTACGAGGGCGGCGACCGCTACCGGCTGGTGCGGGGCGTCCGGGCCCTGGTGGAGCAGGGCACCGTCGTGCTGGGGCTCGCCGCGCTCGACGAGGAGGCCCGGCCGGCCTACGACCGGGAGACCGGGCAGCTCCTCGCGGACGCCGGCGCCCACGTCGGCGCCATGACCCCCGGGCAGCTCGCCGAGTTCGTCGCCGAGAGGCTCGGCCGATGACCAGGACCGACCTCCTCGCCCTCGACGCCGAAACGCTCGCCGCGCTCACCAACCGGGGCCTCGTGAAGCGCGCCGCGCGGGAGCTGGCCGCGGGCTCGGGAGCCACGGTGACGGCGGAGCCCGACGCCACGCTCACCGGCCGCTTCCCCGACGGCACCACCGTCACCCTCGCCCCCGGCGCCGGACTCGACCGCGGCACCTGCACCTGCGCCGCCCCCGGCGTCTGCCGCCACCTGATCGGCCTGGTCCTCGCCCACCAGCGCGCCGCCGAGGCCCCGGACGCCCCGGACGCCCCGGCGGCACCGGGACCCGCACCCGAGGCGCCCGTCTGGCGGCCCTGGTCGCCCGGCGACACCGGGGACGAGGAACTGACGGCCGCCGTGGGGGCGCGGGCGGTGGCCGCCGCCCGGCGGACCCTGGCCCGCGGCTACGCCGCGCGGCTCACCCACCCGAGCCCCGACGCGCCCGCCGCACGGGCCGAACTGCCCACCTGCACCGTCCGTTTCCCGGTGCGCGACGCGGTGGCGCACGCGGTCACGGACGCCGCCGACGCCGTGCGGGGCGAGGCCGTCGCGCTCGCCGTCTGGGCGTTCCGCGCGGCCGTCGAGGCGGATCCCGCGCAGCCGCCCGCGCGGATCGACGTGGGCGGCGCCGCGCCCGGCCGGAAGGGGACCGCCGCGCTCGACCGGTCCGGCCCGCTCCTCGCGGACCTGCTGCTCGACGGCGCCGCCCACACGGGGCCCGTCCTCCCCGGCACCCTCGGCCGGGTCCGGGACGAGCTCGCCGCCGCCGCGCTGCACTGGCCGGCCGGCGTTCTCACAGACGTCCTCGACCAGCTCGGCGAGTACGCGGGGAGGGGCGCCCGCTTCCGGGCCGAGGAGCTGGCCGCGCTGCTCGGCGAGGCCGACGCCCGGGCCCGGGGCGGGTCCGGCGCGTTCCTCGGCAGCGGCGAGCGCGGGGACACCCCGCTCCGCCGGGTGCGGCTCACCGCCCTCGGCTGCCGGATATCGGGGACCCCCGCCGACCGCACGGCCGAGGTGTACCTCGCCCACCCCGGCGCGGGCATCGCCCTGGTCCTGCGCCGCCGCTGGGCGGTCCCGGAGGACACGGAGCCGACCGGCGCGGTCCTGGCCCGCCGCCGGATCGCCGGCAGCACCCTGGGTGCGCTCGCCACCGGGAACGTGGTGAGCGAGGTCGCCTCCCGCACCCCCGGGCGGGCGGTGACGCTCGGCACCTCCCGGGCGGCCGCCACCGGGGTCACCCCGGTCGGGAACGCCTGGGCCGAGCTGCCCGAGCCGCTGCTCGTCCGGGACTTCGCCGCGCACGCGCGGACCCTCCGCCGCCGCCCGCCGCGCTTCGCCCGCCCCCGCGTGGAGGCGGAGGCCCTGCACGTGCTGGCCGTCGAGGCGGTGGGGGAGACGGGCTACGACCCGGCCCGGCAGGAGCTGCGCGCCACCGTCCGGGACGCCGCCGGCACCCCGGCACGGCTGGTCACCCCGTACAACCCGCACAGCCCCGGCGGGCTCGACGCCCTGGCCGGGGCCCTGTCCGACGGTGCGCCCGGGCCCCGGCTGGTCAGCGGCTTCGTCCGGGTCACCGCCGACGGCCTGGTGGTGGACCCGCTCGGCGTCCGTACCGGCACCGCCACGGTCGTACCCGATCTGGCACCGGCCCCGCGGCGGCCCGCGGCCCGGCTGCCGCACACCGTCCCGCCCGACTCCGGCGACCCCGTCGCGCTCGCCCTGGACGGCGCCCTCTCCGCGCTCGCCACCGTCACGGTGCACGGTCTGCGCCGGCTGCCCCCAGGGGCCCGGACCGCGCTCTCCGACGCGGCCGACGCGCTCGCCCGGCGCGGCCTCACCACCACCGCGGAGCGGCTCCGGCGGGTGCCGGCGGCGCTCGCGGAGGAGGGACCGGAGGCCGCGGTGCGGCCCTGGCTCGACGCCCAGCTGCGGCTGCTCACCGCCGTCGAGCTGCACGCCCGCGGCGACTGAGGCCGCGCCGACGACCCGGCCCCGGCCAACGGGTCCGGTCCCGGGGCCTGTTGGTCCGCCGAGTTCGACTCCGCTTGTGATACAGCCTTACCAGGACATGAGAAGTTTGTCCCGTTTGGCGGGGAAAGGGGTCGCAGATGGCGCAGGACGGACCAGGGCCGGACGGCCGACCGCACGGCGGAGCCCCGGGCGCGCGAGGCCCGGGCGGCGGCAGACGCCGGAGCCGGTGGGGCGGCCTGCCGGTGACGGCGGACCTGCCCGATCCGGCCGGCCGCCACCCCGCCCGAACCGACGTGGTCGTCTTCGGCGTCACCGCCGTCCTCACGCTCGCCTTCGTCGTCTGGGGCGCGACGGCGACGGACAGTCTGGAGTCGGCCTCCAGCAGCCTGCTCGACGGGCTGATCCGGGACGGCGGCTGGGCGTTCATGCTGGCCGCCTCCGGCTTCGTCGTCTTCGCGCTGTGGCTGGCGATCAGCCGGTACGGCCGGATCACCCTCGGCCAGGAGGACGAGGGCCCGGAGTTCCGCACGGTCTCGTGGATCGCGATGATGTTCAGCGCCGGCATGGGCATCGGCCTCATGTTCTACGGCGTCAGCGAGCCGCTCGCGCACTACGGCACCCCGCCGCCCGGCACCTCCCCGGCCGACTCGGCCGAGCGGATGCAGACGGCGATGGCCACCACGCTCTTCCACTGGACGCTCCACCCGTGGGCGATCTACGCCGTCGTCGGGCTGGCCATCGCGTACTCGACCTTCCGCCGCCGGCGCCGGCAGACCATCAGCGCCGTCTTCGTCCCGCTGATGGGCGAGCGCCGGGCGTTCGGCGGGCCCGGCCGGGTCATCGACATCCTCGCCATCTTCGCCACGCTCTTCGGCTCCGCGGCCTCGCTGGGCCTCGGCGCGCTCCAGATCGGCAGCGGCGTGGAGGAGCTGGGCTGGCTGGAGAAGACCGGCACCGGGCTGCTCGTCGGCGTCATCGCGGTCCTCACCGTGGCCTTCGTGCTGTCCGCCGTCTCCGGCGTGGAGAAGGGCATCCAGTGGCTCTCCAACATCAACATGGTGCTGGCGCTGCTCCTCGCCGTCTTCGTCTTCGTCGCCGGACCGACCATCATCGTCCTCGACCTGCTCCCGACCTCCCTCGCCGCCTACCTCGGCGACCTGCCCCAGCTGGCCGGCCGCACCGAGGCCACCAGCGGCGAGAACATCCACGACTGGCTGGGCAGCTGGACCGTCTTCTACTGGGCGTGGTGGATCTCCTGGACGCCCTTCGTCGGCATGTTCATCGCCCGGATCAGCCGGGGCCGCACGATCCGTCAGTTCATCGGCGGCGTCATCCTGGTGCCGAGCACGGTCAGCCTGGTGTGGTTCGCGATCTTCGGCGGCACGGCGATGCGGCTGAGCGAGGAGGGCCGGCTGACGGGCGAGACCACCCCGGAGGGACAGCTCTTCGGGCTGCTCCAGGAGTTCCCGGCGACGGGGGCGATGAGCCTGCTCGTCATGGTCCTCGTCGGCATCTTCTTCGTCTCCGGCGCGGACGCCGCCTCCATCGTCATGGGCACCCTGTCGCAGCGCGGGGCGCTGGAGCCGACCCGCCCGGTGGTGGTCTTCTGGGGCGTGGTCACCGGCGCCGTCGCCGCGATCATGCTGCTCATCGGCGACGGCCAGGGCGACGCCCTGGCGGGCCTGCAGAACCTGACGATCCTGGTCGCCGCCCCGTTCGTGCTGGTCATGATCGGCATGTGCGTGGCGCTCATGCGGGACCTGCGCGAGGACCCGCTGATCGTGCGCGGCCGGGTCGGCAAGGAGATCGTCGAGGTCGCGGTGATCGCCGGACACGAGAGGTACGACGGCGACTTCGAGCTGCGGATCGGCCCGGGCACCGCCGACGGCTCCCCGGACGGCCCGCCGGCCCACGCCGGGACGCCGGCCCCGGACTGACCCGGCGCATTGCCGGTGGGGGAGGACCGCGGTCAGGGGCTGATGGAGCGCCAGATGCGGTCCGGGAGGACGCGGGCGGCCTCCTCGAGGTCGACGTCCTCCAGGGTGAGCCAGCGGCGGGCCATGCCGATCACCGGGCCCAGGACCAGGGACTCGATCACGGGCGTGGGGAGGTCCGCGATCGCACCGGCCTTCCGGTGGCCGTCGAGCCACAGCTCGATCGGGGTGAGCCGGGCCTCCTGGTTGTCGCGGATCTCGCGCGCGCCGGCCGCGCTCTCCTGGTCCGCGAAGGGGGAGTGGAGCAGCCGGGACGCGGCCGGCTGGGTGCGGACGAAGTCGAGGTAGGCGCGCACGACGGCCTCGATGCCGGAACGGGCGTCCTGATGGGAGACCAGGGCGGTGCCCAGCTCGCCGAGGAGACGGCCGAGCCAGCGCAGGGCGAGGGCGCTGATCACCCCGTGGAGGTTGCCGAAGTGGTGGTAGACGCTGCCGGTGCTGACCCCGCTCACCCGGGTCAGCGCGGAGACGGTGAGGCCGGCCTCGCCCTCGCGCGCGTACAGGTCGAGCGCGGCGTCGAGGACGCGCTCGACGGTGACTTCTCCGCGCTGCTGCTTCCGGCTCATCGAGCGGGGTGCCCCTTACGTCGTGTGCCAACCCTGGCCTGCTTCTTCCGTACCTGGTCAGCATAGGAGGCGCGGGCGCCGCCGGACCCCGCCCCGCCTCGGGGCGGGGCGTCCGCGGAGGTTCGGGCCGGCGCCGGCGCGCGCGGCGGCCACGAGCGGGGCACCCCCGCGCCGGAGCTCCCGGCCGGGGGCCGGTCAAGGCTCGTGGCCGTGGGCGGCGACCGCGAACGTCTGGGAGATCAGCACCTGTTCCGCGCGCTGCTGGAGGCGGTCCGCCAGAACGCGGAGCCGCGCCCCCTCGGCGGCGGGGATCGACAGCGCCACCGCCGCGGTCTCCGCGCCGACGGTGATCGGCACCGCCGCGCACGCCGTCCCGACGGCGTACTCCTGGTGTTCCAGGACCGGCAGCCGTCGCGGCAGGGCGGCGAGCCGCTGCTCGAAGTCGCGCCGGAGCCGGACCGTGTGCGGGGTGAGCGCCGCGACCGGGTGGCGGCTCAGATGGTCGCCGCGCTGCTCCGGCTCCAGCTGCAGCAGCAGGCTCTGGCCGGCCGCGTGGGCGTGCGCCGTCGCCCGGAAGTCGGCCCACTCCTCGACCGGTGGTCGGTCCGGGTTGTCGGACACGGCCCCCAGCTCCACCTCGCCGTCCCGGTACTGGACGAAGTAGACGGCCGCGTCCAGGTCGAGGCTGAGGGTGTCCACCCACGCCTGGATCCCGAGCGCGGGCTCGTGGGTCGCCGGGCCCACGTCCCGGCGCAGCGGCGCGACGAGCGTGTAGACACCGTTGTCGTTGCGGATCAGGCCCTCGTGGACCAGGGTCCGCAGCAGGTGGTACGCCGTCGGCAGCGGCAGCACCGCCTCGCGGGCCAGCTGCTTGGCGCTGCCCGCGCCACCGCGCCGCTCCAGCTCGTCCAGCAGCCGCACGGCCCGGCGCACCGACTGGATCAGGGTCGGTGCCGTGCCGCTCTCCCCCTCGCGATATGGCATGCGTGTCCTTTCACAACGCGCGGAGCACTGTGCTCCGGGTCCATGATCGGACAGTGAACCCCGAATCACATACCGTCAGGTAACCGGGGTGTCGGAACCACTCTCGCCCCCTCCGCGGGGTGTACTGCGGAAACGATCACCTTCGAAAGGACGTTCGTGAACTCCCAGCATTCCGGCGCCTCCCGCCGGACCGCTCTCGCCCTCGGTGCGGGCACCGCCCTCACCGCCGCCCTCGGCCTGGCCGGCGCCGGCTCCGCCCAGGCGTCGACCCGCCCGTCGACCAGCCGGTCGAGCCGGCCGGCCGGCCGGACCGAGGAGCCGGTCGTCGCCCGCTTACGCGCCCTGGAGGAGCAGTACGACGCCCGCCTCGGCGTCCACGCCCACGACGTGTGCACCGGCCGCACCCTCGCCCACCGGGACCGCGAGCGCTTCCCGATGTGCTCGGTCTTCAAGACCCTCGCCGCCGCGGCCGTCCTGCGCGACCTCGACCACGACGGCACCTTCCTGGCGCGCCGCCTCACCTACACGGCCGACTACGTCGAGCGCTCCGGCTGGTCGCCGGTGACGAAGGACGCGGACAACATCGCGCGCGGCATGACGGTCGCCGGACTCTGCGACGCCACCATCCGCTTCAGCGACAACACCGCGGCCAACCTCCTCCTGCGCGAGCTCGGCGGCCCCACGGCCGTCACCCGCTTCGCCCGCTCCCTCGGGGACCCGGTCACCCGGCTCGACCGCTGGGAGCCCGAGCTGAACTCCGCCGAGCCCTGGCGGATCACCGACACCACCACCCCGCGCGCGATCGCCAGGACCTACGGCCGGCTGGTCCTCGGCAAGGCCCTGGAACCGGCGGACCGCGCCCTCCTGACCGACTGGCTGCTCCGCAACACGACCAGCCTGCACCGCTTCCGCAAGGGCCTGCCGGCGGACTGGACGGTCGCCGACAAGACCGGCGGCGGCGAGTACGGCGGCAACAATGACGTCGGCGTCACCTGGCCGCCGGACGGCGGCCCGATCCTCCTCTCCGTCCTCACCACCCGGTTCGAGCCGGACGCCGAGGGCGTGGACGAACTGGTCGCCGCCGCCGCGGCGATCGTCGCGGAGGAGCTGCGCTAGGCGGATCAGACCTCGGGGGCCATGTCGTACGTGATCCACATCGTGCGCGTGGCCACCTGGTCGTACTTGGAGCGGGCGCGGTGGTTGTCGTCGGCCGTGATCCAGCGGACGACGCTCCAGCCGCGCTCCGCGGCGATCCCGCGCAGCGCGGCGAGCAGCAGGTCCGCCGCGCCGGTGCCGCGGCTCGCCGGGTCGACGAACAGGTCGTCGAGCCAGCCGCCGACCGTCGCGGAGAGCGGCCGGGCGAACGGCCGGAAGTGCGCGAGCCCGACGAGCCGCCCGTCGGCGCCCTCCGCCACCAGCCCCTCCACCTCGTGGGCCGGGTCGTGGAGCCACGACCAGACGAGCCGGGCGGCCTCCTCGGTCTGCTCGACCCGGTAGAACTCGGCGTACCCCCGGTACAGGGCGCGCCACTGGTCGAAGTCCTCCTCGTGGACCGGACGGACCCGGACGGCAGAGGCGTCGGCGACGGGCATGAACGTTCACTCTCCTCACGCACCGCGCCCTGCGGTGCGTGACCAGTGGATCATGCCGCCGGCTCAGCGCTTCAGCGAGGAGGGCTCGGGTCCGATCAGGGGCAGGTGCTCCCGGAGCGCCTTCGCCCACGCGCCGCCGTAAGAGGAGGGCCGCACCTCCTTGACCGCGACCTCGCGGTGCAGCACCCGGTCCCGGGCCCGCCACGCGAGCCCCATCCCGCCGCCGCGGAGCCGGTCCACCTGCGCGAACCGTCCGTCCACCACCCGTGCCTCGCCCCCCCAGCCGTCCCGTCCGCCCCGCCCGGTCGCGGGTCCGGGCCGCACCCTGCCACAACCGGCCCCGGCCGCGCGGCGGTTGACCCACGCACGGCCGCCCCCCCGGCCGCCCCCTCCGGCCG
>NZ_JOGX01000073.1 GCF_000719555.1 Streptomyces sp. NRRL F-5727
GCCGCTCCGGCCCCGGCCGCCCCGGCCCCGGCCCCGGCTCCCGCGCCGGCCGCCCCGGCCGCGCCCGCCGCCGCCCCGGCTCCGGTGGCCCCGGCCGCCCCGTCGATCGCCCCGGCGGTCGTCACCCCGGTCCCGGCCGCTCCGGCCCCGGCCGCCCCCGCCGCCCCCGCGGAGGACGGCGCCTACGTGACCCCGCTGGTCCGCAAGCTCGCCACCGAGAACGGTGTCGACCTGGCGTCCGTCAAGGGCTCCGGCGTCGGCGGCCGGATCCGCAAGCAGGACGTCCTCGCGGCCGCCGAGGCCAAGAAGGCCGCCCCGGCCCCCGCCGCCGCTGCCGCCCCGGCCGCCGCGTCGAAGGCCGCTCCGGCCCTGGAGGTCTCCCCGCTCCGCGGCCAGACCGTCAAGATGACCCGCATGCGCAAGGTCATCGGCGACAACATGATGAAGGCGCTGCACTCGCAGGCCCAGCTGACCTCGGTCGTCGAGGTGGACATCACCAAGCTGATGCAGCTGCGCGCCCGCGCCAAGGACGCCTTCGCCGCCCGTGAGGGCGTCAAGCTCTCCCCGATGCCGTTCTTCGTGAAGGCGGCGGCCCAGGCGCTGAAGGCCCACCCGGTCATCAACGCCCGGATCAACGAGGACGAGGGCACGATCACCTACTTCGACTCCGAGAACATCGGGATCGCGGTGGACTCCGAGAAGGGTCTGATGACCCCGGTCATCAAGGGTGCGGGCGACCTCAACATCGCCGGCATCTCCAAGAAGACCGCGGAGCTGGCGGCCGCCGTGCGCGCCTCCAAGATCACCCCGGACGACCTGGCCGGCGCGACCTTCACCATCTCCAACACCGGTTCGCGCGGTGCGCTGTTCGACACCGTCATCGTCCCGCCGAACCAGGTCGCCATCCTGGGCATCGGCGCCACGGTGAAGCGTCCGGCCGTCATCGAGACCGCCGAGGGCACGGCCATCGGCATCCGCGACATGACCTACCTGTCGCTGTCGTACGACCACCGTCTGGTGGACGGCGCCGACGCCGCCCGCTACCTGACGGCCGTCAAGGCGATCCTGGAGGCCGGCGAGTTCGAGGTGGACCTCGGCCTGTAGGGCTCCAGAGCGCTCAGCGCCCAGGAGGCAACGTAACGAGCCTCACCAGCGGTGTCCCCGTCCGGATGTGTGTCCGGGCGGGGGCACCGCCGTATTGTCTAATGGTCACGAAACTCCCGGAGGAGCCGCTCCATGACCGTCCCCGTCGTCCACTCGCTGCGCGAGCAGATCCGCGAGCACATCGTGGAGGGGATCGTCAGCGGCCGCTGGAAGCCGGGCGAGCGGATCGTGGAGCGCCGGATCGCGACCGAGCTGGAGGTCTCCCAGACCCCGGTCCGCGAGGCGCTGCGGGAGCTGGAGTCGCTGCGGCTGATCGAGTCGGCGCCGAACAAGGGCGTCCGGGTCCGCAACCTCACGGCGGCCGACCTGGAGGAGAGCTACCCGGTCCGGGCCGGCCTGGAGCAGATCGCGGCCGAGCTGGCCGCGCCCCGGCTCTCCGCCGACTGCTCGACGCTGGAGCCGCACGTGGCGGCGCTGTACGAGGCGGACGCCACCTCGGACGGCACCGCGCAGGTCCGGCACACGGTGGCCTTCCACCGCGAGCTGGTGAAGGCGGCCGGGAACAGCGTGCTGCTGCACACCTGGGAGGGCCTGGGCATCGAGGTCTTCACCGCGCTGTCGATCCGCTGGCTGGGCACGGTGCAGAAGTCGTACGCGGAGGAGCACCAGGAGCTGGTGGAGGCGTTCCGCAGGGGCGATCCGAACATCGGGGCCCTGGTGAAGGCCCACGTGCTGGGCTGCGCCCCCCGCGCCTGACCCGTACACCGGCGTTTCAGCAGGTCAGAGCCTCGCTTCGGCGGGGCTTCCGGCGTTTTCCGGGCGTTCGAAAAGGAGGCACCGGGTGCCCGGTTTCGCGGCACCCTGTGCCGACTTTCTCGATCTGAAGAGGTTTCCGGCTTCAACCCTTTGATCGATCATCGATCGGCGGTTTACAGTCTTCGGCGGGCCGTCACCCGGCCCTCCGCCCTGTCCTGCCAGACAAGGCACCGTTTTTATCTCCACCCCCATCTGTCCGGAAGGCGGCGATCATGACCGATCCCGTAGGCAAGATTCCGAGCGAGCTCGACCAGCTCCCGGACCGTGACACCGAGGAGACCGCCGAGTGGGCGGCCTCCCTGGACGCCGTCACCAAGGCCGCCGGCCCCCACCGGGCCGCCTACCTGATGCGCCGCACGCTCCAGCACGCCGAGGGCGCGGGCCTGGCCCTGCCCAAGCTGCTGGAGACGGACTACCTCAACACCATCCCCACCTCCGCCGAGCCGGCCATCGACGGCGACGAGGAGATGGAGCGGAAGATCACCGCGTGGAACCGCTGGAACGCGGCCGCGATGGTCACCCGCGGCTCCAAGCACGGCGTCGGCGGCCACATCGCCACCTTCGCCTCCGCGGCCTGGCTCTACGAGACCGGCTTCAACCACTTCTTCCAGGGCAAGGAGTCCCCGAGCGCTCCCGGCTCCGGCGACCAGCTCTACATCCAGGGCCACGCCTCCCCCGGCATCTACGCCCGCGCCTTCCTCGACGGCCGCCTGGACGAGTCGCACCTCGACAACTTCCGGCAGGAGTCGGGCGGCAACGGCCTGCCCTCCTACCCGCACCCGCGCCGCCTCCCCTGGCTGTGGGAGTTCCCCACCGTCTCCATGGGTCTCGGCCCGCTCTCCGCGATCTACCAGGCGCGCTTCAACCGCTACCTGACCAACCGCGGCATCAAGGACGTCTCGGCCTCGCACGTCTGGGCCTTCCTCGGCGACGGCGAGATGGACGAGCCCGAGTCGACCGCGGCACTCGCGCTGGCGGCCCGCGAGGGCCTGGACAACCTGACCTTCGTCATCAACTGCAACCTGCAGCGCCTCGACGGCCCGGTCCGCGCCAACTTCAAGATCGTGCAGGAGCTGGAGGCCCAGTTCCGCGGCGCCGGCTGGAACGTCGTGAAGACCCTCTGGGGCAACGCCTGGGACGAGCTGTTCGCGCTCGACACCACCGGCGCCCTGGTCCGCCGCCTCCGCGAGGTGCCGGACGCGCAGGTCCAGACGTACCAGACCCGCGACGCCGCCTACATCCGCCAGGACTTCTTCGGCAAGGACCCGGAGCTCGCCGCGATGGCGCAGCTGCTCTCCGACGACAAGATCCTGGAGTGCTTCCACCTCTCGCGCGGTGGCCACGAGCCGCGCAAGGTGTACGCCGCGTACAAGGCCGCCCTGGAGTTCAAGGGCGCCCCGACCGTGATCCTGGCGCAGACCGTCAAGGGCTTCACCCTGGGTGAGGGCTTCGCGTCGAAGAACGCGAACCACCAGATGAAGAAGCTCACGACGGACGAGTTCAAGAACATGCGTGACCTTCTTGAGCTGCCCATCTCGGACGCGCAGTTCGTCGACGGCGTGGTGCCCTACGGCCACCCCGGCGCCGACTCCCCCGAGGTCCGCTACCTCAAGGAGCGCCGCGCGGCGCTCGGCGGCCCCGCCCCGGCCCGCCGCGTCCACCCGGTCGCGCCGCTCCCGGCCCCGTCCGAGAAGGCGTTCGCCTCCTTCGACAAGGGCTCCGGCTCCCAGTCGGTCGCCACCACGATGGCCTTCGTCCGCCTGGTGAAGGACCTGGTCCGCGACAAGGAGACCGGCAAGCGCTGGGTCCCGATCGTCCCGGACGAGGCCCGCACCTTCGGCATGGAGTCGCTCTTCCCGTCGCTCGGCATCTACTCGCCGAAGGGCCAGACGTACGAGCCGGTCGACCGCGACCAGCTGATGTACTACAAGGAGGCCGTCAACGGCCAGATCCTGAACGAGGGCATCACCGAGGCCGGCTCGATGGCCGACTTCATCGCCGCGTCGACCGCGTACTCCACGCACGGCGAGACGATGATCCCGTTCTACATCTTCTACTCGATGTTCGGCTGGCAGCGGACCGCCGACCAGATGTGGCAGCTCGGCGACCAGCTCGGCCGCGGCTTCCTCGTCGGCGCGACGGCCGGCCGGACCACCCTGACCGGTGAGGGCCTGCAGCACGCCGACGGCCACTCCCCCGTCATCGCGGCCACCAACCCGGCGGCGCTGACCTACGACCCGGCGTTCGCCTACGAGGTCGCGGCCATCGTCAAGGAGGGTCTGCGCCGGATGTACGGCGAGGCCGCGCCGGGCGAGGACCAGGACGTCTTCTACTACCTGACGGTCTACAACGAGCCGATGCCGCAGCCGGCCAAGCCGGGCCACGCGGGCGTCGACGAGGGCATCGTCAAGGGCCTGTACCGCTTCAACACCGCCGAGTCGGCCGGGCTGACCGTGCCCGCCAACGCGCCGCGGATCCAGCTGCTCGGCTCGGGCACCGCGATCCACTGGGCGCTTGAGGCGCAGAAGCTGCTCGCCGAGGAGTGGGGCGTGGCCGCCGACGTGTGGTCCGCCACCTCCTGGACCGAGCTGCGCCGCGACGCGCTGGAGGCGGACGCCGCCCTGCTGCGCGGCGAGGAGCGCGTCCCGTACGTGCGCCAGGCCCTCGCGGGCGTGGAGTCGCCGGTGCTCGCGGTCTCCGACTACATGCGCCAGGTCCCGGACCAGATCGCGCAGTGGGTCGAGCAGGACTACTCGTCGCTGGGCGCCGACGGCTTCGGCCTCTCGGACACCCGCGCCGCGGCCCGCCGCCACTTCGGTGTCGACGCCCAGTCGATCGTGGCCGCGTCCCTGGCCCAGCTCGCCCGCCGCGGCGAGGTCCCGGCCACGGCCGTGAAGGAGGCGCGCGAGCGCTACGGCCTCTGAAGGGCTGACGCCGGCGAGTGAGCCGAAGGGCGCCGCGGGTGCCGAAAGGGAGAGCGCGCGCAGGTCCTGAGGAACGAAGGACCGAGCACGGTCGACCGTCGGCGCCCGCTGAAGGCGCCCGGAGGCGAACCGAGCGCCGGAAATGACGGGCGGCGCGCATGATGGGGGTCATGCGCGCCGCCCGTTTGATCAAGATGGTCCTGCTGCTCCAGAACCGTGCCTCCATGACGGCGGCCGAGCTCGCCGCCGAGCTGGAGGTGTCGGAGCGGACCGTCACGCGTGATGCCCTCGCCCTCTCGGAGGCGGGGGTTCCCGTGTACGCGGACCGGGGCAGGACCGGTGGGTACCGGCTGGTCGGCGGGTACCGCACGCGGCTGACCGGGCTGGCCAGGGACGAGGCGGAGGCGCTGTTCCTCTCCGGACTGCCGGGCGCGCTGCGGGACATGGGCCTGCAGGACGCGGCCTCGGCGGCCCGGCTGAAGGTGTCGGCGGCGCTGCTGCCGTCGCTGGCGGACGCGCCGGGTTCGGCGGCCCGCCGCTTCCATCTGGACGCGCCCGGCTGGTACCAGGAGCCGGAGACGCCGGAGCTGCTGCCCGCGGTGGCGGAGGCGGTCTGGGACGACCGCCGGCTGTCGGCGCGCTACCGGCGGGGCGACGGCGAGGAGGTCGAGCGGGAGCTGGAGCCGTACGGGCTCGTCCTGAAGGCGGGCGTCTGGTACGTGTGCGCCCGCGCGGGAAGCTCGTACCGCACCTACCGGGTGGACCGGTTCACGGCGGTGGCGGTGGGCGAGGAGCGCTTCGACCGCGACCCGGACTTCGAACTGGCGGTCTTCTGGGCGGAGCGCGCGGCGGAGTTCGCGCGCTCGCTGCTGCGGGGCGAGGTGGTGCTGCGGCTGACGGAGGCGGGGGCGCGCCGGCTGCCGTTCGTGACGGACCGGGCGGCGGCGGAGGAGGCGCTGGCGGGTGCCGTGCCGGACGGCGACGGGCGGGTGACGGCGACGCTCCGGGTGGAGAACGAGGAGGTCGCCTTCGGGCAGCTCTTCGGGCTGGGCCCGGAGGCGGAGGTGGTGGCCCCCGCCTCCCTGCGCGCGCGGTTCGCCGAGGCCGCGCGGGCGGCGGCCGAGCGTTACCGGTAGTCCTCGACCCGGGTGTCCGGGTCGGTCTCCTTGGCCAGGATGAAGCCCCAGGAGTCGGGCCGGGAGCCGTCCTCGTCGGTGAAGCCGTACTCCCGGGCGAGCCGGCCGCTGTCGAGCGACTGTCCGTTCCAGCGGGCGCGGTCGGGGTCGGCGGCGAGGGCGGCGACGCCCCGGCCGACGTAGACCGGGGACTCGGAGACGCCGAAGTCGGGGAGCTGCTTCGTCGCGTCCCGCCAGTTCTCCTCGGTGACGCCGAAGTGGGCGAGCATCTGCTCGGAGCGGAGCCAGCCGGGGCTGACGGAGACGGCGGTGCCGCCGGAGTCGGCGAGTTCCTTCGCGAGGCCGAAGGCCATCCGGATGGGCGCGTTCTTGGCGAGGTCGTAGAAGAGGTTCTCGCGGTAGTGGGTGCCGTTGTAGGCGCCGGTGCCGTCGGTGACCTCGACGACGAGGCCGCCGGGGTGCCGGTTGAGCAACGGCAGCGCGGTGTGCGAGGTGACGAGGTGGGTGCGCACGCCGAGTTCGAGCATCCGCAGTCCGCCGGCGAGGTCGATGTCCCAGGTCTTCTTGCCGAAGGTGTCGACGAGGAGGTGTTCGCCGCCCCAGACGTCGTTGACGAGGACGTCGAGCCGGCCGCGCTCGCGGTCGATCCGGTCGACGAGGGCGCGGACCTGTGCGGGGTCGAGGTGGTCGGTGGGGACGGCGACGCCCTCGCCGCCGGCGGCGGTCACCAGTTCGGCGGTCTCCTCGATGGTCTCGGTGGCGCGGCCGACCTCGCTGAGCTTCGCGCGGGTGGTGCGGCCGGTGACGTAGACGGTGGCGCCGGCGGTGCCGAGCTGGACGGCGATGGCCCGTCCGGCGCCCCGGGTGGCCCCGGCGACCAGGCAGATCCGTCCGTGCAGCGGCTGGGTGTCGGTGGTCTTCTCGGTGGTCATGGTGTTCAGGCTGGCAGCAATACCCGACATCCTCTGTCTGGATGGCAGACGACTTTCCGGGTGCGTCGCGGACGCGGAGACCGGATGCTGGTGCCGTGATGGACGAGACCGAGTTCTGGGAGATCATCGACGCCACCCGCGAGGAGGCCGAGGGCGACCCCGAGGAGCAGGCGGATCTGCTCGTGGAGCGGCTGACCCGGCTGGATCCGGACACGGTGCTCGACTACGCGCGCCATTTCGAGGCCCGGTTCAACCGCGCGTACCACTGGGACGTGTGGGGTGCGGCGGCGGTGCTGCTGGACGGCGCCGGGGCGGTCGAGGAGGGTTTCGACGCGTTCCGCTGCTGGCTGATCGGCCAGGGCCGGGAGGTGTACGAGGGCGGGGTCGCGGATCCGGACGAGCTCGCGGAGCTGCTGGACGCCTTCGATCCGGAGCTGGACGGGGACGGCGAGGAGCTCGGTTTCGCGGCGGACGAGGCGTACGAGACGCTGACCGGGACGGAGACGCCGGACCTGGGGATCGTGATGCCGGACGGGGAGCCGGAGGGCGTCCCGCTGGACCTGGCGGACGAGGAGGCCCTGGCGGCCCGGCTGCCCCGGCTGTGGGAGCGGTTCAGGCCCTGACCGCGGGGCCGGGCCCGAACCGGGCGGTCGCGCTCAGAAGTGGGTGCCGCCGTCGACGCGGACCTCGGTGCCGGTGATGAAGCGGCCGTCCTCGGAGGCGAGCATCGCGACGACGCCGGCGACGGTCTCGGGGCCCGCGAAGCCCTGGCCGAGGGCGGGGGCGAGCTTCGTGAAGAGCGTCATGTCGGCGTCGGCGGGGAGGCCGGGGCCCACGGACTGCCTGCTGGCGCCGGAGCCGTCGGTCATGCCGGAGGAGATGGAGCCGGGCTGGACGGCGGTGAAGCGGATGCCCTGCTTGGCGTACTCGGCGGCCAGGGCGTGGGTCATGGACTGGATGCCGCCCTTGCTGGCCGCGTAGGCCGCCATGTAGGGGTGGGCGAACGTCGCCGAGGTGGAGGAGAAGTTCACGACGGCGGCGCCGTCGCCCTCCAGGAGTGCCGGGACCGCCTCGCGGATCATGAGGAAGGTGCCGGTCAGGTTGATCCGGAGCACCTGCTCGAAGGCGTCGAGGCCGGTCTCGTGGGTGTGCGAGGAGCGGAGCACCCCGGCCGCGTTGACCAGCACGTCGAGGCCGCCGAGGGCGGTGACGGCGGCGGCGACGCCGGCCCGTACGGACTCCTCGTCGGCGACGTTCACGACGACCGTGGTGAGGCGCCCGGCGTGGTCCCCGGCCTTGGCGGCGGTGTCCTTGAGACCGTCCTCGCTGATGTCGGCGGCGACGACCCGGCCGCCCTCCGCGAGCATGCGCAGGACGGTGGCCTGGCCGATGCCGGAGCCGCCGCCGGTGACCAGGGCGCGGCGTCCTTCGTAGCGGGTGAGCTGGTTCATGGCGGGGCCTCTCGGTTGGGGGCTGGCGGAGAATCGCTGCCACCGTACGCCCACGTGGCACGTTTTGCCACATGTGCACATCGCGCACTTCCGGGGTGTGGAGGCGTACCCTCGTACGGTGACCAAGCGACCCGAGCCGGCCCCGGCGACGCCCTCCCTGACCCAGCGCCGGAAGGCCGCCACCCAGCTGGACATCGCCCGCGCGGCGGCCGAGCTCTTCACCGAGCACGGGCCGGACGGCACCACGGCCGAGTCCATCGCCCTGCGGTCCGGGGTCGCGCTGCGCACCTTCTACCGCTACTTCCGCTCCAAGCAGGACGCCGTCGCCCCGCTGCTCGCGGGCGGCGCCGACCGCTGGCGGGAGTCGCTCGCCGCCACCGCTCCCGGCACGCCCCTGCCGGCCGCCCTGGAGGGCTCGATCGCCGCCTCGCTCACCCCGGTGGACGAGGCCGGGGCCGAGGGCCTGCGCTGGACCCGGGGGCTGCTGCGCGCCTCGGCCGAGGACCCGGCGCTGCGGGCGGTCTGGTACCGGGTCAACCAGGAGTCGGAGGAGCGGCTGCGGGAGGTCCTGGGAGAGCTGGCCGGACCGGCGGCCGACCCGCTGGAGGTACGGCTCGCCGCGGCGGCGGCCACCGACGCGATCCGCATCGCCCTGGAGAGCTGGGCGGAGTCCGAGGCCCCCGTCGACGGCCCCGGCTCCCCCGCCGCCCTCGCCCTGCGCTGCCTGCGCGAGCTGATGGGCGGCGTGACGCTGTGGAGCCAGGACCCGGGGTCGGACGGGTCCTAGGTCCTGTCGTCAAACTCCCGTCGTCGCCCGAAGGGCGGCCCCGCGGCGTCAGGTGCGTGCTCTCGGCGTGCCGGGTGGAAGTCCTCGTACTGGAGAACTCGCCCGGCAGGACGCCCTCCACCGCGAAGCCCTCGGCCTCGTAGAGCGCGCGGGCGGGGACGTTGTGGCCGAGGACCCGCAGGGTGACGCGGGTGGCGCCGTCGGCGGCCGCCTTCGCCAGGGCGGCCCGCAGCAGGGCGCGGCCCACCCCCTGGCCGCGCGCCTCGTCCGCGACGGCGAGGCCCTGGACCTGGCGGACGTGGGCGTTGGAGTCGAGCGGCGTGGGCCGCGCCACCCGCACGTACCCGAGGAGGACGCCGGAGCGCTCGGCGACGAGGTAGTCCGCGGGCCGGTGGCGCTCGTCGAAGAAGGGCGGGTACGGCTCCGAGGGCGGCGGCAGCACCGCGTGCAGCGGCGACCAGGTGGCCCGGTCCAGGGCGCCCAGCGGCTCGGCGTCGCCCGGCTGGGCGGCTCGGATCACGAAGGTCTCCGGCGCGGTCATGCCGGCCACTCTGCCACGCCGGGGGCCCACCGGGCAGGATGGACGCATGCAGCCTTCCGCCCACCGCAAGCGCGTCGCCGTCACCGGGGCCTCCGGTCTCATCGGCGCCGCCCTCGTCCGCTCCCTGCGCGCCGACGGGCACGACGTCCTCCGGCTCGTCCGCCGGCCCGCCAGGACCGCCGACGAGGTCGAGTGGGACCCGAAGCGGCTGTACGTGGACTCCGCCGGGCTCGTCGGCGTGGACGCCGTGGTGCACCTGGCCGGCGCCGGCGTCGGCGAGCGCCGGTGGACCGAGGCGTACAAGAAGGAGATCCGGGACAGCCGGGTGCTCGGCACCACCGCGATCGCGCAGGCACTCGCCGGGCTCGCCGAGCCGCCGGAGACGCTGGTCTGCGGCACGGCCCTCGGCTGGTACGGCGACACCGGCAGCCGCGCGGTGGACGAGAGCGCCCCGGCCGGCACCGGCTTCCTGCCCTCGGTGTGCGTGGAGTGGGAGGCCGCCGCCGCCCCCGCGGAGGAGGCCGGGATCCGCGTGACGTACGCCCGCACCGGTCTGGTGGTGGCCCGTCAGGGCGGCGCCTGGGGACGGCTCTTCCCGGTCTTCCGGGCGGGGCTCGGCGGACGGATGGGCGACGGCGGCCAGTACTGGTCCTTCATCTCGCTCCACGACGAGGTCGCCGCGCTGCGGCACCTGATGGACACTCCGACGCTCTCCGGGCCGGTGAACCTCACCGCTCCCGAGCCGGTCACCAACCGCGAGGTGACCGCCGCCATGGGCCGGGTGCTGCGCCGCCCGACCCCCTTCCCGGTGCCCGCGCCCGCGCTGCGGCTCGTCCTCGGCGACTTCGCGGCGGACGTCCTCGGCAGCCAGCGGGTGGTGCCGGGGCGGCTGCTCTCCTCCGGCTTCGCCTTCGCCTTCCCCACCATCGACGACTCGATCCGGGCCGCCGCCGCCCGCTGAACCGCCCCTCCCCGCCGGGGCCCTGCGCTCCCTGCGCTCCCCCGTGCACCGGCAAGCCCGCCGCGCGCGGGCCCGCTGCCGTGGGAGCGCTGCCTACCCTCGGTGCCCACCAGTCGACACGGATCGCGAACTCGGGCATTCCGGGGGTCTGTTGGGGGCATAGGCCACCAACAGGCGGCGCAGACCTGGGGAGGGGCACGTGCTCAGTACCGCACGCAGCGCACAGCTGGCACGACAGACACAGCACACGGACGAGGTCGACGAGGTCGACGTGGTCGTCGTCGGCGCGGGGATCGCCGGGCTCACGGCGGCCCGGCGGCTGACCGGGGCGGGGCTCTCGGTCGCGGTCCTGGAGGCCGAGCCGTTCGTCGGCGGCCGGCACGCCACCGAGGAGACCGACGGCTTCCGGCTCGACCGGGTGGGCCGGCTGCTCACCCTCTCGCCGGAGGAGCTGCGGGCCCTGCCGGGCCTCGCCGGCGTGGTGCCGCGCGCGTTCGCGCCCGGGGTGCTGGTCCACTCCGACGGGCGGTACGCCCGCTGGGGCGCCCCGCACCCCCGGAACCGCAGGGGCGCGCTCACCGTGGCGCGCGCCCTCGCGAGCGCCCCCCGGCATCCGGCGGCCTCGCTGGACCAGGCGCGGCTCGGCGCCTCGCTGGTGCGGCTGGCGGCGACGCCGACGCAGCGGCTGCTCGCCCGGCCGGAGCGGACCGCGCGGGAGGCGCTGGCGGGCCGGCTGCCGGCCAGGACCGTGCAGACGGTGCTGCGGCCGCTGCTGGCGGCGCTGCTCGCCGACCCGGACCTGGCGGTGTCGAGCCGGCGGGCCGATCTGGCGCTGCGGGCCTTCGCCCGGGGCCGGGTGTCGGTGCCGGAGGGCGGGTCGGCGGTCGTGCCGTCACGCCTCGCGGCGCTGCTGCCGCCGGGCACGGTACGGACCGGGGTCCGGGTCACCGAGGTGTCGGCGGCCCGGGTCGGCACGGCGGAGCACGGCACGGTCGGCTGCCGGGCGGTGGTCCTCGCGACGGGGGCGCGGACGGCGGCCGCGCTGCTGCCGGGCCTGCGGGTGCCCGCGTACCACCCGGTGACGGTGCTGCACCACACGGCGCCGGTGGCGCCCACGACGGATCCGACCCTGCTGCTCGAGTCGGACCCGGGCGGGCCGGTGGCGCACACGGCGGTGATGAGCGCGGTGGACCCGACGCGGGCGCCGGCGGGCCGGCCGCTGATCACCTCGACGGTCCTCGGGACGCCGCCGGACGACGCCGAGCGGCGGGTCCGCAAGCACCTGGCGGCGCTGTACGGCACCTCCACGGACGAGTGGGAGCTGCTGGCCCTGCACCACACCCGGGACGCGGTGCTCGCCACTCCCCCGGCGCACGACCCGTGCCGCTCGGTGCGGCTGCTCGCGGGCCTGTACGTGTGCGGCGACCACCGCGGGGCGGGCACCCTGCGCTCCACGCTGGCCACCGGGGCCCGCGCCGCCGGCGCCGTCCTCGCCGATCTGGGGCTGCGCCCGCCGGTCCTGGAGGAGGCGGAGGAGGAGGCCGCCTAGCCGGGGCTAGCCGAGGGCGGCGACCCGGTCGCGGTAGGTGCGGACGGGCGGGGCGTCCCGGTACGGCTCCAGGCGGCGCTCGAAGTCGCGGACGTACTCGATCGCGCGGGCCGAACGCATCTCGGCGGCCTGCTGGGCGGCCTCGGCGCCCAGCGCGCACGCCTGGTCCAGCTCGCCGAGGGCGAGCCGGGCGGTGGCGAGGACGACCCGGCAGAAGAGCCGGCTGCGGGCGTAGCCGGGGGCGCGGAGCTGGAGGGCCCGTTCGGCGTGCTGGGCGGCGGGGCGGTACTGCTGGAGGTCGCGGTGGCAGTGGCCGAGCTCGTCGGCGAGCTGGGCCTCGTCGAAGGCGCGGGCCCAGGAGGGCACCTCGTCGCCGGGCCGGGCGGCCTCCAGGGCCCGCTCGGCGCGGACGAGGGAGGCGCTGCAGGCGCGGGCCTCGGAGAGGACGGCGTGGCCGCGGGCCTCGACGGCGTGCAGCATCGCCTGGACGACGGGGGGCGCCGCGGAGCCGACGCCCTGCTGGGCGACCCGGGCGAGCTGCACGGCCTCCCGCCCGTGGCCGAGGTAGACGGCCTGGCAGCTCATGGTGAGGAGCACGTAGGAGCCGTAGGCCCGGTCGCCGGCGGCCTGGGCGAGGCGCAGCGCCTGCACGAAGTAGCGCTGGGCGAGGCCGTGGGCGGCGATGTCGTACGAGGTCCAGCCGGCGAGCCGGGTGAGGTCGGCGGCGGCGGCGAAGAGGCGCCTGCCGGTGGCCTCGCCGTAGGTGCCGCGGAGCATGGGCTCGGCCTCGTGCTCCAGGTAGCGGACGAGCGCCTGGCGGGCGTGGCCGCCGCCGTAGGCGTGGTCGAGGGTGCGGAAGAGGTCGCCGACGGAGCGGAGGGCGGCGACGTCGCCGCCGGTGACGCGCTGGCCCGGGCCGCGCTCGGTGCCGCGCTGGCGGGGGACGGAGAAGCGGCTCTGCGGGGGCACCCGGGGGTCGGTGCCGATCGCGCGGACCGGGCCGCCGCCGGTCCCGCCGGGGCGGACCACCGGCACGGGGGCGGCGGGCTCGCCGCGGGCGACCCGGTCGTCGGCGCGGCCGATCAGCCAGTCGCGGCTGGGCACGACGAGCCCGGCCGGGGTGAAGGCGATCTTGCGGAGTTCGGCGTGGCTGCCGGAGTCCTTGCGCCAGAGCCCGCTGACGATGTCCACCGCCTCCTCCGGGGTGGCGGCGAACTCCAGGCCGGCGTAGACCGGCGCGCAGGCGTCGAGGCCGAGGTCCTGGGCGGAGAGCCGGCGGCCGAGGCGGCGGGTGAAGACCTCGGCGATGAGGGCGGGCGTGGTGCCGCGCGGCTGCTGCCCGCGCAGCCACCGGGTCACGGAGGTCTTGTCGTACCGCAGGTCGAGCCCGTGTTCCAGGCCCAGCTGGTCCACCCTTCTGGCGAGCCCCGCGTTGGAGAACCCGGCTTCTGCGATGAGCGCGGCGAGCTGGCGGTTCGGGACGCGCTGCGGTGGTCGTTCCGTCATCGGCTGTGCGGTCTCCTGCCTTCGGGCGCAGGTGGCAGCCCGTTTCGACCCTCATGGAACGGCGTGAATGTAGCGGTCATCACGGCCCGTACCGCCAGCTTCGCCCCACATTCATCCGATCGTGTGAGGAACCGGAACCCCCGTTGCCATCCGCCGCTGACCCGCCCCCCTCCCCGGATACGCCTCCACCTGCCCCGAACGTTCGCGCGGGGTCGCCGTACAGTGGCAGGGGCGCGTAAGACGCAGGGTGCCGGGCCGGCTCCCGCCCCGGGACGATCCCCGGAACCCGGCCGCGGGCACCAGGAGGAGGCATGGCCGTGAGTGAGCTGCAATTCGTCCGCCTGGGCTTCGGCGAGGACGCCGTCGAGTACCAGGTGGCCTGGGACAAGCAGCGCGAGGTGCACGCCGCGCGGTTCGCCGACGAGACCGGCGACACCTGTCTGCTCCTGGAGCACCCGCCGGTCTACACGGCCGGCCGCCGCACGGCGGAGAGCGAGCGCCCGCTCGACGGGACCCCGGTCGTCGACGTGGACCGCGGCGGCAAGATCACCTGGCACGGCCCCGGCCAGCTCGTCGGCTACCCGATCCTCAAGCTGCCCCGCCCGGTGGACGTCGTCGCCCATGTGCGCCGCCTGGAGGAGGCCCTGATCCGCACCGCCGCCGAGTTCGGCGTGGCCACCACCCGGGTCGAGGGCCGCAGCGGCGTCTGGGTCCTCGGCGACCCGGTGGAGCAGCGGCCCTCGCTCGGCGGGCTCTCGCTGGACTTCGACCCGCGGCTGACGGACGAGGAGTTCGACCCGCGCCTGAACGGCCCCGAGTACGCCCCGTCCAACGCCGGCCAGCGCCGCGAGGACCGGAAGCTCGCCGCCATCGGCATCCGGGTCGCCAAGGGCGTCACCATGCACGGCTTCGCGCTCAACGTGAACCCGGACAACGCCTGGTTCGACCGGATCATCCCGTGCGGCATCCGCGACGCGGGCGTCACCTCGCTCGCCAACGAGCTGGGCCGCGACCTCACCATCGAGGAGGTCCTCCCGGTGGTGGAGCGGCACCTGCGGGACGTCCTGGAGAACGCGGAGCTCAGGCCGCGGGAGATCGAGCGGCCGGTGGAGACGGCGTCCGCCTGAGGAATGCCGGGCTCTGGCCACGGGTTGGCCAGACGTAGCAAGGCATGGAAGCAACGGGCGTACCCTGGTGTGCGCCGAAGAATCGAAGCTACAGGAGCCGATGTGTCCGCAGTCGCCCCCGACGGACGCAAGATGCTGCGCCTGGAGGTCCGGAACGCCCAGACCCCCATCGAGCGCAAGCCCGAGTGGATCAAGACCCGCGCGAAGATGGGTCCGGAGTACACGAAGATGCAGAGCCTCGTGAAGAGCGAGGGCCTGCACACGGTCTGCCAGGAGGCGGGCTGTCCCAACATCTTCGAGTGCTGGGAGGACCGCGAGGCGACCTTCCTCATCGGCGGTGACCAGTGCACCCGGCGCTGCGACTTCTGCCAGATCGACACCGGCAAGCCGGAGGCGCTCGACCGCGACGAGCCGCGCCGCGTGGGCGAGTCCGTCGTCACGATGGACCTGAACTACGCCACCATCACCGGCGTCGCCCGCGACGACCTGGAGGACGGCGGCGCCTGGCTGTACGCCGAGACCGTGCGCCAGATCCACCAGCAGACCGCGGAGCGCGCCGCCGGCCGCACCAAGGTCGAGCTGCTCGCCCCCGACTTCAACGCGGTGCCGGAGCTCCTCAAGGAGGTCTTCGACTCCCGCCCCGAGGTCTTCGCGCACAACGTGGAGACGGTCCCGCGGATCTTCAAGCGGATCCGCCCCGGCTTCCGCTACGAGCGCTCGCTGGACGTCATCACCCAGGCCCGTGACTACGGTCTGGTCACGAAGTCCAACCTCATCCTCGGCATGGGCGAGACCCGCGAGGAGGTCAGCGAGGCGCTGCGGCAGCTGCACGACGCCGGCTGCGAGCTCATCACCATCACCCAGTACCTGCGCCCCTCCGTCCGGCACCACCCCGTCGAGCGCTGGGTGAAGCCGCAGGAGTTCGTGGAGCTCAAGGAGGAGGCCGACCAGATCGGCTTCTCCGGCGTGATGTCGGGCCCGCTGGTCCGTTCCTCGTACCGGGCCGGGCGCCTGTACCAGCAGGCGATCGAGAAGCGGGGCGCGAACGTGGAGGCCGTGCAGGCGGTGTGAGTCGCCGCACACGTGATTACCCGCCGGTAGCCGGCCGGGGAGAGCGGCCCGTACGGCCCCGCAGTTCAGCGGGGCGGTACGGGCCGCTCCGCCGTCCGGGCGGCTCGCGACAGCGTTTCATCAGGGTTTGACCGTCGGGTCATGCCCTGGTAACACCGTTCTGTGAGCATGGTTCCACGCACCGCCACCATCAGCTCGCTCCCCCACCTCGTCTCACCCGCCCCCGAGAGAGGACCCCTCATGCCGGCCGCGTCGACGCACGTCCGCGTCAGTGCCCTCCCGTCCGTCACCGGCGCCCTGCGCGCCGTCGAGTCGCTGCTCCTGGGCGCCGGACAGCGCACCGCCCGGCGCAACGCCTGGACCTCCGTCCTGGAGGACCGCCGCCGCGCCAAGGACCGCATCGAGGCCCAGCACGTCCTGGAGGCCGCGTCTGGCCGGACGTCGCGGGCCACGTAGACTTCAAGGCATGGCGAGGAAGGCAAACACGGGCGGCGCTGACGCCGCGAACCCCGGGCGACTGAAGCAGATCGCCCTCACGTACAAGATGACCCGGAAGGCCGACCCCAAGGTCGGGCTCGTCGTGGCCGGCGTGGGCATCGTCGTACTCGGTGTCCTCCTCGGTATCGGCTTCCTGATCGGACACCCGGTCTACCTGGGCATCCTGGGCTTCGTCCTGGCGCTGCTGGCGATGGCGATCGTCTTCGGGCGGCGCGCCGAGCGGGCGGCCTTCGGGCAGATGGAGGGACAGCCGGGCGCCGCCGCGGCGGTGCTGCAGAACATCGGGCGCGGCTGGACCGTGACCCCCGCGGTCGCGATGAACCGCAGCCAGGACGTGGTGCACCGGGCGGTCGGCCGCCAGGGCATCGTCCTGGTCGGCGAGGGCAACCCGAACCGGCTGAAGCCCCTCCTCGCGGCCGAGAAGAAGAAGATGGCCCGCATCCTGGTCGACGTGCCGGTGACGGACATCGTCGTCGGCAACGACGAGGAGCAGGGCCAGGTCCCGCTCAAGAAGGTCCGCACCAAGATGCTGAAGCTGCCCCGGCTGCTCAGCGGTCCCCAGGTGACGGCCGCCAACGACCGGCTGCGGGCGATGGGCGACCTCATGAGCAACATGCCGCTGCCGAAGGGCCCCATGCCCAAGGGCATGAAGATGCCGCGCGGCGGAAAGATGCGCTGACGCGCCGACGCGCACCGAGACCGGAAAAGGCGGTGCCCCGGACCTCTCGCAGGTCCGGGGCACCGCCTTTTGCCGAGCGTCAGACCCGCACCTGGACGGCGCCGGAGAAGCGGTCGTGGAGGCCGCGGCCGTCCCGGTCCCAGACGAGGGCGGGGATCGCCAGGCAGGTGAGGGCCGCGCGGAGCACGGCACGGGGCAGCGAGAGCCGGCCGCCGTGGACCGAGACGACCCGCAGCCGGAAGAGGAGCTTGCCGGGGGTGGCGCCGACCGTGCCGACGGTGAGGGCGTTCAGGGCGAAGAGGATGAGCAGGGCCCAGTTGCTGGTCGCCTGTCCATAGCCGTCGGTGATGAGACCGTATGCGATCAGCAGGCACAGGCCCCAGTCCACGGCGAGCGCGCCCAGCCTGGCCCCGGGACGGGCGATGGAGCCGGGTCCCTCCTCGGGGAGGCCCAGCTGCTGCCCCCGGTAGCCGAAGTCCACGCCTGCTTGCTCCGCCGCGGCACGGGGGCCGGAGAGCCACGATCCGAGTGCTTGCCTGTTGTCCACCCGACCACCGTACTGCGCCCGTTTTCGATCACTTCCGTCCGGGTGCGGATGGGGCGCGACACGGAGGGACGCCACCCGCTCCGGTTAACTTCCACGAAACAAATGGGTCATGCTTGAGAAATCCCGACTGCCTAGGGTCGGGTCCGAGCGTGCGCCACCGCACTGGTGCATCACCGAGCTGCAACCCCGCCCCTCCCCGGGCCGGGAGTAGGAGGAGTTGGATGTCCAAGCACGGGTTCCAGAACGCCGAAGAGGTCGCGAAGTTCATCAAGGACGAGGACGTCAAGATGGTCGACGTCCGCTTCTGCGACCTTCCCGGCGTGATGCAGCACTTCTCGATCCCGGCGACGGCCTTCGACCCGTCCGAGGAGCTGGCCTTCGACGGCTCCTCGATCCGCGGCTTCCAGGCCATCCACGAGTCCGACATGGCGCTGCGCGCGGACCTCTCGACGGCCCGCCTGGACCCGTTCCGCCGCGACAAGACGCTCAACATCAACTTCTTCATCCACGACCCGATCACGGGCGAGCAGTACAGCCGTGACCCGCGGAACATCGCGAAGAAGGCGGAGGCGTACCTGGCCTCCACCGGCATCGCCGACACCGCGTACTTCGGCCCCGAGGCCGAGTTCTACGTCTTCGACTCGGTCCGCTTCGAGACCTCCGCGAACCAGGGCTTCTACCACATCGACTCCGAGGCCGGCGCCTGGAACACCGGTGCGGAGGAGAACAACCGCGGTTACAAGGTCCGCTACAAGGGCGGCTACTTCCCGGCCCCGCCGGTCGACCACTTCGCCGACCTGCGCGCCGAGATGTCCCTGGAGCTGGAGAAGGTCGGCCTGCAGGTCGAGCGCCAGCACCACGAGGTGGGCACCGCCGGCCAGGCCGAGATCAACTACAAGTTCAACACGCTGCTCGCCGCGGCCGACGACCTGATGCTGTTCAAGTACATCATCAAGAACGTCGCCTGGCGGAACGGCAAGTCCGCGACCTTCATGCCGAAGCCGATCTTCGGCGACAACGGCTCGGGCATGCACGTCCACCAGTCGCTGTGGTCCAACGGCGACCCGCTGTTCTACGACGAGGCCGGCTACGCGGGCCTGTCGGACACCGCGCGCTACTACATCGGCGGCATCCTCAAGCACGCCCCGTCGCTGCTCGCCTTCACCAACCCGACGGTGAACTCCTACCACCGCCTGGTCCCGGGCTTCGAGGCGCCGGTCAACCTGGTCTACTCGCAGCGCAACCGCTCCGCCGCCATGCGCATCCCGATCACGGGCTCGAACCCGAAGGCCAAGCGCGTCGAGTTCCGCGCGCCGGACCCGTCCTCGAACCCGTACCTCGCCTTCTCCGCCCTCCTCCTCGCGGGCCTCGACGGCGTCAAGAACAAGATCGAGCCCATGGAGCCGATCGACAAGGACCTGTACGAGCTCGCCCCCGAGGAGCACGCGAGCGTCCCGCAGGTCCCGACCAACCTGGAGGCCGTGCTCAAGGCCCTGGAGGAGGACAACGAGTACCTCCAGGCCGGCGGCGTCTTCACCTCCGACCTGATCGAGACCTGGATCGACTACAAGCGCACCCACGAGATCGCGCCGATCCAGCTCCGCCCGCACCCGCACGAGTTCGAGCTCTACTACGACCTCTAGGCCGCGAGGCGCACCAGACGCACCGCTGAGGGCCGCCGCCCCCGGAATCCCCGGGGACGGCGGCCCTCGCCGTGTGGCGTCCGCGTCAGTGGTTCTGGCGGATGAAGGTGCGGACCAGGCGGCAGGTGGTGTCCGAGGGCGGGTGGATGCCTATGCGGTGGGCCGTGGTGCGGATGGTGGCGTTGGTCGCCTTGGACGGGATGTAGACGCCGGCGTCGAGCAGGGCGATCGCGAGGCGCATCGCCTTCAGGCGGCGGTTGTGGGTGATGTACCACTCGCGCGGGCGGCCGGCCGGGAGGGGCTTCTTCAGGAGCGGCGTGAAGGGTTCGATGGACGGCCTGCGGATCACGGCTGTTGCCATGGGCTACCTCCTGGCGAACGGTGGCGGAGGCCCTCCCCGGGGCCCCTGCCTTCTGCCTCTATTTTAAGTGCCGCCACTGACAATCGGGCCTGGTCGGACGGGGTTTGGCGGTAGCTTGGGGGGATGGAGATCTGGATCAATCCCGCCTGTTCCAAGTGCCGCGGCGCCCTCACCCTGCTCGACGCGGAGGGCGCCGAGTACACCGTCCGGAAGTACCTGGAGGACGTGCCCTCCGCCGAGGAGATCCGGGCCGTGCTCGGCCGGCTGGGGCTGGAGCCGTGGGACATCACGCGGACCGGGGAGGCCGTCGCCAAGGAGCTCGGCCTGAAGGAGTGGGGGCGGGAGCCGGCGGACCGGGAGCGGTGGATCGAGGCACTGTCGGCGCACCCGAAGCTCATCCAGCGGCCGATCATCACCGCCGACGACGGCACGGCCGTCGTCGCCCGCTCGGAGGAGGCCGTACGGGACGCGCTCGGGCGCGGCTAGCCGGCCCGGTCAGGAGGCCGCCGCACGGGCTTCCGCCTCGGTGAGGAGTTCGGTCAGGCGGAGGGCGAAGCGGGCGTCGCAGGGGTGGGGGGTGCCGGTGCGGGCCGCCGTCAGGAGGGCGTCGACGGCGTGGCCGTACGCCTCCACCGCGCCGTTCCAGCCCGGGAGGTCCGCGCGGCCCGCCGCGCCGTGCAGGGTGATCGACGCGCCCGCCGCCGCCGGCGGGGCGCTCAGGGTCAGGGTCGCGGTGCTGCTCGCGCCCGAGGTGTGGCGGAGGACCAGGTGGTGGGTGTCCTCCGGGCCCCTCGCCGCGGTCAGGGACGTCACGTCGCCGAGGACCGGGAGGAGGACGGAGAGGACGTGCGGGCCGACGTCCCAGAGGCCGCCCTTGTCGCGGCGCCACGGGGACGCGGCGTACGGGCTCTCGGAGCCGGGGGCGTAGAGCGAGCCGAGCCAGCGGGCCTCGGCGAGGTACCAGCCGCCCGCCGTGCGCTGTTCCTCGATCCAGCGGGCGGTCTCCGGGGCGAAGCGGAGGGTGCAGAAGACGACCGAGGCCACGCCCGCCTTGTCGGCCGCCTCCGCGACCTCGCGGGCCGCGGCGACCGTGGTCGCCAGCGGCTTGTCGAGGAGCAGGTGGCAGCCGGCCCGGGCCGCGCGGGCGGCGACGGTGGCCTGGACGTCCGGCGGGAGCGCCACCGCGACGGCGTCGCACTCGGCGAGGAGGACGTCCAGGTCCTCGTACGCGCGCGTGCCGGAGGCCGCGGCGAGCTCGGCGGCCGCCTCCGGGCGCCGGCCCCACACCCCGGCGAACTCGATCCCGTCGTGCGCGGCGAGCGCCGGCGCGTGGGTGCGGGCGGCCCAGGGGCCGGTGCCGACGAGTCCGATGCGGGGGCGCTGGTGTGCGGAGAGGGTCGCCATGGGCCCAGTCTGCCCGGCGGGGGCGACCCGCTCCCACCCGATATCGGCTGGCGCCGTTCCCCCGGGCCCGGTTAGCGTGCGTCCGTGCCGGCCGCGGGACTTCGGTACGACTTCCGGAACCTGCCATGTCAAGCAACGTCTTCGCTGTTCGTGCTCCCTCTCCCCGGCCGGCACCCCGACACGCGGAAGACAGGGGGTCGCCGTGTCCGAGCTCGTCGCCGCGGAGGACGTGCTGCTGTTCGTCAACGCGGCCGTGACCGCGACCGGACAGCGGGAGTTCCGGTCGTCCGCCGCCGAGCAGCGGCTGTCGCTGGCCTTCCTCCACGAGTACGTGCGGGTCAACTACCGCCCGCTGTACGCCTCCTGTCTGGCGCTCGACATCAACGACCACAACGCCGCCCTCGTCGTCGAGCAGCTGCTGCGGACGCCCGGCGAGGCCGGGGACGGGGAGGGGCGGCTGGTCGCGGCCCGGCTGGCGCGGATGGCGCCGCAGCGGGTCTACCGGCTGTTCCGGACGCTGCGGGAGGCCGGGGTGAACAACCGGCGCACGCGCGCGATCGTGCGGGAGTGGCTGGCCGCGCGCCCGGATCCGGCGCTCGACGCGGTGAAGTACCGGCCCGGGGTGAAGGCCGCCCTCAGGCACGCGCACGTGCCGGCCGCCGACGCCGAGACCGGCGACTTCCTCTTCGCGCCGGGGCGCCGGGCGCGGTACGGGAACCGGACCCTGGAGGCGTACCGGCGGGCGCACCACGCCGAGGACGCGCTGTACGAGCTGCCGTTCACGGTCGCGGAGGGCTTCGCGGTGCGCCACGGGGTGGACCGGGAGGTGTTCCTGGAGCGGATCGCGCCGCGGATGACACGGCTGGAGCGGCTGCGGACCGACCGGGCCGCCGGGGCCTCCGCGGATCTGACCGTGATGCCGCTGACCCGGCTGGCGCTCCACGTGCTGGCGCTGCCGTTCGCGGAGCGGGCGGCCCGGCGGGACGAGCTGATCGGGGCGCTGCGGGCGGCGGCTCGGCGGGCGGCGGGGCCGTACGCGGGCGGCTGGGGGCGGGTCGCGGCCGTGCTCGACGACAGCTTCTCCTCGTCGGGTTCGGCGGTGAAGCGGCGCAGGCCGCTGGCCGTGGCGCTCGGCTGCCACTTCCTCCTGGAGGCGCTGGCGGCGCCGGGGGCGTACACCGGTCTGTGGACGTCGGGGGGTACGGATCCGCTGCTCGTCCGGCCGTACGGGCCCACCCCGCTCGGCCTGCGGATCCTGGACGCGCTCGACGGCGGGCCGGACCGGCTGGTGATCGTCTCGGACGGCTGGGACAACGCGCCGCCGGGTCTCGCGGGCGAGGTGCTGCGGGTCTGGCGGTCGCGGCTCGATCCGGGGCGGCGGACGGCGGCGGTCCATGTGAACCCCGTATACGACGCGGGGGTGTTCGACGTGCGCCGGCTGGGTCCGTCGGTGCCCGCGGTCGGGATCCGGGACGCGGAGGACCTGCCGGCGCTGGTGGAGATCGCCGGGTTCGCGGAGGGGCGGACCGGGCTGACCGAGCTGCGCGCCTATCTGGACCGGCGGGTGGCGGACTTCCTCGCGGCGCACGGGAAGGGGCGGACGGCGTGACGCGGATCGATCTGACCGGGCTCGACACCCGGCCCGCGCAGGTGTGGGGCGGGGTGCGGCTGGTGCCGCTGGTGCGGGCCGAGCCGGTGGCGGGGCTGCGGCTGGGCCGGGAGGTGTACGACGCGGCGGACGGACGCGTGGACGTCGGCGACGGCACGGTCTACACGTCGTACGTGCCGCACGGCTTCGTCGCGGACTGGTCGGGGGCGGGACGCGAGGAGGCGGCGTACGGGACGCGGCTCGGGGACGGGCCGCCGGCCACCGTGCCCGTGCGGGCCCCGCACCGTCGGCTCGCCCGGCGGGTGCGCGGCGAGCGGCGGCTGCGGTTCCTGCCGCTCCACCTCGCCCTGGAGGGGTACCTGTCACTGCACTTCGGCGGGCCGACGGTGCTGTGGGAGGAGTGGTCGCGGGCCGCGCTGCGGCGGGGTCTCTCGCCGCGCGCGGAGGCGGCGTACGCCGGGTGGGAGGTGCCGGGGCTCGCGGAGGCGCTGCGGGTGTTCGAGCTGCACCCGGGGCAGTGCGGGGTGCTCGTGTACACGGCGGACGCGCTGGCCGCGGCGTTCGTCGTCCCGCACCCGGAGGACTACCGGCTGCTGCACCCGACGCTGGTGGAGGACCTGTACGGCGAGCTGGTGCACCAGTACGCGTACTACGGGGGCCCGGTGCCCGAGTTCACCGCCCGGATCCGGGACGGCGCAGGCGGCATCCGGGACCTGGCGGACCTGCGGGCGGCGGCCCGGGAGCAGGAGCGGCGCTGGGCGGTCGCGCACGACGGGCTGATGGCGCGGGACCTCCTGGAGACGCCGTACGCCTTCGACCGGGTGTACCGGATGGGGTCGTTCGCGCTGTACCGGTTCCTGCCGCCGTTCGCGCGGGACGGGCGGGAGCAGCACATCGGCGAGCTGATCACCGACCACCGGGGGCGGACGGCCTATCTGAAGACCTTCCGGCTCTCGGAGGCGCAGGTCAGGCGGGGTTACCTGCTGCGCCGGCTGGCGTCCTGCGACTGGCACCCGGGGCGGACGGCGGAGGCCCTGGGGATCGCGCGGGACGAGCTGGTCCGGCGGATCCGGTCGGCCGGCTTCGGCGCGCTGCTCGACGCGCACGGGCTCGCACAGGCGGCCCGGAATGCGCAGGAAGGCTGAGTAACACGGGGTTCACAAACGGGCAACCGAAGGGAAATCCCGTGTTGCGAAGCTGCGGTCACACGAAAGGCGCACCAGACGGCAGGCCGGGTCCCCGGCCGGGCGTTCGGCGCCGCCACCGCAGCTTCTCGCAGCGCCGCGAGCCGCCGCGGACCCCCGCAGCAGCACGCCACGCCCTAAGGATGACCCCGTGACCTTCAAGGCTGAGTACATCTGGATCGACGGCACCGAGCCGACCGCGAAGCTTCGCTCCAAGACGAAGATCATCGCGGGCGAGGGTCTGCCGCTGGCGGAGCTGCCGATCTGGGGCTTCGACGGTTCCAGCACCAACCAGGCCGAGGGCCACGCCTCGGACCGCGTGCTCAAGCCGGTCTTCTCCTGCCCGGACCCGATCCGCGGCGGCAACGACATCCTGGTGCTGTGCGAGGTCCTCAACACGGACATGACGCCGCACTCCTCCAACACCCGTGCCGCGCTGGCCGAGGTCGCCGCGAAGTACGCCTCCCAGGAGCCGATCTTCGGCATCGAGCAGGAGTACACCTTCTTCGAGGGCACCCGCCCGCTCGGCTTCCCGGTCAACGGCTTCCCGGCCCCGCAGGGCGGCTACTACTGCGGCGTCGGCGTGGACGAGATCCACGGCCGTCCGATCGTCGAGGCGCACCTGGAGAACTGCCTCAAGGCGGGTCTGGGCATCTCCGGCATCAACGCCGAGGTCATGCCCGGCCAGTGGGAGTTCCAGGTCGGCCCGCTGGCTCCGCTGGAGGTCTCCGACCAGCTGTGGGTCGCCCGCTGGCTGCTCTACCGCACGGCCGAGGACTTCAACGTCTCCGCGACGCTCGACCCGAAGCCGGTGAAGGGCGACTGGAACGGCGCCGGCGCGCACACCAACTTCTCCACGAAGGCGATGCGCGAGGGCTACGACGCGATCATCACCGCCTGCGAGTCGCTGGGCGAGGGCTCGAAGCCGCTCGACCACGTCAAGAACTACGGCGCCGGCATCGACGACCGCCTGACCGGTCTGCACGAGACCGCCCCGTGGGACAAGTACTCCTACGGCGTCTCCGACCGCGGCGCCTCGGTCCGCATCCCGTGGCAGGTCGAGCAGGACCAGAAGGGCTACATCGAGGACCGCCGCCCGAACGCGAACGTCGACCCGTACGTGGTGACCCGCCTCCTGGTGGACACCTGCTGCGAGGCGCTCGCCAAGGCCGGCCAGGTCTGATCCGCCGCCAGTTCCCCGAACGTGCCCGCCGGTTCGCCCGGCGGGCACGTTCGCGTGCCCGGGCGGACGGCGTCATCCGCTCCGTGGACGCCTCTTCGCTCCACCGTTCCCTGCTGGTTTAATAGGGATATGGCCGCCATCCAGAACCACAGCGCGCGGGGTCTTCTCGACCTCGAGCCGTTCTGGCCTTCCCGGCAGCACCACGACTTCGACCGGTGCTGTCGGCGCGTGAGGAACGCGTCGGCCCTCTAAAGCCCCGACCGGAGACGTGTCCGGTCCGGCCTTCGGCCGACGCGCAGTGACGTACGACGCCTGTCCGTCCGTTTCTTCGCGCGAGAGAGCCGAGACTCCCATGGTGCACACCCAGACCGCCGCCGCCCCGCTTGCCGCCTCCCGTCCCCGTCTGCGCGCCGTCGCGCCCGACGAGGCCGCCGGGATGGCCCGGGTCGCGGGCTTCCTGCCGCCGGGCGCCACGCTGCTGCCGGCGCCGCCGCACACCCTGCCCGTGCTGCCGGGCCGGCCGCCGATGGTCGGCTACCTGGTGCTGCTGCCGGCCGACCGGCAGCCCGATCCCGAACCCGGGGCCGTCGCCGAGGGGCCGGTCTCCATCGACGGCGAGCGGCGGATCGCCACCGTCGACGGGCGGGCGCTCGACCTGACGTATCTGGAGTTCGAGCTGCTCGCCCATCTCGTCGCCCACCCGCACCGGGTGCACACCCGCGACCAGCTGGTGCAGACGGTGTGGGGGTACGGGCACGTGGGCGACGGCCGCACCGTCGACGTCCATGTGGCGCGGCTGCGGCGGAAGCTGGGCGCCGAGCACCGCCGCACGATCCAGACCGTGCGGCGGGTCGGCTACAAGTACCTGCCCTAGGGGGCCGGGGTCTCCCGCTTCGTCCTCGCCCTGGCCGCCAGGGCGAGGACGAGTTCGGCGGCGAGCAGCGCCAGCAGGCTGAGGCCGAGCAGCGGGACGAACCAGCCGACGAGGGCGGTCGCCGCCGCGAGCGGCAGCAGCAGGGTCACCGGCACCTTCCGCCAGGCGCCCCGGCCCACCGGCCGGCGCGGGCGGCGCAGCCACCACATGCGGTAGCCCCAGAGGATCATCAGGGCCAGCGCGAGGGCGAGGGCGGCGAGCGCCAGCTGGTTGAACAGGCCCAGGAAGACACCGGTGTGGGCGTCGATGCCGATCCGGGTCAGCTGGGCGAGGAGCGGGTAGTCGGAGAAGCGGAGCCGGTCGAGGACGGTGCCGTCGGCCGGGTCCAGGGCGACCGAGTCCAGCTCGACCGGGAACTGCTTGTCGGTCTCCTTCACGACGTAGCCGCTGCCCTCGGCGGGCAGCGTGACGGCTATCGAGGCGCTGTCGAGACCGGCGGCGCGGGCGGCCGCCACCGCCCGGTCGACACCGATGTCGGCGGTCGCCGGGGCGGCGTCGGCCCCCGGCTGGTGGCCGGGGCCGTGGCCCGCGTGCTCGGAGCCCGCGCCGGGGGCGGCGCCGGCCGAGAGGGTCGGGGTCGCGCCGCCCAGGGCGTCCTGCAGGGTGCCGATGTTCTCTCCGGCGTACCGCGACCAGGTCAGTCCGGTCGCGGAGAGCAGCAGCAGGCCGAGCGCCGCCCAGAGACCGACCGAGCCGTGCCAGGAGAGGGTGCGGCGGCGGGACTTCGGGCCGCCCTCGGGCAGCAGGAGCGCTCGCCGCTTCGTGCGGCGCCGGGCGAACCAGAGGACCAGACCGCCGAGGACCAGCACCCACAGCCAGCTCGCGGCCAGTTCGCTGTAGATCCGGCCGGGTTCGCCGAGGTGCAGGTCGCGGTGGAGCCCGTCGATCCAGGTGCGCAGCGGCAGGGCGCCGCTGCTGCCGTAGCTGGGGAGCTGTCCGCGCACGTCGCCGGTGTACGGGTCGACGAAGACGGCGAGCGAGGTGCCCTCGGGCGCGTCGGGGTCGGCCATCAGGACGCGGGTGGTCGCGCCCGGTTCGGCGGCGGGCCAGACGGCGGTGACGGTGCCGTCCGGGTTCGCCTCGCGGGCGATGCCGACCTGGCGCTCCAGCGGGAGGACGGCGTCCCCGACCGGGACCTCCAGCTCGTGCGCGTACACCACCTTCTCGGCCTGGAAGGACAGCGCGTAGAGCAGTCCGCTGAGCGCGGCGACGAGGAGGAAGGGGGCGGTGAGGAGGCCGGCGGTGAAGTGGAGGCGGAGGAGGAGCGGGCGCAGGGCGCGCCAGGCGCCGGGGCGGCGCGGGGCGGTGGCCGAGGGGGACGTGGGGGTGTGCGGGGGTGCCTCGGTGCTGTCGGGGCGTGCGGGATCGTCGATGGTCATGACTGTCCTCGGAGTCTCGTGAGGGGTCTGCCGTCGGGCAGGGGGAAGCGGCCCCCGGCGTTCAGACGAGCGGACCGAGGACCATGGCGCGGGGGACGGACGGCCGGGGCGGGCCGCGCCGGGAGAGGACGTGCGCGAGGACGACGACGTGCGGGCGCCGGGCGTTCCGGCGGGGCCGCCGGACCGGGCGGCGCGGGTCGGCGGGGACGGCGGAGGGGCCGAGCGGGACGGCGAGGAGGTGCCGGAGCGGGGTGAGCGCCGCCTCCGCGAGCGCGAAGAACGCGGCCTCGCCGCGGGCCAGCCACAGCCCGCAGACCAGCGCGGCGAGGAGGTGGACGGCGAGCATGCCGGGGCCGCCGTCGGCGAGGGCGGCGAGGCCGTCGGGGGCGGCGGCGCTGGGGGTCTGGTGTGCCAGGTGGGCCGCGTGACCCGTGTGCGCCGCGGGGGTGGTGGCCGGGGCGTGGGCGCCGGTCAGGGAGAAGGCGGCGTGCAGGGCGCCCTGGGCGGCGAGGGTGGCGGCCGCGCAGGCGACGGGGCCGCGGCGGCGGCCGGCCGCGCACCAGGCGACGGCGGCCGTCGCGGCCAGGGCGGTGAGGAGGGTGAGCGGGTCGAGGGAGTGCGCAGACAGGGACGAATGCCCCACCGCTGCCAGTACGACGCACACGACCGCGAACAGGGCGGCTCTCAGGGCGCGCAGCGGCGACCGGGTGTGCGTCATCGGGGACATGGTGTCACCCGCCCTCGGGGCCGGGCAGACCGCCTGCCGATGGTACGGACCGGACTTCTTTCGGCGCCGCCGGCCGGGGCGGACGGGCTGGTGGTGCCGAGTCGGGCCGGGCCGCTTACGGTCGGAGGAGAGCCGCGCGACGGGAGGAGCCCGACCCCATGGCCGCGATACCCGCCACCTCGGTCGCCAATCTGCGGGACCTCGGCGGTCTCCCGCTGGGCGACGGACGTTCCGTACGGTCCGGGCTCGTGCTGCGGTCGGCGCAGCTCGACCGGCTGGAGCCGGACGAGGATGCCGTGACCGAGCTCAAGATCCGTACCGTCGTCGACCTGCGGACCGAGGCCGAGCGGGCCGACCGGCCGGACCGGCTGCCGGACGGGGCGCGGGCGGTCGTCGCCGACGTGCTCGCGGACCAGCTGGCGGCGAGCGGGCTGCCGCCGGCCGCCCGGCTCAAGACCCTGCTCGGCGATCCGGCGCTCGCGGAGCGGCACCTCGGCGGCGGGCGGATCGTCTCGGCGATGCGGGGCACCTACCGCGCCTTCGTGACCAGCGACTCGGCCCGCGCCTCCTACCGGACCCTGCTCACCGAGCTCGCCACGCCCGGCGCGGGCCCGCTGCTCTTCCACTGCACGGCGGGCAAGGACCGCACGGGCTGGGCGGCGACGGTGGTGCTCGGTCTGCTCGGCGCGGACGAGGCGACCGTCCGGGAGGAGTACCTGGCGGTCAACCCGGCGGTGCGGCAGGCGTTCGCCCCGCTGATCGAGGGCTTCGTCACCCAGGGCGGCGACCCCGAGCTGGTCCTCGCGATGATCGGGGTCCGGCCCGAGTACCTGGACGCGGCGTTCGAGGAGGTGGCGACCCACCACGGCTCCCTGGACGCCTACGTACGCGACGGCCTGGGCGTCCCCGACGAGCTCACCGCGCTGCTCCGGGAACGCCTGACGGTGTACGCGGCGTGAGGTCCCGCCGCTGGGACGGGACCGCCGGGGTGACCATCGGAAGAATCGCTCGTTCTGCTGAACGTGAGCACCCAGGATCTCGTTCCGTCACCCGTGGGGCCCGTCGACGTCGAGCAGGCCGAGGCCGCCCTCGTCGAGCGCTATCCGCGTCTCGTACGCATCGCCTATCTGGTCCTGCCGCCGACGCTGGGGCGTAACCGGCGGGTGCTGACCGCGCACGCGCTGGTCCAGCGGGCGCTGCCTCGGCGGCGGGTTCCGGGGCCGGCCGTGCCCGGGGCCCGGCGGCCGGAGGACGCGGTGGATCCCGGGTACGCGTATGTGCGCGGCGAGGTGCTGCGGCAGGCGCTGGTGGCCGGGCTGCCGTTGCGGCGGGCGGCCCTGCCGCGCCGGGCCCAGTTGCCGCCGCTGCTGCCGCAGGTGTGGGGGCTGCGGCTGTTCCCGCGGGCCGGCGGGGCCGACGAACTGGCCCTGGACCAGCTGCTGTCCCGGCTCTCCGCGCCCGCCCGCGCCGCGTACGTGCTGCGCGGTCTGGAGCGCCAGGGGGACGCCGAGGTCCTCCGGGTCCTCGCCTCGGTGGGGGCCGAGGACCCGGAGTCGGCCCTCGCCGAGCTGGCCGCCCTGGAGGAGGAGCCGGGGAGCGAGCCGGTGGGCGAGCCTGGGGGCGAGCCGGGGGCCCGCCCCGGCGAGCGGCCCGAGCGGGTCGCCGAGCAGGCCGGGCCCGGCCGCAGCGCGAGCGGCGGCAGCGGTGGCTCTGCCGGGCCTCGGCTCAGTGGGGCCTCGCTGCTGGAGTCGGCGGAGTTCGACCCCTGCACCCTGCAGGCGCGGCCCGGGGATCTGCTGCGGCGGCGGCAGCACGGGCGGGCCGCGCTCGTGGGGGCGGTCGCGCTGCTGGTGTGCGGGGCGCTGCTCGGGCTGCCCGGCGACGGGTGGGGCAGAAACGGTGCTGCTGCGCCCAGTTACGCCCGTAACCCCGCCGCCGAGGCCGCGCTCGATCCGGCGAAGGTCAAGCGGGTCTCGCCGGCCGTCTGGCCCGGGGCCGTACGCCGGGACTTCTCGGTGTGGCCCGCGCGCGGCGAACTCGCCGGGGACGCGGACCTGTTGCGGCGCGCGCTCGCGGTGTGGGCGCGGCCCGGCGGGGCGGTGGAGTCGTCGGCGACGCCGGGGACTCCGGTCGGGCCGCCGATGGGGCCGCCGCAGCTCCTCTTCGCGGGGCGGGTGGACGCGGCCCGGGTGGTGCTGTTCCACGACGGGCTGCGGATCGTGCGGTACGCCGAGCCGGTCGAGGGCGGCGCGGGCGCCGGGCTCGACTTCGCGCGGGCCGACGCCGCGGAGGGCCCCGGCGCGACCGCCGTCGTGGTGACGCGGGCGGCCGGGAACGTGCGCTATCTGACCGCGCCCTGGGTGACCGGCGCGTCCGTGCGGGACCTGCTGATGCCCGGCAAGGAGCCGTGGCGGCTCGGCCGGGACGCGCGCGGGGTGACCGACGCCGTGCCCAGCCCCGCGCTCGCGAAGGAGTGCGCGCGGTGGAACACCCTGGAGCTGACGGACGATTCCGGCGGACGGCTCCTCGGCGACCTCGGCGAGCTGCTGCCCGCCCGGCTGCTGTGGGGCGCTCCCGACGCGCCCGTGGACGCCACCGGCCGGGATGCGCGGGCGGCCTGGGCGCGGACGGCGTGCCAGCTGACGACGGTGGTCGGGCAGGGCGTGCGGTCGGTGCAGGCGTGGCGGTTCGCACGGCAGACCCTGCCGGAGGGCGCGGGGCGGGCGACCTGGGTGTGCACCCGGGCGGAGACCTGGCGGGGCACCGGCAGCCGGGTCCTCGCGCAGTTCCTGCCGCCGGACCGGAAGGCGCCGGCGGCGCTCGCCTCCCGCGCGCAGGACGCCCCGGCGTGCGGGGCGCGGGAGCCGCGGGTGCTGGCCGGGGCGCTGTGGCAGGCGCCGGGCGGCGGCTGGTACGTGCTGGCGGCGGGCGGCCCGGACGTGGCCTCGGTCGAGGTGAGGGGCGGGGTCACGGCCCGCGCCGAGGGCCCGGTCCTGGCGGCGAAGGCGGCGGCGGGCGCCCGCGCGGACCTGTCCGCGACGCTGGAGGACGGGCGCCGGATGCCGGCGCTGCGGTGAGGGGTCGCCGCCGCGCCTGAGCGGCGGGTGGCGGGCCGAAAAAGCCCGTGCACGGCTCTGTCGCGCGTGCTTACTCCTCAGTACATTGACGGCATGTCTAATACGCAGCCTGCACCGGTGGCGTCCGAACACGTCGAGCTCAAGGCCCGCAAGGTCGCCTTCGACTGGCAGGAGACCCCGCTCCACTGGGTCCCCGGCGACCCCTTCACCACGCACACGATCAACGTGCTGCACCTGCTGCTCCCGGCCGGTGAGCGGTGGTTCGTGCACGTCTACCAGCAGGCGCTGCCGTACGTCACCGACGACCGGCTGCGCGAGGACGTCATCGGCTTCATCGGCCAGGAGGCCGTGCACTCGCAGGCGCACGACGACGTCCTGCCGCACCTGCGGAAGCAGGGGCTCGACCCGACCCCGTACACCGCGCAGGTCGACTGGTTCTTCGAGAAGCTGCTCGGCGACCGGACGCTGCCGCCGGGCCGGGCCCGGCGCTGGTGGCTGATGGAGCGGGTCGCGCTGATCGCCGCGATCGAGCACTACACCGCCTTCCTCGGCGACTGGGTGCTCAACGCCGAGGAGCTGGACCGGCGCGGCGCCGACCCGATGATGATGGACCTGCTGCGCTGGCACGGCGCCGAGGAGGTCGAGCACCGGGCCGTGGCCTTCGAGCTGTTCATGCACCTCGACGGCGGCTACCGGCGGCGCGCCCGCACCTGGGCGCTCGCCTTCTCCGCGCTGGTCTTCCTCTGGCAGCGCGGGGTCCGCTTCTTCCTGGAGAACGACCCCAGCCTGCTCGACCCCAAGGCGTCCTGGGCGGACTTCTACCGCAGGGGCCGCGAGGGCGTGCTGCCGTCCACGCCGGCGATGCTGCGCTCGATACCCCGCTATCTGAGCCGCTCCTACCACCCCTCCCAGGAGGGCGACACCGCGCAGGCCGTGGCCTACCTCGCCTCCTCCCCCGGCGCCAACGGAGGCCGCTGATGCCCCGGTTCACCACCGTCGCGCTGGCCGCCGGCGCCGTGCTCCTCGTCCGCCGGGCGGTCCGCTCCCGCATGACGAGCGCCCCGCTCTGGCCGTTGCCGTCGCTGGAGACGCCCGTCTCCGGGTACGGACGCGGGGCGACCGTCCCGCGCCGGGTGCTCGTCACCGGCCGGGCCGTCCCCGCCGAGGGCGTCGTCGAACTGCGCCTGGAGGGCGAGCGGCTGCCGTCCTGGGAGCCGGGCGCCCACCTCGACCTCGTCCTCCCCTCGGGGCAGGTCCGGCAGTACTCGCTCTGCGGCGACCCGGCGCAGCCGGACGTCTACCGGATCGCGACCCGGCTCATCGAGGAGGAGCAGGGCGGCCGGGGCGGCTCCCGCGAGGTGCACGAACAGCTCCACGAGGGCGTCGAGATCGAGGTCCGGGGCCCGCGCAACCGCTTCCCGCTGGTCTCCTCCCCCGCGTACGTCTTCGTCGCCGGCGGCATCGGGATCACCCCGGTCCTGCCGATGGTGCGGGCCGCCGAGGCGGCGGGCGCGGACTGGCGGCTGGTCTACTGCGGACGGTCCCGCGCCTCGATGCCGTACCTGTCCGACCTGCTGCGGCTCGGCGGGGACCGGGTGACCGTCGTCGCGGAGGACGAGGACGGCCGTCCGGACCTGTCCTTCCTGGCGCAGGTGCCGGCCGAGGCGCAGGTCTACTGCTGCGGGCCGGACGGGCTGATGGACGCCGTCACCGCCGCGATGCCGGAGGGCCGGGCCCCGCGCCTGGAGCGCTTCTCGGCGCTCGCCCCCGCCGACGGCACCCCCTTCGAGGTCGAACTCCGGCGCTCCGGGCGGACGGTGGCCGTCGCCGCCGACCAGTCGGTGCTCGCGGCGGTACGGGAGGAGGTGCCGGGCCTCATGTACTCCTGCACGCAGGGCTTCTGCGGCACCTGCCGGCAGACCGTCCTGGACGGGGAGGTCGACCACCGGGACGAACTCCTGACCGACGCGGAGCGGGCGGACTCGATGCTGATCTGCGTCTCGCGCTGCGCCGGGAGGAGGCTCGTCCTGGACCTCTGAGCCGTGACCGCCGCGACCGTCAGGGCAGGATCAGCCAGTCGAAGGCGAGGGCGGCCGCGAGACCGCTCACCAGGAGCCAGGTGCCCAGCCGGGTGCGGCCGTTGCGGGAGAGCTCGATGACGATGCCGCAGAGGATCATCGCGAGCCCGTAGACGCCCACGACCAGCACGGACGTCCGGCTGGCGAGGCGGACCACCAGGACCACGCCCATCACCACGAGCAGCACCGAGGCGGCCGCCACGCGCAGCCGCCTCGCCTGCTTGGGCGTCATGCCGTCGACGGCGTCCGCCGCATCCTCGGCCTCGTCCTCGGCGTCGTCCTCGGCCTCGTCGTCCACCGCCTCGTCGAGTTCGTCGGGCTCGTCGGTCACGGGGCTCTCGGCGGCCGGGGTGGACTGGTCGGAAGCGCTCATGAACGAGGAGCGTAACGGACCCCGATAGGCTGTTCGTATGACGACCGGTGTGCGGCGCAGGATGGGCGTCGAGGAGCGCAAGCAGCAGCTGATCGGGGTGGCCCTCGAACTCTTCAGCAGCCGCTCCCCCGACGAGGTGTCCATCGACGAGATCGCCGCCGCCGCGGGCATCTCCCGGCCGCTGGTCTACCACTACTTCCCCGGCAAGCAGAGCCTGTACGAGGCGGCGCTGCGGCGCGCGGCCGACGAGCTCGCGGCCCGTTTCCTGGAGCCGCCGCAGGGCCCGCTGGGGGCGCGGCTGCTGCGGGTGATGGGCCGGTTCTTCGACTTCGTCGACGACCACGGGCCGGGCTTCGCGGCGCTGATGCGGGGCGGTCCCGCGGTGGGTTCGTCGACGACCAACGCGATGATCGACGAGGTGCGGCAGGCCGCGTACGAGCAGATCGTCGCCCACCTCGGGGTGGCGGAGCCGTCGCCGCGGCTCGAACTGGTGGTGCGGTCCTGGGTGTCGCTCGCCGAGTCGACGGCGCTGCTGTGGCTGGACGGGCGGCGGGTGCCGCGCGCGGAGCTGGAGCAGAAGCTGGTGCACGACTTCGCGGCGCTGACGGCGGTGAGCGCGGTCTACGACGAGCAGGCGGCGAAGGTGCTGTCGGCGATCCTGGCGGAGGAGCCGGCGGACGGGCCGTTCGCGGAGCTGGTGGGCCGGCTGCTCGAACTGGCGCCGGCCCCGGCCGTGCCGGATCAGCGCGTGCGGTAGGAGCTCTCCAGGTCGCGCACCTCGACCGAGAGGTGGGCGCCGTCCACCGCCTTGAGGTGGCGGGGCAGCAGGTCGAGGACGGCCTCGGCGAGCCGGGCCTTGACCGCGTCGGCGCGGCCGGACAGCAGCGCGATCTCCACGTGCACGACGACGTCGTCCCCGGCCCCGTCGCCGACGACGGTCTCCTCGACCTCGCGGAAGCGGGTCTTGCAGGCGTCGGGGGTGGTGTCGACCGTCTCGACCACCAGGGCGTGGAGGGCGAGCGCGAAGCCGCGCCGGTCCAGGGGCGCGGAGTAGTCGACGGTGATCTGCGGCATGACGGTCTCTCCTGGTGGTACGGGATGTCGGGCCACAGCTTCACGGCACGGGCCCCGGCCGCACAAGTGGCGACCGGGGCCCGTGGCCGGTGGGGGATCCGTCAGCCGGTGGCCTTGAAGACCGCGACCGTGCGGGCCGGGACCGTGAAGGTGCCCGAACCGGCCGCGTAGGAGGCGGACTTGGTGACGGTGTCGGAGCCGTTCGCCTGGACGGGGTGGAGGGCGTAGCCCTTCCCGGCCAGGTCGGCGACCCGCTGGGCCTGTTCCCGCGGGGTCGCGTTGAACACGACCACGAGGTCGCCGAGGCGCATGGTGATCACGCCCGGGGTCTCGTCGGTGCCGGAGAGCGGGAAGGAGAGGGCGGACTGCACCTGGCCGGCCGTGGCGAGCGAGAAGGCCGGTTCGGTGGAGCGGATCCTCTGCAGGTCCCGGTAGGCGGCGGAGGCGCCGTCGATCTCGGCGCAGCCGGGCGTCAGGTTCGGCAGGGCGAGGAGCGGCTTGCCGTAACCCCACTTGGCCTTGTTGTCGGCGGCCGGCGGCAGGCCGATGCCGAAGCCGTTGCCGTCGCGGCAGTCCCAGTGGATCGCGTTGAACCAGTCGCCGCTGTCGTACGAGTTGCGGTCCAGGGACTTGGAGCGGAGCAGGTCGGAGCCGGCCTGGGAGAGCGCCGGGCCCTGGGAGAGGGTGGCCGTGGCCATCGCGAGGACCTGCATGCGGGCCCGGTCGGCGGCGGAGGTGCCGGCGGGCAGCTTGAACGCCAGGGCGTCGTAGAGGGTCTCGTTGTCGTGGGCGTCGGCGTAGGCGAGGGCGTCGCCGGGGGCGGCGGCGTAGCCGGCCGGGGCGCCGTTGTAGTCGACCTCGGAGCCCTTGACCGTGCGGCCCGAGGTGTCGGTGAAGGTGTAGCCGGCGAGGTTGCCGGTGAGGCCGACCTTGATGAGGTCCTGGTAGTGCAGGAGGCGGGCCTTCTGCTGCTCGGGGGTGCCGTTGGCGGCGGAGGTGTTGGGGTCGGTGTAGAGGCCGGAGGCGAAGCCCTGGATCCCGGGGTCCTCGTCGAAGGGGCCGCCGCCGCGGACGGCGTCCCGGGCCCGGTCGGAGAAGGTGGCGACGCCGGTGCCGGCCATGTTCTTCTGGGTGGCCTGGACGAAGCGGGCGTCGTCGGCGATCTCGCCGAAGTTCCAGCCCTCGCCGTAGAGGACGATCGCCTTGCCGTCGACGCCGTCCTTCTCGACGGTCAGGGCGTCGAGGGCCCTGCGGACGGCGAGGATGTTCTCCTTCGGGTGGTGGCCCATGAGGTCGAAGCGGAAGCCGTCGACCTTGTACTGCTTCGCCCAGGTGACGACCGAGTCGACGACGAGCTTGCCCATCATGGCGTTCTCGGGCGCGGTGTTGGCGCAGCAGGTGGAGGTGGCGACGGATCCGTCGGCCTGGAGGCGCTGGTAGTAGCCGGGGACGATCCGGTCGAGGACGGACTTGTCGGACTGTCCGGCGGCGACGGTGTGGTTGTAGACGACGTCCATGACCGTGCGCAGACCCTGCCCGTTGAGGGCCTGGACCATCTGCCGGAACTCGACCGTGCGGCGGGTGCCGTTCGGGTCGGTGGAGTAGGAGCCCTCGGGGACGGTGTAGTGCAGCGGGTCGTAGCCCCAGTTGTAGGCGTCCTTCGCGGCGGCGGCGGTGACGCACGCCTGCTGCTCCTCGGAGTCGGGGGCGTAGACCTTCAGGTCGCAGGCGGGGACGGTCTGGTCGGACTTCTTCTCGGGGATGGTGCCGATGTCGAAGGCCGGGAGGAGGTGGACGTAGGAGGTGCCGGAGTCGGCGAGGGCCTTGAGGTGCTTCGAGCCCTTGCTGTCCTTGTCGGTGAAGGCGAGGAAGGTGCCCTTGTGGTCGGCCCTCGCGGTGGGGTCGGCGACGGAGAAGTCGCGGACGTGGAGTTCCTGGATCTGGGCGTCCCGCAGCGGCACGGCGGCCGGCTTCCTCAGGGTCTTCCAGCCGGCGGGGGCGAGCTTCGGGTCGGTGAGGTCGACGACGAGGCTGCGGGCGGAGTCGGCGGTGAGGGCGGTCGAGTAGGGGTCGGTGACCCGGTTCTCGACGAGCTTCTGGACGGTGGGCGCCCAGACCTTCACGACGTACCGGTACGGCTTGCCGTTCCAGGTCTTCGGGCCGGTGGCCCGCCAGACGCCGGAGGCGTCGTCGCGGCGCATGGGCACGGTCCGGCCGTCGATCTCCAGGGCGACGGACTGGGCGGTGGGGGCCCAGAGGGAGAGGGTGGGGCGGCCGTTCCGGAAGACCGGGCCGAGGTCGGCGCGGGTGGCCTTCGCGGCGTACAGGTCGTCGAGGACGCCGGCGGTCTGGACGCCGGTGGCGGCGAGCAGGGCGCCGTTGGCGGCGCGCTGGGTGGCGATCAGCTGGCCGCGCAGGGAGGCGCGGACGCGGTCGGCGTCGCGGGGGTCGACGGTGAAGGCGGGGTAGTCCTGAAGGTGCGGGAACTTCGCCTTCTGCGCGTCGGTGAGGCTGCCCGCGGTCAGCCGGAGCCACTGTCCCTCGCTGCTGAGGGCGCCGTCGGTGACGGTGATGCCGCCCTCGGGGGCGTAGACGAGCTGCTGGCTGGTGGAGTCGTTCGCCTTCACCTTCCAGACGACGGTGTTCCGGTCGATCCACTGCGCCTCGGCCTTGCCGAGGTCGAGGGCGGGCGCGCCGCCGGAGGTCGGCAGGAGGTACTTCGGCTGTCCGGCGAGCAGCCAGACCTCGTGGCCGGTGCCGGCGAGGTCGAGGGACTGGTCGGTGGGGAGGTCCTTCTGGTCGCCCTTGTGGAGGATGTACGAGAGCGAGGTGGCGCCCTCGGCGAGCGGGACCTCGTAGACGGCGCCGTAGGCGTCGATCCGGGTGGGCAGGAGGGGCTTGGACCAGTCGGTGGGCTGGGCGGCGCCGGTCCACAGGTGGAGGCCCCAGCCGTCGTAGTTCCCGTCCTCGCGCTGGTAGTGGAGGACGGCCTTGGTCTTGTCCGGGGTGGCCGGTGCCGGGTTGGTGTCGGACTGGCCGTCCTGGCCCTGGGTGACCCAGACCTCGCCGGTGCGGCCGAGGTCGACCGTGCGCTGCGGGCCGTCGGCGGTGCCGTCCTTCTCGACGGTGTACGCGACGGAGGAGGCGCCCTCGGGGAGCTTGACCCAGGCGAAGGCGCCGAAGGCGTCGCGGCCGGTGAAGGCGGCCCGCTGTCCGGCGGCGTTCAGGGTCCAGCCGTCGTAGTTCCCGTCCTCGCGCCGGTAGTGGACGATCGCGTACGGGCGCTCGACGGCGACCGGCTTCTCGGGGGCCGGGGGCGCGCCGGCGGTGGTGGCGGCGGTGGCGCTCGCGGTGCGTCCGGCGGAGTCGACGACGACGGCCTTGTAGCGGAGCGGGGTGCCGGCGGGCGCGGTGACGTGCTGGGTGACCTTGTAGGGGGCGTGGTCGGCGGTGCCGAGGGTCTGCCAGCGCCCGTTGCCGACCTGGGCGGCGAAGACGACCCGGTTCAGGGCGCCGCCGGTGACCTCGGCGCCGAGCTCGACGGTGCCGGTGGAGCCGGCGGCGGGGGCCTTGAGGGTGACGGTGGGCTTCGCGCCGGCGGGCGGGAGGGGCGCGTCGGCCCGCAGGACCAGGGTGGAGAGGGCGGGGACGGTGACGGTGACCTTGCCGTCCTTCGCGGTGACGGCGCCCTGGCCCCCGTACAGGGTGTGGAAGGCGGCGGAGTCGACGGGGACCTCGACGGTCTTCGGCTCGGTGGCGCTGTTGGCGGCGACCAGGTACTCGACGCGCTGCCGGGCGTCGGTGCGGGTGGCGGCGTAGACGGAGCCCTCGGCGTGGCGCTCCCGCTGGACGCCGTCGCGCAGGGCGGGGTGCTCGCGGGTGAGCTTCGACAGGGCGGCGATCGACCGGTAGACCGGGTGGCCGGTGTCGTACGCGTCGGAGGCGTGCGTGCGGTCGGTGCCGAGCTGGTCGTCGTCGAGGTAGTCGGCGACCTGGGAGCCGAAGAGGGTCTGGCGGGCGTCCTTGTCGCCGCCGGCGCCGGTGAAGCCCTGCTCGTCGCCGGAGTAGACCACCGGGTTGCCGCGGGAGAGGAACATCAGCTCGTTGGCGAGCCGGGCGCGCCGGACGAGTTCGGCGTCGCTCGCGTCCGGGTTGTCCTGCTTGAGGAAGGTCCCGAAGCGGCCCATGTCGTGGTTGCCGAGGAAGGTGACCTGCTCGTAGGCGTTGGCCTTGTCGGTGGTGTACCGGAAGTCGTCGGCGAAGACCCTGGCGAGGCGGTCGGCGCCGGCGCCCTGGGAGGCGAAGGCGCGGGCGGCGTCCTGGAAGGGGAAGTCGAGGGTGGCGTCGAGCCGGCCCCGGGTGACGTAGGGGGCGGTGACGGTGGTGTCGGCGGAGTACACCTCGCCGAACATGAAGAAGTCCTCGCGGCCCTGCTTCTTCGCGTACGCGTCGAGCGCGGTGGCCCACTGGGTCCAGAAGTCCAGGTCCACGTGCTTGACGGTGTCGATGCGGAAGCCGTCGATGTCGAAGTCGCGGACCCAGGTCTCGTAGATCCTCTTCATGCCCTCGACGACCTCGGGGCGCTCGGTCCACAGGTCGTCGAGGCCGACGAAGTCGCCGTACTCGGCGGACTCGCCCTGCCAGGTGGAGTCGCCCCGGTTGTGGTACATCGTGGGGTCGTTGAGCCAGGCCGGGACCTTGTCGCCGCTCCGCTCGACGGGGGTGTACGGGAACGAGTCCGCGTCGACCTTCCCGATCGCGGTGCGGTCGTCGAAGGGGCGGCCGTCCTCGTCGAGGTACGGGTAGGCGCCCTTGGGGCGGTAGCCGTACTTCTTCTCGGCGTAGTCGACGGTGTCGGCGGTGTGGTTGGTGATGACGTCGAAGAAGACCTTCATGCCCTTGGCGTGGGCGGCGTCGATCAGCTTCCTGAGGTCGTCGTTGGTGCCGAAGTGCGGGTCGACCTGGGTGAAGTCGGTGATCCAGTAGCCGTGGTAGCCGGCCGAGGCGTCCTTGCCCTCGCCCTGCACGGGCCGGTTCTTGAAGATCGGCGCCATCCAGATGGCGGTGGTGCCGAGGCCCTTGATGTAGTCCAGGCGCTGGGTGAGGCCCTTGAGGTCGCCGCCCTGGTAGAAGCCCTTGTCGGTGGGGTCGAAGCCGGTGGCGGTACGGCTGCCGGTGAGGCCGCCCCGGTCGTTGGAGGTGTCGCCGTTGGCGAACCGGTCGGGGAGCACGAAGTAGAACTGCTCGCGGGTGAGGTCCTGGCGGGCCGGTTCGGCGGCGAGCGCCCGGTCGGACGGCGGGGCGGGCGGGCGGGGCGCGGCGGTGGCGGGG
>NZ_JOGX01000074.1 GCF_000719555.1 Streptomyces sp. NRRL F-5727
GGTCGGGGGAGTGGTCGGGGGAGTGGTCGGGGGAGTGGTGGGAGGTGTGGTCGGGGGCTCGGTCGTCGGCGGGGTGGTCGGCCCGTCGACGTTGCAGGGCACCCCGCCGAGCGTGAAGGCGGTGGGGGCGGTGTTGGCCCCCGTCCACGAGGCGATGAACCCCGTCGTCGCCTTCGCGCCGGTGCCCAGCTGGGCGTTCCAGCTCTCGTTGGTGACGGTGACGGCGGCACCGGACTGGGTCCACTTGCCGCCCCAGCCCTGGCTGACCTGCTGGCCGGCCGGGAAGGAGAAGCCGAGGCTCCAGCCGTTCAGCGCGGTGCTGTTGTTGGTGACGGTGACCGCACCCTGGAAGCCTCCGGTCCACTGGTTGGTGACCGAGTACTCCACGGTGCAGACGGGCGCGGCCGCGGCTCCTGAGGCCGTACCCACGACGGCGAGCGCGGTGCTCGCCGCCATGACCGCTGCTCCTGCGAGCAGCGCGGTGAGACGTGGGGGATGTCGCATGAGCGAGTCCTCGCAGCGAGGGCACGCCTCCTGCGGCGTGCCGACTGGATGGAATCGCTCCCACTGGTCGGGCAGACCGTAGCGGCAACAGCGGCCAAGCAAAAGAGGAGTTGAGGAAATTCCTCGTGTCCTGCCTTCGACTCTTCACGCATCTTGACGTGGTTGCGTCACGCTTGCACAGTGGGAGCGCTCCCACTGGTTCAGGGCTTGTTCCCCATGCCCGCTCAGGGCGTGTTCCCCAAGCCCGCCCCGCACCGCCGAGCACCGCCCCGCACTCCCCGTACGGCCCGCTCTTCGCACCACCCGACCTCCCGAGCCGCGAGGAGATCCACCGCATGCCACGCCTGACACCACGCCGCCCACGCAGACACCTGACCGCACTGACCGCCGCGCTCTCACTCCCCCTCGGCCTGCTGGCCGCCGGCGCGGGCGCCGGCACCGCGCAGGCCGCCGCCGTGCAGTGCAGCGTCGACTACAAGACCAACGACTGGGGTTCCGGCTTCACCGCCGAACTCACCCTGACCAACCGGGGCTCCGAGGCCCTGAACGGCTGGACGCTCACCTACTCCTACGCCGGTGACCAGAAGCTCACCAACGGCTGGAGCGGCGTCTGGTCCCAGTCCGGCAAGAACGTGACGGTCACCAACGCCGGCTGGAACGGCACCGTCGCCGCCGGTGCCGCCGTCACCACCGGGGGCCAGTTCACCTACACGGGCACCAACGCCGCACCCACGAACTTCGCCGTCAACGGCACCCTGTGCACCGGCGCCCACCAGCCGCCGGTCGCCGTCCTCACCAGCCCCGCCGCCGGCGCGGTCTACGCCCAGGGCGACGCGGTGCCGCTGGCGGCCACCGCCGCCGCGGCCGACGGGGCCACCGTCGACAAGGTCGAGTTCTACAGCGACACGACCCTGCTGGGCACCGACACCACGGCGCCCTTCACCTACAGCGCGGCCGGTCTCTCCACCGGCGCCCACTCGCTCTACGCCAAGGCGTACGACAGCCAGGGCGCCTCCGGCGAGTCCGCGCCGGTCGGCATCACGGTGGCCGCGGGACCCGCGCTGGTCGCCACGCCGGGCCAGCTGGCCGTCCGCCAGGGCGCCACCGGCACCTTCGACCTCAAGCTCTCCACGGCCCCGACGGCGAACGTCACGGTCACGGTGGCCCGCACCTCCGGGAACACGAACCTGACCGCCTCCCCGGCCACCCTCACCTTCACCCCGGCGAACTGGAACACCGCCCAGAAGGTGACCGTCACCGCGGGCGCCACCGGCACCGGCGTCGCCGTCTTCGCCGCGACCGCCCCGGGCCACGCCAAGGCGGAGGTCCAGGTCACCCAGCTCGCCGCGAACTCCACGTACGACGCCCGATTCCTCGACCTGTACGGGAAGATCACCAACCCGGCCAACGGCTACTTCTCGCCCGAGGGCATCCCGTACCACTCCGTCGAGACCCTGATCGTCGAGGCCCCCGACCACGGGCACGAGACGACCTCGGAGGCGTACAGCTACCTGATCTGGCTCCAGGCCATGTACGGCAAGATCACCGGTGACTGGACCAAGTTCAACGGCGCGTGGGACACCATGGAGAAGTTCATGATCCCGACCCACGCCGACCAGCCGACGAACTCGTCCTACAACGCCTCGAAGCCGGCCACCTACGCCCCCGAGTGGGACCTCCCCTCGCAGTACCCGGCCCGTCTCGACTCCGGCGTCACCTCCGGCTCCGACCCGATCGCGGCCGAGCTGAAGAGCGCCTACGGCACCGACGACATCTACGGCATGCACTGGATCCAGGACGTCGACAACGTCTACGGCTTCGGCAACGAGCCGGGCAAGTGCTCCGCGGGTCCGACGGCGACCGGCCCCTCGTACATCAACACCTTCCAGCGCGGCCCGCAGGAGTCCGTCTGGGAGACCGTCACCCACCCGACCTGCGACAACTTCTCCTACGGCGGCAAGAACGGCTACCTGGACATCTTCACCGGGGACTCGTCCTACGCCAAGCAGTGGAAGTTCACCAACGCCCCCGACGCCGACGCCCGCGCCATCCAGGCCGCCTACTGGGCCGACCTCTGGGCCAAGGAGCAGGGCAAGGGTGCCCAGGTCGCCACGACCGTCGGCAAGGCCGCCAAGATGGGCGACTACCTGCGGTACGCCATGTTCGACAAGTACTTCAAGAAGATCGGCGACTGCGTCGGCCCGACCGCCTGCCCGGCCGGCACGGGCAAGAACAGCGCCCACTACCTGATGTCCTGGTACTACGCCTGGGGCGGCGCCACCGACACCTCGGCCGGCTGGTCGTGGCGGATCGGCTCCAGCCACAACCACAGCGGCTACCAGAACCCGCTCGCGGCCCACGCCCTCAGCTCCTACGCCCCGCTCAAGCCCAAGTCGGCCACGGGACAGGCGGACTGGGCGACCAGCCTCGACCGGCAGCTGGAGTTCTACCGCTGGCTCCAGTCGTCCGAGGGAGCCATCGCGGGCGGCGCCACCAACAGCTGGCAGGGCCGGTACGCCACCCCGCCGGCCGGCACCCCGACCTTCTACGGCATGTACTACGACGAGAAGCCCGTCTACCACGACCCGGCGTCGAACCAGTGGTTCGGCTTCCAGGCGTGGTCGATGGAGCGGGTCGCCGAGTACTACCAGCAGACCGGTGACGCCGAGGCGAAGACCGTCCTCGACAAGTGGGTCTCGTGGGCGCTGTCGAAGACCACGATCAACCCCGACGGCACCTACCGCATCCCGTCCACGCTCCAGTGGTCCGGCGCCCCGGACACCTGGAACGCGGCGAACCCCGGCGCCAACACCGGCCTGCACGTCACCGTCGCGGACTACACCGACGACGTCGGTGTCGCCGCCGCCTACGCCAAGACCCTGACATACTACGCGGCCAAGTCCGGCCACGCGGAGGCCAAGCGGGTCGCCAAGGCCCTCCTCGACGGCATGTGGGAGCACCACCAGGACCCGCTGGGCATCGCCGTGGAGGAGACCCGCGCCGACTACAACCGCTTCGACGACCCGGTCTACGTGCCGAGCGGCTGGACCGGCGTGATGCCGAACGGCGACGCGGTGAACTCCGCCTCCACCTTCGCCTCCATCCGCTCCTTCTACCAGGACGACCCGGCCTGGCCGAAGATCGAGGCGTACCTGGCGGGCGGCGCCGCCCCCGTCTTCACCTACCACCGGTTCTGGGCCCAGGCGGACATCGCCCTGGCCATGGGCTCGTACGCGGAGCTGCTCGAATAACAGCCCGCCCCGCGCGAGGGGCTCCGCGTACGACGAGGCCGGGCGGTCCCCGAAAGGGGCCCGCCCGGCCTTCGGCGTGCGGCGGGGGCCGGCTTCCGGTGGTCCATTGACCGGGCGCCGACCCCCCTCTTACGTTCTCGTTCGGACATACGGCCGTTGGTCGAAATATCGAACGAGATCGAGAGGGATCCGCGTGTCACTTCCCGAGCACACCGCCCGCTTCACCCTCGACCCCGACTTCACCGTCGGTCCCGTCGACCCCCGCCTCTTCGGCTCCTTCGTCGAGCACCTGGGGCGCTGCGTCTACACCGGCGTGTACGAGCCCGGCCACCCCGCCGCCGACGCCGAGGGCCTGCGCACCGACGTCCTCGACCTCGTCCGCGAGCTGGGCGTCACCGCCGTGCGCTACCCGGGCGGCAACTTCGTCTCCGGCTACCGGTGGGAGGACGGCGTCGGCCCGGCCGCCGACCGGCCGCGCCGGCTCGACGTGGCCTGGCGGACCACCGAGTCCAACCGCTTCGGCCTGAGCGAGTTCATGGGCTTCCTGCGCAAGCTCGGCCCGCAGGCCGAGCCGATGATGGCGGTGAACCTCGGCACGCGGGGCATCACCGAGGCGATGGAGCTCGTCGAGTACGCCAACCACCCCGGCGGCACCGCCCTCTCCGACCTGCGGGTGGCGCACGGCGACAAGGAGCCGTTCGGCATCCGCCTGTGGTGCCTCGGCAACGAGATGGACGGCACCTGGCAGACCGGCCAGAAGACCGCCGAGGAGTACGGCCGGCTCGCCGCCCAGACCGCCCGCGCCCTGCGCCAGATCGACCCGGGTCTCGAACTCGTCGCCTGCGGCAGCTCCGCCCGCGACCTGCCCACCTTCGCGGCCTGGGAGGCGACGGTGCTGGCGGAGACGTACGACGTGGTGGACCACGTCTCGCTGCACGCCTACTACGAGGAGGTCGACGGCGACCGCGACTCCTTCCTCGCCTCCGCCGTCCACATGGAGGCGTTCATCGAGGAGGTCGTCGCCACCTGCGACCACGTGGCGGCCCGGCTGAAGTCGGAGAAGCGGCTCACGCTCTCCTTCGACGAGTGGAACGTCTGGTACCAGCGCCGCCCCAACCCGCACCCCTTCGAGGACTGGCAGGAGGCGCCGAGGCTCCTGGAGGACGTGTACACGGTCACCGACGCGGTCGTCTTCGGCTCGCTGCTCATCACGCTGCTGCGGCACGCGGACCGGATCGCGGTGGCCTGTCTCGCCCAGCTGGTGAACGTGATCGCGCCGATCATGACCGAGCCCGGCGGCCCCGCCTGGCGGCAGACGACCTTCTACCCCTTCGCGCAGGCGGCGCGGCACGGCCGGGGGACGGTCCTCGACGTGCGCCCGGTCTCGCCCGCGTACCGCACCGAGAGGTACGGCGAGGTGCCGCTGCTGCACGCGACGGCCGTGCGCGCCGAGGACGGGAGCGTCACGGTCTTCGCGGTCAACCGGGACCGGGAGAGGTCGCTGCCGCTGGAAGTCGCCCTGCGCGGCTGTGGGTTGACGCGCGTGGTGGAGCACACCGCGCTCGCCGACGCCGACCCGGAGGCGTGCAACACCCTGGCCGAACCGGACCGGGTGGTGCCCCACGCGGTGGCCGGCGCGGAGCTCGCGGACGGGGTGCTGAAGGCCGTCCTGGAGCCGGTGTCGTGGAACGTCGTACGACTCGCCTGACCCTCTCTTTGAATCCTTTCATCAAGGTGAGGCGGCTGCGTGGCCCGAAGCGCTTCGAAAGATCCCGTCCGAAGCGTTGACGTGGCTGACGGGCAACCCTACGGTGACCCAGCAAGCGCTTTCCTGAAACGTTCTAATCACGCGCGGGAGGACGAACTGTGCGTACTCATGGCACTGTCGACCGTCGGAGTCTGCTGAAGATCACGGGTGGCTCGGTGGCGGCACTCGGCCTGACCGCGGCGGGCTGCGGAGGCGGCTCCGGCTCGGCCGGCGACGGCACCGTCACCATTCGGTACACCTGGTGGGGCTCCGACGACCGCGCCAAGCGGATCAACCAGTCGATCGCCCTCTTCGAGAAGAAGTACCCGAAGATCAGGGTGAAGACCGACTTCCAGCCCTACGCCGACTTCTGGAAGAAGTTCAACACCCAGGCGTCCGGCGGCAACACGCCCGACGTCTTCCAGAACGCCATCGGCTTCCTGCGCAAGTACGACGCCAAGAACGTCCTCCTCGACCTGCGCGAGCAGGTCGAGGCCGGACACCTCCGCATGGACGGCTTCCGGGCCGGACTGGAGAAGTTCGGCGAGGTCGACGGCAAGCTCCTCGGCGTCCCCGTCGGCTCCAACTCGATGGCCCTCGTCATCGACCGGGCCGTCTTCGAGAAGGCCAAGGTCACCCCGAAGCCCGGCTGGACCTGGGACGAGTACCACGACGCCCTCGCGAAGATCCAGGAGACGGCCGGCCGCGCCGGCGACGCCGGCCCCTACGGGATCATGTACCTCTACGACATGTACCTGCGCCAGCAGGGCAAGGCCTTCTTCACCGCCTCCGGGCTCGGCTTCACCGAGGCCGACCTCACGGACTGGTGGACCAAGGCCGCCGCCCGCGTGAAGTCCGGCGTCTACGCCGACCCGAAGAAGACCATCCAGGCCAAGCCCAAGTCGGCGGTGACCGCCGAACTCGCCGGCGCCGAGTTCACCTGGGACAACTTCGCCGTCCGCTACACCGCCGAGGGCAAGAGCCGGTACGGCCTCGCCCCCATCCCCACCACCGACGGCAGGCGCACCGGCCAGTACCTCGGCTCGCTCATGCTCAGCGCCTCCAAGCGCACCAAGCACCCCAAGGAGGTCGCCCAGTTCATCGACTTCATGGTCCACGACCCCGAGGTCGGCAAGATCATGGGCTACGACCGGGGCGTCCCCGCCACCGAGGCGCAGAACGCCGCCTACGTGCCCGCCGACGAGGTCGGCAAGCAGATCGCCGCCTACGAGAAGCAGCTCGTCGAGTCCCGCGTCCTGGAGCCGATCACCCCGCACCCGGCCGGCGCCGACGTCTGCGAGGCCGCCTTCCTGCGCCTCTCCGAGGAGATGTCCCTGGGCACCCGGACCGTCGCCGACGCGGTGAAGCAGTACTTCACCGAGGCCAAGACGGCCCTCGGCTCCTGATGGACTCCACCGTGACCACCGCACCTAAGCCCGCCGCCCCGGAGTCCCCGGAAGCGGCCCCGCCGGGGCGGGGGACCGCAGCACCGGTCCCCGCCCCGCGCGGGCGGCGCCCCCGCCGGCCGGGCGGCGCGCCCCGCTCCCGCACCGCCCGCGACAACCTCGCCGGCTACCTCTTCATGTCCCCGTGGATCGCCGGCTTCCTGCTGCTGACCGCGGGCCCCATGGCCGTCTCCCTCTACTTCGCCTTCACCGACTACAACCTCTTCGACGCCCCCCGCTGGATCGGACTCGACAACTTCACCGAGATGTTCGGCGACCCCCGCTGGCGCACCTCCGTCGAGGTCACCGGCTGGTACGTGCTCTTCGGCACCCCGCTGAAGCTGGCCGCGGCCCTCGGCGTCGCCGTGCTCCTCAACCAGAGCCGGCGCGGGCAGGGCTTCTACCGGGCGGCCTTCTACGCCCCCTCGCTCATCGGGGCCAGCGTCTCCATCGCCATCGTCTGGCGCGCCCTCTTCGCCGACGACGCGCCCGTCGACCGGGCGCAGCAGCTGCTCGGCTTCGACCCGGGCGGCTGGATCGGCGACCCCGACAAGATCATCTACGCCCTGGTGGCGCTGACCGTCTGGCAGTTCGGCGCCCCCATGGTCATCTTCCTCGCCGGGCTCAAGCAGGTGCCCCGCGAGCTGTACGAGGCCGCGCAGATGGACGGCGCGGGACCCTGGCGCCGGTTCTGGAGCATCACCCTGCCGATGATCTCCCCGGTGCTCTTCTTCAACGTGCTCCTGGAGACCATCCACTCCTTCCAGATCTTCGGCTCCGCCTACATCATCGGCAGCCAGGGCAACGCCTGCGGCCCGGCCGACGGCACCCTCGTCTACACCTGCTACCTCTACGTCCAGGGCTTCGAGAACAGCCGGATGGGGCTCGCCTCCGCGATGGCCTGGATGCTGCTGCTCGCCGTCGGCCTGGTCACGGCCGTCCTGTTCTGGTCCCAGCGGCGCTGGGTGCACTACGAGGAGGGAGGCCGATGAGCCTCGTCCGCACCGGCGCGCGGCGGTGGAACGCCGGCTCCGCCGCCTGGCACCTCGGCTCCCTCGCCGTGCTCGCCGTGGTCCTCTACCCGGTCTTCTGGGTGATCGGCGGCTCGTTCAAGCCGAACGACGAGATCGTCGGCAGCCTGAACGTCATCCCGACCGACCCCATCACCGACAACTACCGGCGGCTCGCCGACGGCATCGCCGACATCCCCATCTCCACCTTCTTCTCCAACTCGCTCTTCCTCGCGGTCGCCTCGGTGGTCGGCGTGCTGATCTCCAGCTCGCTCGCCGCGTACGCCTTCGCCAAGATCGGCTTCGCGGGCCGCAACCTGCTCTTCACGCTGATGATCGGCACCCTGCTGCTGCCGTACCACGTGCTCCTCATCCCGCAGTACGTGCTCTTCCAGAAGCTCGAACTGATCAACACCTACACGCCGTTGCTGCTCGGCAAGTACCTCGCCACGGACGCCTTCTTCGTCTTCCTGATGGTGCAGTTCATGCGCGGGCTGCCCAAGGAGCTCGACGAGGCGGCGCGGCTGGACGGCTGCGGGCACCTGCGGACGTACTGGTCGATCGTGCTGCCGCTGTGCCGGCCCGCGCTCATCACCAGCGCGATCTTCACGTTCATCAACGCCTGGAACGACTTCATGGGCCCGCTGATCTACCTCAACGAACCCGAGAAGTACACGGTCTCGCTCGGCCTGAAGATGTTCGTCGACCAGGACGGCGTCGCCAACTACGGCGGCATGATCGCGATGTCGCTGGTGGCGCTGCTGCCGGTGGTCGCGTTCTTCCTCGCCTTCCAGCGGTACCTGATCGACGGCATGGCCACCTCGGGGCTCAAGTGACCGCCGCCGGCGCCCCGGTGCGCGGCGCCCGCTTCCTCGCCGGCTTCGCCGTGTTCGCCGAGTGCCTGCTGACGGGCGTGTGGATCGCCGTCGCCGCGCTCCCGCTCGTCACCCTGCCGGCGGCGGTCGCCGCCGGCGCCGGGCACCTGCGGCGCACCGTCGAGGACGAGGAGACCGGGCTGCGGTCCTTCGCCGCCCACGTGCGCGCCGCCCTCCGGGGCGGCGGGTGGGCGGTGGGCCTCGGCTGGTGGGCGGCGCTCGCCCTGGTCGGGGCCGACCTCGCGCTCGTACGGGCGCTGCCGGTGCCCGGCGGGCGCGCGGCCGGAGCCCTCGCGATCCTCGCGGCGCTCTGGGCGACCGTCACCCTGCTCCGGGCGGCCACCGCCTGGCGGCCCGGCGCGACCTGGCGGACGCTGCTCCCGGGCGCCTGGCGCCGCTCGCTGCGCGACCCGGCCGGTTCCCTGCTCGTCGTCTGCGGCCTGGCGGTCGTCGCCGCCTCCGCCTGGTTCTCCGCCCCCCTGGCCCTGCCCGCCCTGGGCCTCCTCGTCGCCGGCGCCCTGGCGGCCGAACGTCGCACGGCCGCCCCCGCGACCACCTGACCGCCGGTCCGCCGGGCCGCGCGCCCGGCCCCGTGCCTCCCTCGCCTGCGTACCCCCACGCGTCCCCCTCCCTCGGGCGTGCCGTCCGGCATGCCCCCGAAAGGAGTCCCCGTGTCGTCGATACCCCGCCGTTCCCTGCTCAAGGCGGCTGCCGTCGCCGGTGCCGCCGCCCAGTTCAGCTGGGCGCTCGGGCGGACCGAGGCGCAGGCCGCGCCCGCCGCCGAGGTGGCCGCCGAGGAGCGGCCCGCGACCATCACGTGGCTGGAGCCGGGCGGCCTCGGCGCCGCCGCCGGGTCCACCTTCGGCGTCGCCTGGCCCAAGGGCGTCCACGCCGGTGACACGGCGTTCGCGCTCACCACCGCCGACGGCGCCCCCGTCCCCGTACAGACCTGGACGACCGCCCGCTGGCCCGACGGCTCCCTCAAGTGGACCGCCCACGCCGTCGGCCCCGAGGCGGCCGGCGCGGACCGGTTCTCGCTCGCCCCCGGCGCGCCCGCGGCGGGCGCGAAGACCGTCACGGTCGCCGAGACGGACCGCAGGATCACCGTCGACACCGGCGTCGTCACGGCGGTGCTGTGGAAGGACGGCCGCAAGCTCGTCGAGTCCCTGACCCGCGACGGCGTGAAGATCGCCGGCGACGGGCGGCTCGTCCTGCTGCGCCAGAGCGACCTCGACGACGGCGACCAGGGGAACGCCAGGTGGGAGCGGTTCGACGGCGAGATCTCCGGCGCCGTCGTCGAACAGTCCGGCCCCGTCCGGGCCGTGGTCCGCATCGACGGCAAGCACCGCAAGGGCACCCGCAGTTGGCTGCCGTTCTCGATCCGGCTGTACTTCCACGCCGGCTCCGAGGCCCTGCGCATGATCCACACGATCACCTACGACGGCGACCAGAACAAGGACTTCATCCGCGGCCTCGGCGTCCGCTTCACCGTCCCGATGCGCGACGCCTTCTACGACCGGCACGTCCGCCTCGCGGGCGAGGGCGACGGCTTCCTCACCGAGGCCGTCCAGGGCATCACGGGCCTGCGCCGCGACCCCGGCGCCGCCGTCCGCAAGGCCCAGGTCGAGGGCCGCAGGCTGCCCGACCCGGCCACCTGGGACCAGCGCGTCACCTCCCGCCTGCAGTACATCCCCACCTGGGGCGACTACACCCTCTCCCAGCTCACCGCGGACGGCTTCGGCATCCGCAAGCGCACCAAGGCCGGCCACGGCTGGATCCCGGCCGGCGGCGGCCGCCGCGCGAGCGGCTTCGGTTACGTCGGCGGCGCGAGCGGCGGACTCTCCTTCGGCCTGCGGGACTTCTGGCAGAAGCACCCCGCCCAGCTCGACGTCCGGGGCGCCGCCGGCGACGAGGCCGAGGTCACCCTCTGGCTCTGGTCGCCCGAGGCCCAGCCCATGGACCTGCGCTTCTACCACGACGGCATGGGCCAGGACACCTTCCCCGAGCAGCTCGAAGGTCTCAACATCACCTACGAGGACTACGAGCCCGGCTTCGGCACCCCCTACGGCATCGCCCGCACCAGCGAGCTCATGTTCTGGGCCAACGCCGCCACCCCGAGCGCCGCCGCCCTCGTCGCCCAAGCCGCCGCCGTCCGCGTCCCGCCGCAGCTCGCCGCGAGCCCCGAGGACCTCGTCCGCGCCCGCGTCTTCGGCGGCCTGTTCTCGCCCGTCGACCGCTCCACCCCGGCCAGGGCGAGGATCGAGGACCGCCTCGACTACCTCTTCGCCTACTACAAGGACCAGGCCGAGCAGCGCCGTTGGTACGGCTTCTGGGACTACGGCGACATCATGCACACCTACGACGAGGACCGGCACCAGTGGCGGTACGACGTCGGCGGCTACGCCTGGGACAACTCCGAGCTCTCGCCCGACCTCTGGCTCTGGTACGCCTACCTGCGCTCCGGCCGCGCCGACATCTTCCGCTTCGCCGAGGCGATGACCCGCCACACCGGCGAGGTCGACGTCTACCACCTCGGCGAGTGGGCCGGCCTCGGCACCCGTCACGGCGTCCAGCACTTCGCGTGCAGCGCCAAGCAGCAGCGGATCTCCACCGCCGTCTACCGCCGCCCCTACTACTTCCTCACCGCCGACGAACGCGTCGGCGACCTCATGCACGACCTGGTCGACTCCGACGAGACCTTCCTCGTCCTCGACCCCATCCGCAAGATCCGCACCGAGCCCTACACCCCCGACCGCCACGCCCTCTCCATCGGCTTCGGCACCGACTGGAGCGGTCTCGCCGCCGCCTGGCTCACCGAGTGGGAGCGCGGCGGCCCGAAGGCCGCCAAGGCCGAGGCCCGGCTCCGCTCCACGATGGAGACGATCGCCGCCCAGCCCAACGGCTTCGTGCAGGGCACCGGCCTCTACGACCTCGACACCGGCCGCTTCGCCGTCGCCGACACCCCCGTCGTCGGCGTCTCCCACCTCTCCGCCATGTTCGGCCTGGTCGAGATGTGCGCCGAACTCATCGACCTCGTCGACATGCCCGCCTTCAAGAGCGCCTGGCTCGACTACTGCCGCTACTTCAACGCCACCAAGACCGAACAGGCCGCCCGGTACGGCAAGAACTTCGGCACCCTCCTCCTCTTCCAGGGCCACTCCCGCCAGGACGCCTACGCCGCCGCCCAGCTGAACGACGCCCAGCTCGCCCAGCGCGCCTGGGCCAAGTTCGACAAGAGCGACGGCTACACGTCCGCGATGGTCTGGGACAAGACGCCGGTGCGGGGCCCGGCCGCCCTCGAACCCGGCTACGAGCACCTGTGGATCAGCACCAACACCACCGCCCTCTACGGCCTCGCCGCCATCCAGAACCTCGCCCTCGTCGGCGACCACCTCCCGAACTGACCCTCAGGAGACCCCCGTTGAAGAGGACACCCGTCCTGGCGGCGAGCCTGCTCGCACTGCTCGCCGCCACCGCCCCCACCGTCGCGCACGCCGACACCCCGTACGGCCAGGGCCTCGACCACTGCACGCCGGTCGCCGAGACCACCTCCCTCGCCTGCCACTTCGACCTCCCGCCCGGCACCTACGACGTCACGGTCACCCTCGGCGGCGACACCGCCGGGACCACCGCGATCAGCGGCGAGACCCGCCGCGCCCTGCTCGCCGAGACCCCGACCGGGGCCGGCGAGCGGGTCCGCCGCTCCTTCACCGTCGACGTCCGCGATCCCGAGGGCGAACCCACCGGCCCCGCCGGCAGCCCCGGCCTCGACCTGCTGCTCGGCGGCCCCGCCCCGCGCGTGGAGGCCCTCCGGGTCACCCCCGCCCCCGCCGCCACCCGCCTCTTCCTGATCGGCGACTCCACCGTCTGCGACCAGCCCGGCGACCCGTACACCGGCTGGGGCCAGCGGCTCCCCGTCCACCTGAAGCGCGGGGTGGCCGTCGCCAACCACGCCGACGGCGGCGAGTCCACCGTCACCTTCCTCGCGAACCCGGCCCTGTTCGACCGGGTGGAGGCCGGGATCCGGCCGGGCGACCCGGTCCTGATCCAGCTCGCCCACAACGACAAGCAGACCGACGCCGCCGGCTACCGGGCCAACCTCACCACCCTGGTCGAGCGGGTACGCGCCCGGGGCGGCGAGCCCGTCCTCGTCACCCCGATCGTCCGCCGCTGGTTCAACGCCGACGGCACCCTGAACAACGGCGTCGCCCTGCTCGTCAACGGCCTCGGCGTCGACCACCCGGCCGAGATCCGGGCCCTCGCCGCCGGCCTCGGCACCCCGCTGATCGACCTCACCGCCCTCACCAGGGCCCGCGTCGAACAGCTCGGCCCCGAGCCCTCCAAGGCGCTGTACCTGACGGCCGAGAAGCGGGACAACACCCACACCTCGGTCCGCGGCGCCACCGAGTACGCGGCGCTGGTCGCCGCCGAGCTGAAGGCCCAGGGCCTGCTGCCCGAGCGGGCCTTCCGCTAGGGCCCGGCCCGGCGCTCAGACGTCGCGGCGGCGGACCGCCGCCACCGCGACGGCGAGCCCGGCCACCGCCCAGGCGCCGAGGACGGTCCACGCCTCCGCCACCGTCGCCGGGTACTTCTCCGTCACCGGCAGCGCGGGGTCGTGGACCAGCGTCCCCCAGGCGTCCAGGGGCAGCAGACGGCCCGTCCGCCTGACCCAGCGGTACGTGTCGCCCTGGAACAGCGCGGGCAGCAGCAGGAGCACGCCGATCACCGAGACGGCGGCCCCGGCCGCGTGGCGCACCAGCGCCCCCGCCGCCAGGCCCACGAGCCCGCACACCGGCGCGAGCAGCGCGGACGCGGCGACGGCCCGCGCCGCGCCCGGATCCGACAGGGACAGCCCGCCGTGGTCCCGCAGCAGGGCCTGGGTCGCCGCGAACGACGTCAGGGCCACGCAGGCGCCGAAGACCAGCAGCACCGCCGTCACCACGACCGCCTTCGCCGCGACGACCGACCGCCGGTCCGGCACGGCGGCGAAGGTGGTCCGCGCCAGGCCCGTCGCGTACTCGCCGGAGAGCGCGGCCGCGCCGAGGCAGGCGGCGAGGACCATCAGCAACTGCCAGGCGGGGTCGACGAACGCGGTCCCGAGCGCGTCGAACGCGAACGGGTCGGGGGCGCCGTCGGCCGCCGGCCCGGGCTCGGTGCCGACCCGCGGGCGCGGCCCGCGGTCGAGCCGCTCGGCGTTCGACCGGGCCGCGTTGACGCAGATCCCGGTCACCACGAGGCCGCCCAGGCCGAGGGCGTACGGGGTCGAGCGCAGCGACCACAGTTTGACCCACTCCGAGCGGAGCAGGTGCCGGAAGCGCGCCGGCACCGCCGTCGGGGCGAGGGGACGGACGGATGCGGTGGCGGTCATCGGGCGGACTCCTCACGGCGGGCCACGGACAGGGGTGCGACGGGGCCGTCGGGGCCGTCCGGCCCCGCCCCGGCGGGCTCCGAGGCGCCGAACTCCACCCGGTCGGCCGTCAGTTCCAGGAACACCTCCTCCAGCGAGGCCGCCCGCGCGGTCAGCGCGTGCAGCCGTACGCCGTGCGCGTGCGCGAGGTCGCCGACCCGCTCGGCGCCCACGCCGGTCACCGTCCAGCCGCCGTCGCCGTCCTCCCGGAGCGCCGCCCCGGGCTCGGCCCGTAGCGCTCCGGCGAGGGCCGAAGGGTCCGGGGTGCGGACCGTGACGGTCGTGCCCCCGCCCCGCGCGGCGAAGACGGCGAGCGGCTCCGCGGCGACGACCCGGCCCCGGCCCATCACGAGCAGGTCGTCGGCGGTGTGCTCCATCTCGCCCATGAGGTGGCTGGAGACCAGGACCGTCCGGCCCTCCGCGGCCAGGGACCGGAACAGGCCCCGCACCCAGCGCACGCCCTCCGGATCGAGGCCGTTGAGCGGTTCGTCGAAGAGGAGGACCGGCGGGTCGCCGAGGAGCGCGGCGGCGATCCCGAGCCGCTGCTTCATGCCCAGGGAGAAGCCGCCGATCCGCCGGCCGTCCGCCGCGGCGAGCCCCACGGTCCCGAGGACCTCCTCGACCCGGCGGCCCGGCAGGCCGTTGCCGTGGGCGAGGGCGGAGAGATGCGCGCGGGCGGTCCGGCCCCCGTGCACCTCGTGGGCGTCGAGGAGCGCCCCGACGTGCCGGAGTCCGCGCGGCCGGTCGCGGAAGGGCCGCCCGTCGACCGTGACCGTGCCGGAGGTCGGCGCCGACAGGCCGAGGACCATGCGCAGGGTGGTGGACTTGCCCGCCCCGTTGGGGCCGAGGAAGCCGGTCACGCGGCCCGGCCGGACGGTGAAGGACAGCCGGTCGACCGCCGTGACGGGTCCATAGCGTTTGGTGAGTGCGTTCGCTTCGATCACGCCGTCCACGCTGCCGCCGGACACCCCCGTCCGGCATCGGCCGACGGGCGCGCTCCGGGCCCTCCCTGTCACCCACGGGTGTAAGCCCGTGGGCCGATGCGCCGCCCGGAGGGCCCTTCCTAGGATGCCGCCATGACCGTTCCTCCGGCCGTGACCGGCGCCCTCACCTGGGCCGCCGCCCTCGCCTACCTCGTGGTGCCGACCCTCCTGGTCCTGAACACCGCGGAGCCCACCGGGGTGCGGCTGGTGCTGCCCGTGCTGTCGGCGGCGCTGGTGGCGCCGCTGTTCCCGCGCCGGCCGGGGACCGCGCTCGCCGTGCTGCTCGCCGGATCGGCGTCGGCCGCGGTCATGGCCTCCTCGCGGGTCGCCGCGGTGTACGCGCCCGGCTCGGCCGCCGGCTGGCAGCTCGGCCAGACGCAGGCGCTCCTCGCCGACCTCGCCGTGGCGTACGTGGCCGCCACCCGCCGTCCCCTCGCCGCCGCGGCGGCCGCCGCCGCGACCCTCGCCACCCAGGCCGTCTCCCTGACGTACGCGCGCACGGGCGCCGACGCGTACCTCTCCCACCTCGTCGTCCTCGTGCTCACCGCCGCGCTGGCCTGGACCGCCGGCCACCTGCTGCGGGAGCGGCGCCGGCACGCCCGGGAGCTGCGCTCCAGGGAAGCGGCCGAGGCCGTGACGGCGGAACGGCTCCGCATCGCCCGCGAACTGCACGACATGGTGGCCCACAGCATCGGCGTCATCACCATCCAGGCCGGGGCCGGCCGCCGGGTCGCCGGGACCCGGCCCGAGGAGGCCCGGCGGGCGCTCGCCGCGATCGAGAGCACCGGGAAGGACACCCTGGCCGGGCTGCGCCGGATGCTGGTCGCCCTCCGCGCGGACGACCCGGAGGCGGCCCCGCGCGAACCCGCGCCGGGACTCGTGGACCTCGACCGGCTGGTCGCGGCCACCGCCGACGCGGGCGTGCGCGTCGGCCTGGAGCGGCGCGGCACACCCCGCGAGCTCCCGCCGGACGTCGAACTCGCCGCGTACCGGATCGTGCAGGAAGGAGTCACCAACGTGGTGCGGCACGCGCACACCGACGCCTGCCGGGTCGTCGTCGACCTGAGCGGCGACGCGGTCAGCATAGAGATCACGGACGAGGGACCCGGCCTCCCGGCCCGGGCCGGCACCGGCGCGCGGGCAGACGGCCACCGGGGAGACGGCCGGCGGGCATCCGGCGCCGGCTACGGCATCACCGGCATGCGCGAGCGGGCCGCTCTGCTGCGCGGGCAGTTCACGGCCGGACCGCGGCCGGGCGGCGGCTTCCGGGTCGCGGCCCGGCTGCCCCTCCCGCAGGAGGCCCGGTGACGGCCGGCCCGGTCCGGCTCCTCCTCGTCGACGACCAGCCCCTCATCCGGGCCGGGCTGCGCCTCCTCGCCGCCGAGGCGCCCGACCTCGACGTGGTCGGCGAGGCGGCCGACGGCGCCACGGCCGTCGCCCTGGCGGAGGAGACCCGGCCCGACGTCGTCCTCATGGACGTACGGATGCCCGGCATGGACGGCATCGAGGCGACCCGGCTCATCACCACCGGCCCCAGCGGCGCCCGCGTGCTCGTCCTCACCACCTTCGACGACGACGAGAACGTGTACGGGGCCCTGCGCGCCGGAGCGAGCGGCTTCCTCGTCAAGGACATGGACCTCGACGACATCCTCGGCGCCGTGCGGGTGGTCGCGGGCGGGGACGCGCTGATCGCCCCCGCCGTGACGAGCCGCCTCATCGCCGCCTTCGCGCGGCAGCCGGACCCCGCGCGCACCACCCCGGCCCGCGCCACCCCCGCGCCCCGCCCCCTCCCGGAGGCCGTCACCGACCGCGAGCGGGAGGTGCTCACCCTCGTGGGGCGCGGACTGTCCAACCACGAGATCGCCCGGGAGCTCTTCATCAGTCCGGCCACCGCCAAGACCCATGTGGCCCGGCTGCTGAGCCGGCTCGCCGCCCGCGACCGCGTCCACCTGGTCATCCTGGCCTACGAGTTCGGGCTGGTCGCGCCGAGCGGCTGAGCCGTGCCGCCCGCCGCCGCTCCCGTGCGCGCCCGGCGGGCGAGGCGGACGGTCACCGCCAGGGCGGCGGCGGACAGGAGGGCGAGGAGGACGGGGACCGCCGCCACGCCGGAGCGTTCGATGCCCAGGCCCAGGAGGGGCGGCGCGGCGACGCCGCCCGCCATCGACGCGGCGATCACCCAGGCGCCCGCGCTGCGCGCGGACGGCAGCGCCCGGTGCAGCCAGGGCAGGCCGGTCGGGAAGACCGGTGCGATGAACAGGCCCACGCCCGCGTAGGCCACCGCCGCCGCGCCGGGCAGGAGGGCCGGCAGCAGACAGGCCGTCATCCCGGCGCCGCAGACGGTCAGGATGCGCTCCGGCGTCCAGCGCAGGGCGAGCCGCACCACCAGGAACCGGCCGGCCGTCAGCATCAGCCAGTACACCGAGGTCGCCGACGCCGCCGAGGAGTACCCGAGGCTCTCCAGGTGCGTCGGCTCCCAGCCGCCCACACCGGCCTCCACGCCGACGTTCAGCGCGTACAGGGCCACGAAGCCGAGGAACAGGGGCGACCGCAGGAGGCCGGGCCGCCGGGTCGCCTTCGGCATGCCGGCCCGGTCCGGGGACCCGGGGGCGTCCGACACGCCCCGGGTGCTCAGGGCCAGGGCGCCCGACAGGACCGCGCAGCCCGCGAAGGCGTACGCCCAGCGGTCCGGGCCCAGGGCGGCGAGCGCGGCGGGGCCGAGGACGGCGCCGATGCCGAAGTGCGCGTTGAGGACGTTCAGCATGGCCGGCGAGCGGCGCTCGAAGCCCACCGCGAAGAGCTGGTTGAGGCCGTAGTCGCTGCCGCCGAAGCCGAGTCCGCCGAGGAAGGCGGCGGCGAGTGCCCACGGCCACCCGGGCGCCAGCACGAAGCCCGCCGCACCGACCGCCACCGACCGTAACTCACCGACAGCAGACGCCGGTTGGTCAGTCGGGCACGGGCCAGGTGGAAGGCGAGGACGCCGACGACGCCGCCGGTGAAGTGCAGGCTCAGCGCCAGCCCCGCCGCAGCCGCGTCCAGGCCGTGGGCCTCGCGCAGCGCCGGCACGGCGGGCCCGTACAGGGCCAGCTGCGCGCCGATGAGGACGAAGCCGAGACAGGAGGCCGCCGAGGCCGGCCGGCTGAAGAGCCGGCCGGCCTCGGGACGCGTCCGGGCGACCGTCACGCGCCGTTCTCCGCCGGGCCCGTGCCGAGGGCCGCGAAGGAGAGGGCGAAGGCCGACGGGACGGCCTCCAGCCGGTGCTCCGGCAGCACGCCCGGGCCGCAGGACTGCGAGCCGATGCCGTGCAGGGCGTGATCCAGGTTCAGCCACAGGGTGTCGCCCGGGACCAGGTCCGGGCGGTGCGCGGCGGCGTCGAGCTCCGCGTGGGTCCAGCGGCGGGCGGTGAACCAGAAGGACGGATCGCCCCCGATCCGCAGGCCCGTGCCGCCGCCCGTCAGTTCCAGCCACCGGGTGCCGATCCGGGCGCCGTTCTCCTGCGGGCGCACGTACGGGGTCTGCAGACCGGCCACCGTCGACTCCCAGCGGCCGAGCCGCGCGGCGGCCCGCGTGTCGGGGTACGCCTCGCCGGGGCCGCCGCCGTACCACTCCACCCGGTCGAGCACCGCCGGCAGCCCGAGCCGGACGCCGAGCCGGGGGAGCGGCACCGGCCACGCGCCCTCCGGCCGCACGTCCACGCCGAGCCGCACCACCGTGCCGTCCGAGGTCCACCGGTACGTCACGGCCAGCCCGACGTCACGCGCCGCGGGCGCCACCCGGGCCCGGACCGTCACGCCCCCGTCGGTCACCTCCACCGCGTCCGTGCGGTGCCGCATCCGGTGCAGGCCCAGCTCCCGCCACAGCGTGCCGAAGCGCAGGTCCGGCTGCCAGGGCGCCCCCTCGTCGTTGTCCGTCGGCGCCCGCCACACGTCGAGACCGAAGCCGGTCACCGGCAGCCCGCCCAGGGCCAGCGGGGCACCCGTCCGCGCGTCGAGCGCGGCCGGCCCGACCAGGATCCGGCCGTCCTCCGCGACCGGAGCGACGCCCCCGCCCGGGACCGGGGCGACCGGGACCGCCGGGGCCGGGGCGGCCGGCACCTGACCCCAGGCCACCTCGTGGCCGGCGGACGCCCACCGCGTGTCGGCGGCCAGCACCGCCCGTACCGTCCACACCGGCTCCGTGCCCTCCGGACGTGCCGGCGCCGCCGGCAGCGGCACCTCCGCGCGCTCCCCGGCCGGCAGCGGCGGCACGTCGAGCGTGCCGCCACCGACGACCCGCCCGTCCGCCAGGAACTCCCACACGAAGGCGAGCCCCGACAGGTCCGCCACGTCATGGAGGTTGGTCACCGCGACCGTGCCCGGCCGCTCGCCCGGCGCGATCCGCACCGGCTCGATCACCTTCTTGTACTCGACCAGCCCCGGCGACGGCGTACGGTCCGGGAAGAGCAGGCCGTCGCAGACGAAGTTCCCGTCGTGCAGCTCCTCGCCGAAGTCGCCGCCGTAGCCGTACCCGTGCACCGGATGGGCCAGACCGTGGTCGATCCACTCCCACACGAAGCCGCCCTGGCAGCGCTCGTACGTCTCGAAGAGCCGCTGGTACTCGCTCAGCCCGCCCGGACCGTTGCCCATCGCGTGCGCGTACTCGCACAGGATGAAGGGGAGTGCACGGCGCCGCTCCGGACCCTCGTCCTCGCGCCGGCCGATCTGCTCGACCTCCGCGTGCGGCGGGTACATCCGGGAGTAGACGTCCACGTCCGCGCAGGACCGGTCGCCCTCGTAGTGCACCGGCCGCGACGGGTCCCGGTCCCGGATCCAGCGGGCCATCGCGCCGAGCCCGGCACCCGTGCCGCACTCGTTCCCCAGCGACCACAGCACCACCGACGGGTGGTTCTTGTCCCGCTCGACCAGCCGGGCCGCCCGGTCGAGCAGCGCCGGCGTCCACCGCTCGTCGTCCACGGGATTGCCCCGCCAGCCCAGCTCCTCGAACCCGTGGGTCTCCAGATCGCCCTCGTCGATCACCCACAGGCCGTAGGAGTCGCACAGGTCGAGGAAGGCCGGGTGCGGCGGATAGTGCGAGGTCCGCACCGCGTTGATGTTGTGACGCTTCATCAGCTCGACGTCCGCGCGCATGGTGTCCAGGTCCACGGCCCGCCCGGTCTCCGGGTGGAACTCGTGCCGGTTCACGCCCCGGAAGAGGATCCGCCGCCCGTTGGCCTTCAGGGCCCCGTCCTCCACGTACACCGAACGGAAGCCGATCCGCAGCCCGATCCGCTCCCCGCCGGCCGTCAGCTCACCCTCGTACAGCCGGGGCACCTCCGCGCTCCACGGCTCCACGGGCACCGTCACGGACTCCCCGGCCGCCACGTCGATGCCCAGCTCCGGCACCCGGACCCGCCCCGGCACGTCGCAGTCGACCCGCAGCTCCCCGGTCCCGGCCACGTGGTCGTACGAGGCGTGCACGAAGAAGTCGCCGGGCGCGCCCTCCGGACGGTGCAGCAGCGTCACGTCCCGGAAGATCCCGGGCAGCCACCACTGGTCCTGGTCCTCCAGGTACGACCCCGAGGACCACTGGTGGACCCGGACCGCGAGCACGTTGTCCCGCTCCCGCAGCAGTTCCCCGACCGCGAACTCGTGGGCCAGCCGCGACCCCTTGAACCAGCCGAGCTCCGTGCCGTTCAGCCACACCCGGGCACAGGACTCGACCCCGTCGAAGCGGAGCACCGCCCCGCCCCCCGCCGGCCAGCCGTCCGGCAGGTCGAACCGGCGCAGATGGTCCCCGGTCGGGTTCTCGTCGGGCACGTGCGGCGGATCGACCGGGAACGGATAGAGCACATTGGTGTACGCGGGCCCGCCGAACTCCCCGTCCTTCCCCTGGAGCACCCAGTGCCCCGGGACGGCGACGGTCCGCCAGCCGCCGGCGTCGAACCCCGGCTCGGCGAAGGAGGTGTCCGCCGCGTCGGCGGCGGGGGAGAGGCGGAACGCCCAGTCGCCGCCGAGCGGCAGCCGCGCGGCGTCCGAGTCCGCCGTCCAGGCGCGCGGCGGCAGCGTGCCCCGCTCGGGGGCGAACGAGGTGTACCAGGGCAGATCGGTCATGGTGCTCCTGTTCTGAGGCGAAGAGAAGGAGAGGCAAGGGAAGGAGAGGCAAGGGAAGGAGAGGCAAGGGAAGGAGAGGCAAGGGAAGGGGAGACAAGGGAAGGGGAGACAAGGGAAGGGGAGGCCAAGGAGGGACGCGGGGAACGGGCACCCGTCGGAAAGCGCTTTCGCGACGGTCTCCATCCCACATCGCCGCACGCCCCCGCACAACCCCACCCGGCCCACCGGCCCTTGGACTCTTCGCGCCCCGCCTGGACAGTCCGACGAGCGGGCGCTTAGGGTCGGGGGTCCCTGTCGTCGACGGGCACCCCCATCCGCACCCCCGGACGCCGTCCCGGAGCACCACCCCGGAGAACCGCCCGGACCAGCCGAGGAGCACGCACGTGGTCACGCTCGCCGACGTCGCCCGTCACGCCGGTGTGTCGGCCAGCACCGTCAGCTACGTGCTGAGCGGCAAGCGCTCCATCTCCGCCGCCACCCGCGAACGCATCCAGCACTCCATCGACGAGCTCGGCTACCGCCCGCACGCCGGCGCCCGCGCCCTCGCCGGCGGCCAGACCAGCATCCTCGCCCTGATGATGCCGCTGCGCACCGGCCTCTACGTGCCGGTCATGATGGAGATCGCCATGGCCGTCACCACCGCGGCCCGGTCCCACGGCTACGACGTGCTGCTGCTCACGGGCGAGGAGGGCCCGGAGGCCGTCCGCCGGGTCGAGGGCAGCGCCATCGCCGACGGCATGATCGTCCTGGACGTCGAGCTCGACGACCCCCGGCTGCCCTGCCTCCAGGAGGCCGAACGGCCCTCCGTCCTCATCGGCCTGCCCGCCGACACGGCCGGACTCGACTGCGTCGACCTCGACTTCGAGGCCGCCGGCGCCCGCTGCGTCGACCACCTCGCCGGCCTCGGCCACCGCGGTCTCGCCGTCCTCGGCGAGCCCCCCGCGGTCTACGCCCGGGGCACCGGCTACGCCGAGCGCACCCTCGCCGGCATCCGCGCCGCCGCCGCCGGACACGGCCTCGACCTGCTCCACCGGCCCGTCGACGGCACCTACGCGGCCGTCGCCGCCGCCGTCACCCGGATCTTCGAGGAACGCCCCGGCACCACCGGCCTCGTCGTCCAGAACGAGGCCGCCGTCGAACCCCTCCTCGCGGTCCTCCGCCACCAGGGCCGGGCCGTCCCCGAGGACGTCTCCGTCGTCGCGCTCTGCCCCGACCAGGTCGCCGCCCACGCCTCCGTACCGCTCACCGCCGTCGCCGTGCCCGCCCAGGACCTAGGGCGGATCGCCGTCGAACGGCTCGTCGCCCGGCTCCGCGGCGAACCCGCCCGCGGCACCGAACTCCTCACCCCCCGCCTCACCGTGCGCGCCGGCACCGGACCGGCGCCCACCGCACCGGGGGACGGCCGTGACCGTCACTGACCCTCCGGGGGAGGGGGACAGCGCCGCCGAGTTCCGGGACTTCTTCGACCGCCACTACGCCGAGCTCGCCCGCCTGGCCCACCTCCTCACCGGCGAGACCGATGCCGCCGATGACCTCGCCGCCGACGCCATGCTCGCCCTCTGGCACCGCTGGGACCGGGTCCGCGCCGCCGAACACCCCGCCGCCTACGCCCGGGGCGTCGTCGCCAACCTGGTCCGCACCCGCATCCGCGGCACCGTCCGCGAGCGCCGCCGGATCGCCGCCTTCTGGGACCGCCGCCCCGAGCACACCGAGGACCCGGACGTACCCGCCGTCGTCGACGTACGCACGGCGCTGCGCGCCCTGCCGTTCCGCAAGCGCGCCTGTGTCGTCCTGCGCCACGCCTTCGACCTCTCCGAGCGGGACACCGCCCTCGCACTCGGCGTCTCGGTCGGCACGGTCAAGAGCCAGACGGCCAAGGGCATGGCGGAGCTCCAGCGGCTGCTCGGCGCCCGGGCGGCCACCGAACTCGCCGCGGGGAGACGCTGATGGACGAGACGCGACTGCGCGGCGAGCTGCGCGAGGCGGCGCTCGCCCACCGTCCCGACCGGGCCCGGATGCTGGCCCGGGTCGAGCGGGGCATGGCCGCCCCGCCGTCGGCCCGCGCCCGGTTGCCCCGGCGCGCCCGGCCGCCCCGGCGCCGCTGGACGGTCGCGGTCGCCGTGGCCGTCGCCGTGGCCGGGGTCCTGGGCCTCGGCGGCCTCGCCGTCACCACCCTCCAGGACCGGCCCGCGCCCCCGGCGGGAGTCGCCGCCGTGCCCGGCCCGGCGGCCCGTGCGGCCGGCACCGTCGATGCCGGCAGCAACCGCTGGTGGGCGCAGAGCGACCTCGCCGTCACCACGGACGCCGAGGTCGCCGGTCTGACCGTCGAGGTGCGGATCGCCCTCACCGGCGGGATCGCGAGCACCGGTCACTGGCAGACCCGTCCGGCCGAGGACTTCACGGTCGCCGTCGCGGAGGAGGCGGGCGCCCTGGTCTACCGCTGGACCCTGAAGGAGGGCCGAGCGGTGCCCCCGGGGCCGCACACCTTCGCGGCGCAGTACAACCACGCCGAGGGCACCCGGGACGCCTCGGGCGACGCGTACACCGTCGTCCTCACCGCCCGCGACGGCGGCCGCACCACCCTCAGCGGCGGCTTCGGCTGAGTCGGCGGCTCAGCCGGAGGCCGTCCAGTCGGACGATGACGTGGGAGGCGCCCTCGACCTGGAGGGCGGTGCCGCGCGGTCCGGCGCCCGGGGCGCCGATCAGGGTGGTGTGCGAGCCGACGGTGCGTTCCACCCGTTCGGCCTGGCGGGCGGCGGAGGCCCGCCGGGTGTCCTCCTGCGGCCCGGACGGCTTGGCCGCGCCCCACACGTCGGGGTCGGGCCAGCCGTCGTCGGCCGCGAGGGCCTCGCGGCCGAGGTCGGGGTAGCGGCCGGGCCCGGACCCGTCGGCGCCGAAACTCCCTTGAAACGTTTCGACAGCGGGGGCAACCCTTTCGCGTCCCGCGGCGACCTACGGCTACCCCCACCCCACCGAAGGAGCCGCACATGCACACGCACCCCGTTCGCCGCAGGACCGTCCTCGGCGCGGCCGTCGCCGCCGGCGCCCTCGCCGCCACCACCGCCGGAGCCGCCGAGGCGGCCGGCTTCGGCTGGAGCGACGACGGCGCGAACTACGTCCTCGACACCGGCGCCGGCCTCGTCTTCAAGGTCTCCAAGACCAACGGCGACCTCACCTCCCTCGTCTACAAGGGCAAGGAGTACGAGAGCTACGGCGGCAAGCACTCCCACGTCGAGTCGGGCCTCGGCGCCTCCACCGTCACCCTCCGGCAGGTCGGCGCCACCCTCCTCGTCACCGTCGTCCACGGCACCCTGCGCCACTACTACGCGGCCCGCTCCGGCCTCAACAACGTCTACCTGTGGACCGACAAGGCCGACACGTCCTTCACCGCCACCCGCTTCATCGCCCGCCTCAAGCCCGGCGTCTTCCCCAACGAGGGCCCGGACTCCTGGGTCGAGGGTGCCGACACCGTCATCGAGGCCGGCGACGTCTGGCGGCGCGCCGACGGACAGACCCGCTCCAAGCACTACTCCGGCGTCCGCGTCATGGACTACGACCACATCGGCTACACCACCGGCACGGTCGGCCTCTGGATGGTCCGCTCCAACCACGAGAAGGCGTCCGGCGGCCCCTTCTACCGCTCGCTGCTCCGCCACTCCAACGAACTGGGCGTCGGACTCTACGAGATCCTCCACTACAACCAGTCCCAGACCGAGGCCATGCGCTTCGGCCTCCAGGGCCCCTACCTGCTCGCCTTCACCGACGGCGGCGCGCCGGACCCGGCGCTGTCGGCCGCGAACCACGACACCGGCTGGGTCGACCCGCTCGGGATCCCGAACTGGGTCGGCGCCGCCGGGCGCGGCCGGGTCGCGGGCGTCGGCCTCAAGAACATGGACCCCGCCCACCCGTACACGATCGGCTTCGCCAACGCCGACGCCCAGTACTGGACCCGCGCGACCGCCGGCACCGGCGCCTTCTCCTGCAGGGGCATGCTCCCCGGTACGTACACGCTCACCGTCTACAAGGGCGAACTGGCCGTCCACACCACGACGGTGACCGTCACCGCGGGCGCCGCCACCGCGCTGCACACGCTCACGATCACCGGCGACCCGAGCACCGCCCCCGCCGTCTGGCGCCTCGGCGACTGGGACGGCACCCCGGCCGGCTTCAAGAACGCCCAGCTGATGACGTACGCCCATCCGGCCGACGTCCGCGCCACCGGCTGGACCGGGAACGCCGTCGTCGACAGCGCCAACGCCTCCGCCGCCGTGCCCTGTTACCTCTGGAAGGACGTCAACGACGGCTTCCTGGTCTACTTCAGGCTGACGGCGGCCCAGGCGGCCGCCGCCCACACCCTGCGGATCGGCGTCACCACCGCCTTCCTCAACGGCCGCCCGCAGGTCACCGTCAACGACACCTGGGTCTCCCCGATCCCGTCACCGCCCGCCCAGCCCTCGACCCGCTCGCTCACCAACGGCTCGTACCGGGGCAACAACCACACCTTCACCTACAGCATCCCGGCGAGCGCCTGGAAGACGGACCCGGCCCAGTACAACGTGCTCCGCCTGAACATCGTCAGCGGCTCGACCGGCACCGGCTTCCTCAGCCCGGGCACCGCCCTCGACTGCCTGGACCTCCTGGTCTGATCCGTCAGTCCGCCGTCGACCCCGCCCCCAGGGTTCAGAGGCGGGAGGCGCTGTCGGGCGTCCAGTCGCCCAGGTACGTCGCCCGGGTCGCCGTCGCCGCCTGCCCGGGCGTGAGCCGCGGACGGTTCTCCGGGACGGTGACCGCCGCGCCCCGGCCCGTGTTGCGGTACTCGGCGAAGCGCTGCTGCTGCCACGGGTAGGCGTCCCGCATGTTCGCGTACGGCGCCACCGCGTCGATCCCCGCGCCCAGCACGGACTCCCGCACCACCAGCGACGGCCAGGCGGTGGTGTCCGAACCCGGCACCCACGGGCGGGCCAGCTTGTAGAAGCCGTCCGGGGCCTCGCTGGTGACCCGGCAGCGGGCGGCGAGGAAGCCGTACGGGTTGGCGCGGGCCGTCGACGGGGCGAAGACGAAGCCGTACGGCGCGCCCGCCAGGTCCGTGCGGACCAGCGTCCGGAAGTGGCAGTGCTCGAAGACCGCCGTGGCCCGCCCGAAGACGAAGTCCACGTCGCCCTCCACGTAGCAGTGCGCGAAGTACTGGCGGGCGAAGGCCGACAGGGACATCGAGTCCGCGTACAGGGTGTCCTGGTGGCCGAGGAAGCGGCAGTGGAAGAAGGCCGAGCGGTCGCCCTGCGCCTTCACCGCCACCGCCTGCGTGCCCGGATTGCCGGGCAGGTCGGTGCGGAGGAAGTCGTTGGAGAAGGTGACGGCGTGGGCGGTGAAGTCCGCCGCCTGGAGGGTGACCGTCGCCGAACCGGTGGTGCCGTACGTGCCGGAGCCGTCCGGCTTCGGAGTGCCCGCCGCGTTGTCGTAGACCACGACGACGTCCTTGGCGTCCCCGGTCGCCCCGATCCAGGTCATGCCGGTCCGGGCGGCGCTGACCGCGACCGTCTCCCGGTAGGTGCCGGGCGCGAGGACCAGCGTCCAGCCGGCCCCGTCCGCCGCGCTCACCGCGGCCTGGACGGAGGTGTGGTCGCCGAGGCCGCCCGGGTGTACGTAGAGCGTCCGGCCGGTGAGCCGGGCGGCCGGCGAACCGTACCGGCCGAACGGTCCGGCCGGGCTCTCCGCCGCGAGGGCGGGCGCCGCCGGCAGGGCGAGGGCGGCGAGGGCCGCGCCCGCGCCGGTGAGGAGGGCACGGCGGCCGAGGGGCGTGCGGGGGTGGTGCGAGGGCATGCGGAGGCTCCTTCGCCGGTCGGCAATGAAGGTGAGGGGGAAGGGGGGAGAGGCCGGGCCGGGGCGGGCGCGACGGGACGGGGATGCCGCGCACCGCCCCGGCCCGGGGTGTGGGGGGCCGGTCAGCGGACCCGGCCGGCGCCGGCGTGGACGCCGACGAGGGCGGGCACGGCCAGCGGGTGGTCCACCCGGGTGCGCAGCACGGGCGTCCAGCCTGCGTCGCCGCGCAGCGCCTCGGCCGGGAACTGCTCGTTGTGGACGGCCAGCAGGTCGACCGGGCGCCCGTTGACGTAGTTGCCCGTGGTGGTGACGGGCGCGTCCTTCCACTTCTTCAGGATCTGCCCGGCCGGCACTCCGGAGCCCAGCGTGAAGGCGTTCTTCTCCGCGTACAGCTGCGACTCCAGGCCGATGCCCAGGCTGTACACGTACTCCGTGTCCGGCACCCTGAAGTGGTTGTTGTACGCGTCGACCTGGCCGAAGCGGACCCGGGGCGCCCGCTCCACCACGTCGTCGAAGAGGTTGTGGTGGAGGGTGACGCGCAGCTTCCCGCGGTCGGTGGCGCCCGCGCTGTCGCTGTTGCCGATCATCAGCGTCTTGTCGTGCTCGGTGAAGACGTTCCACGAGACGGTGACGAGGTCGGCGCCGCGCACGACGTCCAGCTCGCCGTCGTGCTGCTGGTACACCTCGCCGTAGTACTCGGGCAGCGAGCTGTCCGGGTGGCGGCCGTCGGTGAAGGTGTTGTGGTCGATCCAGACGTGGGTGGAGCCGTACACGACCAGGCTGTCGTACTCGGAGTTCCAGGCGCCGGTGGCGCCGTCCGTCGGGTCCCACTGCGGGAAGCAGTCGAGCGGGCTCTCCAGCGTGAGGTTGCGGATCACCACGTTGTCGACGCCGGTGACCTGGAGGCTGCCGCCGAGGATCGTCGCGTTCCGGCCGACGCCGACGAGGGTGGTGTTGGCGGGCACCTTGACCTTGACGGCCTGGCCCTGGGCGGTGGCGGAGGCGGCGCGCAGCTCCTCCTGCGGGCCGCTGACCTCGTTCTCGTACCCCCACACGGCGGGGTCGTAGTCGGCGAGGTACCGCTGGAAGTCGTAGCCCGGCGCCTCGAAGGCGGCGCAGCCGGCCTCGACGGCGTCCAGGGTGCCGACCACCTTCACGATCCGCGGCTCGGTGCCGGGGACGGCGAGCGCGGCCCGCAGCTCGGCCCAGGTGGTGACGGTGAAGACGCGGGAGGCGTCGGCGGCGGCGCCGCCGGTGGTGCCGGTGCCCGCGGAGGCCCAGCCGTCGCCGGCGGGCAGGGTGGCGCGGGCCGGGTCCGGGCCGGCGGGGCGGCCGGAGTGGGCGCCGGCGGCGGGCGCGGTGACGGTGAGGACGAGGGCGGCGGCGGCCACCGCTCCCAGCTTCGTGCTTCTGTTCACGCGCGGTTCTCCTCAGGATGCGGAAGGGGCGGCAGGGGCCTCGGAAGGGGCCGGCCAGGTGATCCAGCGGGTGGGGACGGTGTCGTCGAGGCGGCGGGTCTCGTGCGGGGCGAGGACCCGGGTGCGGAGCAGTTCACGGGCCACGAGCCGGGCCACCTCGATCGCGCCGGGCGGGTTGAAGTGGGTGTTGTCCTGCTCGGTGGCGGTCCAGTTGAAGTACGTCTTGGTCGCCTCGGGCCCGAGCCGCTGCCACAGCTCCAGCGACAGCGCCTCGATGTCGAGGAGGGGGACGCCGGAGGCCGCGGCCACCGCGCGGGCGGCGGCCGGGTAGTCGCCGAGCGAGCGCTGGGCGGTGCCGGCGGCGTCGAAGCGGCGCCGCTCCACGGAGGTCGCGATCACCGGGTGGGCGCCGCGGGCGCGGGCGGTCTCGACGAAGACCCGCAGGTTGTCCTGGTAGGCGCCCCAGGGGGCGGCGTACCGGGTGGGGTCGGTGCTCTTGGAGTCGTTGTGCCCGAACTGGACGAGCAGCACGTCGCCGGGGCGCAGCGCGGCCGCGATCGGTTCGAGCCGGCCCTCGTCGAGGAAGCTCTTGGTGGAGCGGCCGTTGACCGCGTGGTTGGCGACGGTCGGTCCGCGGTGGAGGAAGAACGGGAGGGCCATGCCCCAGCCGGTCTCGGGGGCCGCGTCGGCGTACTTCTGCGCGGCGGTGGAGTCTCCGGCGACGAAGAGGGTGCGGCGGCGGGAGGAGGACCCTTCGGCGGACTCCTCGGTGCGGGCGGCGGCCGGCCGGGCGGCCAGGGCGAGCACCAGGCCCGCCCCGGCCGCGACCGCCTCACGGCGGCCGACCGTCACTTGTGCTGCGACTTCCACTCGGCCTGGGCCTCGTTCAGCTGCTCGGCGAGGGCGTCGGCGAAGTCCTTCGCCGACATCGTGCCGAGCAGCACCTTCTGGAAGTTGGCCTCGTTGTCGGCCTTGGAGATGGTGTTCCAGTCGGGCAGGTAGTACGGCAGCTGGACGATGGTCGCCTTGCCGCTGAAGAGGACCTCGGCGGCGAGCTTGGTCGGCTCGGCCTCCTGCAGCCACGGGTCCTGCGCCGCCTCGGTGTTGGCGGGGATGGCGCCGGCGGACCTGTTCCACTTGGAGTTGGACGCGTGGGAGGCCGCGAACTCGATGAACTTCCAGGCCGCGGCCTTGTTCTTGCTGCTGGAGAAGAGGCCCAGGCCGTCGACCGGGTTGGAGACCATGACCCGGGTGCCGTCGTCGAGCGTCGGGTTCGGTATGCCGCGGAACCTGTCGGTGCCCAGGGCCTTCACGTGGTCCTGGTAGGAGCCGAGGTTGTGGTTCAGCATGCCGATCTCGCCGCTGTCCCACTGGGCGACCATCTTGGTGAAGTCGTTGTTGACGTCGGCGGCCGGGGTGTTCTTCTTGAAGAGGCTGACGTACTTCTCCAGCGCGGCGACGTTCTCGGGGGCGTTGACCGTGGTCTTGTCGCCCTCCCAGAAGCTCTGGATGCCGCTCTGGCCGTACATGGCGTCCAGGGCCTGGGCGATGGAGCCGGCGCCGCCGCGGATGGTGTAGCCGAAGCGGTTCTTGTCCTTCGCGGTGAGCTTGTCGGCCGCCGCGTAGAACTTCGTCCAGGTGGTGGGAGCTTCGAGGCCGGCGGCCTTGAAGAGGTCGGTGCGGTAGTAGAGGACGCCGTTGCTGGCGGAGGTGGGCACGGTGAAGAGCTTGTCCTGGCCGCCGGCCGCCCTGACGGACTCGACCATGCCCTTGTTCAGCTTGCCGAACAGGGAGCTCTTCTCGATCCGCTCGTCCAGCGGCTCCAGGGCGTCCTGGGCGGCGATCCCGGCGAGCATCGCCGCGCCGACGCCGCCGACGTCGGGCAGCGCGCCGCCCTGGATCGCGGTGTCGTACTTGGACTGGACCTCCTTCGAGGCGACGCCGACGTACTCGACGTCGATGTCCGGGTTGGCCTTCTCGAAGTCGGCGATGATCTCCTTCCAGACGTCGGTGCGGACACCGCCGTTGTTGTCCCAGAAGGTGATCTTGCCCTTGCCCGATCCCTCGGTCCCTTCGCCGCCGGCGCCGCCGCTGCCGTCGTCACCGCAGGCGGTGGCGGTCAGCGCGAGGACGCCGGAGAGGGCGAGGGCGAGGGCGGCTCTGCGCCGTCCGGGGAAGATGGTCATCGTCGGCTCTCTTCTCTCGGGGTGTGCTCGGGTGGTGCGGGGGATGGG
>NZ_JOGX01000075.1 GCF_000719555.1 Streptomyces sp. NRRL F-5727
GGTCAGTGGGACGGTCCGGGGGCGGGCCGGTGGGGGGCGGGCGGCCGGGGACGGTGGGACCGCTCGGCGGCGGCGAGGGCGTCGGCGAATCGGTCCAGGACGGCGGTGGCCTGCTCGTCGGTGAGGGTGAGCGGGGGGAGGAGACGTACGACGGCGGAGTGGCGGCCGCCGAGTTCGACGATGAGCCCGCGGGCCAGGCATTCGCGCCGGACGGCCCGGGCCAGGGCCGGGGCGGCGGGCGGGACGGGGTCGTCGGGTCCCGCGGCCTCGGGGTCGACGAGTTCGACGCCGATCATGAGGCCGCGACCGCGGACGTCGCCGATGGAGGGGTGGGCGGCCTGGAGGCCCTGGAGGCGGCCGAGCATCCGGGCGCCGAGGGTGGCGGCCCGTTCGGCGAGCCGGTTCTCGCGGACGTACGCGAGAGTGGCGGTGCCGGCGGCCATGGCGAGCTGGTTGCCGCGGAAGGTGCCGGCGTGGGCGCCGGGCTCCCAGGCGTCGAGTGCGGAGCGGTACACGATGACGGCCAGGGGGAGGGAGCCGCCGATGGCCTTGGAGAGGACCATCACGTCCGGGACGACGCCGCTGTGTTCGACGGCCCAGAAGGCGCCGGTACGGCCGACGCCGGTCTGGACCTCGTCGACGACGAGCGGGATCGAGTGCCGGGCGGTGATGCTCCGGATGCGGCGCATCCACGCGTCGGGGGCGGGGAGGACGCCGCCTTCGCCCTGGACGGCCTCGACGATGAGCCCGGCGGGGGCGATGACGCCGCTCTTGGGGTCGTCGAGGAGGGTCTCGGTCCAGCGGGCGGAGAGTTCGGCGCCGCGCTCGCCGCCGACGCCGAAGGGGCAGCGGTACGACTGGGGGTACGGGAGCCGGGTGACGCGGACGTCCTCGGCGCCGCCGGAGACGGCGAGGGCCCCTGCGGTCATGCCGTGGTAGGCGCCGGTGAAGGCGAACAGGCCGCGCCGGCCGGTGGCGGTGCGGACCAGCTTCAGGGCGGCCTCGACGGCGTCCGTGCCGGCGGGGCCGCAGAACTGGATGCGGGCGTCGGCCGCGAGTTCCGGAGGGAGGGTGGCGAACAGCTCGGAGGTGAAGGCGTCCTTGACCGGGGTCGCGAGGTCGAGGACGTGGAGCGGCGCCCCGGAGTCGAGGACCCGGTGGATGGCTTCGAGGACGACCGGGTGGTTGTGGCCGAGCGCGAGGGTGCCGGCGCCGGAGAGGCAGTCGAGGTAGCGGCGGCCGTCGGCGCCCTCGATGGTCAGGCCGCGGGCGCGGACCGGGACGATCGGCAGCGAGCGGGCGTAGGTGCGGGCGCTGGACTCGCGTTGGGCCTGTCGCCGCAGGATGGCCTCGTAACCGCCCCCGGCCACCGTGCCGTAGCCGCGCCGGGTCGCGGCCGCGGGCTTCCCCGCCCGCGTGTCCGCCGACTCCGCCGACTCCTCCGTCGGCTCCCCGGCCGACTCCCCTGCCGCTTCCCGGTGTTCGGTGGGCTCCTCCGCGACCGCGTCGGCCTCCGTGGCCGGGGGACCGGGGGGTGCGGTGGCTGGGGCTGATTCGGTCACGGCCACGGCTCGGTGTCCTCCCGCGATAACAGTTGCGTTGCACATCGGCGGGCCGTCGGACCGTCGCCAAAGGCCGCTCCGGGCGCCGTCGTTGTGTCCCCCGTACGTACCAACGACGGGAACTGCCGGGGAACACGGGCCGGAGGGAAGATCCTTGGAGTGTCGCGGATCACGGCATGACAACGGCCGCACCGGCTCGGGAACCGGCACCGGGGCGCGTACCGTCCCCTCCGGCACCGGCATAGTGGGGGCCGTCGTTCCCGTGTCCGGACGGACACGGGTGCGAACGATGCTCAGACATGCACCAGTCGATGTAGTCCCAGGGGGATCACGAGATGCGATCGATTCGTCCGCTGCTGATGGCGGCGTCCGCCGTCGCGGCGCTGACGCTCACCGCGACGGCCTGCGGCCCGACCGAGGAGAACGCGGGAGACAAGCCCAGTGCGCCGGTCAACGAGAACCCGGTCGACAAGATCAAGATTCCGGAGGACCTGAAGCAGCGGCTGAAGGACCACGGGATCGACATCGACAAGTGGCGCGACGGCGAGTGGCGGAACTGGGACAAGGACAAGTGGCTTCGTGAGGCCAAGGACTTCGTCAACCCGATCATCGAGGACCTCTGGGACCCGGACCGGATGCGGGACGCCGAGCGTCCCGAGCGGCCGGTCGAGGAGGAGGACATCTCGGGCGACGAGGGTGTCACCGACCCGACGCCCGACCCGGTGAAGGCGAAGCCGGTGCAGGCGAAGTACCACGACAACTCGCCCGCGTCCGGCAAGGTGTTCTTCGACGGGCCCGACGGTTCCATGGTCTGCTCGGCGACCGTGGTGAAGGACCCGGCCCACCCGGGCAAGTCCAACCTGGTGTGGACCGCCGGTCACTGCGTCCACAAGGGCAAGGAGGGCGGCTGGTACCGCAACATCGCCTTCGTCCCGTCCTACAACGACGCCGCGATGGAGACCTCCGCGCTGGAGAAGGCGTCGCGTGAGCAGATCGCCCCGTACGGCGTGTGGTGGGCGGACTGGGTGAAGACCTCCGACGAGTGGATCGCGCAGGGCGCGTCCACCGGCGGCGCGGGCGCCCCGTACGACTTCGCAGTCATCCAGGTGACCCCGGAGAAGGGCGCGTCCGGCAAGTCGCTGGAGGAGACCGTCGGTACGGCCCTGCCGGTCGAGTTCAACGCCCCGGCGGTGCCGAAGATCGCGTCGATGACGGCGACCGGCTACCCGGCGGCGCCGCCGTTCGACGGCCAGAAGATGTTCCAGTGCGCGGACAAGCCGGGCCGGCTGTCGCTGAAGGCGGAGCAGCCGACGATGTACCGCATCGGCTGCACGATGACGGCCGGTTCGTCCGGTGGCGGCTGGGTCGCCCAGGGCCAGGACGGGCAGCCGGCGCTGGTGTCGAACACCTCGATCGGCCCGTCGACGGCCGGCTGGCTGGCGGGTCCCCGACTGGGTCCCGAGGCCAAGGCGATCTTCGACGAGGTCAGCAAGAAGTACGCCGGCCAGTAGGCCGGTGCGCGTGAGCGCATGAGAAGGGCGCCGGCCCCCTCCCGTGATCGGGAGGGGGCCGGCGCCCTTGTACGGGTCGTGCTCAGTGCGCGGCGGGGACGTACGGCGCGAGCGCCGCCGCCAGCTCCTCGTGCACCCGGGCCTTGAGCAGGGTGCCCTCCGGGGTGTGCTCCTCGGAGAGCATCTCGCCCTCGGCGTGGACGCGGGAGACGAGACCGCCCTGCGTGTAGGGCAGGAGGACCTCGATCTCCACCTCCGGACGGGGCAGCTCGCGGTCGATCAGGGCGAGCAGTTCCTCGATGCCGGCGCCCGAGCGGGCGGAGACGGCCATGGAGTGCTTCTCGACGCGGAGAAGTCGCTGGAGGACCAGCGGATCGGCCGCGTCGGCCTTGTTGATGATCACGATCTCCGGCACGTTGACCGCGCCGACGTCGCGGAAGACCTCGCGCACGGCGGCCAGCTGCTCCTCCGGGGCGGGGTGCGAGCCGTCCACCACGTGCAGGATGAGGTCGGCGTCGGCGACCTCCTCCATGGTGGAGCGGAACGCCTCGACCAGGTGGTGCGGCAGGTGCCGGACGAATCCGACGGTGTCGGCCAGGGTGTAGACCCGGCCGGACGGCGTCTCGGCCCGGCGGACGGTCGGGTCGAGGGTGGCGAACAGCGCGTTCTCCACCAGGACGCCGGCGCCCGTGAGGCGGTTGAGCAGGGAGGACTTGCCGGCGTTGGTGTAGCCGGCGATGGCGACCGACGGCACCTTGTTGCGGCGCCGCTCCTGCCGCTTGATGTCGCGGCCGGTCTTCATCTCCGCGATCTCCCGGCGCATCTTCGCCATCTTCTCGCGGATGCGGCGCCGGTCGGTCTCGATCTTGGTCTCACCGGGACCACGGGTGGCCATGCCGCCACCGCCGCCGCCACCCATCTGCCGGGAGAGCGACTGACCCCAGCCGCGCAGCCGCGGCAGCATGTACTGCATCTGCGCGAGGGCGACCTGCGCCTTGCCCTCTCGGGACTTGGCGTGCTGGGCGAAGATGTCGAGGATCAGGGCGGTCCGGTCGACCACCTTGACCTTGACGACGTCTTCGAGGGCGATGAGCTGGCCGGGGCTGAGCTCGCCGTCGCAGACGACGGTGTCGGCGCCGGTCTCGATGACGATGTCCCGCAGCTCCTGGGCCTTGCCGGAACCGATGAAGGTGGCCGGGTCGGGCTTGTCGCGGCGCTGGATCACGCCGTCGAGGACGAGGGCGCCCGCCGTCTCCGCGAGGGCCGCGAGCTCCGCGAGGGAGTTCTCGGAGTCCTGCACGGTCCCCGAGGTCCAGACGCCGACGAGCACGACGCGCTCCAGGCGCAGCTGCCGGTACTCGACCTCGGTGACGTCCTCGAGCTCGGTGGAGAGGCCCGCGACGCGGCGCAGCGCCGCGCGCTCGGAGCGGTCGAACTGCTCGCCGTCCCGCTCTCCGTCGATCTCGTGGCTCCAGGCGACGTCCTCTTCCATCAGGGCATCGGCCCGAAGGCTCTCGGTGCGGCGCGACTGCGCGAAGCTCTGCTCGTCCTGGGAAGGGGAAGAAGAGGAGGTCATTGGATCCTTACGTCGGTTGGAACGATGGTGTCGGTTACAACGTGCGGCGGCGCCGGAAGATTCCCTCGCGGGATCCGCCGGCCGGCCGCGTCGCCGACCTGAAAATGGTGACACGGCCGCCGGGCGCCCGTCACCCGGGTTTCCTCAGTGCTTCGCGTCCGCGGGCGGGAGGCTGCGCCAGTCGGGGTGTCCGGGCATCGGCGGGGTCTTCTCGCCGTGCAGCCAGGCGGTGAAGAAGGCGTCGAGGTCCCGTCCGGAGACCTGTTCCGCGAGGGCCGTGAAGTCGGCGGTCGAGGCGACGCCGTCCCGGTGTTCGGCGACCCAGCGCCGCTGCAGGCGGTCGAAGGCGTCGGTGCCGATCTCGTGCCGGAGGGCGTAGAGGACGAGCGCGCTGCCGTCGTACACGACGGGCCGGAAGAGGCTGATCTTGGCGCCGGGGGCGGGCGGGCGGGGGGCCGCGGGCGGCCCTCCGGCGGCGCGCCAGCCGTCGGAGGCGGCGTACGCGGCCTTCATGCGCTTCTCCAGGGACTGGCCGGCCGTCTCGTCGGCGTACAGCGCCTCGTACCAGCTGGCGTGTCCCTCGTTGAGCCACAGATCGGACCAGGCGCGGGGCGAGACGCTGTCGCCGAACCAGTGGTGGGCGAGCTCGTGGACCATGACCGCGTCCACGTACCACTCGGGGAAGCGGGGGTCGGTGAAGAGCCGCCGTTCGAAGAGGGAGAGGGTCTGGGTCTCCAGCTCGAAGCCGGTGGTGGCGTCGGCGACCAGCACGCCGTACGTCTCGAAGGGGTACGGGCCGACCTTGCGCTCCATCCACTCCAGGTGGCCGGGGGTGCGGCGCAGCCAGGGTTCCAGCGTCTCCCGGTCCTGGGTGGGGACCACGTCCCGGACGGGGAGGCCGTGCGGGCCGGTGCGGTGCAGGACGGTGGAGCGGCCGATGGAGACCTGGGCGAGCTCGGTGGCCATGGGGTGGCGGTGGCGGTAGGTCCAGGTGGTGGTGGCGCCGTGGTCGGTGCGCCCGGCGGGCAGGCCGTTGGCGACGGCGGTCAGGTCGCGCGGGGCGGTGATGCGGAAGGTGAAGGCGGCCTTGTCGGAGGGGTGGTCGTTGGAGGGGAAGACGCGGTGGGCGGCGTCGGCCTGGTTGGCCATGGCGAGGCCGTCGGAGGTGCGGACCCAGCCGCCGTTCTCGGCGGGGCCGCGCGGGTCGCTGGTGTGGTGGACGGTGACGGTGACGGGTTCGCCGGCGTCGATCGGGACGGCGGGGGTGACGACCAGGTCCTCGCCGCTGGTCTCGTACGTGGCGGGCAGGTCGTCGACGGTGACGGCGGAGACCGTGCCGTGGGTGAAGTCGAGGTGGAGCCGGTCGAGGTCGGCGGTGGCGAGGGCGTCGACGCGGGTGACGGCGGTGAGCGGCTCGGTGTTCACCCCGGAGTAGGTGAGGGCGATGTCGTAGGCGAGGACGTCGTAGCCGGGGTTGCCGAGGTGGGGGAAGAGCGGGTCGCCGATGCCGAGCGGCGCCGGGGCGGGCAGGGCGGCCGCGATCAGGCCGGCGGAGGCGGCGACGAGGACGGCGGCCCGGAGCCGGGGACGGCGCGACGGCCGCGCGGGGTCGCCGGCGGGCGGTGCCGTCGCGGTCTCGGTGGGCGGCGTGGCCGCGGGCGGGGTGACGGCGGTGGTGGGGGCCGGGCGGAGGGGGCGGGAAGTGAGCGGCATGGGCCAGGGCTACCAGTGCCCCGCCCCGCCTCCCGCGCCGACGCGCGCACCCGCCACCCGAAGGAGTCACGCGCGCGTGCCGCCGGTCCGGGGCCCGCACGCGCGCGTACCCGCCGGTCCCGCCCTCGCGCGTACCCGCCGGTCCCGCCCACCGCGTGCGGCCCGCACACGCACACGGTGGGCGGGACCGGCTCCGCGCCCCTCCCCCGCTCCCCGTCTCAGAGTCGGTGCGTGCGGCCCACGTCGTAGACGCCGGGGACGTCGCGCATCGCCCGCATGAGCTGGGGGAGTTCGGCGGCGTCGGCGAGCTGGAGGGTGTACGTGTGGCGGACCCGTTGCTCGCTCGGCGGCTCGACGGTGGCGGAGACGACCTCGGCGCCGGCGGTGGCGATGGCCTCGGTGAGGTCGGCGAGCAGTCCCGGCCGGCCGAACGATTCGGCGACCAGGGTGACCCGGCAGTGGGCGGCCTCGCCCCAGCGGACGGGGACGGCGGTCCGGCCGAGGCGCCGCATGACGTCCACGGCGGGACAGCCGGTGCGGTGGGCGGTGACGGCGCCGCCCCGGACCCGGAAGCCGGTGATCGCGTCGGGCGGTACGGGGGTGCAGCAGCCGGCCGGGCGGACCGGGGCCGGCGGGCCGCCGTCGAGGTCGGCGTGGAGCTCCGCGCCGGAGCTGCGGTCGGCGGCGACGCTCAGCGGCGGTCGGGGGGCGGCGGCGGGCTGGTGGGCGGCCTCCGGGTGGGCCTGGAGCCATCTGGTGATCGCGATCCGGGCGGCGGGGGTGCGGGCGTGGTCCAGCCAGGCCGGGGAGGGTCCGGAGCCGGCGTCCTGGGCGAGGAGCAGCTGCACGGTGTCGCCGTCGGAGAGGACGGTGCTCAGCGGCGTGAGCCGGCCGTTGACCCGGGCGCCGAGGCAGGCGTGGGCGGCCTCGCCGTGCTGGGCGTAGGCGGCGTCGACGCAGGTGGAGCCGGCGGGCAGCCCCAGTGTGCCGCCGTCGGCCCGGAAGACGGTGAGCTCGTGGTCCTCGGCGAGGTCGGCGCGGAGCGAGCTCCAGAAGGTGTCGGGGTCGGGCGCGGACTCCTGCCAGTCGAGGAGGCGGGCGAGCCAGCCTGGCCGGGTGGGGTCGGTGCGCTCGCCCTCCTCGGTGCGCTCCCGCGCCTCCATACGCTTGCCCGCCTCCGTGCGCTTGCCCGCCTCCGTGCGCTCGCTCTCCTTCGTGCGCTCGGCGGGCTCGGCGCCTTCGGCGGACTCGGCCGGCTCGGGCGCGGTGCCGTGCGGGCTGCCGAGGGCGACCACCCCGGCCTCGGCGACCTTGTGCATGCGGTGGGTGCGGATGAGGACCTCGGCGACGCCTCCGTCGGGGGCGGCGATCGCGGTGTGCAGCGACTGGTAGAGGTTGAACTTGGGGGCGGCGATGAAGTCCTTGAACTCCGAGATCAGCGGGGTGAAGCAGGTGTGCAGCTCGCCGAGGACCGCGTAGCAGTCGGCGTCCTCGGCGACGAGCACGAGGAGCCGACCGAAGTCGCAGCCGCGCAGGTCGCCGCGCTTGAGGCGGACCCGGTGGACGGAGACGAAGTGGCGGGGCCGGACGAGGACTTCGGCGGCGATGCCCGCCTCGCGCAGGACGGCGCCGACCTGTTCGGCGACGGCGGCGAGCGCGTCCGGCGAGCCGGCGCCGGTGGCCTCGGCGATGAGCGCGCGGGTGGTCTCGTACTCCTCAGGGTGGAGGATGGCGAAGACCAGGTCCTCCAGTTCGGTCTTGAGGGCCTGGACGCCGAGCCGTTCGGCGAGGGGGATGAGGACGTCCCGGGTGACCTTGGCGATGCGGGCCTGTTTCTCGGGCCGCATCACGCCGAGGGTGCGCATGTTGTGCAGCCGGTCGGCGAGTTTGATCGACATGACCCGGACGTCGTTGCCGGTGGCGACGAGCATCTTGCGGAAGGTCTCGGGCTCGGCGGCGGCCCCGTAGTCGATCTTCTCCACCTTGGTGACGCCGTCGACGAGGTACGCGACCTCGTCGCCGAACTCCCGGCGCACCTGATCGAGCGTCACCTCCGTGTCCTCGACGGTGTCGTGGAGGAGGGAGGCGGTCAGGGTGACGGTCTCCGCGCCGAGTTCGGCGAGGATCAGGGTGACGGCGAGCGGATGGGTGATGTACGGCTCGCCGCTCTTGCGGAACTGTCCCCGGTGCGAGGACTCGGCGAGCACGTACGCCCGGCGCAGCACCGACAGGTCGGCCTCGGGGTGGTGGGCCCGGTGCGCCTCGGCGACGTGGCTGATGGCGTCGGGCAGCCGGTCGCGCGGGGCGGGGCCCGCGGTGGCGCCGAGCAGGGCGGCCCGGCCGAGCCTCCGCAGGTCCAGCCGGGCGCGTCCGCGCCTGCGGACGCCCGTGTCGGTGGCTGCGGCCTCGGCCGCGCTCACGGGGTTCGTGGCCTCTGCGCTCATGGGGCACCTCCGGCGACGTCGACCGGCGGTGGACGGGCGAGGAGAGCCCGGGGGGCCGGTGCTTGATGCTACCGACCCCACCACGTGGCGCAGTCACGCTCTCGCCCAGCGTGAATCGGATCACCCATTCGAGCGACACGAGAGTCGTTGACTGTTTCGATTACGCCGCCCGGCGGAGCCCCGCCGGGCGCACCGCGGGAGGCTTCCCGGCGGCTCGTCCCTGGGCGCTCAGCCCTGGGCGCTCAGCCCTGGGCGAGCCAGGAGGGCTCCAGGGTGCCCTCGGCGACGATGACGGCCGGTCCGGTCATCTCGATCTCCCCGTCGGGGTGCTCGGTGATGACGAGGGTGCCGCCGAGGACGTCGACGGTGTACGTGACGGGGGCGCCGGTCTCGGCCGGGTCCGCGCCGTCGCGGCGGGCGGTGGCGACGGCGACGGCGCAGGCGCCGGTGCCGCAGGAGCGGGTCTCGGCGGCCCCGCGCTCGTGGACCCGCATGGCGACGTGCCGGGGTCCCCGGTCGGCGACGAACTCGATGTTGACCCCGTCCGGGTAGACGGAGGCGGGCTCGTACGGCGGCTCGTCGTACAGGGTGCCCGCGTGCGCGAGGTCCTCCACGAAGGCGACCGCGTGCGGATTGCCCATGTTCACGTTCCGCGCGGGCCAGCTGCGCCCGTCGACGGCGACCGTGACGCCCTCGTCGGAGAGGACGGCCCGGCCCATGGCGACGGTGACGGAGCCGTCCTTGTCGAGGTGCACGCGCTTGATCCCGCCGCGGGTGGCGACGGCGACCTCGCCGGCGGTGACGTGGCCGGCGTGCTCCAGGTAGCGGGCGAAGACCCGAACCCCGTTGCCGCACATCTCGGCGACCGAGCCGTCCGCGTTCCGGTAGTCCATGAACCACTCGGCCTCGTCGGCCATGGCGCGGGCCTCGGGGTGGGCGGCGCTGCGCACGACGTGCAGCACGCCGTCGCCGCCGAGACCGGCGCGGCGGTCGCAGAGCCGGGCGACGAGCGCGGGGGGCAGGTCGATCTCGTTCTCCGCGTCGGGGACGATCACGAAGTCGTTCTCGGTGCCGTGGCCCTTGAGATAGCGGAGCGGGGTGGTCTGCGTGCTGGTCACGAGATCAACTGTACGGTGCCGCCCGGACACCCGTTCCGGTTGTCCACAGGGCGGGCCCGGGAAGGCCCGGAAGCGACCGCCCGGGGGTGTTCAGCGGAGCCGGGCGACCCGCCAGACCGCGAGCGCGACGAGCGCCGCGATGGTGGTCACGTACAGGGCGAGGACCCGCCAGTCCGGCCGCTCGCCGGAGCCGCGCTTCGGCAGCCCCGGCCAGGTGTAGCCGACCTTGCGGGCGGCCATCATGCCCCAGCCGGCGGCGCAGAAGCTGATGAGCAGGCCGAGCATGGCGACGACCGCGCCGCCGTCGCCGGAGCCGAAGGCCAGCGGGAAGGCGAACATCAGGGAGCCGACGGCGGCGAGACCCACGATCGGGGCGAGCTGCCAGATCCTCAGCAGGCGCCGCGGGCGCAGCTCGACCTCCACCTCGCCCGCGTCGACCTCGACCGCGGAGCCCTCGGCGTCGTCGGGCCCGTCGGGCGTCAGCCCCGGGGCAGCCCCGGGCACCGACTCGTGCTGTTCTCTGTCGCGAGGGCCGGCCTCCATCGCCACGCGCCCTCCCAACTCGGACTCCACTTGGTCGATCGATGCTCGATGATGGCACGCTCCCGACCGCCGAAATGACGGGCAGGGCGTCCCGATGCCATCACGTGATCAGGCTGTAACCGCTCGTTCGACCAACGACAGCGCCTCCCGCGGGAGTTCCCCGCGGTGATCGGCGGCCCCGCTGAGCCAGTGGACCCGCGGATCGCGGCGGAACCACGAGTCCTGGCGGCGGGCGAAGCGCTTGGTGGCGCGGACGGTCTCGGCGCGCGCCTCGTCCTCGGTGCACTCCCCGGCGAGCGCCGCGAGCACCTGCTGGTAGCCGAGCGCGCGGGACGCCGTGCGCCCCTCGCGCAGCCCGAGCGCCTCCAGGGCGCGGACCTCGTCGACGAGACCGGCCTCCAACATGCGGTCCACGCGCGTGGTGATCCGCTCGTCGAGTTCGGGGCGGGCCACGTCGACGCCGATCTGGACGGTGTCGTAGACGGACTCGTGACCGGGGAGGTTGGCGGTGAAGGGCTTCCCGGTGATCTCGATGACCTCCAGGGCGCGGACGATCCGGCGTCCGTTGCTGGGGAGGATCGCGTGGGCCGCCTCGGGATCGGCGGCGGCCAGCCGGGCGTGCAGGACGCCGGAGCCGCGCTCGTCGAGCTCCGCCTCCAGACGGGCCCGGACCTCGGGGTCGGTGCCGGGGAACTCCAGGGCGTCCACGGCACCGCGCACGTACAGGCCGGAGCCGCCGACGAGGACGGGGGTACGGCCCTCGGCGAGCAGCCGGTCGATCTCGGCGCGGGCGAGCCGCTGGTACTCGGCGACGCTGGCGGCCTCCGTGACGTCCCAGATGTCGAGGAGGTGGTGCGGGATGCCGCCGCGCTCCTCCGGCGTCAGTTTGGCGGTGCCGATGTCCATCCCGCGGTAGAGCTGCATCGAGTCGGCGTTGACGACCTCGCCGCCGAGCTGCTGGGCCAGGAAGACTCCCAGATCGGACTTTCCGGCCGCCGTGGGGCCGACGACGGCGATGACCCGCGGTGCGGGAGCTGCGCTTCTCACCGTCCCAGTCTCGCAAACCTCGGGAGGGGTCCCCGAACGAGCGACGTGACAGGGCGGCGGAGGGCTCGTTGCCCGGACGTGGTTCCGGCCGGTGCTCCGTGGCGTTCCGGCCGCGTTCCGGCCGTGTTCCGGCCGCCGCTTCCCCCACGCGGCACCCCCGACGAGTAGGCTGAGGAGTGAATATGGGCGTTTTCGCTATGTTTCGCCGGAAGAGGAAGGGCACGGCGGAGGACGTGGCCGAGGTATCCGCGGAGGCCGCGGCGACCGGGACCGGTGTGACGGAGGAGTCCGACGAGGCGGCGACCGCCGAGGCGGACGGGCCGGTCACGCGGGTGCCCGTCGCGGGAGTGACCGCCCCGGCGGAGCCCCCGTCGGCGGCACCCGCCGACGGGGCCGTCGCCGAGGCGGTGGGTGCGGAGGCGGACGGTGCGGAGGCGGTGTCGTCCGCGCCGGCGGAGTCCGACGAGGACAACGCACCGGAGGCGGCCGGGGCCGTCGCGGAGGTGGTGGAGATCCCGCGGCAGCAGTCGGTCGCCACCGCCGCCGACGCGGGCACGACCTCGGCCCCGGACACCGGCACGGCCCCGGACGCGGACAGCGAGACCGGCGAAGCCGCCCGCAGGTAGGCAGGACACGGACACGGAGAGGTGCCCCATGGGTCTCCTGGATTCACTGAAGGCCAAGCTGGGCCCGGCCAAGCACAAGGTCGCCGACCTCGCGCAGCAGCACGGGGACAAGATCGACCACGGTCTCGACAAGGCCGCGAGGATGGTCGACGAGAAGACCAAGGGCAAGTACAGCGACAAGATCCAGTCCGGCACCGGCAAGGCCAAGCACGCCATCGACCGGATCGGGCACAAGGACGACGGCACGCCCGGCGGCGACGGCACGCCTCCGCCTCCGCCTCCCACCGCCCGTTCGCGCGGGTCCGGCCTCAGGACCAGACGGCGACCAGGTACTCGACGCCGTACGGGGCGTCCTCGTGGAGCAGACGGCCGGCCAGACCGGCGCCCTCCGCGGCGCCCGCGAGGACCTGCCAGGGGGCGCGTCCCGCCGCCTTCAGCTCGTACGCGAGGGCGGCGTCGAGCGCGAGGACGCCGGGCACGTCGGCGGCGCCCAGGACCCGGGCCGCCTCGGCGTCGAAGCCGGCGGCGCGCTCGTCGAAGTAGCCGGGGGCCTTCACGGTCCGGCAGGCGCTGCCGTCGCCCAGGACGAGCAGGGCGACCCGCTCGTCCGGCGCGGCCAGCCGCCGCCCGGTCTCCGCGCACTCCTGCGCGGTGGCCCGCTCACCGATCCCGAGCCCCTCGACGGGCACGTCGGAGCGGGTACGGGAGAGCAGCCAGGCGCCCACGGCGAGCGAGGCCGGCAGCGGGCGGCCGCCGGAGCCCGCTCCGAGCCGGACGGACAGGTCGACGCCGAATCCGGCGAAGGAGCCGGCCGAACCGGCCGGGAAGGCGCCCTGGGCGCCCTCCGGGGCCGGCCCGACGACGACGAGCCGGTCGGGCCGGGCGGCGGCGAGCAATCCGAGGGCGTCCGCGCAGTGCTCCCGCACGGCCTCCAGCTCGGGGGCGGCGCCGCTCGCGACCTCGGGCACGAGAAGCGGCGGGCAGGGGCACACGGCTGCGGCGACAAGCATGATCCGCAGCCTACTGCCCCGTCGGCGCGGAGCGCGGTGTCAGTGGCCGACGCCGCAGGCCGGGGTCTCGGCCGCCGGGAGCGGCTCGGGGACGCCGATCTTCGGCAGGCCCAGCAGCACGCCGGCCGGCTTGGCGGCGGCCGCGGCGGTGCGCTTCTCCCAGGCGTCGCCCGCGCGGGTGCGGCGGACGGCGGTGGTCGGGCCCTCGGCGAGCAGGTGGTGCGGGGCGGCGTAGGTGATCTCGACGGTCACCACGTCGCCGGGGCGGACGTCCTCGTCGGGCTTGGTGAAGTGGACGAGCCGGTTGTCGGGGGCGCGGCCGGAGAGGCGGTGGGTGGTGCCGTCCTTGCGGCCCTCGCCCTCGGCGACCATGACCTCCAGGGTGCGGCCGACCTGCTTCTTGTTCTCGTCCCAGGAGATCTCCTCCTGGAGGGCGACCAGGCGCTCGTAACGGGCCTGCACGACCTCCTTGGGGATCTGGCCGTCCATCTCGGCGGCCGGGGTGCCGGGGCGCTTGGAGTACTGGAAGGTGAAGGCGTTCGCAAAGCGGGCCTCGCGGACCACGTGCATGGTCTGCTCGAAGTCCTCCTCGGTCTCGCCGGGGAAGCCCACGATGATGTCGGTGGAGATCGCGGCGTGCGGGATCGCGGCGCGCACCTTCTCGATGATGCCGAGGAAGCGCTCCTGGCGGTACGAGCGGCGCATGGCCTTCAGGACCGTGTCCGAGCCGGACTGGAGCGGCATGTGCAGCTGCGGCATCACGTTCGGCGTCTCGGCCATGGCGGCGATGACGTCGTCGGTGAAGTCGCGCGGGTGCGGGGAGGTGAAGCGGACGCGCTCCAGGCCCTCGATGGCGCCGCAGGCGCGCAGCAGCTTGCTGAACGCCTCGCGGTCGCCCAGGTCGGAGCCGTAGGCGTTCACGTTCTGGCCGAGCAGGGTGATCTCGGAGACGCCCTCGGCGACCAGCGCCTCGATCTCGGCGAGGATGTCGCCGGGGCGGCGGTCCTCCTCCTTGCCGCGCAGGGCGGGGACGATGCAGAAGGTGCAGGTGTTGTTGCAGCCGACCGAGATGGAGACCCAGGCCGCGTACGCCGACTCGCGGCGGGTCGGCAGGGTGGAGGGGAACGCCTCCAGCGACTCGGCGATCTCGACCTGCGCCTCCTGCTGGACGCGGGCGCGCTCCAGCAGGACCGGCAGCTTGCCGATGTTGTGGGTGCCGAAGACCACGTCGACCCAGGGGGCCCGCTTGACGATGGTGTCGCGGTCCTTCTGGGCGAGGCAGCCGCCGACGGCGATCTGCATGCCCGGGCGCGCGGTCTTCATGGGGGCGAGGTGGCCGAGGTTGCCGTACAGCTTGTTGTCGGCGTTCTCCCTCACCGCGCAGGTGTTGAAGACGACGACGTCGGCGCCGTCGGCCTCCTTGGGCGCGCGGACGTAGCCCGCCTCCTCCAGCAGACCGGAGAGCCGCTCGGAGTCGTGGACGTTCATCTGACACCCGTAGGTGCGAATGTCGTAGGTCTTCGGTCCTTCGATGCCCACTGTGAGACTCCGGTCGCTGCTGCTGGTCATGCCTTCAAGAGTATTCAAGAGTAGGCGCTCCCCAGCGGGCTCCGTCCGGCCCCGGTGTCCGGATGTGACAGGGAATCGTCATTGCCGTCATCCGGGGGTGCGGGCGAGGGTGGGGACATGACCGAGACGCACTCCTCCACCAGCCCCGGCGGGCACTCCGTCCACCGGGTCGTCGTCGCGGTCTTCCCCGACGTGGACCTGCTCGACGTCACCGGGCCGGCCGAGGTGTTCGCGCTGGCCGACCGGGAGGCGGGGTGCGACCGCTACCGGGTGCGGCTGGCCGCGCCCGGCGGCGCCGGGGAGGTGCGGACCTCGGCGGGGGTGCGGCTGGTCGCCGACCTCGGCTTCGACGAGGTCGGCGCGGACGTCGACACCCTCCTGGTGCCGGGGGCCGTGGACCCGGCTCCGGACGGCGGGGTCGTCGCCCGGCTCGACCCGGAGGTCGTGCGGTGGGTGCGGGAGACCGCACCGCACGCCCGGCGGGTGGCGTCGGTCTGCGTCGGCGCGCACGTCCTGGCGGCGGCCGGTCTCCTCGACGGCCGGACCGCGACGACCCACTGGTCGACGGCCGCGCAACTGGCGGCCGAGCATCCGGAGGTCGCCGTCGACCCCGATCCGATCTTCGTACGGACGGACCGGGGCCGGCTCTGGACCGGGGCCGGGATCAGCGCCTGCCTCGACCTGTCGCTCGCCCTGGTGGCCGAGGACCTGGGCGAGGAGACCGCGCTCGCGGTCGCCCGGCAGCTCGTGATGTATCTGAAGCGGCAGGGCGGGCAGAGCCAGTTCTCGGTGCCGCTGAGCCGTCCGGCGGCCGGCCGGCGGGACATCGACGAACTGCGGCTCTGGATCGCGGACCACCTGGACGGGGACCTGTCCACGGAGCGGCTGGCCGGCCGGATGTGCCTGAGCGAGCGGCACTTCGCCCGGGTCTTCACGCAGGAGACGGGGTCCAGCCCCGCCGCCTATGTGGAGGCGGCCCGGATCGAGGTGGCCCGGCGCCATCTGGAGACCTCGGACGCGCCGCTCGCGGAGGTGGCGGCGCGGGCGGGGCTCGGCTCGGTGGAGACCCTGCACCGGGCGTTCCGCCGGCAGCTCGCGACCACGCCGGCGGCCTACCGGCGCCGCTTCCGCACCGGGGCCGGCTGACGGCCCCCGGCTTCTGTTCACCCCACCGCCGTGGGCGGCTTCGCCACGCCCGCGCACGATCCGTTTCCTCATGAAAGGCACCGACATGTCCGTCACTCCGTCCACCCCCCTGCGTTCCCTCTCCGGTCTGTCCGACGAGCCGGCCCGGCTCTCCGAGGCGGTCCTGGTCCTCATCGACGTCCAGAACACCTACCGCTCCGGGGTGATGGCGCTGGAGGGCGCCGAGGAGGCCGTCGCCGAGGCCGCGCGGCTCCTGGCCCGGGCCCGGGCGGCCGGCACCCCGGTCGTCCACGTCCAGCACGACGGCGGCGCGGGCTCCCCGTACGACCTCACCGCCCACGTCGGCGCGATCAGCGACGAGGTGGCCCCGGCCGAGGGCGAGCCGGTCGTGGTGAAGAACTTCCCGAACGCCTTCCACGCCACCGACCTGGAGAAGGTCCTGACCGGCCTCGGCTTCGCGGCCGGCGGCGGGAAGGACCTGGTCCTCGCCGGGTTCATGACCCACATGTGCGTCAACCACACGGCCCAGGCCGCGTTCAACCTGGGCTACCGGCCGACCGTCGTCGCCGAGGCCACCGCGACCCGGGCGCTCACCGCGCCGGACGGCACGGTCGTGCCGGCCGCCGAGCTCAAGCGGGCCGCGCTGACCGGGCTGACCGACGTGTTCGCGGTCGTGGTGCCGACGGCCGCGGACCTGCCGGCCTGAGCCACCGGCCCCTGCGGTTTTCCGCAGGTGTGCCGGACGGGAACGCGCATACCGGCTCCGAGCCGTGGTTCCTAGCGTGGGGAGGGTCGCCCGGCGGGTCCGCCGGGCGGCCTTCCCCACAGCCATGGAGGGCTCATGACGCCGTTCCCGACCGCTCTCGCCCAGCAGCCCGCCGACGGCGTCGCCGGCTGGGCGGCCGGCCTCGTCGACACGCTCGGGGGGCCGGGCGCCGGGGCCGCCATCGCGCTGGAGAACCTCTTCCCGCCGCTGCCGAGCGAGGTGATCCTGCCGCTGACCGGCTTCGCCGCCGGGCAGGGCGTGCTGAGCCTGGCCTCGGCCCTGTTCTGGACGACGCTCGGCTCGGTGGTGGGCGCGCTGGCCCTGTACGGGATCGGCGCGCTCTTCGGCCGGGAGCGGATGTACGCGCTCTGGGCGCGGCTGCCGCTGGTGAAGGTGACGGACCTGGAGCGGACCGAGGCGTGGTTCCGGCGGCACGGCACCAAGGCGGTCCTGCTGGGCCGGATGGTGCCGATCTTCCGCAGCCTGATCTCGGTGCCCGCCGGGGTGGAGCGGATGCCGGTCCCGCTCTTCCTGCTCCTCACCACCGCGGGCAGCCTCGTCTGGAACAGCGTCCTGGTCCTCGCCGGCTACGCCCTCGGCGACCGCTGGGAGCTGGTCGAGTCGTACGTGGGCGTGGCCTCGAAGGCCGTCGTCGTCCTGGTCCTCGCGGCGGCCGCGACCTGGCTGGTGGTACGGCTCCGGGGGCGCGGGGCGGAGCCCCGTCACCGGCGCGCCTAGGGTGGGGCGGGTGATCGGGGGCAAGAGGTCGAGGGCCGCTCGGGCGGTGGGCGTGGCGGCCGGCTGCGCGTCGGCGGTGCCGGGGCTGTTGTACCTGGTGGGGACGGGGGTGCCGCTCGGCGCCCTGCTGTTGTGGCCGCGCACGCGCGCGTACGCCCTCCGGATCCTGACCGGCGGCGCGCGGCCCCTGGTGGGGCTGGAGCGGAGGCGCCGGGAGCGCTTCTTCGGCGACCGCTTCCCGGAGGCGTACGAGGGCGAGGGCGACGCCCTGCGGTATCTGGCCGTCCGGTCCTGGACGGGGCTCGTCTGCGCGGTCGTGCTGGCGCTGCTCGGCTTCGGTCTGGTGCTCGCGGTGCTGCTCGTCGGCGGTGTGGTGCGCGGGGCCTTCGGTCCCGCCGAGCTGCTGGCCCAGCTCGTCCTCGGGGGCGTCCTGCTCTTCCTCGGCCTCCAGGGGCTCTCCGCGCTGACCGCGCTCGACGCCCGGCTGGCCCGGGAGCACTTCGGGCCGTCGGAGCGGGAGCTGCTGCGGCGCCGGATCGACGAGCTGTCGGTCAGCCGCGCGGCCGTCGTGCGGGCCGTGGACGCGGAGCGGCGGCGGATCGAGCGGGACCTCCACGACGGGGTGCAGCAGCGGCTCGTGGCGCTCGCCATGCTGATCGGACGGGCGCGCCGGGGCGGTGGCCGGGACCCGGAGCGGGCGGCGGAGCTGCTGGGGCAGGCGCACCGGGAGGCGCAGGAGGTGCTGGCCGAACTGCGCGAGGTGGCCTGGCGGGCGTACCCGTCGGCACTGGACAGCCTCGGCCTGGAGGAGGCGCTCGGCGGGGTGGCGCAGCGGTGCGCGCTGCCGCTGCGGATCGCGTACGAGGTGGCGGGGCCGCTCCCCCGCCCGGTGGAGACGGCCGCGTACTTCGTCGTCTCCGAGGCCGTCACCAACGCGGCCAAGCACGCGGACGCCTCGGCCGTCTCGGTACGGGTCGCGGCGGCGCCCGGCGGCCCGCTCCTGGTGCGGATCGAGGACGACGGCCGGGGCGGCGCGGATCCGGCGGGCGGCGGCCTGACCGGGCTGCGCGGGCGGGTCGCCGCGCTCGACGGCGTCCTGCGGATCGACAGCCCCCTCGGGGGACCCACCACCATCGTCGCGGAGCTGCCGTGCGTGTGATCCTGGCCGAGGACTCGACCCTGCTGCGGGAGGGGCTCGCCCGTCTGCTCGCGGAGGAGGGGCACGAGGTCGCCGGCGCGTTCGGCGACGCGGAGACGCTGGTGGCCGAGGCGGAGGCGCTCCGCCCGGACGTAGTCGTGGTGGACATCCGGATGCCGCCGACGCACACCGACGAGGGCCTGCGGGCGGCCGTCGAGATCCGCGAGCGGCTGCCCGGGACGGGCGTCCTGGTGCTGTCGCAACACGTCGAGCGGAGTTACGCGGCCCGGCTCCTCGCGGCCGGCGCCGAGCGGGTCGGCTATCTGCTGAAGGACCGGGTGGCGCAGGTCGAGGAGTTCCTGGACGCGCTGGAGCGGATCCACGCGGGCGGGGCGGCGATCGACCCGGAGGTCGTCCGGCAGCTGGTGGTCCGCAGCGCGCACGCCGATCCGCTGGCCCGGCTGACCCCGCGCGAGCGGGAGGTGCTCCAGGTGCTGGCGGAGGGGTACACGAACGCGGCGATCGCGCGCCGGCTGCACCTGTCGCTGAGCGCGGTGGAGAAGCACCTCAACGCCGTCTTCGACAAGCTGGAGCTGCGCGGGACCGAGGGCCACAGCCCCCGGATCCTCGCGGTCCTGCGGTACCTGGAGGCGTAGCCCTCAGACGGGGGCGCCGGTGAGGAGGGCGTGCAGGCGCAGCAGGGTGCGGTCGTCGCCGAAGCCGCCCGCCTTGATGACGACGGGGACCGGGGCGAGGCCGGCGGGGCCGGCGAGGGTGCCGCGGGCGATGCCGGGCTCGGGTTCGTCGTGGAGGTCGATGCCGTGGGCGCCGAGCGCGCGGAGCACGGCCTCGGCGGTCTCGCCGCCGGTGAGCACCAGCCCGTCGAAGGGGGCGCGGTCGGCGAGGGCGGCCACGGACTCGGCGAGCCGGCGGGTCAACTCGGCGGGCTCGGCGCGGCGTTCGTGGGGCGTGTGGAGGACGCGTACGGGGGTGTCGGCGGCCCGCAGCGGGTCGGCGGTGTCGGAGCTGACCGCGCCGGGCGCGGCGGCGAGCAGGTCGAGCTGGCGGCGGGTGGCGGGGTTGGCGCTGCCGACGGCGACCAGGGGGCGGGCGGCGGGCGGGAGTTCGCCGGCCGCGGCCGAGGGGTCCGGGTGGGTGTGGTGGCGGGCGAGGGCGGCGGCGAGGCCCGGGGAGCCGACCCACAGGACGGCCCGGTGGTCGGGGACGGCGGCGACGATCCGGTCCAGGTCGGCGTCGGTGGCGGCGGAGCAGACGAACAGCCCGCCCTCGGCGAGGAGTCCGGGCAGGTGCGCGGTCCGGTCGGGGTCGACGAGGACGGCGTCCGGGAGGATCCGGGCGAGGTCGGCGGTCCGGACGGGGTGGGCGGGGTCGCGGGCGAACTCGCTCTCGTCGACCCGTACGCCGCGCACGTGCTGGACGCCCGCGAGCGTGGTGCGACCCTCGGCGGGGAAGGCGGGGGCGATCACCACCGACGGCCGGCCGGAGCCCTCCCGCGCGGCGCGGATCTCGGCGGCGACGTGCCCGCGCAGGGTCGAGTCGACGGTCTTGAGGAGCAGCCCCGCCCCGGCCAGGGCGCGGGCCGCCTCCCGGGTGCGGTCCGCCGCCGCGTCCGCGTCCACGAGCCGGCTGCCGAGGTCCACGGCGAGGACCCCGTCCTCCTGCCCGTGGCCGGCGAGCGGGCTGCCGGAGAGCAGGACCCGGGCCCGGTGGCCGGCCCGGCGGAACGGCGCCGCCCCGTCCCCCGCACTGGTCAGGTCGTCGGCGAGGACGGCGACGCGGGGCGGGGTGACGGGCGGGGCGGAGTGCATCGGCGGCTTCCTCGGGTCGTACGGGCGCGGACGGGACGGACGCGTGCGGTGCCGGTCCCGGCCTCACGGGGGACGGGCGGCGGTGCCGGTCCCCACCCTCACGTGCCCGGGCCCGTCCGGTCCAGCGGGAACGGGCCACGGGCACTGCCGGTACTCCCGTGGGACGGGGGGCGACCCGGCGGCTCGGCTGGGCCAGGGGCGGGCAGGGGGAACTGCCTCAAGATCACCGAGCGCGTCCGACGCTAACCGCACGGAGCCCGGCGCCACGGCAGGACACACGGCACGGCACCCCGGCGCAGACCCGCTCACCAGTTCGGCGGAGCGCGTTCCCCGGCTCACGGCGGTCCGGCGATCCGGCGATCCCCGGCTCACGGTGGTCGGTCGATCCCCGCTTACGGCGGTCCGGCGTTCCCCGGCTCAAGGCGGTCCGGCGTTTCCCGGCTCACGGCGGTCCGGCGTTCTCCGGCTCAAGGCGGTCCGGCGTCCCCCGGCTCACGGCGGTCCGGCGTTTCCCGGCTCAAGGCGGTCCGGCGTCCCCCGGCTCACGGCGTCCCCTGGCCCGCCGCTCAAGGCGGTCCCGTGATCCTGATCCGTGGCGCAGGGTGGCCCTCCCGCCACCGCCGGCCACCAGGGGACACGCACGGCCACGGACGGCCACCGCGCGCCACCGACGGCGGCCGCGCAGCGGACATCACAGGCTCCCGCGCCCGGTCGCCCTGGTCAGGGGCGCGGGCCACCTGGCAGGATCGCTGGCATGGTCCCCTCGCTCACCCGCGCCGTCCGCCGCCGCGCCCTCGCGCTCGCGGGCGCGCTGCTCGCGGTGGGCGGGGTGCTGCTGTGGTGGCTGGCGCCCTTCGGGACCTCGACGCCCAGCGGCTCGATCACCTTCAGCACCGGCGTCCGCTCCGGGGTCTACCAGCACTACGGCGAGCTGCTCAAGCAGGCCATGGCCGAGGACCTCCCCGACGTCACGGTCACCCTCAAGGACAGCGAGGGCTCCCAGCAGAACCTGGCGCGGGTCGCCTCCGGCGAGGCCGACTTCACCGTCGCGACCGCCGACGCCGTGGCGCAGTACATCCGCGACCGCCGGCCCGGCTTCGAGCGGCTCCGCGGCTGCGCGCGGCTCTACGACGACTACGTCCAGCTGGTCGTCCGGAAGGGCTCCGTGGTCCAGACCGTCTCCGACCTGCGCGGGCTGCGGGTCGGCGTCGGCCAGGACGGCTCGGGCGTGCGGCTGATAGCGGACCGGGTCCTCGCGGCGGCCGGGCTCACCCCGTCCCGGGACGTGACCGCGGTGCCGGTCGGCATCGACGCGATGCCGGAGATGCTGGAGAAGGGCGAACTGGACGCCTTCTTCTGGTCCGGCGGGCTGCCGACCGCGGCGGTGCAGAAGCTGTCGGAGCGGTCCCCGGTCCGGCTGATCCCGATGGACGCCCCGCTGGTGGACGCGCTGCGGGACGTGGGCGAGTCCACCCGGCTGTACCGCTCCGCGACGATCCCTGCCGACGCGTACGCGGCCGCGCAGGACGGGCAGCGGGTGCCGACGCTGGCGGTGGCGAACCTGATGGTGACGACGGTCGAGGCCGACCCGGATCTGGTGGAGGGGTTCACCCGCTCGGTGATCGACAGCCGGGACAGCATCGGCAGCCAGGTGCACCCGGCGCAGCTGGTGGACCTGCGGACGGCCGTCTACACCGAGCCGCTCACCCTCCACGACGGCGCCCGCCGCTACTACCGCTCCGTCAAGCCCTGAGCCCTACGCCGGCACCCGACCCGGCCGGGCGCACGGGCTCCGCCGTCACGTGTCGGTGGGCGCGTACCGCGGCACCGTGACCGTCACCCGCAGCCCGTGCGGCTCGTTCGGGGCGAAGGCGATCCCGCCGCCGGTGGCGGTGAGCAGGACGCGGGCGATGGAGAGGCCGAGACCCGAGCCCTTGACGTTCTGGTGGCGGCCGGAGCGCCAGAAGCGGTCCCCGACCCTGCCGAGCTCGTCCTCGGTGAGTCCGGGGCCGAGGTCGGCGACGACGACCTCGACGCTGTCGCGCCCCGGGAGGACCCGTACGGTGACCTCCTCGCCCGCCGGCGTGAACTTGAGCGCGTTGTCGACGACCGCGTCCAGCGCGCTGGACAGGGCGACCGGGTCGGCCCAGCCGGTGGCCGCCCCGCACTCCCCCACCAGGCGGACGCCCTTCTCGTCGGCGACCGGCCGCCAGGAGGCGATCCGCTCGGCGGTGAGGGCGCCGACGTCGGTGAGCCGGAGGTCGGCGGCGGCGTGCTCGGCGAGGGCCAGGTCGAGCAGGTCGTCGAGGACCTGCGCGAGCCGCTTGCCCTCGGTGCGCACGGAGGCGATCTCCTCGTTCCCCTCGGGGAGTTCGAGGGCGAGCAGCTCGATGCGGAGCAGCAGGGCGGCGAGCGGGTTGCGGAGCTGGTGGGAGGCGTCGGCGACGAACGCCCGCTGCTGTTCGAGGGATTCCTCGACGTGGTCGGCCATCTCGTTGAAGGAGCGGGCCAGGCGGCGCAGTTCGGGCGGCCCGCCGGCCTCGGCGACCCGGGAGTTCATCCGGCCGGTGGCGATGTCGTGGGTGACGCCGTCGAGCACCCGTACCGGACGCAGCACCCAGCCGGTGAGGCGGACGGCGGCGCCGACGGCGAGCAGCATCGCGGCGGCCTCGCCGGCGAAGATCACCAGCCAGCCGCGCAGGATGCGGGCGCGGAGCTCGCCGGTGGGCGAGTCGGTGACGACGACGGCGATGACGTCCCCGTCGCGGACGACCGGGGAGGCGATGGTGAGGCGGGCGTGCGGCTGCCAGGGCCAGACCTGCGGCGGGTCGTGGCTGCGGCGGCCGAGCAGGGCCTCGTTGAAGGCGCGGCGGCCGTCGCCCTCGTACGGGACGACCCAGCCCTCGGGGGCGGCGGCCATGGCGCGGTTGTCGCGGTAGAAGATGCCGGCCCGGATGCCGTACACGTCGTGGTAGCTGGCGAGCTCGCCGTTGAGGGTGGTGCGGCGCTCGTCCCTGACGGTGGCGGGGTCGTCGACGAACTGGGCGAGGGCGGCGAAGCGGGCGGCGTCGTCGAGCCGGTCGACGACGACCCGCTGCTGCTGGGCGGCGGCGAGGCTGGCGGCGAGCGGGAAGCCGAGGGCGAGGAGGACCCCGGCCATCAGCACGATGAGCAGGGGGAGGAGTCGGGTGCGCACGGGCGGGGCGGCCGGGGGTTACGCGGCCGGGGCGACCAGGCGGTAGCCGACGCCCCGCACGGTCTCGATCAGGGCGGGCATGCGCAGCTTGGAGCGGAGCGAGGCGACGTGCACCTCCAGGGTGCGGCCGGTCCCCTCCCAACTGGTCTGCCAGACCTCGGAGATGATCTGTTCGCGGCGGAAGACGACACCGGGCCGCTGGGCGAGCAGGGCGAGCAGGTCGAATTCCTTGCGGGTGAGGGCGACGGGCTCGCCGTCGACGCTGACGCGCCGGGTGGGCAGCTCGACGGCGACGGCGCCGAGGTGCAGCACGGCGGCCTCGCCGGCGGAGCCCGTACCGCCGGCGCTGTCGTCGGGGGCGCCGGGTCCGGTGGTGCGCCGGGAGACGGCGTGGATGCGGGCGAGCAGTTCCCCGGTGTCGTAGGGCTTGACGACGTAGTCGTCGGCGCCGAGATTGAGGCCGTGGATCCGGGAGCGCACGTCGGCACGGGCGGTGACCATGATCACCGGGGTGGCGGTGAGCTTCCGGATGCGGGCGCAGACCTGGTAGCCGTCCTGGTCGGGGAGGCCGAGGTCGAGCAGGACCACTCCGTACGAGGGCCGCTCGCCCTGTGCGGTGGGGAGGACGGCCTGGAGGGCCTCCTCGCCGTTGCGGGCGTGGGTGACGGCGAAGCCGTGCTTGGCGAGGATCGCGGAGAGGGCCGCGGCGACGTGGTCGTCGTCCTCGACGAGCAGCAGTCGCATGGTCATCTCCTCTCGTTCGCCGGGGTGGCGGGATCATTCGCCGGGGTGCCCCGGGATCGGGGCATGAACGCCCATGAACGCCGATCACCGACGTCACAGTCAAGTGTCCCCCGGCGGACCGTCGGCTTCCGTTATTCACCCGGTACGGCCCCGCAGGTCACCTTCACCCACGGTGTCCGCCTGTGGCCTTATCGTTATCCTCAATTTCCGCTCAGATGTGATGACGGTCATCCGAACGTGTCTCTAGTGTCCTCCCAACCGAGGAGGACGGAGCAAGAGGCCGATGAGCGGAGTGGCAGTGTCCAAGGACCACGAGGACTCCCCCCGGGCCCAGGAGGATCTGGTCGTCCTGTCCGGAGTGAACAAGCACTTCGGCGCGCTGCACGTGCTGCAGGACATCGACCTCACGATCGGCCGCGGTGAAGTCGTCGTCGTCATCGGACCGTCGGGTTCCGGCAAGTCGACGCTGTGCCGCACGATCAACCGCCTGGAGACGATCGACGCCGGGACGATCACCATCGACGGCAAGCCGCTGCCCGCGGAGGGCAGGGAGCTGGCCCGGCTGCGGTCGGACGTCGGCATGGTCTTCCAGTCCTTCAATCTCTTCGCGCACAAGACCGTGCTCGAGAACGTGATGCTGGGCCAGATCAAGGTCCGCCGCACGGAGAAGAAGGCGGCGGAGACCAAGGCCCGAGCCCTGCTGGAGCGGGTGGGCGTGGCCGCGCAGGCCGAGAAGTACCCGGCGCAGCTCTCCGGTGGGCAGCAGCAGCGCGTGGCGATCGCCCGCGCGCTCGCCATGGACCCGAAGGTGATGCTCTTCGACGAGCCGACCTCGGCCCTGGACCCCGAGATGATCAACGAGGTCCTGGAGGTCATGCAGCAGCTGGCCCGGGAGGGCATGACGATGGTGGTCGTGACGCACGAGATGGGCTTCGCCCGCTCCGCGGCCGACCGGGTCGTCTTCATGGCCGACGGCAGGATCGTCGAACAGGCCACCCCCGAGGAGTTCTTCAGCAACCCGCGCAGCGACCGGGCGAAGGACTTCCTCTCCAAAATCCTGCACCACTGAGCGAGTCGACGACCTAGTCTTCGCAACTCACGCCTATCCAAGGGATCTTCACCATGAAGCTTCGCAACGCCTCCGCGGCCGCCGCGGCCGCCGTCGTCCTCGCCCTGACCGCCACCGCCTGCGGCACCGGCTCGGACTCCGGCAGCAACGGCGACAAGATCACCATCGGCATCAAGTTCGACCAGCCGGGTCTCGGCCTGAAGACCCCGGACGGCTCGTACGCCGGCTTCGACGTCGACGTCGCCAAGTACGTCGCCAAGGAGCTCGGCTTCGCCGAGGACAAGATCAACTGGAAGCAGGCCCCGTCGGCCGAGCGCGAGAACCTCATCAAGAACGGCGACGTGAAGTTCGTCGTCGCGAGCTACTCGATCAACGAGAAGCGCCTGAAGGAGGTCGACTTCGCCGGCCCGTACTTCCTGACCCACCAGGACCTGCTGGTCCGCGCCGACGACACCTCGATCACCAAGGTCGAGGACCTCAACACCAAGAAGCTCTGCTCGGTGACCGGCTCGACCTCCGCGCAGAACGTCAAGGAGAAGCTGGCCCCGAAGGCCGACCTCCAGCAGCTCGGCGGCTACTCCGAGTGCCTGACCGGCCTGGAGAACAAGGCCGTCGACGCCCTCACCACGGACGCCTCCATCCTCGCGGGCTACGCCTCGCAGAAGGAGCACCAGGGCAAGTTCAAGCTCGTGGGCCTCTCCATGAGCGACGAGAACTACGGCATCGGCCTCAAGAAGGGCGACTCCGAGCTCAAGGGCAAGATCAACAAGGCCCTGGAGAAGATGGTGTCCGACGGCACCTGGGACAAGCTCGTGAAGCAGCACTTCGGCCCGTCGGGCTACAAGAACGAGCCGGCCCCGAAGATCGCGGGCTGACCGAGCGAGCGTCGCCGTGACGGCCGCCCCACCGGGGCGCGGCCGTCACGGCGCCACCGGCCGCTGCCGACGCACCGGCCGTCCCACCGACCGACCACCAGGGGAGAGCGCGGGGCATCGTGTTCGACTTTCTTGATTCCGGGCAGTACGACCTGCTCGGCGCCTTCTGGGTGACGGCGCAGCTCGCCCTCTACTCGGCGATCGGCTCGCTGATCTGGGGCACCGCCCTGGTCGCCATGCGGGTCAGCCCGGTGCCGCTGATGCGCGGCTTCGGCACGGCGTACGTCAACCTCGTCCGCAACACTCCGCTGACCGTGGTCATCGTGGCCTGTTCCTTCGGCCTCAACCAGACCCTCCAGATCACGCTCGGCGGCGAGAACTTCGAGGAGATCGGCTTCCGGCTCGCGATCCTCGGTCTCACCGCCTACACCGGCACCTTCGTCTGCGAGGCGCTGCGCTCCGGCATCAACACGGTGCCGGCGGGCCAGGCGGAGGCCGCCCGCGCGCTGGGCATGAGCTTCACCCAGGTCCTGACCCTGGTGATCCTCCCGCAGGCGTTCCGCGCGGCGATCACCCCGCTCGCCAACGTGCTCATCGCCCTCACCAAGAACACCACGGTGGCGGCGGCGATCAGCGCCGCCGAGGCCGCGTTCCTGATGAAGGAGATGATCGAGAACGAGGCCGACGCCCTCTTCGCGGTCTTCGGGATCTTCGCCTTCGGCTTCATCCTCCTCACCCTCCCCACCGGCCTGGTCCTCGGCTGGGCGGCCAAGCGACTGGCGGTGAAGCGATGAACTCCGTCCTCTACGACGTCCCCGGCCCCAAGGCCAAGCGGCGCAACGTCGTCTACACGGTGGCCTTCCTCGCCGTCCTCGGTCTGGTGGCCTACTGGGTGCTCTCCGCGCTGGCCGACAAGAACCAGCTGGCGGCCGAGAAGTGGAGCCCGTTCGTCACCGACTCCCAGGTGTGGACGACGTATCTGATCCCCGGCCTGATCGAGACCCTGAAGGCCGCCGCGCTCTCGATCCTGATCGCCCTGCCGCTCGGCGCGGCCCTGGGCATCGGCCGGCTCTCCGACCACCGCTGGGTGCGGGTCCCGGTCGGCGCGGTCGTGGAGTTCTTCCGGGCCATCCCGGTGCTGCTGCTGATGATGTTCTCCAGCGCCGTGTACGCCGCCTACACGCCCGTCAGCTCCGACTTCCGGCCGCTGTACGCGGTCGTCACGGGCCTGGTGCTCTACAACGCCTCCGTCATCGCCGAGGTCGTCCGCGCCGGCGTCCTCTCGCTCCCCCGGGGCCAGGGCGACGCGGCCGTCGCGCTCGGCATGCGCAAGGGCCAGACCATGCTGTACGTGCTGCTGCCCCAGGCCGTGACGGTCATGCTCCCCGCCCTGGTGAGCCAGCTCGTCGTCATCGTGAAGGACACCGCGCTCGGCGGCGCGCTGCTCGGCTTCGGCGAACTCCTCAGCCAGAACCGGCAGATCACCGCCAACTACGGCGCCAACACGATCGCCGCCTTCACCGTCATCGCCCTGATCTACATCGCGCTCAACGCCCTCCTCACCTACCTCGCCGCCCGGCTGGAGAAGCGGCTGCGCCAGGGCCGCAAGGCGGCCGCGGTGAAGGACACGGCCCCGATCGTGAACGTCGAGATGGGCGGGGCGAGCACCGGCGGCCTCTGACCGGCCGCCCCGACGGCCGCCCCTCACGACCACCACCCCGACCGGCCCGGTTTCCCCCAAGTTCCGCGCCCGTCCACTTCCGGCCCCGTCGCCCTCCCCCGGACCGCCTGCCTCCGGGGCAAGCGGCGGGGCCGGAGGTCCTGGTGGGGCGGAAAGCGATGCGCGAGCCGCCCGCCGCGCCCGGAAACCGGCCCGGCCGGACCTCAGCCGCACCACGCCCACCGCGTCACTTGACGCAAAACACCCTGACTGGGTTGCATACGGTCTGTGATCAAGCACCGGGCTCGTGCCACACTCTGCTGTGCTGCCCCCATGACTTTCCGGCCTTTTGGAGCCGCGCCGTGGACCCGGTGATCATCGTGGGCGCGGGGCCGGTCGGCCTCGCGCTCTCCCTCGCGCTCGCCGCGCAGGGCGTGCCCTGCGTCGTCCTCGACGAGACCTCCGGCACGGAGGAGCCGCGCCCGGCGCGGACCGTCGTGCTGCGCGCCGACATGGCCGCCCTGGTCGAACGCCTGGGCTGCGCCACCGTCCGTGACGAGGGGCTGCGCTGGGTCGGCTGGCGGGGGATGCAGCGCCGCCGGCAGCCCCGCCAGATCGCCTTCGACCTGGGGCTCGGCGGCACCGAGGAGTGGTCCGAGGACCCGGACTCCCCCGCCGCGCCGGCCGCCCCCCTGCACATCACCCAGCACGCGCTCGCCCGCGGCCTGCGCGACGCCATCGCCCGCGAACCGCTCGTGCGGCTCGTCACCGACGCCCGCCTGGACTCCATCGAGCAGGACCGCTCCGGAGTCGTCGCCCACACCCGCGGCCCGGAGGGCACCTGGTGGCGCGGCAGCCACCTCGTCGGCTGCGACGGCGCCCGCTCGACCGTCCGCAAGCTGCTCGACGTCCGCTTCCCCGGCCGCACCGCGGTCGAACGCCACGCGGTCGCCGCCCTGCGCACCGAACTCCCCTGGCCCGGCGAGTCCGTGCTGCACCGTCAGCCCCCGTGGCGCGGGGTCGGCGAGGAGATCAGCGCCCGCCCGCTGCCGGACGGGGTCTGGCGGATCGACTGGCTGCTGCCGCCGCGCGGCGAACTCGTCACCCCGGACGCCCTGGTGGCCCGGATCCGCGAGACCCTGGCCGGCTGGTGCGACGGCACCACGCCCCCGTACGAACTGCTCGACACCGGCGTCCACACCCTGCACCACCGGCTCGCCCGCCGCTGGCGCGTCGACCGGGTGCTGCTCGCCGGGGACGCGGCCCACCTGCTGGGCGCGATCGGCACCCAGGGCCTCGACGAGGGCCTCCGGGACGTCGACAACCTCGCCTGGAAGCTCGCCCTCACCTGGCACCGCGCGGCCCCGGACGCCCTGCTCGACAGCTACCAGAGCGAGCGCCGGACCGCGGTCGCCGCCCGTCTCCGCACCGCCGACCAGGCCCTTCCGGCGCTGCGCGGCGGCGGCGGGCTGCGCGCCTATCTGCCGGGCGTGCTGCGCGGCCACGACGCCCTGCTGACCGACGGGCACCTGGGCCGGGGCCCGCTGGGCGCCTCCCCGGCCTACCCGCACTCGCCGCTCGCCGCGCCGTTCAGCGAGGGGATGATCCCGGTGGGCACCCCGCTCGGCGCCCCCGTCGAGGACGTCCGGGTGACGGCCCCCGACGACACGACGGTGCGGCTCCGGGACCGCCTCGGGCAGTCCCGGCTCCTGGTCCTGCTGGTCGCCCCCGGCTCCGGGGTGTGGGAGCGCCGGCACTGGCGGACCGCCGGTCTGATGCCCCGTCTGGAGGAGGCCGCCGAGGCCCTGCCGATGACGGCGGAGGTCCTGGTGACCGACGCCTACCCGGGCGCCCCCGCGCACGCCGTCCTGCTGATCCGCCCCGACGGACACCTGGTCGCCGCCTTCGCCGGCGTGCGCCCGGAGGAACTGCGCGCGGCGGCGGAGGCCGCCCGCGGCAACGCCCCGGACGACACCGCCCCGGACACCCCCGTCAAGGCCCTCCCGGCCGGATCGTCCGAGGGCGAGCGGTCCCCGAAGGCGAAGGCCCTCCCGGCCGCGTCGGCGGACGACGAGCGGCCCCCCGCCGCCGTCTCCGCCGAGGTCCCGGCACCGGCCGAGGCGTCCCTGGGACACGACCGGACCGCGGACGTCCATTGATTCGCGCGGGCTCGCGTGGTGTACTCCGGAGCGTGACCGACACCGATGTACGCCTGTGGCGGAGGGTCCATATGGACCTGATCCGCTACGCGGGCTGCGTGTGTCGCCCGTCCCTCTGAACTCGCTTCCCCTTCCCCCGCGCGCCCCGCCCGGCCGGCCCCTGCCTGCCGTGGCCCCCGTGGCTCCGGCCGGCCTTCCGCCGGCCGTCCCTCGCGGCGCGCACCCCGGCGATTCCAGGACGGTCACCCGTGCCCGCGTCTTCTGTCACCCCCTCCCCTGCCACCACCCCTTCCCCTGTCGTCCCCCCTTCCCCCGCCCTCGCCCCTCCGGTCGCCGCC
>NZ_JOGX01000076.1 GCF_000719555.1 Streptomyces sp. NRRL F-5727
GACCCACCCCGTTCCCCCTCCGCCCCACCCGCCCCGCCGGTGGCCCGAACGGGTGACGCGTGACGCGACGAACCGGCGGCCGCGCACCCCGCTCGGGGCACCCGACCGCCGGTCCGGCACGGCCCCCCTGCCGCGGACGGCAGGGGCCGCTCCCGCTCAGCGCAGGTCGAACTCGCCGTCCCGCGCGCCGAGCACGAACGCCGTCCACTCCGCCTCCGTGTACCGCAGCACCGTGCCGTGGTCCAGCGAGGAGCGCATGGCGACGGCCCCGCCCGGCAGATGGGCGATCTCGACCCGCTCCTCGTCCGGGCTGGTGCCGGGGGCGCCGATCCACTCGACGTCCGAGATGTCGAGGGCGTACAACTCGTCCTTCTCCTGCGCGCTCCCCATGGGGGTTCCTTTCGCTCACGGCCTGTCGGCGGACCATGTGTCCCGTGGCGCCGGGCAGTTGGGCCCGCCCCGCGCCACCAGGAGAAATACTAGGGAAACGGCCCCCGCGCGGGGGCGGCTTCGGCCGATCGCGGACCGGCGGCCGGCCGGTCGCCCGCGCCCGTCCGGAGTTCAGTCCATGCGGCGGGCGGTGCCGAGCAGGCCCGACTCCGCGTCCGTGGCGTTGGTGATGACCCAGTGCCGCTCACTGCCCGCGCACCACAGTGTCACGCCGTCCGCGAGCGTCGGCAGGGCGTCCACCTCGGTCTGCGTCAGCCCCAGGATCCGGCCGGTCTGCTGGGCCTCCTGCGGCGAGACCCGCTGGATGCCGACGAGCGTGGCCGCGCGCATCAGGCGCGGTGCGACCGGGCTGAGGTACGGCAGCAGGGTCAGCACCGACTGCCACGGCGAGGAGACGACCCGCCCGCGCGGCGGCCGCATGCCGCAGTCCCGCACCACCACGGCCGGGCTGCCGACGGTCGCGCCCAGCGGCGGCACCCGGCCCACGTCGTGGAGCGTGATGCACTCAAGGCCCGCGCCCGCCGCCTGCGCCAGACCCACCCACGCGTGCGGGCGGCCGGTCTCCACCACGACCCGGGACCCGGTGGCGGCCGCGCGCAGCGCCAGCACCTGCGCCGTCCACAGACCGCCGATCAGCAGGACGTCGTACGGCGTCGAGCGGTGGAAGCCCACCAGCTGCGAGCGGCCCTCGGCGTCCTCGCCGATCACCACGCCGTCGTCGCCCACCGGGAGGGAGAGCGCGCCGAGCTCGGCCGTCGGGACGGTGTGCCCCGCGTGCCGCGGGCCGAGCAGACCGCGCAGCCCCTTCACCGCTCCGCCGCGGACCGTCATCGCGCACCCCCGAGAGGCATCGTCGCCAGCACGCCCGGCAGCTGCTCGCGGTCCAGCCGCAGCAGGCCGACCTTCGCCGTGCGCGCCGCCTGCTCCAGCGTCCGGCGGACCCGGACGAGTTCGTTGTCGGAGCCGCCGGTGACCCGGACGTGGCCGCCGACCTCCATCGCGCCCTGACGGTTCCCGCGCCGGACGGTGAGGCTGAACGTCGTCGCGTACGCGGGCACCGACGTCAGCAGCGACACCAGCCGCGGCAGCGGGGCCGCGCCCCGGCCGAGCTCGGGCCAGCGCCCGATCGCGTACGTGGTGTGCCAGCGGTCGTCGCACCGCCAGACCCGGGACGTCTCGGCGGTCCGCCGCTGCGGGGCGGCACCGGCCCGGCCGGCCCGCGCGGCCGCGTGCGGGCTCGTGCAGGCAGCCGTCGCGATCGCCGAGTTGACCTCCTCCTGGTCCAGCACGACCGCCTGGAAACCCGCGCCGGTGATGCGGCTCGCCAGATGGTCCGCGATCCGCACCAGACAGCGCTGCGCGCCCTCCAGGCCGCCGCCGCGCGCCGCGACCGCCTCCTTGCAGCGCTCCGGGTCCAGCTTCACCGCCACCCACGTCAGCCGCAGCGCGGGCGCGCCGGTCCGCTCCTGGAGGGGGGTGTACGAGAGCCGGGCCACCGACTGCTGGGGGAGGTGCGGCGCCGGGGCGGGCCGCACCTGCTGCACCAGCTGGACCGACTCGACCACGATGTCGTCGACCTCCAGCGCGTCGCCGAGCAGCGTCATCGGGAAGGCGCGGGCGCCGAAGACCGGCCGCAGCGCGGAACCGGCCGCCTCGACGCGCAGCACGGCCGTCAGGAAGGAGCCGTCGCCCAGCATGCCCACCGTGCGGTGGTTGCGGTCGACGTACGGCTGCGCGCCGAAGCCCCGCACGCTCTCGGTCACCGGGGCGAGCGACGGGTCCGCGTCCGGCGCGGAGGGCTCGGTGTCACGCCGGCGCGACCGCAGCGCCAGCGCCGTCCCCATCCAGTCCTGCACGGCCTGGCCGCGGCGCCGTATCACCGCGAGGAGCACGAGGACACCGGCGGCGACACACGTCGGGACCAGCCAGAGACCGCCCAGCACGAAGCCGACGGCCACCAGGGCCAGCGCCGCCTCCACCAGCACCAGCTGACGCAGCTGCACCGGACCGATCCGCCCGGAGCGCGACAGCGGCCGCAGCGTCGTCGTCGCGGGGACGGCCCCCGGACCCCCCTGGGCCGGCGCTCCGGCGGGCGCCCCCGCGCCCCCGTTGCTGCGTTGCCGTCGGGAAGATTGAGGCGCCCGGCCGCTGGTCCGCCGCCCGTCGCGCGCACGCGTCGCCGTACCCATCGCCGCGTTGCCCCCTCGTGTCCGTAATAGCCGAATTCCCTTGGGCGTTGACCGGGCGATCACCCTACCTGAGCGGTGAGACACGGGTGCCGCCAGGCATAGTAGGGGGCGGCGGGACGGCGGACGGACCCGCCGAGTGTGGCAACCTGGTCGGCCGGCGGGGAGAGGGACGACACTTCAGATGGCATCACGACGGGACGAACTGAACGCCTACACCTTCGCGAAGCGGAGATTGGTCGCGCAGTTCGTGCAGCCGAACTCGACGGGCTCCGAGGAGGGCGCGCCGCGCCCGCTGCGCGCGGTGGTGCCGGGCGCCATCGTCGGCGTGGTCATCCTCGCCGGCTTCGGAGCCTGGGGCATGTTCAAACCCGTCGCCCCCAAGGACTGGGACAAGCCCGGCCAGAACGTGATCATCGCCGACAAGTCGACCACCCGGTACGTGGTCCTCAAGACCGGCGACAAGACCCAGCTCCACCCCGTCCTCAACATGTCGTCGGCCAAGCTCCTCCTCGACCCCGACAAGGACAAGATCATCACGGTCGCCGAGTCGGTCCTCGACAGCGGCAAGATCCCGCACGGCGCCACCCTCGGCATCCCGTACGCCCCCGACCGCCTCCCCGAGAAGGGGGAGGCCGGCGCCGCCAAGCGCTGGGCCGTCTGCGAGCGCCCCGGCGAGGGCGGCCGGGCCATCCAGAAGGCCGCCTTCGTCCTCGCCGCCCGCGAGGAGGCCAAGACCGACGGCCCCGAACGGCTGACCGGCGGCCAGCTCCTGTACGTCGAGGGCCCCGACCGCACCCGCTACGTGGTCGACGCGCAGGGGACCGCGTACCCCGTCGAGAAGGACGAGCTGCTGCTCCGCCAGCTCGTCGGCCAGGGCCGCCCCGCCCAGCGCGTCTCCGAGGCGTGGCTGAACACCCTCCACAAGGGCGACACCATCTCCTTCCCCGTCGTCCCCGGCGAGCCCGGCGCCGCCGCCGCCGTCAACGGCCTGGCGCCCGAGTTCGGCAAGGTCGGCATGGTCCTCTCCGCGACCGACGGCACCAGGAAGCAGATGTACGTCGTCCTCCAGGACCGCGTCGCCCCCGTCTCCGACTTCACCGCCAAGCTGCTGCTCAACAGCCGTCAGCTCGTCGAACTCGGCCAGAACGGCCAGGCCGCCGGCGTCAGCGGCGGCGCCTTCCTGTCGCCGGGCGACGCCTTCGGCGCCGACAAGAAGTGGCCGACGGCCGCCCCCGTGCCCGTCAACGAGGCGGGCACCGGCGAAGGCAGCCGCAACACCGTCTGCAACGTGCTCCGCGCGGTCGACGAGGACAACGGCAGGACCACCCTCAGCACCTGGGCGGGCAAGGACTTCCCCGCCACCCTGCCGACCGGCTCCAGCAGCGCGTACGTCACCCCCGGATCGGGCCAGCTCTTCCGCCAGTTCAAGGGCTCCACGACCACCAGCGGCTTCCTCTTCCTCGTCACCGACACCGGCCTGCGCTACGCGATGCAGTCCAACGGCGACACGGCCACCGACGACTCCGGCATCGGCTCCTCCGGCTCGGAGGAGGAGAAGCAGGCCCGCCAGGCGGAGGCGCAGCAGGCGCAGAACCGCCTCGGCTACAAGGACGTCACCCCGCTGCCCATCCCCGCCGAGTGGTCCACCTTCCTGCCCACCGGCCCCCGCCTCTCCACCGGCGGCGCCCGCCAGCCGCAGGGCTCATGAGGACGCCCCCGCGCCGGCCCCGGCGCCTCCCGCTCGTCGCCGCCGCGACGACGCTCTGCGCCCTCGGCCTGCCGCTCGCCACCGCCTCCCCGGCGGCCGCGGACGACGGCGGCCAGTGCACGTACCCGAACAAGAAGTACGAGGGCCGCCCCTGGTCCCTCCAGCGCGTCCAACTCGACGAACTCTGGGCCCAGTCCACCGGCAAGAACGTCCGCGTCGCCGTCATCGACACCGGCGTCGACACCCGGAACCCCCAGCTGACCAAGGCCGTCGACGCCAAGAGCGGGATCAACCTGATCCCGAAGGACGCCAAGGACGCCAACGGCTACAAGCTGAAGCGCGGCAAGGAGAACGGCACCACCGACACCGTCGGCCACGGCACCAAGGTGGCCGGCATCATCGCCGCCCGCCCCGCCAAGGGCACCGGCTTCGTCGGCCTCGCCCCGGACGCCACGATCATCCCCATCCAGCAGAACGACGCCGACGGCAACGGCACCGCGGTGACGCTCGCGACGGCGATCCGCCACGCCATCGCCAAGAAGGCGAACGTGATCAACATCTCCCAGGACACCGCGAACGCGGTGAAACCCACCCCCCTCCTGGAACAGGCCGTCCAGGCCGCGCTGGACGCGGACATCGTCGTCGTCGCCTCGGCCGGCAACGACGGCCTGGGCGGCAACGTCAAGGCCACCTACCCCGCCTCGTACAAGGGCGTCCTCGCCGTCGCGGCCTCGGACCGCAACAACGAACGCGCCCAGTTCTCCCAGTCCGGCGACTTCGTCGGCGTCGCCGCCCCCGGCGTCGACATGGTCTCCACCGTCCCCGGCGGCGGCCACTGCGCCGACAACGGCACCAGCTTCTCCGCCCCGTACGTCGCCGGACTCGCCGCCCTCATCAAGAGCGCGCACATGGACTGGACGCAGGAGCAGATCGTCGCCCAGATCCAGCAGACCGCCGAACGCTCCGTCGCCGGCCACGACCGCCTCGTCGGCTGGGGCGTCGTCGACCCCGTCAGAGCCCTCACCGAGGACGACAGGCCCATCGAGAAGCCCGTCGCCGACGAAGGCGTCACCCGCGCCGAGGCCCCCACCCCCGCCGCCGTCCACCTCGGCGAGACCCCGGAACAGCGCGCCGCCCGCCTCGCGACCTACATCGTCGTCAGCGGCGGCGTCCTCGTCGCGGCGATCGCGGGCTCAGCGGTCGCGGTACGGGACCACCGCAGACGGCGGGCCGCGGTGGCGGCGGGCCGGTGATCATTGCAGACGCACACGGCTGATAGCGTCGATCATGACAAACGAACTGTAGAAGTCTCGTGACGAACAAGAGACTTGGGCCTGTCAGTCGCAATCACTAGAGTGGTACGCGCGTGATCGGTGGATGGCGAGTCGCCACGATCGCAATGCAGGACAGCAGGAGCAAACGGGGAGGATTGGCTCGTGTTCGAGGTAACGGGTGACGGGGGCGGGTGCGACAGTGAGTAACCTTGAGCTCGGCGTCGGCGAACTGAAGAAGTTCCGTGACCGGATCGACGGAGTCATCAAGGACCTGGAGGGCGGCGCCGGCGGCGCCGCCAAGCTGGGCCAGAACCGCGTGACACGCGGCTCGCTCGGCACCGGGAAGATCGCCTTCGCCGAGGCCGACGGCTTCTTCACGGAGTACGAGCGTGTCCACAGCTCGCTCGTCGCCCTGTCGAAGTCCCTCAGCGGCCAGATCGAACTCCTCCAGATCGGCGTCCACGCGGCCGACGTCGGCTACCAGAACGTGGAGGACGAGCAGCGACGCCGCTTCCATGAGATCCGCGCCCGCCTCAGCGAGGAACGCGCCGAGGCCATCAGGCGCGAGGAGCTGGAGCGGAGCAAGAAGCCGGAGCAGCCCGCGCAGGAGAGCCAGAGCTCCGGCAACGTCGCGAAGAACATGAGGTGACGACTGATGAGTGACGAGAAGAATCCGAGCACGACTCAGCAGCCGAACCTGACGCCCCAGGAGCAGGCGCAGGCGAAGGACACCGCGAACATCCACGCGGTCTACGCCACGACGAACGTCCTGGAGAAGCTGGACGAGGTCTTCCCCTTCGGCTTCGGCTCCAAGGGCAGCGTCTTCGGCTCCACCTCCTTCGAGAACGCCCGCCTCAACGACATGCTCGACCTCCTCGACAGCGCCAACCCCTCCGACCTGGAGCAGGCCGGCGAGGCGCTGGAGGCGGCGACGAAGTCCCTCAACGCGGCCGCCAAGGAACTGAACACCTTCATCGGCAGCGTCGAGTGGAAGGGCGAGGCGGCCGTCGAGTTCCAGCGGTACGGCTCCGAGGTCGTCACCTACGCCTGGGACATCGGCAAGGTCGCCAACGCGGCCGGCTCCCAGATGAAGGTCGCCAGCACCGGCCTGACCTCGGTCCGCAACGCGAAGCCGCCGCGCGACACCCGCGCCGACCAGAGGAAGCCCACCGAATTCTCGGAGCTGGAGAAGACCGAGAAGAAGGAGGAGTACCAGAAGGCCGTCCAGGTGGAGAAGGACCGCCAGGAGGCCATCAACCAGATGAACCGCCTGGCGTCGTTCTACGCGGTCTCGCAGAGCACGCTGGCGGGGCAGGAGATGCCGAAGCCGCCGGAGTCGTACAAGGCGGCGGTTCCAAGGCCCCGCGGAGACGTCTTCGGACCTGGTGGATCCGGGGACTCGGGTTCCAGCTCTTCCCGTGACGGTCTGGCGAGGGAATCCTCCGGACACATCAGCTCCGTTGAGGACCGCACCACTCCGACGATGCCGCGCACCGGCGGGGAACTTGACGGATCCGACCCGATCCGCGAGAAGCCGTCGGACGACACGAGGGTCCAGATCGACACGGTCCGGACGCCCCCGCCGCCCACGATCGCCAACACCCCGCCCACCCCCACGGCACCCACCAACACTGCGCCCCCGACCGGGCCGGGCATGCCTCCGCCGCTCACGCTCGGCACCCCGCCGCGCGCCGGCGGACCCAAGATCACCGGCAACCCGGGTGGGCCGCGTACCGCCACCGGCCGGACCGGCGTCAGCCGTCCGGTCGGACCGACGACCCAGCCGGCCGTCGGCCGCGCCGGCGGCCCGAAGGGCCCGCAGGCGATGGGCCGTACAGCGGGACCCACGAGCGCCCCCGCGGTGGGCAGGCCGGGCAACCCGACGGGTTCGCCGGCGGTGGGCCGTACCGGTGGCCCGACGAGTTCCCCGACGACTGGTCGCACCAGCGGCCCCATGGGCCGCGCCGGCGGTCCGTCGGCGACGCCACAGGTCGGTCGTGCCGGACAGCCTGTCACAGGGCGTACGGCCGGCGGCAAGGCCAACCCCATCGTGGGCGGCACCCCGCAGCGCACCACCGGCGGGAGCACCGGATCCCGGATCCCGAGGGGCACCGTCGTCGGTAGCGAGGGCGCGGCCGCAGGCCGTACGGGGGCGCGTCCCAGCCAGGCCGGCGTGGTCGGCGGCAACAACGCCAAGGCGACGCCGCGCCCTGCCGGACGAGGCACCCCCAGCTCCAACGGAGTGGTCGGGACGCCCCGTGGCATGGGCGGCCGTGCCAACCAGCGCCCGGCCCGTGAGGAAGAGGAGCGCGAGGGCTCGACGCGTCCCGACTACCTGACGGAAGACGAAGAGACCTGGAACAACCGTCGGCGCGGTGCCGTGCCGCCGGTGATCGACTAACCACCCCGGAAGGCTCGGAAGTCAGGATGACGGCAGGAATGATCGAGGGCGGCAGGCTCCGCCGAGCGTTGCTCGGCACCACGGCGTCTGTGGTGCTGGCGACAGCGCTCGTCGGGGTCGCTCCGACGGCAGTCGCTGCCGATGCGCGGTCGCAGCAGTGGTACCTGGATGCCATGGGCGCCGAGGACATCTGGAAGAAGACGACCGGCGCAGGCATCACGGTCGCCGTGATCGACACCGGAGTCGACCCGGACCGACCTTCGCTCAAGGGCAAGGTCCTCAAGGGCTGGGACGCTGCCGAGGCCGAGGGTGACGAGACGGATGACTACGACGGCCACGGCACAACCATCGCGGAGGTCATCGTCGGCTCCGGGGCGCAAGGCGGTCTCAGGGGGCTCGCACCGGACGCAAAAGTGATTCCCTACCGGGTGAGTAACACCGAGCTGCAGAACGAGCAGGCCGTCAACGCCTTCGACGTGGAAGAAGCGATCAAGATCGCGGCTGACAGCGAAGCGCAGATCATCAACATCTCCATGGCCAGCGACTACTACAGCGAAGAGGAACGGGAAGCCCTGCAATACGCCCAGAAGAAGGGCAAGCTGGTCTTCGCCGGTGCGGGCAACAACGCCAAGAAGGGCAACAAGAAGCAGTACCCGGCGAGCTATCCCGAAGTCGTCGCTGTCGCGGCAACCACTCGTGACGGCGTCGTGGCCGACTACTCGCAGCATGGCGAAGCCATCGACCTCGCCGCACCGGGCAGTCAGATTCCCGGGTACTGCGACAAGAGCCTCTCAAAGTACTGCCTGAGCGACGGCACCAGTTTTTCCTCAGCCCTCGCCTCCGCCACTGCCGCCCTCATCTGGTCCGCGCACCCCGACTGGACCGGAAACCAGGTCCTTCGCGCGATGTTCGAGTCCGCGGGTCGCGGCGACGACTGGAAGCCGGGCACGGTCAGCACCAAGGCCGGTCACGGCGTCATCCGCCCCAATGCCCATATCAACCGCGGCATCGGCAACCCGGGCGACCCGAACATCAGCCCCCTGACCAACGAGCCCACGGGCGGCGCCGCCGCAGGCAGCGCCACCCCCTCCACGGCCCCCTCGGCCACCACCTCCGAGGGCGCCTCGACCGCCCCCTCCGCAACAGCTTCGACACAAGCCCCCGACGGCAAGCCGACGTCCGGCTCCGCTGTGGCAGGCTCCACCGAGAGCGCGGCGAGCGCGGAGGACGGCGGCGGTAAGACGGGGATCATCATCGGCGCGGTCGCGGCCGTGGTCGTCCTCGCGGGCGTGGGCGTCGTGATCGCCCGGAAGCGCTGCACGGCCTGACCTCCGGCCGGCGAACGCTCCGGCCCCAGCCCCACACATACCGAACTGCGCGCCGCGAACGGGCGGACGCAGCCTCGTTGAGAGAGAACCCGAGAAAGGGAGAGCGACACATGTCAGTCTTGAAGGTTGGCGATCAGAGTCTCAAGGATTTCCAGGACGAGCTCACCCGCAAGTTCGATGACGTGAAGGGCCAGCTCTCGGCTCTCCAGGGCGTCATCGACAGCCTCGAAGGCCGCTGGAAGGGCATCGGCGCCGGCGCGTTCGACGCCAAGCAGACCGAGATCAACCAGGGCATGGTGCGGATCGCCAAGCTGATGCTGAACTTCCAGGAGGCCATCCAGGTCACCCGGACCACGTCCAGCAACACCGACGACGAGGTCGAGGCGGCCCTGCGCGGCGTCGACGTGACCGCGGGCTTCTCCGGCGACGCGGGTGCCGAGAAGGCCGCCCGTTCGGGCATCGCCGGCCTCTGACCTCCGGTCGGAGCCCCCGCACCAACCCCACCTGAACGACACCACCGAAAAACGGAGGGAACATGGCTGCCAACGACGGCATCATGCTCGTCACGTACGCGTCGCTCGACGACGCGGCGAACCAGATCGACGCGCAGGCGAAGCGTCTGGACGAGGCCCTGGAGGCCATCCAGACGAAGATCCGCTCGGTCTCCAGCACCTGGGAGGGTGAGGCGAAGACCGCCGCGGACGGCGCTCACGCGAAGTGGGACCAGGAGACGCGGGCGATCCACAACGCCCTGCAGAGCATCTCCAAGGCCGTCCGCCAGGCCGCCCCGGCCTACCAGGCGGGCGACAAGCGCGCCGCGGGCTACTTCTAAAGCGAAGCCGTACGACGGCAACAGGGTGGGCGTGCACGGGAGGCGCCCACCCTGTCGCGTGCTCCGGACCCCGCGGCCCCGCCCTACTCGCGTACACGCGTGCTTCTGCTGGGCCACGGGGTACCGGCTGGCAGCCCCTCAGGCTGCGCAAGTACGCAGCCTGTCCCGCATCCACTTCCGCTGCTACTTCTGCACGCACTCGGGCGAGGCCGACAGGGCCTTCGCGTACGCCTGGATGAGCTTCTCCATGGCTGCTTCGTCGGGGCGGCCGTAGTCCGAGATGTAGATCTGGGCGAAGAGGTCGTTCTCGGTCTTGCGGCGGGGGACGCTGGGTTCAGGGCACGTGACGCGGCTGACGCCACCCTTGTCGGCGTAGGTGTACGTTCCGTCGTCGCTCACGTGCTCGTCGAGCCTGACGCCCCATTGGGACCCGGCCACCCTCGTCACTCGCGTGCCCTTGTCCCACCATTCCCACCTGGCGCTCAGGGCACTGTTGCCGTTCACCGAGACCGTGCACCTGAAGTAGCCGTTTCCGACTTTCTGCTCCTCCGTGATCTTCTCGCCGCTCGCGGGAAGAACGGGTGACAGCAGCTCGGCGGGGATCGGTGTGCCGCACAGGGAGTCCGGGACTTCGAAGGCTCGCTTCTCCTCCTCCGGTTGGGTGCACCCGGAGACGAGGAGGGCGAGTGCGACGGCGACCACGGCCTTTGCGTGCTTCATCACGTGCTTTCTGGTCGGTGGCAGAGGGGCCGCGCCCCAAGGCGGCGCGGCCCCGAGGGGGAGGGCCATCAGCCCGGCTGGATCTCGGTCTCCAGTTCGTCGGCCATGTGACGGGCATTGTCCGAGGCGTCGCTGAAGCCGTTCTCGCCTCCGCGCTTGGCCCAGTCCGCGACCTGGTCCGCGTACGGCAGGTTGTGGGCCTTCGCCGCCTCCTGGGCCGCCAGCTGGTTCATGTCGAAGGTCGATTCCCTGCTCTGCTGCCACAGGTCGCCCGCCTTCTTGCCCGCGTCCTTCAGCACGTCCGTCTCGGCCTGCTGGAAGATGTGTTCCAGGACCACCGAGCTGACCGTGCCGGCGACACCGCTGGCGATCGCTCCGCCGACCGGGGTCGCGACGAAGCTGACGCCGACGCCGATGCCCGTGCCGATCGCTCCGGACCAGGCGTTCTTCTGCTGCGCCACGGAGTCCGCGAAGTCCTTGGCCTCCTTGGCCGCCGGGCCGACGATCGCCTCCTGCCGGCCTACCGCCAGGGTGCCGCTGATCTCGGCCGACTTGCGTGAGATGTCCTCGATCGTGGTCTGCGGCGACTGCGGGTACCGCTGGTCCTCCGGCGTGTTCGGGTTCAGGTGGTAGTCCATCAGGCCGCCCAGGTACGCGGCCTGGCCGACCTCGACTGCCGCGTTGGCCTTGGGATCCTGACCCAACGTGACCAGGAGCCGGGTGACGTCGGAGTGCTCCAGCTCCGCCGGCGTACCCGCGATCGGAAACAACTTGTCGGTGTTGCCGCGGCTGTCGTCGGACATCGCCCGGTTGATGTCCGGCAGGTACTCGGAGGTGATCTGGCCGATGCTGTCCGACATGTAGCTGTGCTTGGTCAGCCGCTCCGGATCGTCCGAGACCGAGGCGACAAGCCGCTGCATGAGCTCCGCCTGGTCCTTGTTGTGCGGTGGGGTCTCCTCCGTGGGCATCTGGCCGGCGGGGTGCCCGGTGGTCGCCGCCTCCAGGGCCATCGCGAGGTTGTTGCGGCCCTCGGTGCTGTCCTTGCCCTTGTCGTTGGTCTCCTGCGGCCAGTCGCGCTCTTCGAAGAGGTAGTCGAAGTTGGTCAGCGCGCGCTTCTCCTTCTTGCCGTCCTCTTCCTTGAAGTCGTGGTCCTCGTCCTTCGTGACGAAGTCCGCGTTGAAGAAGTCCGTGGCCGCGTCCGGGCTGTTGGACAACGCCGCCAGGAAGCCGGTCATGGGGTCGTTGCCGGAGTCGGTGCCCGTGTGGTTCAGGTTCGGGTCCATGCCCATGCGCTGCCACATCATGGAGACGTGCTGCCCGTTGTGCGTGTACTTCTTCTCGGCGTCGATCAGCTTTGTGCCGTAGTCCTTGAGGAACTGGTCGTCGTAGTTGCCCCAGCGCATCAGGTTGCTCATCACCTGGAAGCCCTGGCTGACGCTGTTCTTGCCGACCGGCTGATCCCCCAGGTTGACCATCTCGTACTTCCAGCGCGACATCTCGGGCGTGTCCGCCTGCGTCGCGGCGGCGAGGGTCAGGCTCAGGTTCTTCTGGAGCTCGCCGAACTGCTTGTGCCGATCGTGGTTCAGCTCGGGGTGCTCGTAGGGCTGGCTGAGACCCGCCCAGAAGTCGAGGGTCTTCCTGGGGCCGAGCGTGGTGGCGAAGTGCTCGGCGAAGATCGGATCGGTGGCGTACTTCTTCAGGCCCGCGTTGAGCGCGTCGAAGTCGGCCGTCGTCAGGTCTTCGGGCTTCTTGCCCGCGATGGCCGCCAGCTTCTCGGCCTCCTTGACCGCGTTGACCGCCGAGTCGCGGTCGCCGTACTTCGCGTCCGAGAAGCCGTGGTCGGTGAGGTCGACGAGTGCCTTCAGGGCCGTGGCGGCGCTGTTGTCGATCTCGGTCGCCGTGTTCAGGATGCCCTGGAGCTCCTTCGCCAGCGCGTCGACGTCGGCCTGGCCGTTCGGCGCCTTCTTGTCGGGGTTCTCGGTGACCGTGAATCCTCCGCCCTTCACGGTGACGGTGAGGTTCTTCCCCCGGCCGCGTTCCATCGCGTCCTTCAACAGGCGCTGCTGGGCCTTCAGCTCGTCCCGGGTGTCCTGCATGATGTTCCGGATCGACGTCGCCTGGGTGACGGCGTCACCGAACTCGCCCGCGGTCTTGCCCACGAACTCGCGCGAGATCACGGCGTTGTCGCCGGCCCAGTCGGCCGTGAGCGCCTTCTTGTGCAGTCCGTCGTGCGCGTCCTTCTTCAGTGCCTCCAGCTTGCTCAGCATGCTCGTCCAGTCGCCGACCGTGTCGTCGAGCAGCTTGAAGTTCGCCGAATGCAGTGCTTCGAAGTCCATCAGTCGATCCCCGTCCTCAGTCCTTCTCGGACTTCGTGTCCGGCTTGTAGATCTCGTTGGGCTTGCCGGCCTTGGCCCAGTCGTCGTCGAAGCCCGCGTCGAGGGTCTGGATGCTGCTCACGTGCCGCTCGATGAAGATCTCGTCGCCCGCGTGCGCGTTCTGCGTGAAGTCCATGTGGTTGGAGATCAGCGCGCAGGCGTCCATCACCGACCCCAGTTGTTTGTCCCACCGCAGTGACACGTGCGACAGCGCCCCGCCGAGCGCGAACCCCTGCGAGCTGAGGTCGGACGCCGTCGAGTCCGTCGAAGGGACCCGCGCCTCCTTCCACAGCCGGTTGTACAGCTTGAACGCCTCGTTCCCGATCGCGGCCAGATCCTGCTGGCTCACTTTCAGGAACCCGCCCGACGCGCTGCCGGCGTTCGGACGGTCCTCGGGCGGCAGCCCGTTCAGCTGCATCCGTGCCGATTCCCGGTCGGCTGCCGACGACTTCAGCTGTTCCCACTCGTCCCATGCCATGGACGTCACCTCTCTTGGCCTTGCAGAGCTCTTGCGAAGCGATCAGGCGCAGGGCGCCCGGTACGGTGACTCGCGCCGTGCGCCGTGGATCTTCACCCGCCCCATGTCCTCTGTGAGGGTGTGCTCGGGTCTGCCGGACACCGGGGACTCCCTCGACGGGTTTCCCCGGTGTCCGCTGCCGTCACGGCCCCCGCCCCTACAGCTCCGGCATCCGCCCCGTCTGCACCAGCGGGTTTCCGCGCTGCCGCGAGACGAAGATGCCGCGGCCCGCCGGCATCGGGCGCATGCGGACGCCGCCGAGGACGTCGCCCTCCTGCGGGTCGCCGGAGAGGAGGACGCCCTGGGCGCCGAGCTCCATCATGCGCTGCATGAAGGACTCGTACGCCGAGCGGCTGGCGCCCGCCGCGCTGCGGGCGATGACGAAGCGGACGCCCACGTCGCGGGCGAACGGGAGGAGTTCCGTCAGCTTCGCCAGCGGGTTGCCGCTCGACGTGGAGACCAGGTCGTAGTCGTCGACGATCACGAACAGGTTCGGCCCCGACCACCAGCTGCGGTCGCGCAGCTGCTGCGCCGTGACGTCCGCCGACGGCGAGCGGCGGCGCATCAGGTCGGCGAGGGCGTCGACGTGGTGCTCCATGTTGTTGGACATGGGCACGTACTCGGCGAGGTGGCTCGCGGGCGTCACGTCGAGCAGCGCGCGCCGGTTGTCGATCACGAAGAACTTCGCCGCGGCCCCGTCGTACCGCTCCGAGATCTGCTTGATCATCAGCCGCAGCAGGTTCGACTTGCCCGACTCGCTCTCGCCGAACACCAGGAAGAACGGGTCGCGGTCGAAGTCGACGAAGACCGGCTCCAGGTTGTTCTCGTCGATGGCGAAGGCGACACCGCGCTGCGGCTCCGCGTAGCCCGCCGGCAGCGTGCGCGCGTCCAGCTCGCGCGGCAGCAGCCGCACCTCGGGCGCGCCCGGCGCCGTCCAGTGCCGGGTGACCTCCTGCGTCATCGCGGCCGTCGCCTCGGCGAGGTCGCTGTCCGAGCTGATGCCGTCGATGCGCGGGACGGCCGCCATGAAGTGCAGCTTCTCCGGCGTGAGACCGCGGCCGGGGACACCGGTCGGCACGTTGGCCGCGATCTTCCGGTCCAGCTCCGAGTCCATCGTGTCGCCGAGCCGCAGTTCGAGGCGGTTCATCAGGTGGTCCTTGAGGTTGGCCCGGACCTCCATGGACCGCGAGGCCGTGATGATCACGTGGATGCCGTAGCCCAGACCGCGGGCCGCGATGTCCACGACGGCCGGCTCGAGACCCTCGTACTCGGTGCGGAAGTTCCCCCAGCCGTCGATCACCAGGAAGACGTCGCCCCACGGCTGGTCGGTCACCGAGATGTCGCCCCGGGCCCGCAGCCGGCGGAAGGTGCCGATCGAGTCGATGCCCGCGCTGCGGAAGTACTCCTCGCGCCGCGACAGGATGCCGTACACCTCGGCGACCGTACGCCGGACCCGCTCGGGGTCGAGCCGGGAGGCGACCCCGCCGACGTGCGGCAGCCCGGCCACCGAGGCCATGCCGCCGCCACCGAAGTCGAGACCGTAGAACTGCACCTCGTGCGGGGTGTGGGTCAGCGCGAAGGCCGAGATCAGCGTCCGCAGCAGCGTCGACTTGCCGGACTGCGGACCGCCGATGATCTGCATGTGACCGGCCGCGCCGGAGAAGTCCCGGTAGAGCGTGTCACGGCGCTGCTCGTACGGCTTGTCGACGACACCCAGCGGTACGACGAGCCGGCCCGCCGCCTCGTAACCGGGCTGCGTCAGCCCCCGGCCCTCCACGCCCGCGAGCCCCGGCAGCACCGAGTCCAGCGCCGGCGGGTTGTCCAGCGGCGGCAGCCACACCTGGTGCGCCTCGACGCCGCGCCCCTCCAGCCGGCGCACGATCACGTCGAGCACCGAGTCGGCCAGCGCGTCGTCCTCGGCCTCCCGGGCCTCGGGGACCCGCGCCTGCTCCGCCGGCTCCAGATAGCGCACCGGCACCGGCGCCGCGGTGAACGGCACCGGCCGCCGGTCCACCGGCAGCGGCCCGCCCGGCGTCACCGCGTGCTGGTTGACGCGGTACGTGCCGGAGACGTACGCCGCCTTGAACCGCACCATCTCGTCGGTGCCGTACTTGAGGTAGCCGGAGCCCGGCACGTTCGGCAGCGAGTAGGCGTCGGGCACGCCGATGGCCGCCCGGGACTCCGCCGCCGAGAAGGTCCGCAGACCGATCCGGTAGGAGAGGTACGTCTCCAGGCCGCGCAGCCGGCCCTCCTCCAGGCGCTGCGAGGCCAGCAGCAGATGGACGCCGAGCGACCGGCCGATGCGGCCGATCTGCACGAACATCTCGATGAAGTCCGGCATCGCCGTCAGCAGCTCGGAGAACTCGTCGATGACGAGGACCAGCGACGGGATCGGCTGCAGCGGGGCGCCGGCCGCGCGCGCCTTCTCGTAGTCGTGGATGTTGGCGTAGTTGCCCGCGTCCCGCAGCATCTCCTGGCGCCGGTTCAGCTCACCGCGGATGGAGTCGCCCATCCGGTCCACCAGCGTCAGGTCGTCCGCCAGGTTGGTGATCACCGCGGCCACGTGCGGCATCTGCGACATGCCCGCGAAGGTGGCACCGCCCTTGAAGTCCGCGAGGACGAAGTTCAGCGTCTCCGAGGAGTGCGTCACCGCCAGACCCAGCACCAGCGTGCGCAGCAGCTCCGACTTGCCGGAACCGGTCGCGCCGACGCACAGGCCGTGCGGGCCCATGCCCTCCTGCGCGGCCTCCTTCAGGTCCAGCATCACCGGGACGCCGTCCTCGCCGACACCGATCGGCACCCGCAGCCGCTCCGACCGGGACCGCGGCCGCCAGGTGCGGCTCACGTCGATCGAGGCCGCGTCGCCGAGGTTCAGCAGGTCGGTGAAGTCCAGATTGGCGAGGAGCGGCTCGTCGTCGTCCGAACCGCTCGCCACCCGCAGCGGCGCCAGCTGCCGGGCCAGCGCCTCCGCCGCGTCCAGGCTCAGCGCGTCCGGGATGCCGTCGTACACGTGCCCGTGCCCCGACTCCAGCCGCAGCGCCCCGCCCTCCACGACCACCGACAGGTCACCGCGGGCACCGGCGCCCCGGCCCTGCACGACCTCGATGATCGTCACGCCCTGGATGCCCTCCGGCGAGGCCAGCGCCGAGGTCTGCGGGATCGACTGCCCGTCGAGCACCACGACCAGGTGCGGGAAGTCGAGCAGCGGGTGGTTCGGGCCCTGGAAGCGGGGCCGCCCCTCCAGCCGGCCGGCCACCAGGTCCTCCAGCTCCCGCGCGTCCGTCGTCATCAGCCGCCGGCTGCCCGCGCCGTCGCCCGGGCCCGACGCCTGCACGTGCGGCAGCCACTTCGCCCACTCCCAGGCGGGGGCGGCGCCGTCGTCCGTGGCGACGACGACGACCAGGTCCTCGGGGGAGTGGAGCGCCGTGAGCGACCCCACCATGGCGCGCGTCGTCGCACGGGCCGCCTCGGTGTCCCCGCTCACCGTCAGGTGGTAGAAGGCCCGCAGCGACACCGCCATGGGCAGGCCGTCCAGGGTGCCGTGCGCGGTGAGGAACTGCTGCATCGCCCCCGCGGTCAGCGGTTCCAGCTCGTCCACCGGCGCCGTCTCGGGCGCGATCAGCGGGGTCGCCAGCTGCTGGCTGCCCAGACCGACCCGGACCTGACCGAAGTCGCCGTCGCCGATGCGCCGCTCCCAGATCCGGCTGCCCTCGGCGACCAGCGCCCACAGCTGCTCCGGCGACGGGTGCAGATAGAACTGCGCGTCCCGCTGGAGGTGCGCCGTCCGCAGCACGGTCCGCCGCGTCTGTGTCAGGTACTTCAGGTAGTCGCGCCGCATGTCGGCGAGCTGCCCCTGCGTACCGCGCCGGTAGCGGACCAGCATCGCGATGGCCATGGCCACCGTCGACGCGATCATCACCATGCCCATGATCCGCATGATCGGGTTCGGCGTCATGAAGAAGAAGACGACCGAGCCGCCCATGCCGAGCATCGGCAGGAGCTGCATCAGGGCGCCCTCCTGCTGCCCGCGGGGCAGTTCCGGCGGAGGTTGCAACTGCACCTGCTCGTCAGGCACTTCGGACGGCAGAGCCCGCGGTGGACGCTTGACGACGATCTGGCTCACAGCTCACCAATTTCCGTTGCCGGACGGAAAGTTCCTCCAGACGCCCCCGTGGCGACGGGATCCATCCGCGGGGAGGGATCCTACTTTGGTGCGGGGTCACGGGTGGGCGGTAGGGTGGCCCGAAATATTTGCGTGGCCATGAACTATCGCAAAAATCGGGTCATTCGGAGCGCAATATCCGCGGCGCGGGGGCCACGGTCCACGAGCGGGTCCGCGGACCCGCGGCCGGACCCGCCGACCGGAGCACCAGGACCACCACGAGGGGAAGCAGCAGGTGAGTATGACGGCCCCAGCCACGGCCGGCGGAGCCGGCCAGTCGGCTCCCACCACCGTGTTCCACGGCGGCACCGGCTTCTGCCGGATCACCGTCGTCGCGCCCGACGGCCGCGTCGACGTCGCACTGCCCGAGGACGTCGCCCTCGCCGACCTCTACCCGGAGGTGCTCCGCCTCTCCGGCCAGACCCCGGCGCCCGGCGCCCCGGTCGGCTACCACCTGGTGCGCCGCGACGGCACCGTCCTCGACGGCAGCCGCTCCCTGTCGGCCCAGCGCATCCTCGACGGCGAGCTGCTGTCGCTGCGCCCCTTCGCCGAGTCGCTGCCGCCGGCCGTGTTCGACGACGTCTCCGACGCGGTCGCCTCCGCCGTCTCCAAGGACCGCACCCTGTGGTCCGACGCCCTGATGCGCGGCGCCGGCCTCTTCGGCGGGGCGACGCTCCTGGTCCTCCTCGCCTTCGTCCTGTGGACGGCCGAGCCCCGCCACGACATGCACGGCCTGGCCGGCATCCTGGCCGGTGTCACCGCCGTCCTGCTCCTCGCGCTCGCCGCCGTCCGCGCCCGCGTCTACGACGACCGCGGCTCCGCCGTCGCCCTCGGCACCGGCGCCATGACGAACGCCGCCGTCGCCGGCTCCGGCCTGCTCGCCCTCACCGAGGGCCAGGGCATCGGCAAGCTCCAGTTCCTGCTGGCCTGCACCGCCGTCCTCGTCTGCGCCGTGATCCTGACGATCGTCTCGCCCGGCGGGGACGGCCCCTTCGTCGCCTTCGCCTTCGCCTCCGCCGTCGGCATGCTGGTCGGCTTCGCCGCCATCCTCACCGAGCTCACCCCGGCCGAGACCGCCGCGGTCTGCGCCCCCTTCGCCGTCGGCGCGCTCGCCTTCCTGCCGGGCCTCTCCACCCGCTTCGCCCGGCTCCCCATCGGCTTCGAACCGCCCCGCACCACCGTCGGCGGATACGGCTCCGAGGCCGAGCCCCAGGGCCCCGTCGACGCCGTCCGCATCGCCGCCCAGGCCCGCCGCGGCCACGAACTCCTCGTCGGCCTCGTCGGCGGCTGCGCCCTCGTCGCCGTCGGCTCCGCCGCCGTCCTCGGCTTCTCCGACACCGTGTGGGGCCAGCTCCTCGCCCTCGCCACCGGCGTCGCCATGCTGATGCGCGCCCACCTCTTCCGCTACACCGCGCAGGTCGGCTGCGCCCTCGCGGCCGGCCTCGGCTCCCTCGTCCTGCTGGGCCTGGGCCTCGCCCTGAACCCGCCGACCGAGCTCCTCCTGGCGGCCCTGAAGGGCGACGGCACGGCCCTCGACATCCGTACGGTCTGGCTCTCCGCCGCCATCGCGGGCGTCGCCGCGCTGCTCACGGCCATCGGCCTGATCGTGCCGCGCAAGGGCGTCACCCCGTTCTGGGGCCGCTTCCTGGAGATCGCCGAGACCTTCGTGCTGCTCACGCTGCTGCCGCTCTGCCTCGCGGTCTTCGACGTCTACCACTCCATCCGGGCGCTCACCTCCTGAGCCGCCTGGTACGCTGTGTGACGGCCGTTTGTGTACGCACTCCCCGAAGCACTCAGCAGCACCCCGCCGATGCCCCGCATCGGCCCCGCCTCGGGGAGCAGCGACCATCGGACCCCGCTCCCGAGTCACGGAAGCTCCCCTGAGACGTAGACCAGGGGCACTCGTGGGCACGAAACCTGAGGAGAACCGCGTGGCTCTCGACGCCGCCGTCAAGAAGCAGATCATGGCCGACTTCGGCACCAAGGAGGGCGACACCGGCTCCCCCGAGGTCCAGGTCGCCATGCTGTCCCGCCGCATCTCGGACCTGACCGAGCACCTCAAGACCCACAAGCACGACCACCACTCCCGTCGTGGTCTGCTGATCCTGGTCGGCCAGCGCCGCCGCCTGCTGCAGTACCTGGCCAAGAAGGACATCCAGCGCTTCCGTACGCTGGTCGACCGCCTCGGCATCCGCCGCGGTGCGGCCGGCGGCGCCAAGTAAGACGCCGTGAAGGGAGCGGTTCCCACTTTCAGGGGGCCGCTCCCTTTGCTGTACGTGCGCGAAGTACCGACCGGCAATTACTCTGGTCGCAGAACGCCACAACCCGCGCGAGAAGCAGCCGGCACGCCGCCGGTCCTCGGTAGTGGCCCCCGGACCTCATCCCGGGTGCTTCGATCGAAGACCGGCCCGCCACATCACGTGCTTCTCCGCCCCCGTCCCGCGCCACACGGGCGCGCGGACCAAAGACGAACGTAGGAGAAACCCATAGTGGAGAACGAGACCCACTACGCCGAGGCCGTCATCGACAACGGCACCTTCGGCACCCGCACCATCCGCTTCGAGACGGGTCGTCTCGCCCGCCAGGCCGCCGGCTCCGCCGTCGCCTACCTCGACGACGACACGATGGTGCTTTCGGCGACCTCCGCCTCCAAGCGTCCCAAGGACCAGCTCGACTTCTTCCCCCTCACGGTGGACGTCGAGGAGCGGATGTACGCGGCCGGCAAGATCCCCGGCTCCTTCTTCCGCCGCGAGGGCCGCCCCTCCGAGGACGCCATCCTCACCTGCCGCCTGATCGACCGCCCGCTGCGCCCGTCCTTCAAGAAGGGCCTGCGCAACGAGATCCAGGTCGTGGCCACGGTCATGGCGCTCAACCCCGACCACCTGTACGACGTCGTCGCGATCAACGCCGCGTCCGCGTCCACCCAGCTGGCCGGCCTGCCCTTCTCCGGCCCGATCGGCGGCGTCCGCGTCGCGCTGATCAAGGGCCAGTGGGTCGCCTTCCCGACCCACACCGAGCTCGAGGACGCCGTCTTCGACATGGTCGTCGCCGGCCGTGTCCTGGAGGACGGCGACGTCGCGATCATGATGGTCGAGGCCGAGGCCACCGAGAAGACCATCGCCCTCGTCAAGGACGGCGCCGAGGCGCCGACCGAGGAGATCGTCGCCGCCGGCCTCGAGGCCGCGAAGCCGTTCATCAAGGTCCTCTGCAAGGCCCAGTCGGACCTCGCCGCCAAGGCCGCCAAGCCCGAGGCCGAGTTCCCGATCTTCCTGGACTACCAGGACGACGTGTACGCCGCGCTCGACGACGCCGTCCGCTCCGAGCTCGCCCAGGCGCTCACCATCGCCGGCAAGCAGGAGCGCGAGGCCGAGCTGGACCGCGTGAAGGAGATCGCCGCCGAGAAGCTCCTCCCGGCCTTCGAGGGCCGCGAGAAGGAGATCTCCGCCGCGTACCGCTCCCTGACCAAGGCCCTGGTCCGCGAGCGCGTCATCAAGGACAAGGTCCGCATCGACGGCCGTGGCGTCACGGACATCCGTACGCTCGCCGCCGAGGTCGAGGCCATCCCGCGCGTGCACGGCTCCGCCCTGTTCGAGCGTGGCGAGACCCAGATCCTGGGCGTCACCACCCTCAACATGCTCCGCATGGAGCAGCAGCTGGACACCCTCTCCCCGGTGACCCGCAAGCGGTACATGCACAACTACAACTTCCCGCCGTACTCCGTCGGCGAGACCGGCCGCGTCGGCTCCCCGAAGCGCCGCGAGATCGGCCACGGCGCGCTCGCCGAGCGCGCGATCGTGCCGGTCCTCCCGACCCGCGAGGAGTTCCCCTACGCGATCCGCCAGGTGTCCGAGGCCCTCGGCTCCAACGGTTCGACGTCGATGGGCTCGGTCTGCGCCTCCACCATGTCGCTGCTGAACGCCGGTGTGCCGCTCAAGGCCCCGGTCGCCGGCATCGCCATGGGCCTGATCTCCCAGGAGATCAACGGCGAGACGCACTACGTCGCCCTCACCGACATCCTCGGTGCGGAGGACGCCTTCGGCGACATGGACTTCAAGGTCGCCGGCACGAAGGAGTTCGTCACCGCCCTCCAGCTCGACACCAAGCTGGACGGCATCCCGGCCTCCGTCCTGGCCGCGGCCCTCAAGCAGGCCCGTGACGCCCGCCTCCACATCCTCGACGTGATGATGGAAGCGATCGACACCCCGGACGAGATGTCCCCGAACGCCCCGCGGATCATCACCGTCAAGATCCCGGTGGACAAGATCGGTGAGGTCATCGGCCCCAAGGGCAAGATGATCAACCAGATCCAGGAGGACACCGGCGCCGAGATCACGATCGAGGACGACGGCACCATCTACATCGGTGCCGCCGACGGCCCGGCCGCCGAGGCCGCCCGCGCCACGATCAACGGCATCGCCAACCCGACCATGCCGGAGGTCGGCGAGCGCTACCTGGGCACGGTCGTCAAGACCACCACCTTCGGTGCCTTCGTCTCCCTGCTCCCGGGCAAGGACGGCCTGCTGCACATCTCGCAGATCCGCAAGCTCGCCGGCGGCAAGCGCGTGGAGAACGTCGAGGACGTGCTCGCGATCGGCTCCAAGGTCCAGGTCGAGATCGCCGAGATCGACCAGCGCGGCAAGCTCTCCCTCATCCCCGTGATCGAGGGCGAGGACGAGCAGAAGGACGACGCCTCCTCGTGACGTCCCGTAGTTCCGCGACGACGGCCCGCCCCTCCTCCGAGGGGCGGGCCGTCGCCCGTACCCAAACGCTTCTCCCGGGCAAGGACGGCATCGGCACCGTCCGCCGCACGACCCTCCCCGGCGGCCTCCGGATCGTCACCGAGACCCTTCCCTCGGTGCGCTCCGCGACCTTCGGCATCTGGGCCCACGTCGGCTCCCGCGACGAGACGCCGGCGCTCAACGGCGCCACCCACTACCTCGAGCACCTCCTCTTCAAGGGCACGGCCCAGCGCTCCGCCCTCGACATCTCGTCCGCGATCGACGCGGTCGGCGGCGAGATGAACGCCTTCACGGCGAAGGAGTACACCTGCTACTACGCCCGGGTCCTCGACACCGACCTGCCGCTGGCGATCGACGTCGTCTGCGACATGCTCACGGGCTCGCTCATCCTCGACTCCGACGTGGACGCCGAGCGCGGCGTGATCCTCGAGGAGATCGCGATGACCGAGGACGACCCCGGTGACGTGGTGCACGACCTGTTCGCGCAGACGATGTTCGGCGACACCCCGCTGGGCCGGCCGGTCCTCGGCACCGTCGACACGATCAACGCGCTCTCCCGCGGCCAGATCGCCCGCTTCTACAAGAAGCACTACGACCCGACCCACCTGGTCGTCGCCGCCGCGGGCAACGTGGACCACGCCACGGTGGTACGCCAGGTCCGCCGCGCCTTCGAGCGCGCCGGCGCCCTGACCCGTACCGACGCGGCTCCGATCGCCCCGCGCGACGGCCGGAAGACCATCCGGACGGCGGGCAGGGTCGAGCTGCTGGGCCGGAAGACCGAGCAGGCGCACGTCGTCCTCGGCATGCCGGGCCTGGCCCGCACGGACGAGCGCCGCTGGGCGCTCGGCGTGCTGAACACCGCCCTCGGCGGCGGCATGTCCTCCCGCCTCTTCCAGGAGGTCCGGGAGAAGCGCGGCCTGGCCTACAGCGTGTACTCGTACACCTCGGGCTTCGCCGACTGCGGCCTCTTCGGCGTGTACGCGGGCTGCCGCCCCAGCCAGATCCACGACGTGCTGCGGATCTGCCGGGACGAGCTCGACAAGGTCGCCTCGGAGGGCCTCACCGACGAGGAGATCACCCGTGCCGTCGGCCAGCTCTCCGGCTCCACCGTCCTCGGCCTGGAGGACACCGGCGCGATCATGAACCGGATCGGCAAGAGCGAGCTGTGCTGGGGCACCCAGATGTCGGTGGACGACATGCTCGGCCGGATAGCGGCCGTCACCCCGGACGAGGTCCGGGAGGTCGCCCGTGACGTGCTGACCCGGCGGCCCTCGCTGTCGGTGATAGGACCGCTGAAGGACAAGCAGGCGGACCGCCTCCACCAGGCCGTCTCCTGACCTCCCTCCCTAAGGAAGAAGTGCGATGAGCAAGCTGCGCGTGGCGGTCCTCGGCGCCCGGGGCCGTATCGGCTCCGCGGCGGTCGAGGCCGTCGAGGCCGCCGAGGACATGGAACTGGTCGCGGCCCTGGGCCGCGGCGACAAGCTGGAGACCCTCGCCGAGGCGGGCGCCCAGGTCGTCGTCGAGCTGACCACCCCCGACTCGGTCATGGCCAACCTCGAGTACTGCGTGGGCCACGGCATCCACGCCGTGGTCGGCACCACCGGCTGGACCGAGGACCGCCTCGCGCGGCTGAACGGCTGGCTCGCCGCCTCCCCGGAGACCGGCGTCCTCATCGCGCCGAACTTCTCCATCGGCGCGGTCCTCACCATGAAGTTCGCGCAGATCGCCGCACCGTACTTCGAGTCGGTCGAGGTCATCGAGCTGCACCACCCCCACAAGGTGGACGCCCCCTCGGGCACCGCCACCCGCACCGCCCAGCTGATCGCCCGGGCCCGTGCCGAGGCCGGTCTCGGCGCCCAGCCGGACGCCACCGCGACCGCCCTCGACGGCGCCCGCGGCGCGGACGTGGACGGTGTGCCGGTGCACGCGGTACGGCTCCGGGGCCTGCTGGCCCACCAGGAGGTGCTGCTCGGCGGCGAGGGCGAGACCCTCACCGTCCGCCACGACTCGCTGCACCACTCCAGCTTCATGCCGGGCGTGCTGCTCGGTGCCCGCCGCGTGGTGAGCACCCCGGGCCTCACGTTCGGCCTGGAGCACTTCCTGGACCTGGGCTGACGGTCATGGGCGGAAAGATCACGTACGTCTTCCTCGCCACCGTCCTCGTGCTGGTCTTCGGGGTGGTGGCGATGGAGGGCGTCCTGCTCCTGCTGACCGGCGAGCCGGCGGCCATGGGCATGGGCGCGGTGGCGTTCCTGCTGCCCGCCGTGGGCGGCTGGTTCCTCTGGAAGAACACGAGCTTCGCGCGCCGGGCCAACCGGCTGGCGGCGGAGCTGGAGGCCGAGGGCGGGCTCCCCGTCGACGACCTGCGGCGCACCCAGGGCGGCCGGATCGACCGCGACTCCGCGGACGAGGTCTTCGCCCGGCGCAAGGCCGAGGCGGAGGAGTCGCCGGAGGACTGGCGCTGCTGGTTCCGGCTGGCGGTCGCCTATCACGACGCCCGCGACACCCCGCGGGCCCGCAAGGCGATGCAGCGGGCCATCGCCCTCCACGAGGGCCGGACGGTCAGCGCCTGACGCCGTACTCGGCGTGCCACGCCTCGACGGTGTCGGCGGCCCGGTCGAAGGCTTCGATCCGGGAGAGGAAGTCCGCGTTGTGGTCGGTGAGCAGCACCAGCTGCTCGCCGGCCGTCCGGTCGAGGAGCAGGGCCTGGCCCTGGACGGTGCGCGGGAAGTTCAGCCAGCGCACCGGCTGCTGGGCGGTGCGGACCGCGGCCACCTTCGCCCAGGGGGTGGTGTGGGTGGCGAAGAAGCCGACCCGGCGCACGCCGGCGCGGCTGACCCAGGTGCCCATGCGCAGCAGGCGCAGCGCGGCCAGGATGATCAGCACGGCGATGCCGAAGGTGACGAGCGAGCCGCCGACGGCGCCCGCGGCGGCGATGATCACCGCGGCGAGCAGCACGAACGAGGCGAGCAGCAGCGACAGCGCCGCCGCGCCGACCCGGTAGGAGCCCGGACGGTACGGACGGCGCCACTGGTCGTGGTCGTCGAACGGGAGCGCGACGGCGTCGGTGGTGTCAAAGGCACGGTCGGCCGTCAGGAAGGGCAGGGGCACGGCGGTTCCTCACTCACAAGCACGCTCGAAGGGGCGGTGCCCGGTGAGGCTACCTCAGCGGTTGTCGGAGGCTTCGGACTGCTGCCGGTGCGCGGGCGCGTCCGTGCTGTCGAGGGACGGCATGCCGAGGACGAGCGAGCCGACGAGCCCGGCGGCGACCGTCAGACCGAGCAGCGTGCGTCCGACGACCTGCCCGGGACGCAGCCGCTCACGCGGTGGTGGAGTGACGTTACTGCGGAACTCGTCGGCCTCCGCGACGAACGCGAACGGTACGGCCTCTGTCCGCCTGAACATGGGTGTCACTCTCCTCGGTGGTCTGTCGTGCGCCTCACAGGTACAGACGATCGAACCGAGGGTTTGGTGCCGTTTTTCACCGAAGCAGCCCAATCTCATCCTTCAGACGGACTCGCGCTAACCTGGGCCCGCCCCACAGACGACTGGAAGGTACTCCTGGTGACCGACACCCCCACCGAGCCGGCGAAGATCGACCTCAGGAGCGACATCACCGTCGAACTGGTCAAGAGCGCCGCGGCCGACTCCGACGTCCTCTGGGCGGCCCGGGTCTCCACGGCGGGGGAGCAGTCCCTCGATGAGCTCCAGAAGGACCCGGAGCGCTCGAAGGGCCTGATCAACTACCTGATGCGGGACCGCCACGGCAGCCCCTTCGAGCACAACTCGATGACCTTCTTCATCAGCGCCCCGATCTTCGTCTTCCGCGAGTTCATGCGGCACCGCGTGGGCTGGTCGTACAACGAGGAGTCGGGCCGCTACAGGGAGCTGCAGCCGGTCTTCTACGTCCCCGACGCCTCCCGCAAGCTGGTCCAGGAGGGCCGCCCGGGCAAGTACGTCTTCGTCGAGGGCACCCAGGAGCAGCACGAGCTGGTCGGCCGCGCGATGGAGGACTCGTACCGCCGGGCGTACGAGACGTACCAGGAGATGCTCGCCGCCGGCGTCGCCCGCGAGGTGGCCCGCTCGGTCCTCCCGGTCGGCCTCTTCTCCTCGATGTACGCCACCTGCAACGCGCGCTCGCTGATGCACTTCCTCGGCCTGCGCACCCAGCACGAGCTGGCCGCGGTGCCGTCCTTCCCGCAGCGGGAGATCGAGATGGTCGGCGAGAAGATGGAGGAGCACTGGGCCCGGCTGATGCCGCTGACCCACGCGGCCTTCAACAAGAACGGGCGCGTCGCGCCGTAGCGCACAGATGTTCGTCCACTCTCGCGAAGTGTCCGTATTGCGACGTTTCGTGAAGTTCATCTAGGCTGATCAAACGGACCCGGCACTGCCTGAACCCCCGAGCAGGCAGTGCCGGGCTCCTCTTCTCACGTCCCCCGAGGGGACACCCGGCGCTGAGCAGCGAGTAGCGTGTTACCCATGGCTCCGATCTCCACTCCGCAGACCCCCTTCGGGCGGGTCCTCACCGCCATGGTCACGCCCTTCACGGCGGACGGCGCACTCGACCTCGACGGCGCCCGGCGACTCGCGACCCACCTGGTGGACGCAGGCAACGACGGCCTCGTCGTCAACGGCACCACCGGCGAGTCCCCCACCACCAGCGACGCGGAGAAATCGGAGCTCGTACGCGCCGTCCTGGAGGCGGTCGGCGACCGCGCCCACGTCGTCGCCGGCATCGGCACCAACGACACCCACCACTCGATCGAGCTGGCCCGCGCCGCCGAGCGTGACGGCGCCCACGGCCTCCTCGCCGTCACGCCGTACTACAACAAGCCCCCGCAGGAGGGCCTGTACCGGCACTTCACGGCGATCGCCGACGCCACCGGCCTCCCGGTGATGCTCTACGACATCCCCGGCCGCTCCGGCGTCCCGATCGACACCGAGACCATCGTCCGGCTCGCCGAGCACCCCCGGATCGTCGCCAACAAGGACGCCAAGGGCGACCTCGGCCGCGCCAGCTGGGCCATCGCCCGCTCCGGCCTCGCCTGGTACTCCGGCGACGACATGCTCAACCTGCCGCTCCTGTCGGTCGGCGCCGTCGGCTTCGTCTCCGTCGTGGGCCACGTCGTCACCCCGGACCTGCGCGCCCTCCTCGACGCCCACCTCGCGGGCGACCACGAGAAGGCCACCGAGATCCACCAGAAGCTGCTCCCGGTCTACACCGGCATGTTCCGCACCCAGGGCGTCATGACCACCAAGGCCGCGCTCGCCCTCCAGGGCCTGCCGGCCGGCCCGCTGCGCCTGCCGCTCGTCGAGCTCTCCGAGCAGGAGACCGACCAGCTCAAGGTCGACCTCGCCGCCGGCGGGGTAGACCTCTGACATCCGACTTCACAACTGAACAGTGACAACTCAAGACCGCGACAACTGAACACCGACAACAGCAAGTGCACGATTGTCATGCGCGCCACGTGCCGACCGGTACGTGGCGCGTGTGGTGAGGAGAGACTTTTGAGCCATCCGCATCCCGAACTCGGCGCCCCGCCGAAGCTCCCCCAGGGCGGCCTGCGCGTCACCCCGCTCGGCGGCCTGGGCGAGATCGGCCGCAACATGACCGTCTTCGAGTACGACGGCAAGCTGCTGATCGTCGACTGCGGCGTCCTCTTCCCCGAGGAGGAGCAGCCGGGCGTCGACCTGATCCTGCCCGACTTCACCACCATCCAGGACCGCATCGACGATGTCGTCGGCATCGTCCTGACCCACGGCCACGAGGACCACATCGGTGGCGTGCCGTACCTGCTGCGCCTGCGGCAGGACATCCCCCTCATCGGCTCCAAGCTGACCCTCGCCCTGATCGAGGCGAAGCTCCAGGAGCACCGCATCCGCCCGTACACGCTGGAGGTGGCCGAGGGCCACCGAGAGCGGCTGGGCGCCTTCGACTGCGAGTTCATCGCGGTCAACCACTCCATCCCGGACGCCCTGGCGGTCGCGATCCGCACCCCCGCGGGCATGGTCGTGCACACCGGCGACTTCAAGATGGACCAGCTGCCGCTGGACAACCGCCTCACCGACCTGCACGCCTTCGCGCGCCTGAGCGAGGAGGGCATCGACCTCCTGCTCACGGACTCGACGAACGCCGAGGTCCCGGGCTTCACGGCGCACGAGCGGGACATCTCCAACGTCCTGCGGAACGTCTTCGCCAACGCCCAGAAGCGGATCATCGTGGCGAGCTTCGCCAGCCACGTCCACCGCATCCAGCAGATCCTCGACGCCGCCCACGAGTACGGCCGCAGGGTCGCCTTCGTCGGCCGCTCGATGGTCCGCAACATGGGCATCGCCCGCGACCTCGGCTACCTCCGGGTCCCGGCCGGCCTCGTCGTCGACGTGAAGACGCTGGACGACCTGCCGGACGACGAGGTCGTGCTGGTCTGCACGGGTTCCCAGGGCGAGCCGATGGCGGCCCTGTCCCGGATGGCCAACCGCGACCACCAGATCCGGATCGTCCCCGGCGACACGGTCATCCTGGCCTCGTCCCTCATCCCGGGCAACGAGAACGCGGTCTACCGCGTGATCAACGGCCTGACCCGCTGGGGCGCCAACGTGGTCCACAAGGGCAACGCCAAGGTCCACGTCTCGGGCCACGCCTCGGCCGGCGAGCTGCTGTACTTCTACAACATCTGCAAGCCGAAGAACCTCATGCCGGTCCACGGCGAATGGCGCCACCTGCGCGCCAACGCCGAGCTCGGCGCGATGACGGGCATCCCGAAGGACCACATCGTCATCGCCGAGGACGGCGTCGTCGTCGACCTGGTCGACGGCCGCGCCCGCATCACCGGCAAGGTCCAGGCGGGGTACGTGTACGTGGACGGCCTCTCGGTCGGCGACGTCACCGAGACCTCCCTGAAGGACCGCCGGATCCTCGGCGAGGAGGGCATCATCTCGGTCTTCCTGGTGGTCGACTCCTCCACCGGCAAGATCACCGGCGGCCCGCACGTCCACGCGCGCGGCTCCGGCATCGAGGACTCCGCCTTCGACGCGGTGCTCCCGAAGATCGAGCAGGCGCTGAACAAGTCCGCCCAGGACGGCGTCGTCGAACCCCACCAGCTCCAGCAGCTGATCCGCCGCACCGTCGGCAAGTGGGTCTCCGACACCTACCGCCGCCGGCCGATGATCCTTCCGGTCGTCGTCGAGGTCTGAGCCCGAAGGGCCTGACCAGCGCGGTTACGGAGCGGGGCGCCTCGATTTGCATCGGGGCGCCCCGCTCCAGTACGTTTACGGCTCCGCCAGAACGGGAAGCCCCGGCGCCGCAGTGCGCCCGGACGGCCGACCGGGAGGTGGAAAATCCGACCGAGATCATCTGATAAAGTCGGAACGCGCCGGAAGGCCCCGAGGAATTGAAACTCAGGACCGGAAAGCACCGAGGAAATCAGATCGGAAAGATCTGATAGAGTCGGAAACGAAGGAAGCGCCCGGAGGGCCTGGAAACAGGAACGAAGGAAGCGTCCGCACCTTGAGAACTCAACAGCGT
>NZ_JOGX01000077.1 GCF_000719555.1 Streptomyces sp. NRRL F-5727
GTTGGGGGGCAGCGGGGTGGCGGGGAGCGGGCCGCCGACGGCGTACAGGTCGAACTCGTGGGCGGCGAGGCCGCGGACGAGCCGCTGCCACCACGCGCCGGTGTCACCGGTCGCGCACGGGGTGCCACCCTCCGTGAGCAGTCCGATCCGCACGAGCACACACCCCCGGTCTCCCTTGATGTCGCCCACCGGTCCCGCCGGTGGCGCGCGCCGCGTCCCTCGGCGGGAATCGCGCAGCGGGAAGAACGTAAGCGCAGGGGGCGGTGGCACGACGGACGGTTGTCCATCGCACCACCAGAAGGGGTGAATGCACGTAACTTTCCCAGGCCGGTCGCGTTCGGTCGCGGTACGCGCCGGCGGGATCACGGAGCGTCAGGTTGCCGGGGGTGCACGGCCCCCGGGACCGGGGGCGGCCGGGATCAACCGCCGGGGTGCACCCAGGGGTTGGGGCGGCAGGCGATGCCGTCGATCTCCAGGGACTTGGTCTGCTGCTGCATCACCGGCGCCAGGGCGCCCGGGGTGCGGCACGACACGTGGTTGTGGCCGAGCCGGTGCCCGACCTCGTGGTTGATGAGCATCTGGCGGTAGGCGAGCATCGCCTTCGGGCCGAAGGTCTCGGAGCCCTGCGCCCAGCGGAAGGCGTTGATCATCACGCGCTCGGTGGACGCGGAGTCGCAGGAGACGTTGTCGACGGTGGTGTCGAGGCCGGACTTGGCGCACCACGTGCCGGTGGTGCCGGGGCTCGCGAGGGTGATGACGAAGTCGGGTTCCCCGCTGGAGATCCGCTCGAAGGTCATGGCGCCGCGACCCGCCCAGCTGCGCTTGTCGTTGAGCGTCTGCTGGACGGCGCGGGCGAAGAGCTTGGCGTCCAGGCCGAGGCCCTTCTCGACGTCCACCCGGTAACGGTACTTCTGCCCGCCGCCGGGCGCCTTGTCGAGGCCGGGCACCGCCTCGAACTCCCCGGAGCCGGTGAGCTTCGGGTCGATCGGGAACTGGCGGGTCATCAACTGCTCGTACGTGGGCGCCGGTTGCCGGATCACGGGGGCCGGGCTCGACGGGGTGGGCCGTTCGTCGGAGCGGGAGGCGGCGTCCTCCGAGGCGCGCTCGGCGGGCTGCTGCGCGGCGCGGACGGCCGGGGCGTCGTCCTCCCGGTCGGCGACCTGGCCGGCGACGACGATCGCGAGGCAGGTGGTGACGGCGGCGGCCGCGATCCCGGTGAGCGCCCGGCCCTTGCCGCCCCTGCCGGGGGCGTCGGCCTCGTCGCCGGCACCGGTCGCGGGCGCGTCCGGCCCCTCCGGCGGGGCGGCGACCCGACGAGGACCGGGGATCAGCGGCGCGCCGCCGGCGACCCCGTACCGCTCGGGCGCCGGCCGCCCGGGCTCCTCGTCCGCGGGATGCCCGCCGCGCACCGGAATGCCGTGGGCGGGCGTGTGCGGAACACCGTGCGCGGGCGTGTCGTACGACCCTCCGGCGAAAGCGGGGGTCCCGTGAGCCGGGGTGCCGTGACGCGGCGCCCCCTGCGCGGGAGCGCCGTGACCCGGGGTGCCGTGACCCTGCGGGCCGTGTCCCGCGGTCCCGTACAGCGGGGTCCCGTGGGCCGGGGTCCCGTACGCCGGGGTCCCGTGGGCCGGGGTGCCGTGGGCCGGGGTCCCGTGAGCCGGGGTGCCGTGGCCGTGGAAGGTGCCGTGGCCGCGGGTGGTGCCGCGCTCGTCCGGGCCGTCGGGGGTACGGCGGCGGCGGCCGGTGCCCGCGCCGCTGTCCACGACCGGCGTGCGCCCGGTGTCGCCCGCCGGAGCACGCGTCCCGCCCGGCGCGGGCGTACGCGCCCCGCCCGTCGTCGGCGTGCGCGTGCCGTCCGGGCGTCCGGTGTCGCCCGCCGAGGGCGCAGGGCCCTTGCGACTATGTCGTCCCACCCCGGGTTCAGCTCCCGTCGTGCCGCGCGTCGTGGTCCGCGATCAGCTCCCGCGCGGCCGCGGCGACCGTCTCGGGGTACTCCATCATCGCCACGTGACCGGCGTCGGGCAGGCTCAGCAGCCGCGAGCCCCGGAAGGCCGCGACGGCCCTGCGGGCCATCCGGTACGAGACGAGCCGGTCACGGCCGCCGTAGATCAGCAGGGTCGGCGCGAGCACCCGCTCCGCCTGCCGCCACAGGCCGTGCTGGCCGCCGAGCGTATAGGCGTCGACGATTCCGCGCGAGGACCTGGCCATGGCGTCCCAGAAATAGGGGAGTTCCAGCCGGCGCTCCATCTCCTCGACGGCGTGCCGCAACCCCTCGTCGGTGACCCGGCCCGGGTCCCCGTAACAGAGCGAGAGGACGCCCCGGACGCGCTGCTCGGCGGTCCAGTCGCGGGAGAGCCGGGCGAAGAGCCCGGCGACGCCGGGCACGGCGAGCAGCGCCGTCGGCCAGGCGGTGCGCTGGGCGCGCAGCTCGGGCAGGGCCGGCGAGACGAGGGTCAGGGTGCGGACCAGGTCGGGCCGGACGGCGGCGACCCGGGTGGCGACGGCGCCGCCCATCGAGTTGCCGAAGAGGTGGACCGGGCCGCGGCCGGAGGCGTCGAGCAGCCGGATGACGGCCCGGGCGTGCCCGGTGACCGAGTAGTTGCCGTCGTCGGGCGGCGGGGAGTCCCCGAAGCCGGGCAGGTCGACGGCCTCGCCGTCGACCAGGTCGGCGAGGAGCGGCATCAGGGCGGACCAGTTCTGCGAGGAGCCGCCGAGGCCGTGCACGTACAGCGCGGGCGGCAGGCCGGGGCGGCCGCCGGGCCGGGAGCGCACGGTGAGGGTGAGTCCGGGGAGCGCGACGGAGCGGAGCTCCTCGCCGTCGGCGACCCGGACCGCGCGCGGACGCGGCGCCGGCGGTGCGGTGTCGGCGGTCCGGGTTTCCGGCAGCTCGGTCGAGGACATGGCCGCAATATTACGAGACGATCACGCGCGCTCGGGTGTGGGTGCGGTCACAGGGCGCGTGGCGCCCGCCCGGGACGTCCGCCGGCCACGTCCGGGCGCCGCTCGGGTGCGGCCCGGCGCGGGTGCTCCTAGGCTCGAAGGGAGGGCCATCGGCGCGGGCGGCCGCCCGCGCGCGGGGAGGACGGGAAGGAATCGCATGACTGTCGATCCGTCCGAGCCGGAATCGTTCCCCGAGGAAGAGGACGCCGTGCTCGACGAGGAAGTCCCGGAGGCCGACGCGGCCGAGCAGCACACGGAACTGCGTCCGAGGGAGGACGAACCGCTCAGCGATATCGACCACGACGCGGCGGACGAGGGTGACGCCTCCGAGCAGGCGCGCGTCGTCACCCTCGACGAGGACGACTACCGCTGACCGCTACCGGCGCCGCTGACCAGCGCCGACGAGCTGCGCCCGGGCCGGACGACGGCCTTCTCCGTCGATCTCGACGGATTCGTGCGGCGACTCCCGCTGATTTGTTCGGTTTAATCTTGAATAGCCTGTCGACCCCGGCGTCCGGTCCGTGAAATTCTGCGTTCGCACCGCGCACACCCGGGTTACCCAAAAGTACGATGGCGGCGCGGCGCGACAGCGCATATGGATCGAATTCTTGGGAGGCCGCGTGAGCGCCATCGAGCAGACAGAGGCAGCACGCCCTCGCGGTACGCGGCTGCCGCGCCGTGCCCGGCGGAACCAGCTGCTCGGCGCGGCCCAGGAGGTCTTCGTCGCCCAGGGGTACCACTCCGCGGCCATGGACGACATCGCCGAGCGGGCCGGCGTCAGCAAGCCCGTGCTCTACCAGCACTTCCCCGGGAAGCTGGAGCTCTACCTGGCGCTGCTCGACCAGCACTGCGAGTCCCTGCTCCAGGCGGTCCGCGGCGCCCTCGCCTCCACCTCGGACAACAAGCTCCGGGTGGCGGCCACCATGGACGCCTACTTCGCCTACGTCGAGGACGAGGGCGGTGCCTTCCGGCTGGTCTTCGAGTCCGACCTCACCAACGAGCCGGCCGTCCGCGAGCGGGTGGACCGGGTGAGCCTCCAGTGCGCCGAGGCGATCTCCGAGGTCATCGCCGAGGACACCGGGCTGTCCACGGACGAGTCGATGCTGCTCGCGGTGGGCCTCGGCGGCGTCTCGCAGGTCGTCGCCCGCTACTGGCTCTCCAGCGAGTCCCCGATCCCCCGCGACACGGCCGTCTCGCTGCTCACCTCGCTCGCCTGGCGCGGCATCGCGGGCTTCCCGCTGCACGCGGTCGAGGGCCAACTGAGCGCCGAGGGGCACTGACCGCCCGTCTGTTCCCGTGCCGTGTTCGCTCCTGGCGTGGGGCGGCTGACCCGTGGGCGTCCCCTCACCGGGCTAATGTGTGCAGCGTACGGCGCGTGTTCATCGCGCATGGCTGACCGTTCGGAGGGACATAGCCGTGGAGGTCAAGATCGGCGTGCAGTACGCACCCCGGGAGATCGTTCTGGAGAGCGGGCAGTCCGCCGAGGAAGTGGAGCGCGCCGTCGCGGACGCGCTGTCCGGCAAGGCGACGCTGCTCAGCCTCGAGGACGAGAAGGGCCGCCGGGTCCTGGTCCCGTCGGACAAGATCGCGTACGTGGAGCTCGGCGAGACCGCGGTGCGCCGGGTGGGCTTCGGCACGCTCTGAGCCGCGACTCCCGCACAGGAGGCCCGGAGGGACACCCGTCCCTCCGGGCCTCCTCGCATTCCCGCACCGCCCCGAGGGGCACCCGTCCCTCCGCGTCGCTCTCGCGTGCGCCGTCACCGCCCCGGCGCCGGCCGGGCCCGCCCCCGCGCGCGTACGGCCGTCCGGGTGGCCTCGCGGGCCCGCGCACGGGGCGTCGCGGGTCCCGTCCCGCGGCCGCTCGGGCCGGGTGTGCGGGGCGCCCCGCCGGGGTGTGGGGAGGATTGCGTTCCGTTGGCCCGGGGTAGGAGGGGGCTTGACCGCACCACCCGCCCCGCACCCTCCGCGAGGTGATCCACCGTGTTCCTGGAAGCCCTCGGCTCCGCCCTGCTCGGACTCGCCCTGGCCTGGGCCGCCGCGCACCGCCTGCCCGACCGCCTCCCCGCCCGGAGGACCGTGCTCCTGACCGGTGCGCTCGGCGCCGTCTTCGGCGCGCTCGTCACCCACGGGGCGCTCGGCCCCGGCCACTTCCTCGCCACCCTCGTCGGCGCCGTCGTGGTGGCGGCGGTGCTGCTCTCGCTGCTCGTCCGGCCGGCCGGACACCGGCTCCGCCGATCATCGCCCGCGGCGTACTGACCGCCGCGCCGCACGCGGAACGGCCGCGCGGCCCGGGACCGAGGTCCCGGGCCGCGCGGCCGTCGTGTGCCGGTGGGCGCCGGCTCAGGCGGCGAGGCCCAGGGCCGCCATCCGCTTGGTGTGCGCCTCGGTGATCCGGGAGAACATCCGGCCGACCTCCGCCAGGTCGAAGCCGTCCGCGACCCCGCCCACGAGCATCGTGGAGAGCGCGTCCCGCTCGGCCACCACGCGCTGGGCCTGGGACAGCGCCTCGCCCATCAGCCGGCGGGCCCACAGCGCGAGCCGGCCGCCGACGCGCGGGTCGGCGTCGATCGCCGCGCGCACCTTCTCCACGGCGAAGTTGCCGTGCCCGGTGTCGTCGAGCACGGCGAGCACCAGGGCGCGGGTGTCCGAGTCGAGCCGGGCCGCGACCTCGCGGTAGAAGTCGCTGGCGATCGAGTCGCCCACGTACGCCTTGACCAGGCCCTCCAGCCAGTCCGACGGGGCGGTCTGCCGGTGGAAGTCGTCGAGCGCCTTCGCGAAGGGCTCCATCGCCGCGGTCGGCTCCGCGTCCACGGCGGCCAGCCGGTCCCGCAGCCGCTCGAAGTGGTGGAACTCGGCGGAGGCCATCTTCGCCAGCTCCGCCTTGTCCTCCAGGGACGGCGCGAGCTTGGCGTCCTCGGCGAGCCGCTCGAAGGCCGCCAGCTCGCCGTAGGCGAGGGCGCCGAGGAGGTCGATCACCGCGGCGCGGTACTGCGGCTGCGCGGAAGCCGTGGCCCAGTCCTCGGCGGCGATGCCGGTGGGCGTGTCGGCGGGCTCGGTGTCACCGGCGGGTGTGGCGTTGTCAGGCGTCTCCATGGAGCGCACAATAGCCCGCCCTCAGGGGCCCCGAAGGTCCTGGTCAGTCTGTGTGACCGTGCCCTCATCACCATTTCGCCCGACACACATGCGCGATTCCGGGGTACAGTGGTAATGCGCCTGCCGAGTATGCGGACATGCTTTCGCACGTTCGGACGTACCCGGTGGGCCGACGCATGAATGAGGATGCCCGGTCGGTGGCCCGATCGGCTCCGGCCCGACAGCCCTTCCGGCGCCTGCCGAAGGGTCCCTCAAGCGGTACGACGCTCGAGCGACGGCAGTGGTCCCGTGCCACCCGGCGGTGATCTTCCCCAGGATCCCGCGGGACGTTCCCGGCACGATGACAGACCCCCTTCGTTCGCCTCGCGCCGCGTCTCACAGAAGAGGCAGCACCCTGACTACGTTCCGAGAGCTCGGAATCCTTCCCGAGACCGCCGAGGCGCTCGAAGCCGTCGGCATCGTCAATCCCTTCCCCATCCAGGAGATGACCCTTCCGGTCGCCCTCACCGGCACCGACGTCATCGGCCAGGCCAAGACCGGCACCGGCAAGACCCTCGGCTTCGGTCTGCCGATCCTGGAGCGGGTCACCGTCCCCGCCGACGTCGAGGCCGGCCGCGCCCGGCCCGACCAGCTGACCGAGGCCCCGCAGGCCCTCGTCGTCGTGCCGACCCGCGAGCTGTGCCAGCAGGTCACCAACGACCTCCTCACCGCCGGCAAGGTGCGCAACGTGCGCGTCCTCGCCATCTACGGCGGCCGGGCCTACGAGCCCCAGGTCGAGGCGCTCCAGAAGGGCGTCGACGTCGTCGTCGGCACCCCCGGCCGCCTGCTCGACCTGGCCGGCCAGCGCAAGCTCGACCTGTCGCACGTGAAGACGCTCGTCCTCGACGAGGCCGACGAGATGCTCGACCTGGGCTTCCTGCCCGACGTCGAGAAGATCATCAACATGCTTCCGGCGACCCGCCAGACGATGCTCTTCTCGGCCACCATGCCGGGCGCGGTCATCGGCCTGGCCCGCCGCTACATGTCGAAGCCCACGCACATCCGCGCCACCTCGCCGGACAACGAGGGCGTGACGCACGCCAACATCACGCAGCACGTCTACCGCGCGCACAACATGGACAAGCCGGAGATGGTCGCGCGCATCCTCCAGGCCCGCGGCCGCGGTCTCGCGATGATCTTCTGCCGTACCAAGCGCACGGCCGCCGACATCGCCGAGCAGCTGCAGCGGCGCGGCTTCGCCTCCGGCGCGGTCCACGGCGACCTCGGCCAGGGCGCCCGCGAGCAGGCGCTGCGCGCCTTCCGCAACGGCAAGGTGGACGTCCTCGTCTGCACCGACGTCGCCGCGCGCGGCATCGACGTCGACGGCGTCACCCACGTCATCAACTACCAGACCCCCGAGGACGAGAAGACGTACCTGCACCGCACCGGCCGCACCGGCCGCGCGGGCAACACCGGTACGGCGATCACGCTCGTCGACTGGGACGACATCCCGCGCTGGCAGCTGATCAACAAGGCGCTGGAACTGGACTTCGCCGACCCGGTGGAGACGTACTCCAGCTCCCCGCACCTCTACACCGACCTCGACATCCCCGAGGGCACCAAGGGCGTCCTGCCGCGCTCCGAGCGGACCCGCGCGGGTCTCGACGCGGAGGAGCTGGAGGACCTGGGCGAGCCCGGCGGCCGTCGTGGCCGTGGCGGCCGCGCCGAGGCCCCGGCCGCCGAGGAGCGCCCGGCCCGGACGCGCACCCCGCGCCAGCGCCGCCGCACCCGCGGCGGGGCGGACGCCGAGGCCCCGCAGACGACCCCCGCCGTGGAGACCGCCGAGACCGCCGAGGCCCCGGAGGCCGTGGACGGCCCGCGCCGTCCGCGCCGCCGCCGCACCCGCGGCACCGGTCCGGTCGGCGGTGGCATCCCGGTCGCCGGCGCCACCCCGGTGACGCCGCCGGCCGCCGTCGAGGAGCCCGCCCAGGCCGCCGCGCCCGTCGAGGCCCCGGCCGAGGAGCCGGCCGCCCCGCGCCGCCGCCGTCGTGGTGGTCGTACGGAGACCCAGACCGCCGTCGTCGAGACGGTCGAGGCTCCGGTCGCACCGGTCGCCGCGCCCGTCGAGGCCCCGGTCGCCCAGCGCGCCGAAGCCCCGGTCGCCCAGCGCGCCGAGGCCGAGGAGACGGCTCCGCGCCGGCGCCGCGGCCGCGGTGGGCGTACGGAGACCGTCGCCGCGGCGCCGGTCGCCCCGGCCGCCGCTCCCGCCCCGGCGTTCGCGCCGCGCAAGCGGCGGGTCCGGCCGCGCGCCGAGGAGACGGTGACCTTCCAGACGGTCGAGTCCGCCGCCGCCGAGCTGGCCGCCGCGCGCAAGCAGTCCGCCCCGGTGCCCGCCCAGTCGGTGGAGCAGCGTCCGGCGTCCCGCCCGGCCCGGACCGCCCCGGCCCAGGCCGCTCCGGCCCAGACCACCCAGGCCCAGACCACCCCGGTCCAGGCCGCTCCCGCCCAGGCCGCCCCGGCTGAGGCTTCGGCCTCCGTCCCGGCTCAGGCCGTGGCCGCGCCGCCGCGGGCCCGGCGCCGGGCGACCCGCCCGGCGACCAACCCGGGTGCCGTGGTCGAGGCCGCTCCGGTCGTCGTCGAGGCCCCCGCGGCCCCGGTCGTCGAGGAGCCGGCCCCGCGCCCGCGCCGCCGTGCGGTCCGCAAGGCGTCCAGCCCGGTGACGGCCACCGCCGCCGCCGAGGCCGTCGTGGTCATCCCGGCCCCCGTCGCCGAGGCTCCGGCTCCGGCCGCGGCTCCGGTCGAGGAGGCCCCGAAGGCTCCGCGCAAGCGCGCCGCCGCGAAGAAGACGGCCGCCGCCGTCACCGAGGCGCCCGCCGAGGAGGCCCCCAAGGCCCCCCGCAAGCGGACCGCCGCCAAGAAGACGGCCGAGGCCGCCACCGAGACGCCCGCCACCGAGGAGGCCCCCAAGGCCCCCCGTAAGCGCGCCGCCGCGAAGAAGACGGCCGCCGCCGTGGCGCCGGACGCGTCGGAGCCGCAGAAGGCGACGACGACCCGTCGGCGCACGGTGAAGAAGGCCGCCGAGGCCCCGGCCGAGGAGGCGCCGAAGGCCCCGCGCAAGCGGGTCGCCAAGAAGGCCGCCCCAGCCCAGCCGGAGGCGTAGCAGCGGGCCCGGACCACCGGGCAGGACGGCGGCCCGGCCCCTCACCAGGGGCCGGGCCGCCGTCGTCGTTCCCGGAGCCACGGCCGGCGGCCTGATCCGGAGGCCGCCGTCCGGTTACAGTCCTTGCATGAGCAAGCCGCGCTCCCTGTCGCTGCCGCCCCGCACCCGGGCCCACCGCCTGGAGACCGTGCGCGGCGGATTCGCCGTCCTCGACACCGCCCCGGCGGGCGAGCCGCGGGGAAGCGTCCTGATGCTGCCCGGGTACACCGGCAGCAAGGAGGACTTCCTGGCGCTGCTCGGTCCGCTGAGCGAGGCCGGGTACCGGGTCGTCGCCGTCGACGGCCGCGGGCAGAACGAGTCGCACGGCCCGCGGGGCCGCGCCGCCTACCGCCGCCGGGCGCTCGCGCTGGACGCGGTCGCGCAGGCGGTGGCGCTGCGGGACGGTCCGGTGCATCTGCTCGGACACTCCTTCGGCGGGCTGGTCGCCCGCTCGGCCGCGGTGCTCGCCCCCCGGGCCTTCCGCTCGCTGACCCTGCTCTCCTCCGGTCCCGGCCGGGTCGCCCGCCCCCAGCGGGTGCGGATCCGGGCGCTGCGGGCCGGGCACGCGCTGCTGGCGAAGGAGCGGGTGTGGCGGACCACGCGGTGGCTGGACAGCCGTGGCGAGGAGCCGGACGAGGCGGTCGACTCGGCCGAGGTGGTGGGCTTCCTGCGGCGCCGCTGGATGCTGACCAAGGTGGCGCAGCTGTCCGGCGCCGGCCGGCTGCTGCTGCGCGACCCCGACGGCCCGGCCGAGCTGGCGGCGCTGGCGCTGCCGGTGCACCTGGCGTACGGCTCCGAGGAGATGGTCTGGCCGCCGGCCGAGCTGGCGGCGGTCGCCGCCCGTACCGGCGCGCACCACACCGTGGTCGAGGGGGCCGGCCACTCCCCCAACGTCTCCCATCCGCGCGAGCTGGCGGAGCGCCTGACCGCCTTCTGGGAGCGGGTCGACACGGCCGCGGCCACGGAGGAGCCCGTCCTCAGGGTCAGTACTGCGCCCTGAGGTGCTGCCAGAAGCCGTCGCGCAGCGCGCGGCGGAGGGCGCCGTGGCCGCGCAGCGAGCGGCTGAGCCGGGACTCGGCCTCGACGAGGAGGTCCTGGTCGACGGCGGCGGGGAGGTACGGGTCGCCGGGCAGGAGTTCGGCGAGCCGGTCGCGGCCCCGCTCGCCGAGCCAGGTGGCGGCGATCTGGGCGCCCATGAAGCGGACCTCGTCGCGCGAGGGCGGCGGCTCGGACTCGTTCTCGTACATCGTGACCGGGCGCCGGGTGACGTACGGCCGGCAGAAGTCGAGGTCGAAGGTGCGCCGGCTGTCGACCTCCCAGAGCAGCGCCTCGGCCTGGTTGGGGCCGTCGGCGGCCTCGATGCCCCAGAGGTGGACGCGGGCGCCGTAGCCCTGGGCGGCCTCGACGGCGGAGATCAGGTCCTCGTCGCCGCCGACGAGGGCGGCGTCGCTGATGGCGCGGTGGCGGGCGAGCGACTCCAGGTCGCTGCGGATGAGGGAGTCGACGCCCTTCTGCTGGTTGTCGGCGTTGAGGTTGCCGAGGCGGACCTTGACGTCGGGGAGCTCGGCGATCGACTGCTGCTCGGGGGTGTGGATGCGGCGGCGGGCGCCGTCGTACCAGTAGACGCGCAGCAGCCGGCTGTCGGCGAAGACCGTCCGGGCGGTGTCGATGAACGCCTCGATCAGGCCCTCGGCGTCGAGGTCGAAGGAGCGCCGGTCCCCGGAACCCGTCACCAGCAACCCGGCCGAAGCATGGACGTAACCGGCGTCGACGAAGATGGCGTGCGTGGACGGGGTCTTCGCCACCTCGGCCAGCATCCGCCGCAGGAGCTCATTGGTGCGCTCCAGGCGGGCCTCCAGCGCGGCGAGCGCGTGGGCGGGTGGGTCGGCGGGCGGGGCGGGGTGCGTGGCGTCGTTCATCGGCCCTCATTGTCCGCTTCGGGAGGGCGGGCCGCCACCTCCGCTACCCGGTAGTAGTTAGCCATCCGAAAATTTTCTTTAGCGTAAGGAATGTTTCGGGTGGGGCAGCCGTTAGACACATACGTACACAGTTCTCCACATGGAGGATCAACTCCGGACGAAGGGAGAAGCCATGCGCTTCGAAATCCTGCGACTCGACGACATCGACGGCACGCCCGTCGACTCGACCGTCGTGGACGCCGCCTCCGTCAACCGGATCGTGCAGCAGGCCGCCGCGATCGGCCAGCGCATCTGGATCCGACCCGCAGAGACCTCCGCCTCGTAACGGGGCAGGTCCACACCACGCACCGCGCCCCCGCGCGGACTCCGTCTCGACGGAATCCGCACGGGGGCGCAGTGGTGTCCGGGGGCGGTCAGCCGCCCCGGATGACCTGGGTGACGCCGTTGATGATCTGCTGCACGGCGATCGCGGAGAGCATCATGCCGGCGAGCCGGGTGACGAGGACGACGCCGCCGTCCTTGATGACGCGGATGATCCCCAGCGAGTAGCGCATGGCCAGCCAGAGCACGACGTGCATGGCGGCGATGGCGGTCCAGACGGAGATCTGCGCGGAGACGCTGTCGGCGTGCTGGACGGCGAGGATGACCGAGACGATGGCGCCGGGCCCGGCGAGCAGCGGCATGCCGAGCGGTACGAGGGCGACGTTGACGTCCTTGGTCTGCTTCGGCTCGTCGGTCTTGCCGGTGAGCAGGTCGAGCGCGATGAGCAGCAGCAGGAGCCCGCCCGCGATCATCAGGGCGGGGACGGAGACGTGCAGGTAGTCGAGGATCTGCTGGCCGAGGACGCCGAAGACGGCGATGACGCCGAAGGCGACGGCGACGGCCTGCCAGGCCATCCGGCGCTGGACCTTGGCGGGGCGGCCGGAGGTCAGCGCGAGGAAGATCGGCGTGATGCCGGGCGGATCCATGATCACGAACAGGGTGACGAAGAGCGAGCCGAAGACGGCGAGGTCGAACACGGTGGGGTGCCTTGCGGTGAGGGTCGAACGGTGGGGTGTGGGGCACCGGACCGGAACGTGGGATTCCGGCGTCGGGGCAGGAGTGCCCGCCGCCGCACGGTGGACGCGCGGCTCGGGCGGTACGAGAAGGGGCGGGCCGGACGGACGGCGCGGCGGGACCGGCCGCGAACCCGCGCGCGGGGCGCGGCAGCGCCGTCCCGCCGGAGCCGGTCGGGCGCTCCGGCGGGGAGGGTCGGACAGGCCCTAGGCCGGGACTCCGCCGGCGCCGGGGACGGGGAAGGCGCCGGTGGCCCGGCGGGTGATCTCGCCGTAGATCTCGGGATCGGTGGTGTACTCGCCGAGACGGCAGGTCTTGCGGCTGCCGTGGTAGTCGCTGGAGCCGGTGACCAGCAGGCCCAGCTCCTTCGCGAGCCCGCGCAGCCGCGCCCGGGTGGGCTCGTCGTGGTCCATGTGGTCGACCTCGATGCCGTCGAGTCCGGCCGCGGCGAGGGCGGCGATCGCGGACTCGGGCACGACCTGGCCGCGCTTGACGGCGGCCGGGTGGGCGAGGACGGTGACGCCGCCGGCCGCCTTGACCAGCCGGATCGCGTCGGCGGGATCCAGTTCGTGCTTCTCGACGTGGGCCCGGCCGCCGTCGGCGATCCACTCGGCGGTGAAGGCCCCGGAGACGTCGGGGACGACACCCAGCTCGACCAGCGCCTCGGCGACGTGCGGCCGGCCCACGGAGCCGTCGCCGGCGATCCGGGCGACCTGCTCCCAGGTGACGGGCACGCCCAGCTCCTGGAGCCGGCCGACCATGGCCCGGGCGCGCGGCACCCGGTCGTCGCGGACCAGCTCGCGCTCGGCGAGCAGCGCCGGCTCCTCGGGGTCGAAGAGGTAGGCGAGCATGTGCAGGCCGATGCCGTCGAGCCGGCAGGAGAGCTCGGCGCCGGGGACCACGGTCAGCCCCTCGGGCGCGGCGGCGATCGCCTCGGCGTGCCCGCGGGTGGTGTCGTGGTCGGTGAGCGCGACGACGTCGAGCCCGGCCGCGGCGGCGTTCCGCACCAGCTCGGCGGGGGTGTCGGTGCCGTCGGAGGCCGTGGAGTGGCTGTGCAGGTCGATGCGCACGACGCGGGTTCTCCAGGGGCTCGGCACGGACGGGTGACGCTCCAGCATAACGGGCGGTCAGCCCCGAGTTTGTACGGAGTCGATCCCTGTGGCGCCTGTTACACCGCCGGGGGTGCCGTCCCGTCAGCCCAGCAGGCGCGGGGTGAGCGCCCCGCAGGGCAGCAGCTCGACCTCGGCGCCCGCGTCCCGCAGGTCGGTGAGGACCAGCTCGTCGTACATGAGGAGCCCGGACTGCTCGGGCCAGACGATCGCCCAGAGCCAGAGCCCGCGGGCCTCGCCGGCGAAGACGGCCCGGTCGTGCGGGGCGCCGGTGACGTGCCAGAGCGGGGTGGGGCGGCCGCCGGCGAGGACCTTGGCCTGTGGCGGCTTGTCGATCGCCATGCCGGAGCCGGGGTCGGGGCCGTCGATGCCGGCGTACCGGGCGCCCAGGCCGACGCCCAGCTCCTCGGCGACGAGCAGCAGCTCGCCGATGCCGCCGAGCGGGCCGGGACCGGAGCAGGCGACGGCGGTGGCGCGTCCGCCGCTGCGGTCGTCACCGGCGTACGTCACCCCGGTGAAGAGCCAGCCGACGGGGAGCGGCCAGGGCATCCAGACGGGCACGTGGGAGCGCTGGACGACGACGGAGAGGGCTTCGACGCTCGGCGGGATGACGGGCTGCAGCGGATGCACGGGCCCGTGCACGTCGCACTGCCAGGAGTCGGCGAAGAGACCGGGCGCCCTGACCCGACCACCACACTTCGGACAACTGGGTTCGCCCCTCATAGGGCTCAACGGTCCTACCGCGGACGCCTCCCGTCAAGAACGGCGGCGGCCCGTCACCCGTCCGGCCCGCCTCCGTCACCCGGACGCCGCCCGGCCCCCGGCGCGCGCCCTCAGTCCAGGGCCACGGACCCCCGCAGCGGATCCCGCAGATCCGTGCCCTTCGCGAGCCACCGCTCCTCCAGGGCCTGCGCCCCGTGCACCCGCTTCCAGGCGGCCTCGTTCGGGGTCATCGGCAGCAGCGGCAGGAACCGCACCGGGTCCATCGGCGCGTCCAGCTCCAGGTCCTCCACCAGCCCGCCCGGCTCGGCGACCAGGACCGAGCTGAAGCCGGCCCCCGGCCAGAGCGGCTCGCCGACGTCCAGCGAGGCGCCGGGGGCGACGATCACGCCCTCGACCTGAGGGGTCGCGGCGAGCACCGCCAGCGGGCGCAGCACCTTGTCGGTGTCGGCGCGGCCGAGCCGCACGGTCAGGACCAGTTCGGCGCGCGGGCCCTTCACCGGGTCGGCGAGGGCGGCCGTCGGGTCGGCCATCGGCGCGGCCGACATGCCGAGCGTGGCGTAGCGCACCAGCCCCGCCTCGGCGTCGACGAAGCGGAGCACCTCGATGCGGTCGGTGCCGAGGAAGGTCACCGCGGCCCGCGCGTCCGGTTCGCCCAGGGCCGTACGCAGCCGGGCCTCGACCAGTGCAAGAACTTCTCCCATGCGGCGAGCATAGATCGCGTATGGAACGGGCAAAGGAAGGGATTGACCCTCGGTCGGCTGATAGTGTTGGCCACTGGTCGGGTTTCCCGACTGTGCGTCACACGTCATCCCTCACGAGGGACCGGCCGGAGGAGGTGGGACTGCGATGGACCGAAGTCGATCGGGCAGTACCAGTCGCTCTTCCGCCGCTCCGCACCCGAGTCCGGTGCGTTCCTCCCTCCGGTGACTCCGGGTCCCCGAACCGGGACCCCCCTCCGGCATCGCGTCCGACGGAAGAGCATCCCCTCTTTGCCTGTCTGAGTTTGCGACCGCCGTCGCCGCGATCCGCCGGTGCCGCCCGCTTTGTGGACGAACGCCTTCCCCCGTCCCCATTCCGGGTTGCGCCACGCTCGCCGACGGCCTGTCCGTGAAGGAGAGCACGCCCATGTCGATGATCCGTGACCTGCGCGCCGCCGTTCGGCCGAGCCTGCGCCCGAGCCTGCGCAAGACCCCGACCACGTACACGAACTACGACCCGACCCGCGACCACTCGGCCTCCAGCGCCATCGTCGACTGCGCCGTCTACCGCGACGGACGCCGGATCGACGACCGCGCCTGCCTCACCCCGCGCGGCGCCATGTCGCAGGTGCGGGAGTCCGGCGGCTTCGCGTGGATCGGCCTGCACGAGCCGACCGAGGCCGAATTCGCCGGTATCGCCGCCGAGTTCGGGCTCCACCCGCTCGCCGTCGAGGACGCCGTCCACGCCCACCAGCGGCCCAAGCTGGAGCGGTACGACGACACCCTCTTCACCGTCTTCAAGACGATCCACTACGTCGAGCACGCCGAACTCACCGCCACCAGCGAGGTGGTGGAGACCGGCGAGGTGATGTGCTTCACCGGCCCCGACTTCGTCATCACCGTCCGGCACGGCGGCCAGGGCTCGCTGCGCAACCTCCGCCACCGCCTCCAGGGCGAGCCGGAGCTCCTCGCCAAGGGCCCCTCCGCCGTCCTGCACGCCCTCGCCGACCATGTGGTCGACGGCTACATCGCGGTCGCCGACGCCGTCGAACTCGACATCGACCAGCTGGAGATCGACGTCTTCTCGCCGGCCGCGAAGGGCTCCACGCGCGGCACCGACACCGGCCGGATCTACCAGCTCAAGCGCGAGGTGCTGGAGTTCAAGCGGGCCGTCACCCCGCTGCTGCGCCCGATGCAGCTGCTCTCCGAGCGGCCCATGCGGCTGGTCGACCCGGACATCCAGAAGTACTTCCGGGACGTCGCCGACCACCTCGCCCGCGTCCAGGAGCAGGTCGTCGGCTTCGACGAGCTGCTGAACTCGATCCTCCAGGCCAACCTGGCGCAGGCGACCGTCGCGCAGAACGAGGACATGCGCAAGATCACCTCGTGGGCGGCGATCGTCGCCGTCCCCACGGCGGTGTGCGGCGTCTACGGCATGAACTTCGACCACATGCCGGAGCTGCACTGGAAGTACGGCTACCCGATGGTGCTCGGCGGCATCGCCGTCATCTGCTTCGCGATCCACCGCACCCTGAAGCGCAACGGCTGGCTCTGACGGGCCTGCCGCTAGGCTGCGGGCCATGACTGAAGAGCTGTTCCTCGTCGAGGAGGCCACCAGGAAGTCCGGCCTCGTCTGGGTCCGGGGCACCGGGCCCGCCCGGGCGCTCTGGCACGTCTGGCACGACGGCGCCGCCCATGTGGTCGGCGACGGCCCCGGCGAGCAGCCGCTGCCCGGCCTCGCCGACGGCGCCACCGCCGAGGTCACCGTCCGCAGCAAGGACAAGGGCGGCCGGATCGTCTCCTGGACGGCCGCCGTGCGCCAGCTCGCCCCCGGCAGCGAGGAGTGGGACGCGGCCGTCGCCGAGCTGAAGGGCAAGCGGCTCAACGCGCCCGACGGCGAGGCGATGCCCGAGCGCTGGGCGCGCGAGTGCCGGGTGCTGCGCCTCGACCCGCGCGCCGCCACCACCGAGCTCCCGGACGGCTCGCTCGCCGCGGTCCCGCTCCCGTCCCCCGCGACCACCCGCCGCCCGGTCCCGGCCGGACTCCCCAAGCTGCTGTTCCGCCGCAAGCGGAAGGGCTAGTCAGGTACGGGGCAGCTGGCGGCCGTAGTCGAGGGTCTCCTCGCGGCCCGGCTCGGCCAGCGGGAAGTCCTTGTCCCACTCGGAGAGCACCACCAGGCCCGCTCCCCCGCCGCGGGCGAACTGGAGCGGGTACGGGGAGCCCTCCAGGGCCACGTCGAGGGTGCCGCCCTCGCCGTCCGCGCCGCCCTTGACCTTCACCGTGCGGACGCCGCCGATCTGGTCCCGGTCGCCCTTGACGACGTCCCCGTGCAGCCCGAGGATCCCGCGCAGCAGCTGGTCCATCTCGGTGAAGCCGCGCAGCTGCTTGTACGAGGGGTCGTCGCTCGGCACCTTCACGTACATGTCGTCCAGCTTGTCGGCGGCCTCCGAGCCGGCCTCGCCGTCGCCCTTCTCCTCGTGCCGCCAGAAGCCCGCGTCGGCCTTCAGGTAGAGGGCGTCGCCGACCCGCAGCAGCTCGAAGGTGCTGTTCTTCGTGGTCACCGAGCCGGCGCCGCCGTTCTGCTTCAGCCGCATGTTCAGCTTGAAGGTGCCGCCCTTGCTGACCAGGGTGCCGGAGAGCCGGACCGCCTTCGCCGTGTCCGCCGCGGTCCGGGCCTCCTTCTCGATCTCCGGCGCCGACAGTCTCCCGACCCCGTTGGTGCCCTCGTCCGGGTCGGCCGCGCAGGCCGCCAGGCCCACCGTCAGCCCCGCGCACAGCGCCAGCGGCACGGCCGCCCTGCGGAACCGGGCCGCGGACGGCCTCCGGGCGGACGCCGGCGGTACGGACGGGATACGCGATGACGGGGTACGGACGGTCACCTGCGCTGCCTCTCGTTCTTCGGTGGGGGAACGGCCCCGGCCGTGCACACGGCGGAAGGGGCCGCCGGGGGTCGGCCGGAGGGGCCGGCCGGTGCCGGTGGGGGGCGGCAGACCGCAGCGTACCCGGGCCGGGCCGGCGTCCCCGCAGGCAGCCGGACGGCGGCGCTGCCGGAGCGGGGGCGAACACCTCGGGCTAGCCTGAACCCTGCGAAGCCCGGCATGGGCCCGCACCGGCCGTGCAGCCCCGCGGGGGCGGCGCGGCGACCCCGGAGATCGTGCGGCACCGAGGAGGCGCGAGGCATGGCGGCAGGCGCCCCCCGGATCTTCGTCTCCCACCTCGCCGGCGTGCCCGTCTTCGACCCCGTCGGCGACCAGGTGGGCCGGGTCAGCGACCTGGTCGCGATGCTCCGCGTCGGCCGCCGCCCGCCCCGGCTGCTCGGCATGGTCGTGGAGGTGCTGAGCCGGCGCCGGGTCTTCGTCCCGATGACCCGGATCACCGGCGTCGAGTCCGGCCAGGTCATCACCACCGGCGTGGTCAACATGCGCCGCTTCGAGCAGCGCCCGACCGAGCGGCTCGTCCTCGGCGAGCTCCTCGACCGGCGGGTCACCCTGGTCGAGACCGGCGAGGAGGTCACCGTCCTCGACATCGCCATCCAGCAGCTGCCGGCCCGCCGCGACTGGGAGATCGACAAGGTCTTCGTCCGCCGCGGCAAGGGCGGTGCGCTGCGCCGCAAGGGCGAGACGCTGACCGTGGAGTGGTCGGCCGTCACCGGCTTCTCCCTGGAGGAGGAGGGGCAGGGTGCCGAGAGCCTGGTCGCCACCTTCGAGAAGCTCCGCCCCGCCGACCTCGCCAACGCCCTCCACCACCTCTCCCCCAAGCGGCGCGCCGAGGTCGCCGCCGCCCTCGACGACGACCGGCTCGCCGACGTCCTGGAGGAGCTGCCCGAGGACGACCAGGTGGAGATCCTCGGCAAGCTGAAGGAGGAGCGGGCCGCCGACGTCCTGGAGGCGATGGACCCGGACGACGCCGCCGACCTCCTCAACGAGCTGCCGGACGAGGAGAAGGAACGGCTGCTCACCCTGATGCGGCCGGACGACGCCGCCGACGTGCGCCGGCTGATGTCGTACGAGGAGCGGACCGCGGGCGGTCTGATGACCACCGAGCCGATCGTGCTGCGCCCGGACGCCACCGTCGCCGACGCGCTTGCCCGGGTGCGGCAGCAGGACCTGTCGCCGGCGCTGGCGGCGCAGGTGTACGTGTGCCGGCCGCCGGACGAGACGCCGACCGGGAAGTACCTGGGCACGGTCCACTTCCAGCGGCTGCTGCGCGACCCGCCGTTCACCCTGGTCAGCTCGCTGGTCGACAGCGATCTTCCGCCGCTCGGCCCGGACACCCCGCTGCCGGCCGTGACCAGCTACTTCGCCGCGTACAACCTGGTGGCGGCGCCGGTCGTGGACGAGAGCGGTTCGCTGCTCGGCGCGGTCACCGTCGACGACGTGCTCGACCACCTGCTGCCGGACGACTGGCGGGAGACGGAGTTCCACGAGGAGGGGGTGTCGGGTGGCTGAGCGGTCGCAGGACCGGGACAGGGAGCGGGAGCGGGACCAGCCGCGGATCCCCCGCATCCGGCTCGACCAGCCGCGCGAGCGCCGGGCCAGGCTGCTGCCGGAGTACGACCCGGAGGCGTTCGGCAGGCTCTCGGAGCGGATCGCGCGCTTCCTGGGGACGGGCCGGTTCCTGGTCTGGATGACGCTGACGATCATCGTCTGGGTCGCCTGGAACATCTTCGCGCCGCCGTCGCTGAGGTTCGACGAGTACCCCTTCATCTTCCTGACCCTCGCGCTCTCCCTCCAGGCGTCGTACGCGGCTCCGCTGATCCTGCTCGCGCAGAACCGGCAGGACGACCGGGACCGGGTCAACCTGGAGCAGGACCGCAAGCAGAACGAGCGCTCGATCGCCGACACCGAGTACCTGACCCGGGAGATCGCGGCGCTCCGGATGGGCCTGGGCGAGGTCGCCACCCGCGACTGGATCCGCTCCGAACTGCAGGACCTGGTGAAGGAACTGGAGGAGCTCGGCCGGGAACGCGATCTATTCCCGCCGGACGGCGAGCGGCGGAGTGACGTACCCGACCGTTGACAGCCCTTTCATAGCCACGTGGTCGTCGCCGTACCATCAGACCTATGGCTACGGAAGACGCGGTGCTCGAAGCACTGGCGACGGTGAACGACCCCGAGATCAATCGTCCGATCACTGAGCTCGGCATGGTCAAGTCGGTGGAGATCGGACCGGACGGCAAGGTCGCGGTGACGGTCTACCTGACGGTCTCCGGCTGCCCGATGCGCGACACCATCACGCAACGCGTCACCGAGGCCGTCTCCCGCGTCGAGGGCGTCACCGGCGTCGACGTGACGCTGGACGTGATGAGCGACGAGCAGCGCAAGGAGCTGGCGGCGGCGCTGCGCGGCACCACCGCCGAGCGCGAGGTGCCGTTCGCGAAGCCGGGCTCGCTGACCCGGGTGTACGCGGTCGCCTCCGGCAAGGGCGGCGTCGGCAAGTCCTCGGTGACCGTGAACCTGGCGGCGGCGATGGCCGCCGACGGTCTGAAGGTCGGTGTCGTCGACGCGGACATCTACGGCCACAGCGTGCCGCGGATGCTGGGCGCGGACGGGCGTCCGACCCAGGTCGAGAACATGATCATGCCGCCGTCGGCGAACGGCGTGAAGGTCATCTCGATCGGCATGTTCACCCCGGGCAACGCGCCGGTGGTGTGGCGCGGCCCGATGCTGCACCGCGCGCTCCAGCAGTTCCTGGCGGACGTGTACTGGGGCGACCTGGACGTCCTGCTGCTCGACCTGCCGCCGGGCACCGGCGACATCGCGATCTCCGTCGCGCAGCTGGTGCCGAACGCGGAGATCCTGGTCGTCACGACCCCGCAGCAGGCGGCGGCCGAGGTCGCCGAGCGGGCCGGCTCGATCGCCGTGCAGACCCACCAGAAGATCGTCGGCGTCGTCGAGAACATGGCGGGCCTGCCGTGTCCGCACTGCGACGAGATGGTGGACGTCTTCGGCACGGGCGGCGGCCAGCTGGTCGCCGACGGCCTGTCCCGCACCACGGGCACGACGGTCCCGGTGCTCGGCTCCATCCCGATCGACGTCCGGCTCCGCGAGGGCGGCGACGACGGCCGCCCGGTCGTCCTCTCCAACCCGGACTCCCCGGCCGGCGCCGCCCTGCGCGCCATCGCCGGCAAGCTGGGCGGCCGCCAGCGCGGCCTCTCGGGCCTGAGCCTCGGCATCACGCCGCGCAACAAGTTCTGAGACACGGAGAGCTCTGAGACACGGCGAAGGGCGCCCCCCGGTGCGGGGGCGCCCTTCTTCGTGGGCACGCTCAGCTGTACAGCCCGAGGTCCTTGATCTGCGCGAAGCCGAGCCCGTACGCGCTCATCCCCCGCCCGTACGCCCCGATGTGCGCCTCCCCGGCGGAGCCGGCCAGCACCCATCCGAACTCGGACTCGCGGTAGTGGAACGGCACCGGCACCCCGTCGACCGGCAGGGACAGCGTCGTCCACGCGGGCCCGTCGAGGTCGTCGGCGAGCTCGAAGGCCGTCTCGGTCTGCTGGTCGAGCCAGTGGTCCCGCAGCCCGTGGTCGAGGGAGGCGGGCCAGGTGTGGGCGAGCAGCCCGGAGCCGGCCAGCCAGGCGGCGGAGGAGACGGTGGTGGCGTCCAGGACGCCGGTGCCGTCGCCGGTGCGCCGCACGGGGTTCGCGGCGACCGTCACGACGACGGCGAACCGCTCCTTCTCCGCGCCCGCGGCCTCGGACTTTATCGACGGCTCGTCACCGTGGCCCACCGAGCCGTGCTGGACGGTGCCGTCCGCCGCCGTGCCGATCTGCATCAGCCGGCGGGGCCCGGTGAACGCCTCGTCGAGCCCGTACCAGGCGAAGGGTGCGCGCAGAAACCCCTCGGCTTCCACCCGACTCGTCGTCTTCATCTCGGCCGCCTCCTCGTTCCTCCCCCGGACTCCGTCCGGGGATACCCCCAACCCAAGGAGGATAGCGACCGCTCGGTGACCGCCCGTGTCAGGAGGCGCCGTCAGGTGGCGTCGGAGTCGTACGGCGGCCGCTCGGGCGCGGCCGGCGGGTCCTGCTTCTTCAGCAGGTCGGGGCCGGAGCCGTTGACCGTCGCCGGGGCGGCGGCGGGGGCCGTGGAGGGGGCGCTCTCGCGCCCGTTCACGGCGTCGGCGACCTCGTTCATCTCCTTGCGGAGGTCGAACGTGGAGCGCAGCTCCTTGAGCTCGCTGAGGTCCTCGTTGCCGTCGAGCTGCTTGCGGATGAAGGTCTTCGGGTTGAGGTCCTCGAACTCGAAGTCCTTGAACTCGGGGCCGAGCTCGGTACGGATGTCCTGCTTGGCGCTGTCGGAGAACTCGCGGACCTTCCGGATGAAGCGCGAGACGTCCTGGACGACCTTCGGCAGCTTGTCCGGGCCGAAAATGAGCACGGCGAGCACGATGAGCGTCACCAGCTCGAGTGCGCCTATGTCGCTGAACACCTAGTAGCTCCTTCACGCCGGACCAGGGCGGCCCGCACCACGGTACCCGCCCGAGCTGCGGGACGGGTACCTTGCGATGTCCGCCACATGTACCTCAGGTGCCCTGCGCCGATCCGAGCGTGACGGTCCGGGTGAGTTCCCTGCCGTCCCGGGTCAGGGTGAGGACGAGCTCGTCGCCGGGGCGGTGGGCGCGGATCTTCACGATCAGCTCCTCGCCGTTGTGGACCCGCTGTCCGTCGACCTTGGTGATGACGTCGCCGGGGCGCAGGCCGGCCTTGGCGGCGGGGCCGTCGGGGGTGACGGACGCGGTGCCGTCCTTGCCCTTCTCGCCGACGCGGGCGCCGTCGCCGTTGAACTGCATGTCGAGGCTGACGCCGATGACCGGGTGGGTGGCCTTGCCGGTGTTGATGAGCTCCTCGGCGACCCGCTTGCCCTGGTTGATCGGGATGGCGAAGCCGAGGCCGATGGAGCCGGCCTGGGCGCCGTCCCCGCCGCCGTCCCCGGAGCCGCCGGCGGCGCGGATGGCGCTGTTGATGCCGATGACGCGGCCCTTGCCGTCGAGGAGGGGGCCGCCGGAGTTGCCGGGGTTGATGGGCGCGTCGGTCTGGAGGGCGTCGACGTAGGAGATGTCGCTGCCGTCGCCCTTCTCGCCGCCGGCGGTGATCGGGCGCTCCTTGGCGCTGATGATGCCGGAGGTGACCGTGTTGGAGAGGTCGAAGGGGGCGCCGATGGCGACGACGGGGTCGCCGACGCGGACGTCGTCGGAGTTGCCGAGCGGCAGGGGCCGGAGGCCGGTGACGCCGGTGACCTGGACGACGGCGAGGTCGTAGCCGGTGTCCTTGCCGATGAGCTTGGCGGAGGCGGTCTCGCCGCTGGAGAAGGTGACGGTGATGTCGCCGGAGGACTCGGCGGCGTCGACGACGTGGTTGTTGGTGAGGATGTGGCCGCGGTTGTCGAGGACGAAGCCGGTGCCGGTGCCGGCCGAGCCGCCGCCGCTGACGTGCAGGGTGACGACGCCGGGCAGGGCGCTGGCGGCGATGCCGGCGACGCTGTCGGGGGCGCGGTCGGTGGTGCCGGCCTCGACCTGCGGCAGGTGGACGGTGCCGATGCCGCCGTTGCGCTCGACGTAGGCGCCGACGCCGCCGCCGATGACTCCGGTGACGAGCGCGAAGGCGAGGGCGCCGACGAGGGCGAGGCCGCGCCGGGACTTCTTGCGGGCGGGCGGGGGTACGGCGGCGGGGCCGGCGCCCCAGGGGTCGTACTGGCCCCAGGCGGGCGGCTGCGGCGGCACGGGGCCCTGCGGCGGCGGTACGGCCCCGTGCGGGGGTACGGCGGCCTGCGGGGCCGGTACGGGCGCGGCGGGCCGCTGCACCGGCGGTGCGGGCGCCCACGGCCCGGGCTCGCCGTAGGGCGGGGTCCGGTACTCGTCGGGCTCGTGGAGCGGCTGCGGCGCGGCCACGGCCGGCTCGGACGCGGCGGGCGCGGCTTCGGGCGCGGGCACGGCGGGCACGGCGGGCGCGGGCACGGGCTCCGGCGCGGCGGGCGTCGCGGGCTCCGGCGCGGGCGGGGCGGGTTCCTTCGTCATGTCGACCTTGGGGGCGGCGGGCGCCTCCGCGGCCGGCTCCGGCGCGGCGGGCTCGGCCGGGTCCGGGGCCTGGAGGGCGAAGTCGTCCTCCTCCGCCGGGGGCGGCGTGGATATCCGCGCCGCCTCCGGGGGCGTCGAAGGCCGGCTCCACCAGTTCGGCTTCCCGTCGTTCATGCTCTCCCCGCAACCGCTGACCCGTGAGCGCCCCGGTGTCGGGCGCCCTGACCGAGGATTCAACCAGGTCGGAGGTCAGCGGTGGGAGCCCGGCGGGGTGCCGGGCGGGCTGGGGGCCGGGCTCGGGGCCGGGCCGAGGGCCAGCTGGAGAGCGGGGGCCGTCGGGCGTATGAACGGCGAGAGGGCGAAGAGCGACTGCGTCTGGGCCGCTCGGAGCCGTACCGCGGTGACCGGACCGGCCCGGTCCACGTCCGCCGGGACGGCTCCGGTGGGGACGGTGCCGCCCGGGACGAGCGGGGCGCTGCCGATCGACTGCGCGCCGCCGCCGACGCGCTCGGAGCGGTCCGAGCGGCCGGTCGCCGAGCCGGCGGGGCCCGCGGAGGCGCCCGCGCGCAGCGGGGTGACGGCGCTGCCGGTGCCCTGCCCGCCGCGGCCGGCGGCGGTGACGGAGCTCTCGGTGGGCAGGGTGCCGCCGAGGGCGATGGCCGCGAAGGAGACCGCGCCGGCGGCGGCGACGGCGAAGCGCCGGCCCCGTCCGGACGGGGTGACGGCGTGGACCCGGAAGCCGGTGGTGGTGTCGGGGACGGCGGGCGCCGCGGTGGCGAAGCCGTCGCTCTTCACTCCGCGGGCTTCGAGGAGCTGCTCCAGCGGGGAGCGGCCGGGATCGCCGGGGCCGCCGGGGAGGCCCTGGAGGCGGGCGAGGAAACCCTCGGAGGGCTGGGGGGCTCCGCTGGAGGCGAAGACGCTCTTCAGGGCGCGCTGCGCGTCGGCCTCGGCCTTGCAGCGGGCGCAGGTGGCGAGGTGGGCCAGGACCCGCTCGCGGGCGTCGTGGCCGAGCTCGCCGTCGACGAGCGCGGCGAGCCGGTCCCCGAGGTGGTGCTCCGCGGGGCTCGGGGACGGGGGACGGGTGCCGCTCACGCTGTCCCGGCCTCCCATCCGACGGTGGCCAGGGCCCGCTCCGCGCGGGCCTCGGGCGAGCGGTGCTTGAGCGCCTTGCGCAGGTGGGAGCGGCCGCGGTGGATCCGGCTGCGGACGGTGCCGAGCTTCACGCCGAGGGTCGCGGCGATCTCCTCGTACGACAGTCCCTCGATGTCGCAGAGGACGACGGCGGCGCGGAACTCGGGCGCCAGGGTGTCGAGGGCCTGCTGGACGTCGGCGTCGAAGTGGGTGTCGTTGAACACCTGCTGCGGGGAGGGCTCACGGCTGGGGAGCCGCTCGGCGGCGTCGTCGGCGAGCGCGTCGAAGCGGATGCGCTGCTTGCGGCGGACCATGTCGAGGAAGAGGTTGGTGGTGATGCGGTGCAGCCAGCCCTCGAAGGTGCCCGGCGTGTACGTCGACAGCGAGCGGAAGACGCGGACGAAGACCTCCTGGGTGAGGTCCTCGGCGTCGTGCTGGTTGCCGGTGAGGCGGTAGGCCAGTCGGTAGACGCGACCGCTGTGCGTGCTGACGATCTCCTCCCAGGTGGGCGGAGTCCACGCCTGCGATTCCGCATCCGATGCGAAGGTCGCGGTGGTGGGTGCGGTGGCAGTGCGGTGGCTCTGGTCAGCGGTGTCGGTCACGGATTTCGGCTCACCCGCCGACCTGAGGAGGCGTCGGAACGCCCCTCTCCGATCCACAGGCGCAGCCGCACCTCCCCTATCGGCTCTGGTGGTGTCCAGTGGAGCCCCTACCATAGCCACCTCGCCCGTTAGCTCCGGATAAGAATCTTTACGCGCATTTGAATCGGCGTCGCCCGCCGGTCCTCCCGCGCGTTCCTCCCCTGGTGAACGGCCGGTCCCATCTGCGGGTTCCCGCTGACAGCGGATACAGTCACCGTTGCGCCAACTAAGGGGACAGGAGAGGGCCATTACCGCCAACCGGCAGACCGACTGGGCGCTCGCCGACGCCTTCGTCCCCGAGGACGACGCACTGCGCTGGGCCCGGGAACGGGCCCGGGAGGCGGGGCTGTCCCCGGTCTCCCAGGGCACCGGTGCGGCGCTGCGTCTGCTGGCCGCCTCGACGGACGCCAAGGCGGTCGCCGAGATCGGTACGGGCACGGGCGTGTCGGGGATCCACCTGCTGCTGGGGATGCGCCCGGACGGCACCCTGACCACGGTGGACGTGCAGCCGGAGCACCAGCAGCTCGCGAAGACGGCGTTCCGGGCGGCGGGCTTCGCCGGCAACCGGGCGCGGTTCATCCCGGGTCGCGCCCTGGACGTGCTGCCGCGGCTCGCGGACGGCGGGTACGACCTCGTCTTCTGCGACGGCGACCGCGCCGAGTACCCGGACTATCTCGCTGAATCGTTGCGCCTGCTCCGACCTGGGGGTCTGGTCTGCTTCGAGGGCGTCTTCGCGGAGGGCCGCACGGTCGATTCGGGGGCCCAGCCGGCCGAGGTGCAGCGGGTCCGCGAGCTGCTGCGGACCGTGCGGGAGAGCTCCGAGCTGCTGCCGACGCTGCTGCCGGTGGGCGACGGCCTGCTCTGCGCGGTCCGGCGCGGCTGACCGCGCCCGCGCGGGCGGACTCCGCCCCGGACACACCGCTGCCCCGGACGGCGGGGCCGTACCGGGGCAGCGTGCGGGAAATCGGGGAGGGTCAGCCGACGACCTTCTTCAGGGCGTCACCGAGAGCCTCGGCCTCGTCCGGGGTCAGCTCGACCACGAGCCGACCGCCGCCTTCGAGCGGAACGCGCATGACGATGCCCCGCCCCTCCTTGGTCACCTCGAGCGGGCCGTCACCCGTCCGCGGCTTCATGGCCGCCATGCTCGTTCCCCTTCCTGAAACCAGCTCATCTTCAGCCGGGCAGCTCCGTACCACGGAGCACGCCTCACCGGCTTCGAACACATTGCTTCCAGGTCATTATCCCGCATCGCAGGACCCGATGACCAACATCGATCCGCATCGCTTGCGCAACGCGCTCTCTCAAAAGCCCACATTTCGGCGTCGGGCCTGCGATACTTCGCCGCCGCGGGTCGCTCCGCGGGCCCCGATTCTTTGACGCAGCTCACATGGGCGGTACGGGTGATCTCCGTCATGCTGGGCTGATCAGCCGACGCACGAGACGAAGGGGTCCCGATGGCCGACACGGTCCTGTACGAAGTGAGCGACGGGCTCGCCACCATCACGCTCAACCGGCCCGAGGCCATGAACGCGCTGAACATCGCGGCGAAGGTGGCGCTCCGGGACGCCGCCGAGGCCGCGGCCGCCGACCCGGCGGTCCGGGCGGTGCTGCTGACGGCGGCGGGCGACCGGGCGTTCTGCGTCGGCCAGGACCTGAAGGAGCACGTGGGTCTGCTCCTCCAGGACCAGGAGACGGGCAGCCGCGAGACGATGAACACGGTCCGGGACCACTACAACCCGATCGTCCGGGCGCTCACCGGCATGAAGAAGCCCGTGATCGCCGCGGTGAACGGCGTCGCCGCCGGCGCCGGCTTCGGCTTCGCGCTCGCCGCGGACTACCGGATCGTCGCCGACACCGCGACCTTCAACACCTCGTTCGCGGGCGTGGCGCTCACCGCCGACTCGGGCATGTCCTGGACGCTGCCCCGGCTGATCGGCCGGAGCCGCGCCTCCGACCTGCTGCTCTTCCCCCGCTCGATCGGCGCCCAGGAGGCGTACGAGCTGGGCATCGTGAACCGGCTGGTGCCGGCCGCCGAACTGGCCGAGGAGGCCCGGAAGCTGGCCCGGAAGCTCGCCGAGGGCCCCACCGTGGCGTACGCGGCGCTCAAGGCGTCCGTCGCCTACGGCGCCGACCACTCGCTCGACGAGGCCCTGGACAAGGAGGACGAGCTCCAGACGCTGGCCGGCGCCTCCGAGGACCACACCATCGCGGTCCGCGCCTTCCTCGCCAAGGAGAAGCCGAGGTACCTCGGGAAGTGACCGGGGTGATCGGGAGGTGACGGGGCCGGGGCGGCTAGCGGCCGCCCCGGGCCACGCAGTCCGTCAGATGGTCGTCGACCAGGCCGCACGCCTGCATCAGGGCGTAGGCCGTGGTGGGGCCGACGAAGCGGACGCCCCGCTTCTTCAGCGCCTTGGCCAGGGCCGTGGACTCGTCGGTCACGGCCGGGACGTCGGCCAGGGTGCGGGGCGCGGGGCGGCTCGCCGGGTCGGGGGCGTGGGACCAGATCAGGGCGTCCAGCTCGCCGGGGGCCCAGTCGGCGAGCAGCTTCGCGTTGGCGAGGGTCGCGTCGACCTTGGCCCGGTTGCGGATGATGCCCTCGTCGGCGAGGAGCCGCTCGCGGTCGGCGTCCCCGAAGCCGGCGACGGTGGCGATGCGGAAGTCCGCGAAGGCGCGCCGGAAGCCCTCCCGGCGACGCAGGATGGTGATCCAGGACAGGCCCGACTGGAACGCCTCCAGACAGAGCCGTTCGAAGAGGGCGTCGTCGCCGTGGACCGGGCGGCCCCACTCCTCGTCGTGGTACGCGGTGTAGTCCTCGGTGGACAGGCCCCAGGGGCAGCGCGGCCGCCCGTCGGGGCCCGGGATCGCCCCGCCGGTCATCGCTCGTCGCCCTCCGCCGTCTCGCGGGAGGCCGACGCGCCCGCGAGGGCCGCCTCCAGCTCCGCGATCCGGGCGTCGCGCTCGGCGAGCTCCGCGGCGAGCCGGTCCAGGACGTCGTCGACGTCCTCCATCCGGTAGCCGCGGGCGGCGACCGGCAGCCGCAGCGCCTCGACGTCCGAGCGGTCCACGGGGCGGCTCAGCGGCAGCGGGTCCACCAGCTGCTCGGGGGCCGCGTCGGGCAGCACCTCGCTGTCGCCGCCGCCGACCACGGCGAGGGTCACGGCCGCGACGACCACGACCATCGTGATGAGCAGAAACCAGAACACCAGCGCGCCTCTCCCGGAGTGGAAAACGTCCCGTGCCGATCGTGCCATGCGCCGCCGACAGTTAGGGTCGCAGACGACTGCACAAGGCGCCGTCGACCGGTCGCGAGGGAGGACATAAGGGATGCTGCGCTTGGGACGGCGTGAATTCGGGCCGCACGAGCCGGTGATCATGGCGATCGTGAACCGGACCCCGGACTCCTTCTACGACCAGGGCGCGACCTTCCGCGACGAGCCGGCGCTCGCGCGCGTCGAGCAGGCGGTGGCCGAGGGCGCCGCGATCATCGACATCGGCGGGGTCAAGGCCGGCCCCGGCGAGGAGGTCACGGCCGAGGAGGAGGCCCGCCGCACGGTCGGCTTCGTCGCCGAGGTCCGGCGCCGCCACCCCGACGTGGTGATCAGCGTGGACACCTGGCGGGCGGACGTCGGCGAGGCGGTCTGCGAGGCCGGCGCGGACGTCCTGAACGACGCGTGGGGCGGGGTCGACCCGCGGCTCGCGGAGGTCGCCGCGAAGTACGGGGCGGGGCTGGTCTGCACCCACGCGGGCGGCGCGGAGCCGCGGACGCGGCCGCACCGGGTGGAGTACGAGGACGTGATGGCCGACATCCTGCGGGTCACGGTGGGGCTGGCGGAGCGCGCGGTCTCGCTCGGGGTGCGGCGGGACGGGATCATGATCGATCCCGGTCACGACTTCGGGAAGAACACGCGGCACAGCCTGGAGGCGACGCGGCGGCTCGGCGAGATGGCGGAGACGGGGTGGCCGGTGCTGGTGTCCCTGTCCAACAAGGACTTCGTCGGGGAGACGCTGGACCGGCCGGTGAAGGAGCGGGTGCTGGGGACGTTGGCCACGACCGCGGTGTCGGCGTGGCTGGGGGCGCGGGTGTACCGGGTGCACGAGGTCGCGGAGACGAAGCAGGTGCTCGACATGGTCGCGACGATCGCGGGGCACCGTGAGCCGGCGGTCGCGCGGCGGGGGCTCGCGTAGGGGGGCGGGGGCTCGCGTAGGGGG
>NZ_JOGX01000078.1 GCF_000719555.1 Streptomyces sp. NRRL F-5727
CCCCTGGCCCCCCTGCACGCCACCCTCGCCGACGCCTACCGCGAAGCGGCTCACCGCGCATCCCCCTACCGGGCCTGGCTCCACGCCGGCGGCACGGCACCCCCCTGCCTCCCCGGCACCCCGGCATGACGAAGGGCCCCACCGCACGCGACGGTCAGCGCGGGGCGACGGGGCCGCGGTAGGGGAGGGTCTGGCTGTAGACGACGCTCGTGGTGGTGCTGCCGAAGCCGGCGAGTTCGTCCATGAGGGCCTCCAGGTGTTCCATGGAGGTCGCGGCCACCTTGAGGGTGTAGCAGTCGTCCCCGGTGGTGCGCAGGCACTCCAGGATCTCGCGGCGCTCGGCGAGGAGGCGGCGCAGGGGTTCGTGGCGGTTGCCCGGGTATTTGAGGCGGACGACCGCGAGGACGGGGTAGCCGACCTTGGCCAGGTCGATCTCGGCGCGGTAGCCGGTGATGACGCCCAGGGCCTCCAGGCCGCGGACGCGTTCGGTGGTGGCCGACGGGCTGAGGTTCACGCGCCGCCCCAACTCGCTGAGGGAGATGCGGGCCTCCCGTTGCAGCTGTTCGATGATCGCCCAGTCGACGTCGTCAAGATTCCCGGCCATGCGGCGAAAGTACCAGCAGAATCACGGAGGAACGGCGTGTACGCAGGGAAGACTCGGTTCCGCGGCCCGTGATCACCGGGATAGCCTCGGGGCATGCAACTCGGCGTCAACGTACCGAACTTCGGCCCCGGGGCCGATCCCGGCGTCCTGCGCGAAGCGGCCAGGCTCGCGGAGGAACTCGGCCTCGGCGTCCTCATGGTCTCGGACCACGTGACCGTCACCCCGGACGTGGCGGAGCGGTATCCCGAGCCGTTCTACGAGCCGTTCACCACGCTCTCCTGGCTGGCCGGCCTCACCACCAGGGTGCGGCTGGGCACGACCGTGCTCGTTCTGCCGTACCGGCATCCCCTGCTGATGGCCCGGATGGCTGCCAACCTCCACCAGCTGAGCGGCGGTCGCTTCGTCCTCGGAGCGGGCGTCGGCTGGGCCCGGCAGGAGTTCGAGGCGCTGGGCGTGCCGTTCACCGCCCGCGGCAGGCTGACGGACGAGTGCCTCGGCGTCCTCCGCGAGGCCCGGGCCGCGGGGCGCCCGGAGGGCGAGGTCCCGCTCTGGATCGGGGGCCACAGCGAGGCGGCCCTGCGGCGCGCCGTGAGGTTCGGCGACGCCTGGCACCCGCTGCGGCTCTCCCTCGCCGACATGCGCGCGGTTCTGCGGCGCCACGCGCTGCCCGGGTTCGCGCCCCGCATCGCCCTGCGCGTCACCGGCGCACCGGTCGCGGCCCCCGACCGGCCCGCCGGCGTCGGCACCGTCGACCAGATCCTCGACGATCTCGACCAGCTGCGCCTGCTGGGCGCGGACACGGTCGTACTCGACCCGTACCACGGAGATCCGGAGGAGACCCGCCGGCCCGACGCGGGATGGCGTGCGCTCACCCTCGTGGCTAACCACTGGAGTACTCGATCATGATCACCTCGGCCGAAGAGGTCCTGCTGCGGCGTGCCATCGACATCGCCGCCCGGGCGGTCGCCCTGGGCGACGCACCGTACGGTTCCCTCCTGGCCGGCCCGGACGGCGCCGTGCTCGCGGAGGCCCACAACACGGTCCGGCGGGATGACGACATCACCGCCCACCCCGAGCTGAAGCTCGCCCGCTGGGCGGCCCGCGAACTCACCCCGGACACGGCCGCCCGCACCACCCTCTACACCAGCTGCCAGCCGTGCGGCATGTGCGACGGCGCCATCGCCCGCTCCGGCCTCGGCCGGGTCGTCTACGCCCTGTCGACCGAGCAACTCGTCGCGCTCAACCCCCCGTCGGGCGCCTGGCCGGCCGTGCCGCACGACGGACCGGCCCTCCCCGACGAGGCACGCGCCCCCGTGGCGGCGTACTACCGGCCCACCCGCTGACCTCCGCCGGCCACCCGCTGACCTCTCGTCCGGGCCGTGAGGCGGAAACGGGGACGGCCCGCGCCGGGGTGACCGGGCGGGCCGTTCCGTTCGTCCTCTGGCCTGCGGTGGGGCAGGGGGGAGGGGAAAGCCTGGGGTCAGGCCTTCTTGGTCTCCTAGTAATGGGCCGGGTCGGTGACCTGCGGGGATCTTCCCTGCGGGGCGCTGACCTGGCCTTTTGCTGATGACTGGCGATGGGGTGCGACGGTCTTGAGTGGTTGTCTTGCGGACTGTGCGCGGACTGGGACGGAGTTCCCCGACTCGCTAGCTGCGGTCTTGCTCCTTCAGTTGGTTGCCCTGCAAGGGGCACCTTGGTCAGGCGGAGATCACGTCTCTTCACGCGCGGAAGGAGCGATGCGCCATGGGGCACTGATGGAGCCGTCTGGCTCCCAGCCGTAGTTCTTCAACTGCTTCGCCTCCGTCCTGCGGCCCGTGCATTCCATGACCCACACCGCGCCATCAAGTCGATCACGGGAAGCATCGGGGGCGCTGATCGATCTAAGCCAGGCGAGAGTCTCTGTCGCCCGATCGGCCCGCAGTAGAAGCCTCACAGCACTGGCAGTCGAGTGGTGCCTTCCGTCCTCCGCGCTCTCCTGGAAGAACTTGAGCGCCTCATCGAACTGTCCTATCTTCTCAAGGATGCAAGCCAGTTCATGTTGAGCTCGCGAATCTCCGGAAAGCGCCATCGGAGTCAGCAAGGAAATCGCCTCGTCATTTCTTGCTAGCTTCCGCAGGAGTCCTGCGAGGTGATACTTCACCCCGATATTGCACTCCGATCGGGAGTAGAGGAAGGTGACGGCTTCATTGCCGCGTCCAAGGTTGTGCATTAGATCGGCGAACTCCTCGGCTGCGTAGCTGTTTCCCTTCTCGATCATTCCCATCAAGAAGTTCGCGCATTCCTCCTCGCGTCCTTCCGTGAGCATCACGCTTTTCAGGGCCATAGGGGCGAATATAGAGCCCACGTGGTCGCTATTCCCTAGATCTTTCAGGTAGGCGAGTGTTGAATCAGTTCCTCCGGAAATTCGCTTCTCTTCGCAGAGTGTGTACATTGACATGAAGTTACCCTTACGTACCGACTGTTCAAGTACCTCCAGTCCCCTTTCCCGTTTCCCCGCTCCGATGAGTAGCTTCCCGAGGTTGTGTTCAGTTCCATGATTCTCGCACCAGGCCAGAGCTGACTCTATGGAGGTGTGTTGCCAAAACTCGGCAAGGGCATCGTGTAGCCACTCTGCTGGATCGCCGTCGTATTCCCATTCCCTCATGGTGTCTCTGCAGTCAACGAGGGCGAAGATGTCGCCCTGGCGGGCTGCCCGAGTGTAATAGTTAATCGCGGAATCCCAGTTCGCCTCCTCTCGGGTTGCCAGTGTCTCTGCGGCAAAGCGAAGTGCGCGAGAGGATCCGAGAGTATGGGCCTCCTCGTACCATTCGATGGTCTCGTCGATCCTGTCCGTCATGGAGAGGATCTCGGCAATCTCAAGAGCGGCCTCGCTGCTCCCTGATTCGGCGGCCTTTCTGTAAAGTGTCACGGCTATACGATATAGGCCGCGATATTCGGCCGATCTTCCAATATTCAGTGCTTCGGCTGCTGTTGAATGATGAATCAGGAGTTCCCATAGTCCTGACGATGGCGAAAGATGGCCTCGCTCTTCCCGTCCTAGCTGATACAGGGGATCTGCTAGGCGATACCTTACCGATCCTTCCGCTACCCCCCTTCTTCGCGGGTGAATTCGTGTCAGGGGGCCGCGGATGCCGCGCTGTGGTTTTACGGCATAACTTAAGGCAACCTCCAGCCAGTCGTCGGGCAAGTGGTCGATCTGTAGGTCGGTTAGGTATTCGCAGGCCGCCGCCTCGAGCAGTTCCAGCGGGACGTGCTCGCCATATCCGATACGTCGGATGTCCATCATTGCGTTGATTAAGGCTCTGGCTGGGGGCGGGGCTGTCTCGTATCGCTGGATGAGCGCCGGAACTCCAGCCAGGTACTGGGCTACCTGGTGTTGCTCTGCCTGCTCCATAGCTTGAGCGAGTCGGGAATCCAGTAAGGCGGCCTGTCTCAAGTTCTCCAGGTCGCCTGGCTCGAAATTTGTCGGAACGCGAATGGAGCTCCCGTTGAGGAAATGACGCGCGTGGGGGTGCAAGTCTCGTTGGCCATTGTGTGGTTCCGACGTCAGTTGTTCCCAGTACTCTGGCCAGAGTGTTACTAGAATCAGGACGGGGCGTCGCTCGGGTGAGTGAAGAATCCGTCGAAGTGCGGCCGCCACTCGCTCACCTTCTGCAGGGTCGGCCGTGAGGAGGAAGCGCTGAGCTTCGTTCAGCCATACCACCGTGCAAGGACCGACCTGCTCAAGTTCCGCTGCCAAATCGGCCTGGGGGGATGAGTCCAGAGCCTGCCAGAGGCGCCAATTTGAGGGCAGACCATGAATGGCCTCCCAGAAGGTTCGAGTCTTTCCTGTCGAGGACCCTCCGACGAGCGTGATAATCACACTCTGTTTCGAAAGTGCGCGGTTGATCCCCTCTCTTACGCGCCGGTCGTGATTACGCACCACGTAGATCGGTAGCGTTGTCACGGTTTCATCGTCGGCGACGGTAATGGATGGGTGTACTTCCAGGGCGTAAGGGTCGAGCTCGCTCAGAGGTTTGCCCGGTGGCTCGGCGAGCAGTGCCTTCACCCAAGCTGTCCGGGCGCGTTCCATCGTGTCTGTGACATCCCAGCCCGCTTCGCGGGCGAGAACCGCAGCGACGGAGACAACATTCGCTTGTTGCGGGGGAAAGTCGTTCGATCCGATGATCCTGTGCACGGTGTCCTTCGACGGGGACCCAGGGAGCAATTCATCGGGGTCGTCGGCGATCAGATCGGCGATCCGTGCCACTGGAGGAGTCTTGGCCTCCACATATAGGCGGTAGAGGAGCAGCTTCAGTTCACGTAACGGGCCCGGTGCGACTCGTGGTGGTGGAATCCGTCGCTGCCCACCGCCGCTCGACTCGCCGTACCCTCCGCTGTCTCGGCTCATCGCAGCATCATCTCGCCTCTGCCTCGTCCCGTCAGGGCTTCTCCAAGTCCGGACTCCCTCTGTGTACCCCGCCGTCGCAACTCGTCGTGTGCCCTCTGAAGTCGCGCAGCGTGGAAGGCGATTGGGCACGAGATGCCCAGCGGACAGCTGTTAGGAGACGTAGGTGCGTGACAAGAATCAGGGCCAGTGCAGGGTACGTGGTGGCAAGCGACCGGTTCGTCCCGAGCGAAGCAGCGTGCTGGCCGCGGCAATCAGCGGCGCTGTGACCGCCTTCGCGAGCGGGCTCGTCGGCTTCATCGTGGAAGCTGTGAGGAGTGTGTTGGGGCAGTAACGTCCGGCCGCGAGCCCTGCGGTGGACCTGTACCTCTCCAGCTCCGAGCGGTGCTAGCCCCGAATCTCGATAGCCAGGGCGCCGAGGGCTTCCTTCTCGGGCCCGTAGATGGTGCGGATGTTGGCCAGCTGCTGGTCGCGGGTGGCGGTCGGGTTGACGTGGGACGGGCCCTCGCCGTCGAGTAGGGCTTCGAAGTCGGGGTACGCGGTGACGCGGAGGACCTGGACGTCGCAGGTCTCGTCGGTGTCCTTGATGCGGAAGCGGATGGTGTCGCCGGCGGCGAGGTCCGCGAGGTGCGGGTACTTGACCCGCACCTCGATGGTCTTGGTGCCCGCGGCGACGAGCTCGAAGTACTGGCGGTAGAGGTTGAGCTCGCGGACGCGGGCGGTGTGGTCGGTCATCGGGACGGGACGCTCCTGGGGGACGGTGCGGTGATCAGGCGGCCGATCTCGGCGGCCGAGTACGAGCGGAAGAAGTGGCGGGGGTTGGAGAGCAGGGTCTCGGCTATGGCGAGCAGCTGGTCGGCGTACTCGGTGACGGTGCTGGGCCACTGCCGGGTGTCGAGCATCCAAGGGGCGGCTCCCTCCGGCAAGAGGGCACGGCCTTCTCGTATGAGGGATTTCGACAGCTTGGCACCGGTGTCGGTGACGACCTGGGGGCAGAACAGGCGGGCCGGGAGTTGGGCGCGGGTGAGGCCCACGGCCTGGAGGGCCTCGTCGACGAGGTGGGAGCCGAAGACCCAGTCGCCGCCCTTGACCATGACGTGCAGGGTGCCCTGGGGGCTGGTCAGGGCGAGTTCCTTGACCAGGTTGCGGTACAGGGTGGCCAGGTCCAGGTACGCGCCGGCGGTGGGCGTGATCGTGGCCTCGTACGGGCCGTGGTGGAGGCAGACGGCGGAGACCACAGCCGACTCGGGCCCGGTAAGGCGGGACCGGGTGCGTTCGGCATGCTTCTCCGCCCAGCCGCAGTCGGCGTGCGGGCAGGGAACGCGGAGGTGCGGGGTGCCGGTGGAGGGGGCGAGCCACCAGCGGGCTGCGTCGATGCGGGGCAGGAGCCGGAGCCAGGTGCGGCGGTAGTGCTCGCCGGCCTGCTGCTGGGTGTACGTCTCGATGCGGTGCGGGATGCCCAGGCGCCTGGACAGGGCGGCGAAGAGGGGCTGGTAGAGGGCGGTGACGAGGTCGAGCAGGGCCTGCTCGCCGAGGGCCTGGGCGTAGGCGCGTTGGTAGCGGTGTCCGCTGGCCGGGTCGGTTGCCAGCTCGTACGGGGCGTTGTCGAGGGCGCTGAAGAGCACCTCGGTGGGGAGACCGAAGCGGTCGCGGAGTCGGGCGGCCATGGCGAAGGCCAGGGACTGTACGAGCGAGGTGCCGATGTGCGGGGCGCCGTTGATCTGGGTGCCGACGACCAGCACGATCCGCTTGGGTGGGCTGGCGAGGATGCGCGGGGTCAGGACGTCCTCGGCGTGGTGGAGGGCGTTGGCGAGAACGGTGTTCGGTGAGACGGGGTGTGTGGTCACGAGGTGGCCCCCTGGGGTTCGGTGATGCGGTTGAAGGCGGCCCAGACGCACTTCCCGGGGCCCGTCCGCTCCTTCACGCCCCAGCCGTCGGCGGTCGCGGCGACGATCAGCAGACCGCGGCCGTCGACGGCGGACTCCTCGGGAACGCGCTGCGTCGGCCTGTTCTTGCCGCTGTCGTGGACCTCGATCCGTAGCTCCCCGTCGAGGGACTCGACGCGTACGAGGACCAGCCGGCCCACGGGCACCCCGTGAAGCACGGCGTTGGTGACGAGCTCCGAGGTGCACAGCCGCATGTCGTCGAGGCGGCTCGTCTCACCCCATTCGGTCAGCGTGGCGGCGACGAAGTCGCAGCAGTACGCGGTGTGGTCCGGCGGCGAGGGAAGAGCATGGTGCGGTGCCGACCCTTGCCCGGAAGGAGATCCGGAACGGCGTCGGTCGCCTTGTTGGTGAGTCTGCTTGCCATGGTCAACAGCAAAGTGACTTAACTCATTTGGGTCGGGAGCCAGCGCGGGGGCCAAGACGGGGGCCACTATGGGGGCCAGAGGTCACGTGCTTCTGGGAGACGGCATGGGCGACACCGGGATCGGAGCCTTGCTCGTCCGGCTGCTCACGGCGCGCGGCTGGAGCCAGCAGAGGGTTGCCGACGAGTACAACGCCCTGGAGGGGCGCTCCGCGAAGACCGGCAAGGAGATCGGTCGGTACGAGCGCGAAGCCCGAGTCCCCGTTCCCTATACCCGGAAGTACCTGGCGCAGATCTTCAGCGTCGATGTCGCCGTGCTCGACCAAGCCGTGGCCGTCAGCAAGGGGCAGCGGGACGCGGTTGAGGCCGCCGAGGTCGAGATTGTGCCGCCGGTGCTACCGCCCGAAGACACCCACGTCCGTGGAGACCCACTCTCCGAGGACGCGGTGCGGTCGGCGGACTTCGCCCGCTTCATCGCGCAGCGGAACGCCGACGAGTTCGTCGTGGAGCAGCTGGAGGCAGACGTCGGCCGGCTCGCCCGTACGTACGTCAGCCACCCGTTGATGGAGCAGTACGTCGAGATCAGGCGGTTACGGGACGGGGCCTTCGAGCTGCTGCGCGGGCGCCAGCACCCCCGGCAGACCACTGACCTGTACCTCTCCGCCGCTCGCCTCTGCGGCCTGTCCGCGCACGTCTGCCTCGACCTCGGCGCCTACGACTCCGCCGCCACCCACGCTCGCACTGCACGTGCCTGTGCCGAGGCGGCCGGGCACGAGGGGATGCTGGCCTGGGTACGGGCCGTGGAGTCGTTGATCGCGTACTGGACAGGGCGGTACGAGCAGGCAGCCCGGCTGGCGCAGGCCGGTCGACGGCACAGGGCGAGCGGCAGCATCGGCGCACGGCTGGCGAGTCTGGAGGCGCGGGCGTTGGCGATAGTCGGCGACTCGGTAGGAGCGCTCGCCGCCCTGTCGGATGCCGATCGATCTCGTGAGGCGATCTCGGGTCGGGACGAGGTGCTGGGAGTCTTCGACTTCCCTGCGGCCAAGCAGTTCGCGTACGCCGGAACGACCCTCCTGGCCGTGGGCGGGCAGGAGCACGTCCACCGGGCCATCGTCAGCGCGGAGACGGCGATCCGCCTCTATCGCAGCGCGGACGGAGACGACCAGTCGGTCGGTGACCTGTTCGCCGCGCACCTCGACCTCGCCAGCGGGCACCTGCTCCTGGGCGACTTGGACGGCACGGAGGAGATGCTCGGCTTCGTTCTCCACTCCTCGCCGGAGCGCATGTCGGCCAGCATCGTGCGCCGACTCACCGTTCTCGGGCGGGAGCTGGAAGGACCGCAGTACGGTGGAGCCGCGCAGGCGGTACACCTGCGCGAACGACTCCAGCACACGGTCGTCCGTGCGTCCCTGCCCGCCGCCCACCCACCGGAGTTGCCGACGTGACCGACCTGTCAGCCGCCCACGACGCCGCCGTCACCGACCGGGCCCGCCTGGCGGGCAGCGCCTACAACGGAGACCGGGACCTGGCCGCCCGGCAGTCGCTCTACCAGTGGCAGACACCGCGGTACGACCTCCCCGGCCTCGTGGTCGAGCAGCTGGGCGACGTACGTGGGCGGGTCGTCGATATCGGCTGCGGCAACGGCAAGTTCATCCAGCGGCTCCGTCAGGACCGCCCGGACCTGTCCCTGCTCGGCTTCGACATCGCGCCCGGCATCCTCGCCGGCGTCCCCGGCCCGGTCGCCGTGGCGGACGCCACGCGGCTTCCGCTAGCGGCGGGCAGCGTCGACGCCGCTCTCGCGCTTCACATGCTCTACCACGTGCCTGACATTCCCCAGGCGGTCAGGGAGCTGGCCAGGGTCGTGGCCCGTGACGGGTTGGTGGTCGCCTCCAGCAACAGCGACCGCGACAAGGCCGAACTCGACGACCTCTGGCAGCGGGCCGCCGGCGACGTCCTCGGCGTCGAGCGCGGCCCGGCCCGCATCTCGCTCAGCGCCCGCTTCTCCCTGGAGAAGGCCCCGGCCTTCCTCGGGGAGGAGTTCAGGCGGGTCGAGGTCGTCAAACTGCCAGGGACCATCACCGTCCGCGACCCCGAGCCGGTCATCGCTCACATGGCCTCCTATCGCGCCTGGTCGGACCAGCACGACGTGCCCTTCGACGCAACCATCGACCGGGCCCGGGCCCTCGTCGCCGACGACATCGCCCGCAACGGCGCGTACGAGATCACCTGCCTTGGCGGCGTCCTCATCTGCCGCCGGTGAGGTCAGCCCTGTGGCGGCCAGGGACCGGCGAGCAGGCGTCCTGCCTCCTCGGTGATCTCTTTTGCCAGGGGTTCTCGGTCGCCGCCTCGGATCGCTGCCCGGTCGTTGTAGGCGTCGGTCTTGTCGACCAGCGGTCTGAGCGTCTGCGGCCGGGCCAGTGCGCCCCACCCTTCGTACGTGATCAGGTCACCGCCGGCGCCGGGGTCCAGGCTGCCGTTCACGATCAGATGGAGCCACCAGCGAACGAGTTCCCAGCGGGCCGCTTCCCACGGGAGGTCGGTGGTGTCGGCCGGGAGGTCCTGGAGCAGGCTGAGTTCGTCCAGCACCTGGTCGAAAAGGGTGTCGGCCCGCTCCCGCTCTGAGCGTGACAGGCCGGCGAGGAGGGGAAGGGACTCCGTCTCGACGTCGAGGACCAGGGCCGCGAGGCCGGCCTGGATGAGCTGTTCTGGGTGGTGCCGTCGGCCGATCAGGCGTTCCAGGGCCAGCATCCGGAGGCAGTCGACGGCCTCCTGTGCGCTCATGGCGTACGGCATGAAGGGCGTGGGCAGGGTGACGTCGATGCCCGGCCCGCCCTCGACGAAGTACGACCAGAAGTCGACTGTCGTACGGGCGAGGAGGCCGCTCGATCGGCCGGCGAATTCGTGGTGGACGTAGTCGGCGAGGTCGTTCCCGTACAGAATGATGTCGGTCTGGTAGACGGACAGAACCGGGTGCCCGTACTCGCCCGCCGTGCCTGGCAGGTAGCGGTGCCCGTAGACCGGAACCAGCTGCGGCACGCTCTCCAGCTCGGTCCTCGCGACACGCAGCGCCTCGGATTTCTCCGTCGGCCTCGAAGGCCAGGCGGGATGCCAGAACCCGTTGTGCTCCACGTCGAAGAGCACCCCCTCCACCGGCCACGCCAGCCGCCCGGCCAGGTCCTCGGGGTCGCCATCGCGCCAGTCGGGCCACCGCGACGAGCCGTGCGGGAGGCCGGCGGACAGGAAGACGCGGTGGTCGGCCGCGAAGGTGAAGCCGAACCGTTTCTCGACCGCGTCGAGTTCCTGCTCGGTGAGCGCTGGTCCGATCTCCGTCCGGAGCATGCCCTGAAGGGTCCGGGCGGCTTCTAGGGTCAGGCGCGGGGGCGACGGCGTGATCATCTCGCCAGCGTAGTGAGCGGTACGGCAGTACTCGCCAGGAGGTTGTGGCAGTCCGCTCTCTCATCGGGAGCGGCCCCAGCTACCGGCCGGACAAGCGCCCCAGGAATCCTGCCGGGAAACCTCCGGCCTTCTGACCGGCGCCACGGATTGCTGAGGTGACCGCTGCCCAAAGTCCCGTGGTTCCGGCCTCGCCGGCCCACGTGGATGATGGCGCGGTGACGAACATCAGCGACGCCCATGTGAAGGTCCACTTCCGGATGGAGGTCGACGACGACGGCTGGCCGCCGGCGAGCGTCGAGAGCCTGTGGGCAGTGGACCTCGGCGACGGAACTGTCCGTCTCGACAACACCCCGTGGTTCGTCCGTGGAGTCGCGAGCGGCGATGTCATACGCGTGAACGTCGATGACGACGGCCTGCGCTGGGCCGGGGAGACGGTTCATCCCTCGGACAACTGCACCATCCGGTTGATCGTGCTGAAGGACGGCGGCTTTCCACCAGCTTGGCACCACCGGCGAGGGCATCGAGCGGTTCGGGATGGTCGCGCTGGACGTCCCACCGGAAGCCGACATCCAGCGGATTCAGACGCTGTTGGAACACGGCGAGGCGAACGGCTGGTGGCACTGGGAAGAAGGATGCGTCACCGCCGCTTGGGAAGCCAGCGCAAGCGCCAAGGACGGCTGATGGCCGCAAGGACGGCTCAGACCATCGGCCGCAGCGAGAGGGTGGGGAATTATCTGGCGTTTGGCCTGGAACTAGCTGACCGTCTATACCTGTCAGCGGTCACGCTTTCTCCACGATATACATGATCAGCGTCACGTGATTCGGCTCTGTCGGGGGTCCTTTGGTTAGGCTGGCGCTGACCCAGGCTGATGGGCTGCGGCGGCCTCGGGCATCATGATCGGATGCCGGACACCGCAGCACGCGCTGCTCTTCTCGATCACCTCCGTCGGACGCTCCCGGGGCGCGTCATCGATGAGGTCCCAGGTGTGAATGGGCCCATCGAGGATCGCGTGCCCGGATTCCGGGTGTTCCGGATTCATCCCGCGTATCCAGGCGACTGGTGGCTGTATGTGACGTCAGGCTGTTGGAAGGCAACTCAGCACGACGGCCATGGCACGGAGTTCTTTCTCGCGGCACCGCGCGACGAATGGATCAACCTGGAGAGCGTCACAGTCAACGCGTACTACCACTGCGGACCGGTACACCAGCGACTCGACGTCGGACACACTGTCCCTATTGGCAGACCGTGGCTCGATGACTCCGACTGCAACCACTACCTGGTGAGCCTGCCGTATCCCTTCGGGCCCGACTTCGAGGTCTGCAAGTGGGAAGGCGGAGCCCATGCCCGTATCTTGTGGCTGTTGCCGATCACCGCAGCGGAAAAGGATTACCGTCGGGAGATGGGACTCGAGGCACTTGAAGTCCGTTTCGATGAGCATGCGATCGACCCCGTCGATCCAAAGCGGGCCTCCGTGGCCTGAGGCGGGCGGGCGGAGACGAGAACAGCTGCGACGACGGTCAGAGACCGAGAAGAATCCTTTTGCGGAGAAGGCCGAGGCTGGCCCGTCCGTAGCCCTGCCTCTTGATCAGCTTGATGCGTGTGGCCTGGCCCTCGACCTGGCCCGAGCTCCAAGCCGGACGAGGAGGTCACCCCGCCCACGGTCGAGCAGGTCGAGGCGATGGCGCGGGTGATGCCGCCGTACATCCGCGCGGCCGTCGTCACCCTCGCCGGGTCAGGGCTTCGCATAGGCGAGCTGCTCGGCCTGAAGGTGTCGGACGTCGACTTCAAGGCCGGCACCATCCGCGTCGAGCGGCAGCGGCTCCAGTCCGGGAAGATCGGCCCGCCGAAGACCGCCAAGTCCCGGCGTACGGTTCCGGTCGGCGAGGTCGTCGCCGACGCGCTCCTCGCGCATCTCGCCGCACGCCCGTCCAAGGAGTGACTGTTCACCATGGAGGAGGGTGAGCCGCTCAACTACCGGCGGTGGAAGACCGAGTGGAACGGGGCTCGCAAGGCGCTCCAGGCGGCCGAGGATGAGGTCGCCGAGCGGGATGGCCGTAAGCCCGTCGAGCTGCCGCACATGGTCACCCATGACCTGCGGCACTTCTACGCCTCCGCGCTCATCGCCGGCGGCGCGAGCGTCAAGCAGGTGCAGCTCGTCCTCGGGCACGCGTCCGCCGTCATCACGCTGCGGATCTACGCGCACCTCTGGCCCGGGGAAGAAGACCGCACCCGGGCCGTCATGGACGCCGTGCTCGGCGGCCTGCGGACCGGGTGCGGACAGGTAGGCGGCATGACCCGCGAAACCGCAGGTCAGAACGCCTAACCAGAGATCAAGCCTTCTTCGTCTCCCAGAAGATGCGGTCGATCTCGGCGATGAGCTCGAGGGCCTTCTCGCCGGTCTTCGGGTCGGTCGACGCCTTGGCGGCCGAGAGGGCCTTCAGGGTGTCGTTGACCAGCTGGTTGAGCTCGGGGTACTTCTCGAAGTGCGGGGCCTTGAAGTAGTCGCTCCACAGCACCGAGACGTGGTGCTTGGCGAGCTCCGCGCGCTGCTCCTTGATGACCGTGGCGCGGGCCCGGAAGTGCGGGTCCTCGTTCGCCTGGTACTTCTCCTGGACAGCCTTGACGGACTCGGCCTCGATGCGGGCCTGGGCCGGGTCGTACACGCCGCAGGGGAGGTCGCAGTGGGCGCTGACCTTGACCTTGGGGGCAAACAGGCGGGAGAGCATTGAGCCGTCCTTCCTCGTGATCGTCTTCTCAAGTGGGAGATTACTCGGTGAGAAGGGCGTTTTCGCGAGCGCCCCCTGGGGCTTAGGTCAAAAGTCCGGGGAACGGATCGGACTCGTGTACGAGTCGACGAGGGGAGCAGGAGTGGAGCGGGAGGCTACCGCGGCGGCCGAGGCGCCGTTCGGGATCGCCGAGGTGACGGGGGTGTCGATGGTGCCCACACTGCTGCACGGGGACCGGCTGCTCGTGCGGTACGGGGCGCGGGTGGCGGTCGGCGAGGTGGTCGTGCTGCGTCATCCGCTCCAGCAGGACCTGCTCGTCGTGAAGCGGCTGGTCGAGCGACGGGACGCCGGGTGGTGGGTGCTCGGGGACAATCCGGGCGCCGAGGGGGACAGCCGGGTCTTCGGGGCCGTACCGCCCGAGCTGGTGCTCGGGCGGGTGGTGGCCCGGTACCGGCCGTTGACGCCGGGGCGTCAGCGCTCGGCCGGGGTGGTGCTCTCCTGGCTGTTCTCGGCGGTGCGGCCGGTGAGGCCGGCCCGCTCGGCCTCCAGGCGCTTGCGGGCCCGGTAGGCCGCCACGTTGGCCCGGGTGGCGCAGCGGTCGGAGCAGTAGCGGCGGGAGCGGTTGGTGGAGGTGTCGAGGTAGGCGTTGCGGCAGGGCGGGGCCTGGCAGAGGCCGAGCCGGTCGGCGCCGAACTCCGTCAGATGGAAGGCGAGTCCCATGGCGGAGATGGCCGCGTATCCGGCGGTCGCGTTGGACGAGTGGTCGGCGAGGTGCATGTGCCAGCGCGGCCGGCCCTCCTCGTCGAGGGTGTCGTGGCCGGAGATCTGCGGGCTGACCGGGAACTCCAGGAGCAGCGAGTTCAGCAGGTCGACCGCGCCGGTGTGGTCGCCCTCGTCGGCCGCGGTGAAGACGGCCCGCAGCCGGGCCCGGATGGTGCGGAACCGGGGCAGGTCGGCCTCGGTGACCCGGCGGGCCATCTGGGTGGCGGGGCCGAAGAGCTCCTTGAGCACCTCGACCGTGGTGAGGCCGTCCCTGCCGCGGGCCGGCTCCTCGGTGTTGACGAGGCGCACGGCGTAATCCGAGTAATAGGCCAGTTCCACTTGTAGTCCTTACGGTGGCGGGCTAGGGTCGGCGTCGAGGGGGTAACTGGTGTTTCCCCTCTGAGGGTATTACGTTCTCGGGTTTTCTGTGGCGTCGACGACGGAGGATACGGACATGGGCGACACCGACTGGGCGGGCTGGCAGCGGAGCTGGGACCGTCAGCAGGAGTGGTACATGCCGGACCGCGAGGAGCGGTTCCGCGTCATGCTCGACATGGTCGAGGCGCTGGTGGGGCCGGAGCCCCGGGTCCTCGACCTCGCCTGCGGTACGGGAAGTATCACGGACAGGCTCCTCCGGAGGTTCCCGGGCGCGGTCTCCACGGGCGTCGACCTCGACCCCGCGCTGCTCGCCATCGCCCGCGGCACCTTCGAGGGCGACGACCGCGTCACCTTCGTGACGGCCGACCTCAAGGACCCCGGGTGGACGGAGGTGCTGCCGTACGACACGTACGACGCCGTCCTCACCGCCACCGCCCTGCACTGGCTGCACAGCGAGCCGCTGGCCACCCTGTACGGGCAGGTCGCCGGGCTCGTCCGGGACGGCGGGGTCTTCATGAACGCCGACCACATGATCGACCCGGCCACCCCGCGGATCAACGCCGCCGAACGGGCCCGCCGGCACGCCCGGATGGACGAGGAGAAGGCCGCCGGGGTCCTCGACTGGGCCGAGTGGTGGGCGCTCGCCGCGAAGGACCCGGTCCTCGCCGAGCCCACCGCCCGCCGCTTCGAGATCTACGGCGAGCACGCCGACGGCGACATGCCCTCGGCCGGCTGGCACGCCGACACCCTGCGGGCGGCCGGCTTCGGCGAGGCCCGCCCGGTCTGGTGCTCGCCCTCGGACACCCTGCTGCTGGCCGTGAAGTAGGCCGCGGGACGCGAGAGAGGGGCGGTACGGGCTCAGGCCCGTACCGCCCCTCTCCGTACGCCTTACAGCACCTTGGACAGGAACGCCTTCGTCCGGTCGTGCTGCGGGTTGGTCAGGACGTCCCTCGGGTGGCCGGACTCGACCACCACGCCGCCGTCCATGAAGACCAGCGAGTCGCCGACCTCCCGGGCGAAGCCCATCTCGTGGGTGACGACGATCATCGTCATGCCCGACTCGGCGAGGTCCCGCATGACGTCGAGGACGTCACCGACGAGCTCCGGGTCGAGCGCCGACGTGGGCTCGTCGAAGAGCATCAGCTTCGGCTCCATCGCCAGCGCGCGGGCGATGGCGACGCGCTGCTGCTGGCCGCCGGAGAGCTGCGACGGGTAGTTCCCCATCCGGTCCCGCAGGCCGACCCGGTCGAGCAGGCGCTCGGCCCGCTCGCGGGCGACGGCCTTGGACTCGCCCTTCACCTGGATGGGTGCCTCCATCACGTTGGCCAGGGCCGTCATGTGGGGGAACAGGTTGAAGCGCTGGAAGACCATGCCGATGTCCCGGCGCTGGGCCGCGACCTCGCTGTCCTTCAGCTCGTAGAGCTTGTCGCCCTTCTGGCGGTAGCCGACCAGCTGGCCGTCGACCGAGAGCCGGCCGCCGTCGATCCGCTCCAGGTGGTTGATGCAGCGCAGGAAGGTCGACTTGCCGGAGCCGGACGGACCGACCAGGCAGAACACCTCTCCGCTGCGGACCTCCAGGTCGATGCCGCGGAGGATGTGGGCGGCGCCGTAGGACTTGTGGACGCCCTCCGCCTTGACCATGAGCTCGCCGGTCATGCCGTCGCCTCCGGGGAACGCTTGAACGTGGTGAGGTTCGTCTTGACCCGCTGCCAGGGGGTGGGCGGCAGGTTACGGGTCGAACCGCGGGCGAAACGGCGCTCCAGGTAGTACTGGCCGACGCTGAAGACGCTGGTCAGCGCCAGGTACCAGATGGAGGCCACGAAGAGCATCTCCATCACGGCACCGGCGGTGGAGCCGATGTTCGAGGAGGCGCGGAGCAGCTCCGTGTACTGCACGGCCGAGACCAGCGACGAGGTCTTCAGCATGTTGATGAACTCGTTGCCCGTCGGCGGCACGATCACGCGCATCGCCTGCGGCAGCACGATCCGGCGCATGGTCTTCGTCTGGGACATGCCGAGCGCGTGCGCCGCCTCGGTCTGGCCCTCGTCGACCGACTGGATGCCGGCGCGGACGATCTCCGCCATGTACGCGCCCTCGTTCAGGCCCAGGCCCAGCAGGGCCACCATGAACGGGGTCAGGACCTGCGAGGTCTCGTCCTTGTAGATCGGTCCGAGGTTGATGTACTCGAAGATCAGGGCCAGGTTGAACCAGACGAGCAGCTGGACGTAGACCGGGGTGCCGCGGAAGAACCAGATGTAGAGCCAGGCGACGGCTCCGGTGACCGGGTTCTTCGACAGCCGCATCACGGCGAAGACGATGCCGAGGACGAGGCCCAGCGCCATCGAGGTGACGCTGATGAGGACCGTCTTCCAGAGACCGGAGAGGACGGACGGATCGAACAGCTTGTCTCCGACCGTCGCCCAGATGATGTTGCCCTGGGAGAAGGCGTAGACGAGCCAGCCGAGGAGGGCCACGACCACGACGCCGCTGACCCAGCGGCCGTAGTGCCGGACCGGGACGGCCTTGATCGCCTCGTACGGCGTGCCCGAGGGGCCGGACCCGGCCGGAGCGGCGGCCGGGTCCTTGCTGATCTTGTCAGTCATGACGACTGCCCTTCAGTGGTGCGAGGGGGGAGCGGGCGGGTCACTTGCCGGCGTTGATGGTGGCCTGCTTGACCGCGCTGCCCTCGACGTCCCACTTCTTCAGGGCCTCGGCGTAGGTGCCGTCCTTGATGCTGGCGTCGAGCGCCTCCTTGATGGCGTCGCGCAGCTGGGTGTTGTCCTTGGAGACGGCGATGCCCATGAGGCCGACGTCCGTCTGGTTGCCGACGACCTCGAAGTCGTTGCCGCCGCCGGAGGTCTTCGCGATGTACGCGGCGACCGGGTAGTCGTTCAGGTCGGCGACCGCGCCGCCGGCCTTCACGCGGGTCTGGGCCTCGGCGTCGGTGTCGAACGCCTGGATCGTGAGCTTGTTCGAGCCGCACTTCGTGGCCTGGGCCTTGAAGGTGTCCTCGTAGATCGTGCCGCGCTGCACGGCGACGGTCTTGCCGCAGAGGTCGTCGAGGGAGTTGACGCCCTGCGGGTTGCCCTTCTTGACCAGCAGGGAGACGCCGGAGGAGAAGTAGTCGACGAAGTCGACGCCCTTGCCGATCTTCTTCCCGTTGTCGTCCAGGCCCTCCTGGCGCTTCTTGTTGTCCGTCATGGAGGACATGACGATGTCCTGGCGGCCGGTCTCCAGGGAGGTGATCAGGCCGTCGAAGGTGCCCGAGGTGAACTCGAACTTCACGCCGAGCTGCTTGGAGAGCGCGGCGGCGATGTCGGGGTCGACGCCGACGATCTTGCCGTCCTGGGTGAACTCCATCGGAGCGTAGGAGGCGTCCGTGCCGACCTTGATGACGCCGGCCTTCTGGATGTCGGCGGGCAGCTTGGAGAAGAGCGGGGCGGAGTTGGCGGCGGTGCCGCCCTCCTTCGTCGAGCCGCCGTCGGTCTGGTCGCCGCAGGCGGTCAGCAGCACGGAGCCGGCGACCGCGATGGCGGCGACCGCGGCAAGACGGGACGTGCGGGTCTTGGCAGCGGTCGTACAGCGCGTGGAGCGTGCGGTCATGGTCGGGATCCTCCGGCGTATGAGGGAGTTGCCATAGGCGTTGCCAATGGTCGCGTACGCATCTTCGAGTGTCGCGACCTCGTGTGATTACGGCATCTTGCCATTCGGACCGCCTCAAACCGACGGCCACGGATGTCAAAATCGGATAACGGGTCGCGCCCGAACCCCGACAGGCCGGTACATCAAGGCCGGATCATCTTTCGCAGCCTTCCCCTTTCACCGAAGAATCTGCGGTGGATCTCGCCATTCGGACGGCACGAACAGAGCCAAACGGGCGCTGCCGGCATGTTTCCTGATAACGGGTGACGAGTCGCTCTCCGTCCGCGTCCGGAAGCAGTACGTATGAGTCGTGTCACCGAGGGCAAACGGACTCGTCTGCGGGACCCCATGTCCGGTAAGAAGGATCCTTACACCCCTCATCCGGGGCTCAGGGCGCGTTGTGCGGCGCGCCCGCGCGGCTGCCCGACACGGCGGCCGCGGGACCCGCCCACCGCTCCACACCAGGAGCGGCAACCCTCGACAACAGACATAAGGGGTCTCACCCACATGGCAGCGGAGATCGTCAATCCTCGCAGCGAGAGCGGTACGGAAGGAGCTCCCGAGGAGCCCTTCGACCCGGCTTTCGCTCTCCACCGCGGCGGCAAGATGGCCATCCAGGCCACCGTCCCCGTCCGCAACAAGGACGACCTGTCCCTCGCGTACACCCCCGGCGTCGCCAAGGTGTGCACCGCCATCGCCGAGCAGCCCGAGCTGGTCCACGACTACACGTGGAAGTCCCAGGTCGTCGCCGTCGTCACCGACGGCACCGCGGTGCTCGGCCTCGGCGACATCGGCCCGGAGGCATCCCTCCCGGTGATGGAGGGCAAGGCGATCCTCTTCAAGCAGTTCGGCGGCGTGGACGCCGTCCCGATCGCCCTCGCGACCACCGACACCGACGAGATCGTCGACACCGTCGTCCGGCTCGCCCCGTCCTTCGGCGGCGTGAACCTGGAGGACATCTCGGCGCCGCGGTGCTTCGAGATCGAGCGCAAGCTCCAGGAGCGGCTCGACATCCCGGTCTTCCACGACGACCAGCACGGCACCGCCATCGTCACCCTCGCCGCCCTGCGGAACGCGGCGAAGCTGACCGGCCGGACCCTCGGCGACCTGCGCGCCGTCATCTCCGGCGCGGGCGCGGCCGGCGTGGCCATCGCGAAGTTCCTGCTGTCGGCCGGCATCGGCGACGTCTGCGTCGCCGACCGCAAGGGCGTCGTCAGCAGCGACCGCGAGGACCTCACCGACGTCAAGCGCGAGATCGCCGGCCTCACCAACAAGGCCGGCCTCGCGGGCTCCCTGGAGACCGCCCTCGCCGGCGCCGACGTCTTCATCGGCGTCTCCGGCGGCACGGTCCCCGAGGCGGCCGTCGCCTCCATGGCCAAGGACGCCTTCGTCTTCGCCATGGCCAACCCGAACCCCGAGGTGCACCCCGACGTCGCGCACAAGTACGCGGCGGTCGTGGCCACCGGCCGTTCGGACTACCCCAACCAGATCAACAACGTCCTCGCGTTCCCCGGCATCTTCGCCGGCGCGCTCCAGGTCCGGGCCTCCCGGATCACCGAGGGCATGAAGATCGCCGCCGCCGACGCCATCGCCGGTGTCGTCGGTGACGCGCTCGCCGCCGACTGCGTCATCCCGTCGCCGTTCGACGACCGGGTCGCCCCGGCCGTCGCGGCCGCGGTCGCCGCCGCCGCGCGCGCCGAGGGCGTCGCCCGCCGCTGACACCCGTCGCGGAAGCCCCTGGGAGGGCCCCGCCCGGTCCGCCGCATCGGACCGGGGCGGGGCCCTCTCGCATGACGCCTCCGGGACGGCCCGTCGCCGCTGTTCCGGGAGGGGACGCGCGTCACACCGGTGTGTGGTTCCGCGCGGTCGCCGCGGCGGCCTAGGGTCGAGGCCATGTTCGCTGCCTACGCTGCCCGAATCGACCGCGACCAGCCCCTGAACGGCCTCGAGTTGGGCGAACGCCCCGAGCCCGTGGAGCGTCCCGGCTGGACCACCGTCACCGTCAGGGCCGCCTCGCTCAACCACCACGACCTGTGGTCGCTGCGCGGGGTCGGACTGCCCGAGGAGAAGCTGCCGATGATCCTCGGCTGCGACGCCGCCGGGATCGACGAGGACGGCAACGAGGTCGTCCTGCACTCCGTCATCGGCCAGACCGGCCACGGCGTCGGACCGGACGAGCCCCGCTCCATCCTCACCGAGCGCTACCAGGGCACCTTCGCCGAGCGCGTCAGCGTCCCCCGCTGGAACGTGCTGCGCAAGCCGAAGGAGCTCTCCTTCGCCGAGGCCGCCTGTCTGCCCACCGCCTGGCTGACCGCCTACCGGATGCTCTTCACCAACGCCGGTGTCCGCCCCGGCGACTCGGTCCTCGTCCAGGGCGCCGGCGGCGGCGTCGCCACCGCCGCGATCGTCCTCGGCAGGGCCGCGGGGCTGCGGGTCTTCGCCACCAGCCGGGACGAGGCCAAGCGGAAGCGGGCCGTGGAGCTCGGCGCCGTCGAGGCGTACGAGCCCGGCGCCCGGCTGCCGCAGCGGGTGGACGCCGTCATCGAGACCGTCGGCGCCGCCACCTGGTCGCACTCGGTGAAGTCCCTGCGCCCCGGCGGCACCCTGGTGATCTCCGGCGCCACCAGCGGCGACCGGCCCTCGCACGCCGAACTGACCCGGATCTTCTTCCTGGAGCTGAAGGTGGTCGGCTCCACCATGGGCTCCAAGGACGAGCTGGAGGACCTGCTCTCCTTCTGCGCGGCCACCGGGGTCCGTCCGGTGATCGACGAGGTGCTGCCGCTGGACCGGGCCCGCGAGGGCTTCGAGAAGATGGCCGCCGGCGACCTCTTCGGAAAGATCGTGCTGACGACCTCTTGATACGGGTCGGTCGACCTGATGGGATCTCCGGCACGTGAAACGTGAACAACGCTCACTTCCTCGTGCCGGAGGTCCTCCGTGTCCCGCTTGTCGCGCACCACTCTCGTGGCGACCGCCGTCGCCGCCTCCCTGCTCGCCACGCTCGCACCCGCCGCCACCGCGACCGCCGAACCCACCGCCGCCCGTACGGAGCCCGCGCCCGCCGCGGAGACCGGCGGCGACGGGATCCCCGACCTCACCGACTCCCGGGGCCGCGTCCTCACCCTGCGCGGCTGGAACGTCGGGGACAAGGCGCACAGCGGCGACGCCGCCCTCTCCTCCGTCACCGAGAAGCACTTCCGCGACATGCGGGCCAAGGGCTTCAACACCGCCCGGCTGCTGGTCTTCTGGGACGACCTGGAGCCCCGCCCGGGGCAGTACAGCCACCGCTACCTCCGCACGATCGAGCAGGTCCTGGACTGGGCGGCCGCGCACGACGTCAAGGTGGTCCTCGACGCCCACCAGGACGTCTTCGGCCCCGCCTTCGACCACCGGGGCATCCCCGCCTGGGCCACCCGGACCGACGGACTCCCCTTCACCCCGCGCCCCGACGACTGGTTCTCCGAGTACTTCGAGCCCGCCGTCCAGCGCGCCTTCACCCACCTCTACGAGGACGAGGACCTGCGGCAGGCCCAGGCCCGCATGTGGCGGGTGCTCGCCGACCGCTTCGAGGACCACCCGGCCGTGCTCGGCTACGACCTGATCAACGAACCGATGGGCGAACTGCGCGAGGGCGAGGACCTGGCGACGGCCGCCCGGCGCATCGAACGGGACCAGATCACCCCGATGTACAACCGGATCGCGGACGCGATCCGCTCGGTCGACCAGGACTCCTGGCTCTTCGTCGAACCGACGCCGATCGTGGGCGAGGGCGTCCCGACCGGGCTCGGGCGGATCGACGACCCGAAGGTCGTCTACGCCCCGCACTTCTACAACGGCACCATGGAGGCGGGCGGCGACTACGACCCCTCGGCCCGGTGGATCGAGAACTACGAGGCGGCGATCACCCTGTACCCCAAGGAGCACAAGGTCCCCGTGGTGGTGGGGGAGTGGGGGCCGCTCAACAACTCCGCCCCGAACATGAACCGCTTCTACCGGGAGGCCATGGCCTCACTCGGCCGCTACGGCTCCGGCTGGACCGGCTGGGAGTGGTGCTACGGCGGCGGCTACTGCGCCGTCGACTCCACCGGCGCCTTCCGCACCAACAAGGAGCTGACCGCCGAGCCCTACGCGGAGGCCGTCGCCGGCCGCGTGGGCTCCGCCGCGTACGACCCGGCGGCCGGCGTCTACCGCCTGGAGTACCGGGCCGCCGGGCCCCGCGGCTCCCGCGTCACCGAGCTGGCGCTGCCACCCGGCGACTGGAAGGTCGCGGCCCGCGGCGCCCTCGTCCTGCGCGACCGGGACCGGAGCCGGGTCCGCGTGCTCGCCGTCCCGGACGCCCGGGTCACCGTCACCGTGACCCGGACCGCCGCCCGCCCCTGACCCGGCGGCGGGCGCCGCTCAGACGCCCGAGCGGCGGTGGAGTATCCCGGTGATCCGGGTCGCGGCCGTGACCAGGTGGTCGCGGGCCTCCGCGAGCTGGGACTCCGTCACCCCGTGGTCGCGGGCCGCGTCCCGGATCTCGTCCCGGAACCGGTCGAGCAGCCGGTCCAGATCCCGGCCCGGCTGCCCCGACCCGGACGACTCCGCCGCCCACGCGGGCGTCTCCGCCGCCGCGCCCGCCCCGGCCGTCGTGCCCGCCGTGCCCGTCTCCGGGGCGGCCGGCGGCATGTCCGCGGCGCCCGCCCGGGCCTTGGGGTGGTGGCCCTGGACGAGGTCGCCCAGCTGCGCGGTGATCCCGGACAGGCCCTCCCAGACGGCCTGCGGCCACTCGCCCTTGGCGAACCGGTTCTGGACCTCGTCCTGCACCTGCTGGGCGATGCGCTGGAACTCCTTCGCCTGGAGCTTCGCCGAGCGGGCCTCCTCCTTCGCCTGCCGGGTCTGCTCCTTCCACTCCCGGGTGGCCTTGCGCAGCTCCTCCTTGGCGTCGGAGAAGGCGCCGCCCTCCGCCGTCCGGGTCCGGCTCGCCGCCGCGCGCATCTCGCTGCGCACCCGGCCGGCCGCGCCCCGTACGTCCTCGCGGATCTCGGCGGCCAGCTCGGCGACGGAGTCCCGGATCTCCCGCTCCAGGGCGTCGAGTTCGGCCTCCCGGCCGGCCAGCTCGGTGCGGCCCGCGCCGGTGATCGAGTAGACCTTGCGGCCGCCCTCGCTGGTGTGGGTGACCAGGCCCTCGGCCTCCAGCTTGGCGAGCCGGGGGTAGACCGTGCCGGCGGAGGGCGCGTACAGCCCCTGGAAGCGCTCCTCCAGGAGCCGGATCACCTCGTAGCCGTGGCGGGGGGCCTCGTCGAGCAGCTTGAGCAGGTAGAGACGGAGTCGGCCGTGGGCGAAGACGGGGGCCATGTTCAGAGCACCTTTCCGGACGCGGGGGCGGTGGGCGTGGGCTCCGGGTCCTCGGGGGACTCCGGACGGCGGAGCAGGGCGATCGCGCCGGAGACCGTGGTCGCCTTGAGCGTGCCGCTGCCGGCGCCGAGCGTCCCGCTGAGGGACCGCGTGCCCCAGTCCCCGGCCACCCGCAGGTCCTCGAAGGCGTTGGAGAGGGAGCCGCTGGTGGTGCTCGCCTCGACCCGGGCGTCCGCCGGGTGCGGCAGCCGGATGGCGATCTCGCCGGAGACGCTGGCGAGCCGGATGTCGGCCGGCGGGGCCCCGGCCGGCGCCGGGTCCAGGTCCAGGACCATGTCCCCGCTGACCGTCTCCGCCCGTACCGCCGAGCCGGAGCCCTCGATCACCGTCACGTCACCGGTCACCGAACTCACCCGCAGCGCGCCGGTCACCGACTGGGCCTCCAGGGCGCCCGAGACGCTCTCCGCGCGGACCGGGCCGGAGAGCCCCACGAGCGTCGTGGCACCGGTCACCCCGCGCACCTCGGTGCGGCCCCGCAGACCGGAGACCACCGTGTCCGCCATGACCGCGCCCACCTCGACCTCGGCGCCGGCCGGGACGGCGACGGAGACGACCGCCCGGCGCCGGTGGGCCTTGGTGTCGAGCCACTTGAGGATGCCCTTCCAGTGCAGGTCCTCATAGGTGACGGTGAGGGTGGGCCCCTCCTGGCTGACGATCAGCGGCGGGCCCTCGATCTCCGAGACCTCCACCCGTGCCGTGCTCTCGTCGGTGCCCACCACGTTCACCGCACCGCCCACGACGCGGATGCGCAGCCGCGTCACGGGACCGTCGGGCACGAGTTTCACCGGCTCGGTGACGGACCACTCGGTCATGGTGCGGACCTCCCGTTTCCTCGAAGCATTCCTTCAAGCCGACGCAACATATCGCGACTTCGAGACTCACGATATATCGCGGTGTGACGGAGTCAACCCTGATTCATCCCTGACAGGGTCGGAGCAAAGACCTCGGTACCCGGACAAACTGGCCTAGCGTAGGGCCCATGAACGCGACATCCGGACCGAGCCCCGCCGGGGCGCTGCTGCTGTGCCGAGCCGACCCCACGGCGGTCCGGCCGCCCGCCCAGCTCCTGCGGGAGCGGCTGCTCCTCGCCCCCGCCGGAGCCGACTGGAGCGTCCTCGTACCGGAGGGGAAGCCCTGGCAGGACGGCGCGGAGCCGGTCGAGCGGGTCGTCACCGGCTGGGCCACCGCCCTCGCCGTCTCCGCCGCCAGCTGGCCCGTCCTGGCGCTCTGGTGGGACGGGGACCGCGCCGGCCTCACCCTCGCCGCCGGCTTCCGCCGCACCGTCGGCTACACCTGGCTCGCGGACGGCACCCCCGTCGGCGAGGACGAGGCCATGCGGACCTTCGCCGACCGCCTCGCCCTCGACCCCGTCCTCGACGTCCAGGCCCTGGAGCCGCTCACCCTCCCCGACCCCGAGGCCGACGCCCGTACCCGCCTCGTCGGCCTCGTCGCCGTCCTCGCCCGCACCGGCCTCGACCTGCCCGCCGGCATCGACCCCGGCGAGACCCCCGACCGGCTCCGCGAGGCGGCCCTCGCCGGCGGCGCCGAGCAGCTCGAGTGGCCCGGATGGCGCGGCGCCGTCCTCGACGAGCTCGACGCCGTGGAGGAGGGCCCCCTCGGGCCGTACGTACGCGGCCCCCGGGCACGGCTCCTGGGCGGCGCCCAGCTCGCCGTGGGCGTGCCGCTGCTCCTGTGGGGCCTGCGCCGGCGCTCCGGCGGCTGGACCGCCGCCGGAGCGCTCCTCGTCGTCCACGGCGCCCTCGGCCTCGCCTACGACCGGCTGCGCGAGCACTGACCCGCGCAGGACGCCGGAAGGCCCCCTCCCACGCGCGTGGGAGGGGGCCTTCCGGCAGGTGCGTGCCTACTCGTCGTCGTCCTCGTCGTCGAGACGGGCCAGCCAGGTCGCGAGGCGCTCGACCGGCACCTCGAAGTCGGGGTTGAGATCGACGAAGGTCCGCAGCTGCTCGGCGAGCCACTCGAAGGTGACCTCCTCCTCGCCGCGCCGCTTCTCCAGTTCCTCGATGCCACGGTCGGTGAAGTACATGCGATCCAGGATAGGCCCGCCCGGTCAGGCCGGAGGCCCGGCACCCCTGGTGGGGTGCCGGGCCTCCGTACGGGGTGCCGACGTCAGGCGTCGAAGACCTCGTTGACCAGCTGCTGCTGCTCCGCCTGGTGACGCTTGGCCGAGCCGACCGCCGGGGACGAGGAGTGCGGGCGGGAGATCCGGCGCAGGCGCTCGCCCGCCGGGATGTCCGCGCCGACCGCCAGGTCGAGGTGGTCGATCAGGTTGAGCGCGATGAACGGCCACGCACCCTGGTTCGCCGGCTCCTCCTGCGCCCAGATGTACTTCGCGGCGTTCGGGTACTTGGCGATCTCGGCCTGGAGCTCGGCACCCGGCAGCGGGTACAGGCGCTCCAGACGGATGATCGCGGTCTCCTTGTCGCCGCGCTTCTGCCGCTCGGCCTCCAGGTCGTAGTAGACCTTGCCGGCGCAGAAGACGACCTTGCGGACGTCGGCCGGGTCGACCGTCTCGTCGCCGATGACCGGGCGGAAGCCGCCGGTGGTGAACTCCTCCACCTTGGACGCCGCGGCCTTCAGGCGCAGCATCGACTTCGGGGTGAAGACGATGAGCGGCTTGTGGTGCGGGTTGTGCACCTGCCAGCGCAGGAGGTGGAAGTAGTTCGACGGCAGCGTCGGCATGGCGACCGTCATGTTGTCCTGGGCGCACATCTGGAGGAAGCGCTCCGGGCGGGCGGACGAGTGGTCCGGGCCCTGGCCCTCGTAGCCGTGCGGCAGGAGCAGGGTGACGCCGGAGGTCTGGCCCCACTTCTGCTCGGCCGAGGAGATGAACTCGTCGACGACGGTCTGGGCGCCGTTGACGAAGTCGCCGAACTGCGCCTCCCAGACCACCAGGGAGCTCGGGCGGGCCAGCGAGTAGCCGTACTCGAAGCCCATCGCCGCGTACTCGCTGAGCAGCGAGTCGTAGACGTTGAAGTGGGCCTGGTCCTCGGTCAGGTAGAGCAGCGGGGTGTAGTCCTCGCCGGTCTCCTGGTCGACCAGGACCGCGTGGCGCTGGCCGAAGGTGCCGCGGCGGGAGTCCTGGCCCGACAGGCGGACCGGGGTGCCCTCCATCAGCAGGGAGCCGATGGCGAGCGTCTCGCCGAAGCCCCAGTCGATGGTGCCGTCGTCGATCGAGGCCGCGCGGCGCTGCAGCTGCGGCAGCAGACGCGGGTGGACCGTGACCCGCTCCGGGATGTTGACCTGCGACTCGGCGATCCGCTTCACGACCTCCTGGGAGACCGCGGTGGTGACGGCGACCGGGAACTCGGCCTGCGCGTCCGGCACATGGGCCGGCACCGGGGCGGCGGTGGCCTCGCGGACCTCCGCGAACACCTTCTCCAGCTGGCCCTGGAAGTCCTGGAGCGCCTGCTCCGCCTCTTCCAGGGTGATGTCGCCGCGACCGATGAGCGACTCGGTGTACAGCTTGCGCACCGAACGCTTCTTGTCGATCAGGTTGTACATCTGCGGGTTGGTGAACTGCGGGTTGTCGCCCTCGTTGTGACCGCGGCGGCGGTAGCAGATGAGGTCGATCACGACGTCCTTGTTGAACGTCTGGCGGAACTCGAAGGCGAGCCGCGCGACGCGGACCACGGCCTCCGGGTCGTCGCCGTTCACGTGGAAGATCGGCGCCTCGATCATGCGGGCCACGTCGGTGGCGTACATGGAGGAGCGGGACGACTCGGGAGCCGCCGTGAAGCCGACCTGGTTGTTGATGACGATGTGGACCGTGCCGCCGGTGCGGTAGCCGCGCAGCTGCGACATGTTCAGGGTCTCGGCCACCACGCCCTGGCCCGCGAAGGCCGCGTCGCCGTGCAGGGCCACCGGCAGGACGGTGAAGTCCGTGCCGCCCTTGTTGATGACGTCCTGCTTGGCGCGGACGACACCCTCCAGGACCGGGTCGACCGCCTCCAGGTGGGAGGGGTTCGCGACCAGGGAGACCTTGATCTGCTCGCCGTCGAGACCGGTGAAGGTGCCCTCGGCGCCCAGGTGGTACTTCACGTCGCCGGAGCCGTGCATCGACTTCGGGTCGAGGTTGCCCTCGAACTCGCGGAAGATCTGCGCGTACGACTTGCCCACGATGTTGGCGAGGACGTTCAGGCGGCCGCGGTGGGCCATGCCGATGACGACCTCGTCCAGGCGGGACTCGGCGGCGGAGTCGATGACCGCGTCGAGCAGCGGGATGACGGACTCGCCGCCCTCCAGGGAGAAGCGCTTCTGGCCGACGTACTTCGTCTGCAGGAAGGTCTCGAACGCCTCGGCCGAGTTCAGGCGGCGGAGGATGCGGAGCTGCTCCTCGCGCTCCACGCGCGCGTGGGGACGCTCGACGCGGTCCTGGATCCACTTGCGCTGCTTCGGGTCCTGGATGTGCATGAACTCGATGCCGGTGGTGCGGCAGTACGAGTCGCGGAGCACGCCGAGGATGTCGCGGAGCTTCATCATCGACTTGCCGGCGAAGCCGCCGACCGCGAACTCGCGCTCCAGGTCCCACAGGGTGAGGCCGTGCTCGGTGATGTCCAGGTCGGGGTGCTTGCGCTGCTTGTACTCCAGCGGGTCGGTGTCGGCCATGACGTGGCCGCGGACCCGGTAGGAGTGGATCAGCTCGAAGACGCGGGCGGCCTTGGTGACGTCGTCGTCGTGGGAGGCGTCGATGTCCTTGAGCCAGCGGACCGGCTCGTAGGGGATCCGCAGCGACTTGAAGATCTCGTCGTAGAACTCGTTCTCGCCGAGGAGGAGGTTCGCGACGATCCGCAGGAACTCGCCGGAGGCGGCGCCCTGGATGACCCGGTGGTCGTAGGTCGAGGTCAGGGTCATGACCTTGGAGATGCCCAGCTTGTTCAGGGTGTCCTGGGAGGTGCCCTGGAACTCGGCCGGGTAGTCCATCGAGCCGACGCCCATGATGACCGACTGTCCGGGCATCAGACGCGGCACGGAGTGGACCGTGCCGAGGCCGCCGGGGTTGGTCAGGGAGACGGTGACGCCGGAGAAGTCCTCCATCGTCAGCTTGCCCACGCGGGCGCGCTTGACGATGTCCTCGTACGCCTGCCAGAACTCGAAGAAGTTGAGCGTCTCGGCCTTCTTGATGCCCGCGACGACGAGCTGGCGGTCGCCGTTCGGCTTCACCAGGTCGATGGCGAGACCGAAGTTCACGTGCTCCGGCTTGACCAGGGTCGGCTTGCCGTCCTTCTCCGCGAAGGAGTAGTTCATCGACGGCATGGCCTTGATCGCCTGCACCATGGCGTAGCCGATGAGGTGGGTGAAGGAGATCTTCCCGCCCCGGGCGCGCTTCAGGTGGTTGTTGATGACGATCCGGTTGTCGAACAGGAGCTTCACCGGGACGGCGCGGACGGACGTGGCCGTCGGCACCTCGAGCGAGGCGTTCATGTTCTTCGCGACCGCGGCGGCCGGGCCGCGGAGCGTGATCAGCTCGGGGCCGGCGGGCGCCTCGGCGGCCGGGGCGGCCTTGGCGGCGGGCGCCGGGGCCGGCTTCACGGCGGCCGGAGCCGCGGCCGGGGCGGGCTTCGCCGGGGCCGCGGCCGGAGCGGCGGCGGGCGCCGGCGCCGGGGCGGGCACGGCGGCGGCCGGAGCGGCAGGTGCGGCC
>NZ_JOGX01000079.1 GCF_000719555.1 Streptomyces sp. NRRL F-5727
AGCTGACGCTCCCCGCCCCCGCCCCCGCCCCCGCCCCCGTCGCGCCCCCGGCCGCCGTCCACGCGTCGGCCGCGGAGGTACTGGGCGTCTACCGCCGCCACCTGAGCAAGGGCCGGGCCCGCCTGGCCTCGCTGACCGGCGCCGCCATGGAGGTCGCCTCCGAGGGCAGCCGGGTGTGGGACGCGGACGGCAAGGAGTACCTGGACTGCGGCGGGTACGGGGTCTTCCTCCTCGGCCACCGGCACCCCCGGGTGGTGGACGCCGTCGTCGAGCAGATCCGGCGGCATCCGATGGCCACCCGGCTGCTCCTGGAGCCGGCCGCGGCCACCGCGGCGGCCGCGCTCGCCGCCGTCACGCCGCCCGGCCTGGAACGGGTCCACTTCGTCAACTCCGGGGCCGAGGCGACCGAGACCGCGATCAAACTGGCCCGCGCGCACGGCAGGCACCGGCTGATCTCCGCGACCGGCGGCTACCACGGCAAGACCACCGGCGCGCTCGCCGTCACCGCCAAACCCCTCTACCAGGACCCGTTCCGCCCGTTGCTGCCCGCCGAACACGTGCCCTACGGCGACGCCGACGCCCTCGAACGGGCGCTCGCCGGCGGCGAGCCGGCCTGCGTCATCCTCGAACCCGTGCAGGGGGAGGGGGGCGTGGTCGTGCCGCCGCCCGGCTACCTCACCCGCGTGCAGCGGCTGTGCGCCGAACACGGGGCGATGTTCGTCCTCGACGAGATCCAGACCGGCCTCGGCCGTCTCGGCACCTGGTGGGGCGCCGACACCGAGGACGTACGGCCGGACGTGCTGCTGGTCGGCAAGAACCTCAGCGGCGGCGTGATCCCGGTCGCCGCCGCGGTAGCCACCCCGCAGGCGTACGCGCCGTTCGACAAGGACCCGTTCCTGCACACCTCCACCTTCGCCGCCTCTCCCGTCGCGATGGCCGCCGCCGCGGCCGCCGTCGCCGCGATCCGGGACGAGGGCCTGGTGGAGCGGGCCCGCACCCTGGGCGAGGACCTGCTGGACCGCCTCCGCTCGGCGCTGGCGCCGCTGCTCGGCGGCGCGGTGGTCGACATCCGCGGCCGCGGCCTGCTGCTGGGCATCGAGCTGTGCGACGAAGGCGCCGCCGGCGAACTCGTCCTGCACCTCCTGGAGTCGGGGCTGCTGGTCAACCACTCCCTCAACGCCCACCGAGTCGTACGCCTGACCCCGCCGGCCGTGCTCACGCCCGCCGACCTGGACCGGATCACCCGCGCCTTCACCGCCGCCGCCACCGCCCTGGCCCGCACCACCGCCTCCACGAAGGGGAGATGCTGACATGCCCGAGGTGACCCTCGACGCCCTCGTACCCGACGCGACCGCCCCCGCCGTCTTCGAACGGCTGCGGGACTTCGCCGCCTACCCCAAGTACACCGACGCCGTGCGCGAGGTGACCGTCACCGACACCGGCGGCGACACCCTGGACTCGGACTGGTCGGTGAACTTCCGCAACGGCATCCTGTGCTGGTCCGAACGCGACCGCGTCGACGCGGCCGGCCTGACCATCGAATTCACCCAGACCGAAGGCGACTTCGACCAGTTCGACGGCGCCTGGACCGTCCACAGCCACGACGACGACGCGGTCACCGTCCGGTTCACCGCCCGCTTCGACCTCGGCATGCCCAGCCTCGCCGCGATCATCGACCCGATCGCCTGCCAGGCGCTCATCGAGGCCATCGGCCTCATCCTGCGCGGTCTGCTGGGTGAGCACATCACCCTCACCGCGTCCGAGGCCGAACCCGTGGGCGCGTAGGCCGCGGCGCACGCCCCCTGACGACCGCGCCCTCCGCGTCTCGTCCGACACAGCCCGAACCGACCACCCTTCTGGAGGCTTCCACCGTGCCCAGGGACATGCGCAACAAGATCGTCGCCATCACCGGCGGCAGCCGCGGCATCGGCCGCGCCACCGCCGAGCAGTTCGTCGCCGTCGGCGCCAAGGTGGCCATCGGCGCCCGCGACCACGAGTTCGCCGCCAAGGCCGCCGCCGAGATCGGCGCCCGCGCCTACCCGCTGGACGTCACCGACCCGGCCAGCGTCCAGGCGTTCTGGAAGGCGGTCGAGGCCGACCTCGGCGACATCGACGTCTTCGTCAACAACGCCGGCGAGATGATCGTCGGCCCCTTCGAGAAGGAGTCCGACGAGGACACCGCCCACCAGCTCGGCGTCAACCTCCTCGGCACCCTCAACGGCATGAAGACCGCGATCGGCCCGATGCGCCGGCGCGGACGGGGCCACATCATCAACATGGTCTCCGCCGTCGGCATGATCGGCCTGCCCGGCTGCGCCACCTACTCCGCCGCCAAGCACGGCGTCGTCGGCCTGTCCGAAGGCGTACGCGCCGAACTGCGCGGATCCGGCGTGGACCTGTCCATCATCCTGCCCATCCCCGCCCAGACCGAACTCACCTCCGGCGTCGGCAAGGGCCGCTTCGTCCCGCTGCTCACCCCGGACGACATCGCCAGGGCCGTCCTCCGCACGGCCCGCCGCCCCGTCTACAACCGGTACGTGCCCGGCTGGACCAACCCCGTCACCCGCTCCCTGTTCCTGCTGCCCCAGCCCTGGCGGGACGCGATGGGCCGCTTCCTCAAGGCGGACCAGCTGCTGCGCACCACCGACTACCAGGCCCGCATCGCCTACGAGACGCGGGTGAAGGCCCCCACCGTGGAAGGAGCCGGGGCGTGAGCTCCGAGACACCCGCCCGCCCCGGCACCTACAAGGGCGCCGTCCGGCGGGGCACCGCGCCCGCCGTCGTGGGCCCGCGCTGGCTCGACCACCTGATCCACGTGCACCCGGTCACCACCGTCGCGATGTTCACCCCGGTCATCGCCGTCTGCGTCTGGTTCTCCCTCGGCGACGCCGGCGGCTGGCCGCTGGCCGGATGGGCGGCCGCCGGGTACCTGACATGGACGCTGTCGGAGTACTGGGGACACCGCATCGTGCTCCACTACGAGCCCGAGAAGGGCTTCGGAGCACGCCTGCACTACATCCTGCACGGCGTCCACCACGACTACCCCACGGACCCGCGCCGCTCCATCCTGAGCCCGCTCCTCAGCATCCCGATGGTCGGGGGCACGATCTACCTTGCCTCCGGCCTCGGCTCACTGCCGCTGACCTTCGGCGCCGGCTACACCTTCGGCTATCTCACCTACGACCTGTTCCACCTCTACCTCCACCTCGCCACCCCCAGGAGCCGGCTCATGCGGCACCTGCGCTCCCTCCACATGCGCCACCACTTCCGCGACGACACCAAGGGCTTCGGCATCTCGGCCCCGTACTGGGACGAGCTGTTCGGAACCTCCATCGCCCGGCAGGCGCGCTCCGGCGACCTGGGCGCCTGAACGGCACCGCCGGCCCGGCGGCCCGGCCCCTTCGCCGGCGCGGGCGCCCGGGCGGCAGACGACCCCACCCCCGACGTCGTCGATGCCCTCCGCCCGGGCGCCCGCGTCCACCATCGCGTCACGCTCACCGCTCACCCGCACCAGCCCGCCTTCGCACGGCCCGCTGACGGAGCCGAGCACCACCCGCGAGGAACCCATGAACTCCGAAACGCTTCTGGCGCGCATCTACACCCTCGACACCACAGCCGACGACCCGGTCCTGCCGGCTCCCCTCCCCGAGCCGTCCGGCGGACCGCACCCCCGCGCGGCCGACGCGGACGAAGCGGAGGAGTTCGTACGCCTCCACCACGGCGAGCATCCGGACCAGCCCGTCCCCCTCACGACGCGCCTGCGGCAGATACGCGAGGAGATCGACGAGACCGGGACCTACACCCACACCTCCGACGAACTCGTCTTCGGAGCCCGCGTCGCCTGGCGCAACTCCAGCAGGTGCATCGGCCGGCTGTACTGGAAGAGCCTGCGCGTCCTGGACCGCCGCCGGGCCTCCACCGCCGAGGAGCTGCACCGGCACCTGTGCGACCACCTGCGCCAGGCCACCAACGGCGGTCGCATCCGGCCGGTCATCTCCGTCTTCGCCCCCGACACTCCCGCGCGCCGGGCCCCGCGGGTGTGGAACGACCAGCTCATCCGCTACGCCGGCCACCGCCAGGACGACGGCGCCCTCGTCGGCGACCCCGCCTACGCGGACTTCACCGAAGCCGTGAAGCGCCTCGGCTGGCAGGCGCCCGGAGGCGCCTGGGACGTCCTGCCCTGGGTCGTCGAGACCGACGGGGACGGACCCCGGCTGTTCGACGTCCCCCGGGACCTCGTCCTCGAAGTCCCCCTCACGCACCCCGACCGCCCCGACTTCGCCGACCTCGGCCTGCGCTGGCACGCCGTCCCGGCGATCTCGAACATGCGGCTGAGGATCGGCGGCGTCGACTACCCCCTCGCGCCCTTCAACGGCTGGTACATGGGCACCGAGATCGGGGCGCGCAACCTCGTCGACACCGACCGGTACGACCTGTTGCCCGTCATCGCCGAGCGCCTCGGCCTCGACACCGGCAGCGAGACCACCCTCTGGCGCGACCGCGCCCTGGTCGAACTCAACGTCGCCGTGCTGCACTCGTTCACCGAGGCCGGCGTCAGGATCAGCGACCACCACACCGAGTCCCGGCACTTCATGACCCACGTGGCCAGGGAGGAGAAGCAGGGCCGCGGCGTCCCCGCAGACTGGAGCTGGATCGTGCCGCCCGTCTCGGGCGGCATCACCCCGGTCTTCCACCGCTACTACGACGACGCCGACCAGCGCCCGAACTTCTACCTCGACGACGACGCCAGGGCCCGCGGCAGGGGCGGCTGCCCCTTCGGGCACGGGTGACTATCCGTCGCCGGTCCCCGAGGTGCACGCGCCCCGCTCACGGAACGGCTCCGACAGCTGGGCCAGATAGCCCGACGGATAGCCGGGCTTGGCCGCGATGCCCAGATCCGCGCTGGAGAAGCGCCGGCCGGGGTCGAAGCAGTACGTGCCGAGCATCCGGTCCCACACCAGCGTGAACAGACCGAAGTTGACGTCGCCGACACCGGCCCACTTCAGGTGGTGGAAACGGTGACCCTCGTTGAGCGACAGCACGTACCGCAGGGGCCCGACCCGGTAGTCGGCGTTGGAGTGCTGCAGGAGCAGCTGGACGGCCACGGCCAGGGACAGGGCCGCCGCGACGTCCACCGGCATGCCCGCGACCAGCAGAGGAGCGACACCCGCGGCCAGCTCCACGCTCTGGTGCAGGGGATGCTTCATCAGTCCGTTGAAGCCGTAGAAGCGCTTCACCGAGTGGTGCACCGCGTGGAACCGCCACAGCAGGCCCACCTTGTGGCTCGCGAAGTGGACCAGGGCGATGCCGGCGTCGGCCACGAGCACCGCCGACAGCACCTGCAGGGCGAACGGCCACGACGAGGGCCACACGTCCACGACCGTCACGACGGAGGCGAGCACCGGCAGGGCCGCGACGCTCGCGAGGATCAGTGCCTCGTTCACGACCGCGTGGACGACGTCCCGGCGGCGATCGGCCATGGGGGCGTTCCACTCGACCGCATAGGGCAGGAGGCGCTCGGCCGCGAACGACGCCGCCACGGTGGCGCCGAGCAGGGCGAGCAGCCACCCCTTCGACGCGCCGGCGGCCACGAGCGCGATGCCCGCGCCGTTCACGCCGACCAGCAGAAACGGGACGTATCCGTACCGGATGAGGTTGCCGACCATGGCGTCAGGGTGCGCCCGCGAGCCCCGGGCCGCTTGGACGGATCCGCTGCGGACCCGGCTCCCACTGGACGTCACGGAGGAGCTGCGAGGGAGCCATGCCGAACATCTCGTGGACGACCCGGGTGAGGTGCGAGCTGTCGTAGAAGCCCGCACCGCACGCCGCCTGGGTCAGCGTCGCCCCCGAACGCACGAGCTCGATCGCCCGCCGGATCCGGACCCATCGCACGTAGGCCGGGAAGGGCAGCCCGAGTTCCTCGGCGAAGAGGTGTCCGAGCCGGCTGGGCGAGAGGTGCAGCGCCGTCGCCACCTCCTCCAGGGTGACCGGCCCGTGGAGACGGGAGCGGACCCGGTCGATGGCGCGGCCGACCGCCGGATGGGGAGCCGCGGCCGCACGCCCTCCGCCCGGCGCGTCCGGCGGGCACGCGGACTGGACGGCCGCGGCCGTCCAGTCCGTGACGCGATCACCCGGCGCGGTGGGGAACCGTGACCGCAACGCCCGCCCGACGTGCGAATCGGAGTCGTAGTAGGCCACCGTCCCCTGGGCGTCCTCGGCATGCAGGGAGTGCGTGGCCCGGGACGGTATGACGGCCGCCGAGACAGCGAGCCTCCCGCCGTACCGGTCGGCCAGCTCCACGGTGCCGGACCGTACGACCACCACCTGCACCGCCGCGTGGGCATGGGCGTGCGTCGTCCCCAGTCTCCCCCGGAACAGGAGCCGCCCGGCCTCCAGCACGACCGAACCGTCCCAGCGCTGCTCCACCGGCACCCCCCGAGGTCGGTCGGGACACGACGGTCGGCCCCCCTTCGGCCTTCCCGCGCGACGCCCCCGCCGAACGGCGCGTTCCCGCCGGCCGGTCCGGTCCCCGCGTACCGGACAGATGGGCGTCGATACGCGGCGTGCCGTCGGCGCGGGCGTCTACGGCGATGCGCTCGATGGGACCGGGATGGCGTCCTGGCCGGACAGCTACAGGCGCTCGGTGTGTGCGGAAGCGTCCGTGGCGCCGGCCGTCCCGGCCTCGGCGGCCCGGGCCGCCGAGGCCGCGGGAAGCCTTCCGGCGACGGCCGCGCCGACGGCGCCCAGGATCAGAACGCCGCGACGTGACAAATACATGACATCTCCAGGCTTCGAGACCATCGGGGGGAAGAACCGAACCTCACTTCGGGTCGCCGTAGACGACTCCGCGACCGTTCGTCCCGAAGTAGACGCGCCCGTGGATCCGCGGGTCTCCGGTCATGGTGTTGCCGGTCCAGGCGTACTGGTGCCGGTCGTCGTTGATGCGCACCCAGTGTCGGCCCGCGTCGTCGGACCGGAAGATGCCGCGCACGCCGCCGATGCGCGAGCTGGTGTACACGGCGGGGTACGTGGCGCCGGGCGCGGCCTTGCCGAATCCCACGACGTCTCCCTGGTCCACCATGTCGAACCTGGTGAAGGACGATCCGGAGTCGGTCGACCGCCACAGCCCGTAGGGGGTGGGGGTGGTGGGCTTGTCGGTGCCCCCGGCGAGCCAGATGTCGCCCTCGTGGCCCGGCACCGCCTTGAACCGGACGTTCCCCGCGGTGGGCAGACCCGTCGCGGTGGTCGCGTGGAAGCTCGTACCGCCGTCCGTACTGAGGTAGAAGACGCCGGCGTCGTAGGCGTAGAACGTCGACGGGTTCACCCGGTCGGAGCGCACGGGGACCCCCGCCGGCAGCCCCTTCGACGCCGTCCAGGTCGCTCCGTGGTCGTCGGACCAGCTGACCGGCGCGCCGGCCGGCGACCAGACGATCCGTCTGCCGTCGGCGCTGATGGCGACCGCCTGGTCCTCGACCCCGGGCCCGGTCACGCCGGCCGGCTCGCCGCGCGACGGCGTCCAGGTGTTGCCGCCGTCGGTGGAGACGGCGAAGTGCTGCGTCCAGCCGCTGGTGGGGTGGCCGACCCGCACGAGGGTGTGGGGCGCCAGCTCCGCGTAGTCCAGGGCCGGGGTGCCGCCGAAGGTCGGGCTGTCGTACATCGTCGGCGCCGTGCGGAGGTCCGTGTGCCGGAAGCCGCCGACATCGCCCACGCCGGAGAACAGGTGCGCCGCGCCGACGGGCGGGCTGATCACACACAGGACGGCGGTTTCCTCCAGCCCCTGGGCCCGCACGGACAGGTGCACCGTGCCGCCGCTGTCCCAGTCGGTCAGGTTGTCCGCGCCGTAGATCGTCGCGCCGGTTCCGTACATGAAGTGGTCGGAGTCGAACGGGTCGATCTGGACGGATTCCATCATCCAGCCCAGCTTGGGGGCCATCTCGGGCAGCGACGGCGAGGCGTTCCAGGTCAGCCAGGGGGCGGCGGAGATGTCGATGTCGTAGCGCAGGGTGCGCTCGGAGTCCGGGCCCAGGTCCCACGCGCGGGTCCAGCTCGCGCCGCCGTCGGTGGAGCGGAAGAGGAGGCAGTCGGGCCACCACTTGACCTGGGTGGACACCATCAGGGTGTCCGGGTTCTGCCGGTCGATGGTCAGGCCGCTGTAGCCGTACTGGTTGTCGGCGCTGGTGGACGGGACCGGGCTGATGCGGGTCCAGGTGTCGTCGGCGGTGTCCAGCTTCCACACGTCGCCCTTGGAGCCGTCGTACGGGCCGGCCGTGTCACTGGTCGCCAGGTACAGGTAGCCGCCGACGTGGTCGAAGACCGCGTGGTGCGGGATGAAGCCGGTGGGCTGCCCGGGAACGCGTTCCCACGTCCTTCCCGCGTCGGTCGACCGGTACAGGATGTTGTCCTTGTCGGCGACGGTGACGTAGAGGGTCCGGGTGGCCTTCCCCGCTCGGCCGGTGCGCTTGTCGAAGACGACCTGCAGCACGCCCAGGTTGTCGCCGTTGTATCCGTCGGGGTCGGTGGGGTCGGGGACGAAGTCGCCCGCGTTGGGGAAGCCGGTCACCTTCGCGAAGGTCCTGCCGTGGTCGGTGCTGCGCCACAGCCCGTGGCCTCCGCGCACTCCGAGGTAGAGGATGCGGTTGCGGTGGGGGTCGACCACCAGCCGCTCGCCGATGCCCCGGCCGGGCATGTTGCCGCCCAGGCGGAACGGCAGGGGCGTGGTCTTCCAGGTGCGGCCGCGGTCGGTCGAGCGCAGGATCGCCGCCATGCCCGGGTCCCACTCGGGCATGGTGTACGTGCCCGCCGCCAGGTAGACGCGGTCGGGATCGACTTCGTCGGTGGCGACGCTGATGATGCCGGTGTGTCCGTACTCGTCCCAGCCGATCCAGTCGGTGAGCGGGATCCACCGCCGGGACACCGGGTCGAGGCGGTAGGCGCCGCCGATGTCGGTGCGCGCGTACACCAGTCCGGGCTCGCGCTGGTTGAAGACGATGCCCGTGACGAAGCCGCCGCCGACCACCTCGGCGTTGCGGAACGCGTAGGGCGTGTGCCGGACCTGCTCGGCCCCGCGGGCGGATGCGGCGGAGGCGCCGGAGGGGGTGAGCAGGGGGAGTGCGGCCGTGGCCGCGCCTGCGGCCAGCAGCCCCCTGCGGGAGAGACGCGGGGCATGGGTCATGACGGGTCCTTGCCTTTCGGGTGCGGGTCCGTGCGGGGCCCGGGCGCGAGCCGCGGTCCGGCCGACCGGCTCCGGAAGACGATTCCGTGGGCCTCGTCAGGCGCGCCGCCGGTGGCGGACGTGCCGTGGCCGTTCCCGCCGGCGGGCTGCGTGGTGATCGTGGCGCCCAGTGCCCGGGACGCGGGCTGGTCGTCCTCGGTCATGTCGCGGCGGCCCTTCGTCTGCGTCGATCCGACCGGCGGGTCGACGCTGCGTCGTCCGGTGGTCTCGTGTCTGGAGGGCCTCAGCCGACCGAGTCGATGCGCTTCGATGGTCCGGTGAGACTAAGGCCGTCCTTCTGGCGGTGACAACAGGGCGTCAAGGTAACGTTTCGATAACGTAGACGGTCTGGTGAGAGAGCGTAAGCCGCCCTTCACGGCGCTATGGCTTGCGCGACCTGATGTTTTGGGGGACCTGTCGCAGCGGGGGCGCCAGCGCCGGAAGGGCGGCTCGGGGTGGCTGGGTGACCTGTGATGGACGCGCGACTCGGCGTCATGTCGACGTCGAAGCGTTTCGACTGCTTCGTGCCATCGGCTAGAGGCGTACGCCGCCCGCCTCCGGAGTCGCCACGCTCAGTTCCGTACGACGCGCCACCGGTTGTCGGCAGTGCCGTCGTCCGGCGCCTGGACCGCGAACGCGCCGATGGCGGTGGAGCCGTTCGCGATGGCGAGCAGCTTTCCGCTGTTCTCGTTGCGGATCTTGTAGGTGCCGTCTCCCTGGTCGAGCAGCGTCCATCTGTGGTCGGCGGTGCCGTTGTCCGCCCACTGCAGGACGGTCGCGCCGTCCGCCGTGGACATGCCCTGGACGCCGAGCACCCTGCCGCTGTGGGCGTTGCGGAAGCGGAACGCGGCGCCGTCGGCGATCATGTGCCAGTCGTGGTCGGCGGTGCCGTTGTCCGGCCACTGCAGGGCGCGCCCGCCGTCGGCCGTGGACATGTTCTGGATGCCCAGCAGGAGACCGCTGGCCGCGTTGACCAGGCGGAAGGTGCCGCTCGCGTTCCAGTAGACGGTGTAGTTGTGGCCGTGTGCGTCGTAGAACGGGCCCAGCGCGACGGCGGAGCCGTCGGCGGTGGCGGTGAAGGCGAGCGAACTGCTGCCGGTCCGCGTGATCGAGGACGTGTTCAGCGTCGGCAGGGAACTGAGCGCGGCGTCACCGTAGTGGCCGGACAGGACGACCGGGCCGTAGGTGACCGCGGAGACGTTCCTGTCGTCGTTGGCCGCTCGCATGACGATCCGCATGGGCAGGCGGACCGTGACCGTGTCGCCGGAGGCCCAGGAGCGGCTCAGGGTGGCGTAGCTGCCGGGGTCGGTGGCGATGTTCTGTGTGACGCCGTTGACGCTGATGGCGGCCCCGCTGGTCCAACTCGGGATGCGGATGCGCATGGCCCAGGTTCCGCCGACGTTTCCGGTGACCCGCAAGGTGGTGGTGTCGCTGACGGGGTACGACGTGGTCTGGGTGACCGTGATCCCCCGCTCCGACCAGTCGAGCACCGAGGGGACGAACAGGTTCACGATCAGCGTGTTGTCGCTGCGGAAGTAGACGGAGTCCATCAGCCTGGTGTGCATCTCCAGGCCCGTGCCCTGGCAGCACCAGAAGGTGCCGTAGTCGGTGCTCCAGGTGCCGCCGCCCCATGCCGGGCCCACCCCGCGCCGGCCGCCCGGGCTGAGCGGAGTGAAGTAGGTGACGTGGCCGTGGTCGTCGGCCGGGTTCTGCTGGCCGATCATCTGGTTGAGCCAGGCCCGTTCGTAGTAGTCGAACAGCGCGACCCGGTCCGGGTCCAGCGCGAACAGCTCCCGGGTGAGGGTGAGCATGTTGAAGGTGTTGCAGCTCTCGCACGTGTCCCGGTCGAGGTGGCCGGCGATGGCGTTCGGGGCGCGGAAGTGCTCCGCCTGGCTGTTGCCGCCGATGGCGTAGGTGTGCGCACCGACGGTGAGGTTCCAGGCGTTGGTGGCGATGTCCCGGTAACGGGTCGTGCCGGTGGCCTTGTACTCCCGGGCGGCCCCGATCCACTTGGGCACCTGGGTGTTGGCGTGCAGTCCGCTGAGCCGGTCCTGGCCGGACGCCAGCGGGTCGAGCACCGCGGCGTGGTCGAACCGCTGGGCGACGGAGAGCCACCGCGTGTCGCCCGTCTGCTGGTAGAGGTCGGTCAGCACGGCGTTCATGCCGCCGAACTCGGTCTGCAGCATGGACTGCATCTGCTGGCTGCTCAGCCTGCCGGTGCGCCGGTCGACCCATCCGGCCAGGGCGAGCAGGACGTCACGGGCCTGTGCGCTGCCGATGTGGCGCCACACGTCCAGGAGGCCGGCGAGGGTCTTGTGGATGGTGTAGTACGGCACGTTGCCGTTGCTCAGGGTCCGCTGTTCGAGCGCGGTGAAGTCGGACTCGGGGTAGCCGGAGAGGTACCCGGGGCTGAAACCGGCGGCGCCGTTGTTGGCCTGGCAGGCCGCCAGCTCCGCGACCATGTAGGTGGCCTTGTCCCGGCAGACGGTGTCCCCGGTCGCGGCGTACAGCTGGGCCCAGGCCGTGAGGAAGTGCCCCTGGACGTGGGTGCGGAAGGGGAAGTCCGGTGCGTCCCAGCCGCCGACGGCGGCGGCGCCTCTGGTGGAGAGCCGGTGGTTGGCGCGGAAGTTGTACAGGAGCCGGTCGACGTCGACGAACCGCAGATAGTTCCGCGTCCGGTTCTGGTTGTCCAGCCACCGGCTTGCCGTGAGCCGGACCTGGCCGAGTTCGAAGGGGTGTGCCAGGGCCCCTGTGTCGGCCCGTGCGGGAGGAACGGCCGCCTGCGCGGGAGCTGCGCCCATGAGGGATCCTGCGGCAGATGCGGCGACCGTGGCCCCGGCTGCCTGCAGCAGGCGCCGCCTGCTGACGAACGAGGACATCGTGCACCTTTCGATGAAGAGACGGGAACTGCTCGGTCGTTGACACCCGGCCGGACTTCCGCCCCCACGCTCGGGGTCGCCGGCCCGGTGACGCGGTGGAAGGCCCCTCGCCGACGGGAACCCCAGGCGTCGCGGTACGGCGTCGGCGGTCATCCGCACGATCGCCGCGCTGTCCTCCCGTCGAGGACCCCGCCGCTGGTTCGACGTGCCCGGGGCCGGCCCCACCGAGTCGGCGTCGACGGAGCCGGTGCCGTTCGGGTGGGAGGTGGGGAGGCCGACCCGGGCACCGCCGTGGCGGCCCCCCCCAGGGAGCCGGCGGGCGCCGCCGGACAACGCCGACGGCACTCCGGGCTACGGTCCGGCGATCGCGCGGAGCGCCGTGTGGCCGCGGACCACTGCGCCGCCACCTACGCCGGGTCGGGCGTCCGGCGCTCGTGAACCACCGCCACGAGCGCGGCGGCCATGCCGGGCGGGCACCCGAAGGTGCTCGGGGACGTCGAAGTCCGGTGTCCGGGCGCTGGGGCAGGGGAAGGGCTCGCGCCGGTAGAGCGCGCGGTTCGGTGCATGGGGGGTGGGTTCCTTCCGGAGGCGAGACCGCTCTCGCACCACGAATGGTCGATATTCCGAACGTGGGTCGAATTGCCGGACGGGTTCGGTGCCGAACGTAAGAGGCTTCCCGTACGGAAGTCAACGTGTGTGGCGGTGGGGCGAGTTCGCTATCCGGGCGGCGCGAGAAGGTACCGAAAGGTGCTCGCCGGCCAGGTGGTCGGCCCCTGGGCCTGACCTGTCCGCGGTGTCGTCCCGGGTTCCTCCGGCGTACGAGGAGGCCGGGCCGGGGCTTCCGGTGTCTCCCGCTGTCTCAGTCCTCGTGCGGGGGCAGCACCGCGCGCAGTGCCGCCACCGCGTGGGCACGGTGGTCGTCGAGCCGGCGGACGGCGGCGTCCGTGTCGTGCTCGCGGAGGGCCGACAGGACGGCGTGGTGTTCGTGGACGGCCTGGTCGCGGTGGCCCGGGTCGGTGTAGTAGAGGGAGCGGTAGGCGTCGGTGGCGTCCCAGAGCGTGGTGATCAGACGGACCAGACGGGGCATGCCGCAGGCGTCGATCAGCGTGAGGTGGAAGCGGCGGTTGGCCTCCGCCATCGCCGTCACGTCGCCCGCCCCGGCGGCCCGTTCGACCTCGTGCTGGATGTCCTCCAGGGTGGCGACGAGGTCGTCCGGGGCGAGGGTCATGGCCCGGACGACCGCCTCGGTCTCCAGGAGGGCGCGGATGCGGTAGATCTCCTCCAGGTCGGCGAGGGACAGCTCGGCGACGAAGTAGCCGCGGTGCACGTGGTGGACGACCAGGCCCTCGGCCTCCAGGGTCTTGAGAGCCTCCCGGAGCGGAACCCGGCTCACTTCGAGCCGGGCGGCGAGCGCGTCCTGCCGGATGGGCGCGCCCGGGCGGAGCTCGCCGCCCGTGATGGCGCTCCGCAGCTCCGCCAGGACGAACTGCTGGGCCGTCTGGGGCCGTCGCCTCTCCACCGCGCCGCTCATCGATCCGACCTTCCCTCCGCGTCACCTGCGCACCGGCGGCCATCGGCGCCGTCGGTGACGGTCATCTTCCTACGGATCAACGGCCCGCCGCCGAGTTGTCCACAGGCGGGATTCCGGCCAGGACCTCGGCGGTGTGCTCGCCGAGCCGCGGCGGAGCGGACCGGTACGAGGGCGGGGTGGCGCCGAGCCGGACCGGGTGCGCGACCTGGCCGGGGCCGGCGGCCACCTCGGGGAGGCGGGCCCCGAGGCCGAGCCGGTCGGCCAGCTCGAACGCCGCCGCCAGGTCGTTGATGGGCCCGCACGGCACACCGGCCGCCGTCAGCTCCTCGAACCAGGCGTCGGCCGTGCGGCCCGCGAGCGGTCCGGCGAGCTCCGAGGCCAGTTCCTCGCGGTGGGCGACGCGGGCCGTGTTGGTGGCGAACCGCGGGTCCTCGGCCAGCCCCGGCCGGCCGATCCGCTCGCACAGGGCCCGGAACTGGCGGTCGTTCCCGACCGCCAGGACCAGGGGCCGGTCCCGCGCCTCGAAGACCTCGTACGGGGTGATGCTCGGGTGCCGGTTGCCCATCGCGCGCGGGACGACCCCGGCGCCGAGGTGCGCGGCGGCCTGGTTGGTGAGGGCGGAGAGCAGCGAGCCCAGGAGGGAGACCTCGACGCGCTGCCCCTCTCCGGTGCGCTCCCGGTGGCGCAGGGCGGCCAGCACCCCGAGCCCGGCGTGGAGCCCGGTGATGACGTCGACGAGCGCGACCCCCGCCTTCGTGCCCTGCCCGCCCGGCTCGCCGGTGACGCTCATCAGGCCGCCCATGGCCTGCACGAGGAGGTCGTACCCCGGCAGCGCGGCGCCCCCGTCGGTGCCGAAACCGGTCACCGAGCAGTAGACGAGTCCCGGGTTGGTGCGGCGGACCTCCTCGAACCCGAGGCCCAGCTTCTCCATCGTCCCCGGTCGGAAGTTCTCCACCAGGACGTCCGCCCCGTCGACGATCGCCCGCGCCGCGGCCAGGCCGTCCGGATCGGTGAGGTCGAGCGCCACGGACCGCTTGTTGCGGTTGACCCCGAGGAAGTACGTGGCCTGCCCGTCCGCGAACGGCGGGCCCCAGGCGCGGGTGTCGTCGCCGCCGTCCGGCCGCTCGATCTTGATGACGTCCGCGCCGAGATCGGCCAGGAGCATCGTCATGTACGGGCCGGCGAGGACCCGGCCGAAGTCGGCGACGACGATGCCGGACAGGGCGCCGGGGGCGGCCTCCCGGGGGTGATCCGTGTGCATTCCGCGCTCCCTCGGTGGGTGGGCCGGTGGCGTGGGATCCAGGACATCGGAGATTGGATCCAATCCGGACCGTAGGGGCTGCGGGTTGGATTCTCAATACTGGATCCAAAATCCAATCTGCGGCTACGCTTCGGCACGCCACGCCGAGCACGACCCTCGTCACAGCCGCCAGGAGGCCGCCCGTGAAGTCCTCGCCGTCCAGCCCCACCCACCCCCTCGCGCTGCTCGCCGTCGACGGCCTGCTCAGCGACGAGGAGCGGGAGATCCGCGCCACCGTCCGCGCCGTCGCGGACCGCGAGCTGCGCCCGCACATCGCCGGCTGGTTCGAGAAGGGCCAGATCCCGGCACGGGAACTCGCCCGGACGCTCGGCGACCTGGGCGTGCTCGGCATGCACCTGGACGGGTACGGCTGCGCGGGGACCAGCGCGGTGGCGTACGGCCTGGCCTGCATGGAGCTGGAGGCGGTCGACTCGGGCCTGCGCTCCCTGGTCTCCGTGCAGGGCTCGCTCGCGATGTACGCGATCTGGAAGTACGGCTCCGAGGAGCAGAAGCAGCGGTGGCTGCCGAAGATGGCGGCCGGCGAGTACATCGGCTGCTTCGGACTGACCGAGCCCGACGCCGGCTCCGACCCGGGTGCGATGCGGACGAACGCGAAGCGGGACGGTTCGGACTGGATCCTCAACGGCACCAAGATGTGGATCACCAACGGTTCCGTCGCCGACGTCGCCGTGGTCTGGGCCCGGACGGAGGAGGGCGTCCGCGGCTTCCTCGTCCCGGCCGGCACCCCCGGTTTCAGCGCCCCCGAGATCACCATGAAGCTGTCGCTGCGGGCCAGCGTCACAGCCGAACTGGTGCTGGAGGACGTCCGGCTGCCCGCCGACGCGATGCTGCCCGACGCCCGCGGTCTCTCCGGGCCGCTCGGCTGTCTCAACGAGGCCCGTTTCGGCATCGTCTTCGGTGCCCTCGGCGCCGCCCGCGACAGCCTGGAGGCCGCGATCTCCTACGCGAAGGACCGGACCGTCTTCGCCCGCTCCCTCGCCTCGTACCAGCTCACCCAGCAGAAGCTCGCCGACATGTCCGTCGAGCTCGGCAAGGGCATGCTGCTCGCCCTCCACCTCGGCCGGCTGAAGGACGCGGGCGAGATCACGCCCGAGCAGATCAGCGTGGGCAAGCTCAACAACGTGCGCGAGGCCATCGCCATCGCCCGCGAGTGCCGGACCATCCTCGGCGCCAACGGCATCACCCTGGAGTACCCGGTGCTGCGGCACGCCAACAACCTGGAGTCCGTCCTCACCTACGAGGGCACCAGCGAGGTCCACTCGCTGGTCATCGGCAAGGCGCTCACCGGCGAGCAGGCGTTCCGCTGACCCGTCCCGCACGGGAGAGAAGTGGGGGAGGGGCGGCCCGGCCGGGCCGCCCCGGGGCTCAGCCCGCGGTCACGCGCGCGAGGAACGCGTCCAGGTTCCCCATGGCACGCGCCACCCGCTCCGGCACGGACAGGGTCTCCTCGTGGCGCAGCCCGCGCAGCCTGGGGACGCGCTTGCCGCGCAGGTAGAGGGAGCAGGCCAGGTCGGCGCAGACGTAGACGCCGACCGTGTTCCCCTCCCGGCCGCGCGCCCCGGCCAGCGGGGCCGCGAGCAGCGTCACGCCCGAGGAGGCGTGCCCGGTCAGGCAGATCTGGCACATGCTGGTCTTCACGGCGCTGGTCCGGCCCGTCGCCGGCACCCGCAGGGTCACCCCCAGCGGGCCGTCCTCCCGGCGCACCACCAGATGGGCCCGCAGCGGCGCCCCCGGATCCACCCACCCCAGGAAGTCCAGGTCCTCCCAGGGCGTCTCGGCGAAGTCCAGCGGCAGCTTCAGCCGCGCGGCGTCCCCCTTCGTCGCGTTCACGAACGACGAACGGATCTCTTTCTCAGTCAACGGTTCCACTCGTTGGACCGTACAGGCAGTTCCGCGGGCCGGGCATCCGGATATTTCCGGGCGCCCCGCCCCGGCCGCCTGCCACCCCACCCGCCCCGGCCGCCTGCCACGCCACCCGCCCCGGCCGCCCGGTGCTACGCCACCCACTCCGGCAGCGCCGGATCCGCGAACCGTCCCGGTGCCCCCTCCAGGGCCGCCGCCAGCCGTTCCGCCGCCGTCTCGTAGACCTCCTCCGGGAGGGTGTACGGGATCCGCAGCCGGTGTTCGTGCGTCCCGGGATCCACCCCGAACCGGGCCCCGCCCTCCACCCGCACGCCGTGCCGCAGCGCCCGCGCCGCCAGCTGCGTCGCCACCGGCCGCCCGAGGTCGATCCAGAGGCACATCCCGCCCGGCGGCACCGTCCACCGCCACTCCGGCAGATGCCGGGCCAGCGCGAGACCCAGCGCCTCCCGGTTCCGCCGCAGCTCCGCCACGCGCGCGTGGACGACGGACTCCAGCCGCCGCATCAGCGCCACCGCCACCAGCTGGTCCAGCACCGAACCCGCCAGGTCGGCCGTGACCCGGGTCCGGGTCAGCTCCGTCACCACCCGCGCCGACGCCCGCACCCAGCCGACCCGCAGCCCGCCCCAGCAGCTCTTGCTCAGCGAGCCCACCGACACGATCTGCTCGCCGCCGCCGATCCCGGCCGCCGCCGCGAACGGCGCCGGGGCGGGCACGTCCAGCGCCATGTCGGTGAGCGTCTCGTCCACCACCAGCCACGTCCCCGTCGCCCGCGCCGCCCGCGCCAGCTCCCGGCCCTGCTCGCGCGGCATCAGCCGCCCCGTCGGGTTGTGGAAGTCCGGGATGAGGTACGCCAGCCGCGGCGCGGTCTGCCGCAGCGCCGCGTCCACCAGCCCGGTGTCCCAGCCGTGCTCGGTCACCGGCACCGGCGTCACCCGCATCCCGCGGCCCCGCATCGCGTCGAGGGCGTTGGTGTACGAGGGGTTCTCCGCCAGCACCCGGTCGCCCGGCCGCCCGAACTGCGCGAGCACCAGCGACAGCGCCTGCTGCGCGCCGGTCGTCACCAGGATCTGCTCGGGCCGGGTCGGCAGGCCCCGCGAGGTGTACCGCTCCGCCACCGCGGCCCGCAGCTCCGGCAGGCCGTACGGGTGATAGCCCGGCGCGGTGGCGAACCGCGGCAGCTCGGCCGCGGCCTCCGCCAGCGCCTCCGCCAGCTCGGCCCCCGGCGCGTGCGGCGCGGCCAGGGCCAGGTCGATCGCCTCGTCCGTCGGAGCCGGGTAGGGCCCCAGCGAGGTCGGCGCCTGCCCGTCCGGCAGCGCCGTCCAGGTGCCCGCGCCCCGCCGGCTGTGCGCGTACCCGCTCTCGCGCAGCAGGTCGTACGCCCCCGTCACCGTCGTCCGGCTCACCTCCAGGACCTGCGCGAGCTCCCGCTCGGCGGGCAGCCGCAGCCGCAGCGCCACCCGCCCGTCGAGCAGCGCCTCCCGCACCGCCCGCGCCAGCTCGCGGTAGCCGAACCGGCCCTCCGGCGGCGGCGTGAGCAGCGAGGCCAGCTGCCGCCCCGACAAGGTGCGGTCCGCGGTGTGGACCACACGACCCTCTGCCATGCCAATCACTCCTCATTGGCTCTGCTGTCCAGGCCAATAAGGCTACAGACTCTCCGTCAGTGGCCTGGTGGCGAGGCCGGAGACGGTCCACCACCGGCCACTTTCCGACAGGCCGACCGAGAGGGGCACCACGATGACCACGCACTTCACCGACCGCGACGAGCGCCTGTGGCAGCGGTACGCGGAGGACTCCGCCCGACCGCTGCCGGTGGGGACCTGGCTGCGCACCCTGCGCGCCACGCTCAGGACCCGGCGGCCCGCCTCCCGGTCCACGGAGGAGGCCACGTGACCGGCGAGGAGCCTCAGGCCACGGGCTGACGCTCGGGGCCGGGGGCCGGCAGGGAGGCCGTACCCGAGCTGGACGCGGAGCCGGACGGGCTCAGCGGCGACAGACCGGAGGACGAACTGGCCGACGCGGAACGCCCGTCCGTGCCGTCGGTGGTGGTGTCCACCACGTCGGACGGCGTGTCCGTGTCCGGCGGCGAGTCCGGCGGCGAGTCCGACGGACTGTCGGAAGGCGAGTCGGAGGGGGAGTCCGACGGGGTGTCGGACGGCGACGACGAGTCCGTCGACGGGCTCGGCGTGGGCGTCGTCACCGTCGGCGAGAGCGTGGACGGGCACGGGGACGGCGTCACGCCGCCGCTCGGCGTCGGCGTCTCGTCGCCGGTCACCGTCACGCACGGCGCCGGCGAGGTCGGGGTGACCGACGGCGACGTGGACGACGTGGACGGGGACGGCGACGTCGTGGTCGGCGTCGGCCGGGGCGGCGGCGGGGTCGGCTTGTCGTGCCGGCCGGTGTCGCCGTGCTTCCGCGCGAACCAGGCGCCGTCGTCGGGGTCGTACACGACGAACACGTTCACCACCGTCACCGACGGCGCCACCACCACGACCTGGGAGGCGTTGTAGCTCGGCCACGGGGTGCCGGTCGTGCGCGGTTCCTTCTGCGCCACCGGCTCGGTCAGCGGATTGCCGCAGGCGCACCGCACCCGGGGCACGCCCCGGCCGTCGACGAGGACCGCGGTCCCCGCCTGGAGGACCGCCTGGTACGGGGTGGCGGCGCCCGACGTGTAGCCGTGGTTGGTCACCCGGGTGTCGACCCGGAGCTGGAGCGGCGTCAGGGAGCGGAGGTACCCCGGCACGGCGTCCGCCTCCAGGCCGAGGACCTGCGCGAAGGCGGCGTTCTTGGCGGGTTCGGCCGCGAGGTAGCGGACCTGCCGCTCGACGTCGCAGCTCGCCGACGCGCGCGTGCCGCCGTACAGGCCGGGCGTGGAGCCCGAGACCCGCGGTGTGGCGGTCTCGGCCGTGCCGGTCCGCGGCGGCAGGGAGGCCGCCCCGGACGCGCTGTCCGTGCGGGCGGTGGAGGCCGTGAAGGGGTCGGGGCCGGAGGCGGAGGTGTTCTGCAGGAAGACCTCCCCGCTGCCGCCGGACCCGGCGGTGTCGCCCTTGTCGTCCGACCGGCCGACGAGGAGCACGGTGAGCGCGGCGGCCGCGACGACGACGGCGGTGAGCGAGGCGACCTTCGGCACCGACCGCCACCACGGCGTCCCGCCGCCCTTCCCGCCACCGGGGCCGCCCGCGCCCTCACCCCCGCCTCCGCCGCCTCCACCGCCGCCGCCGTCGTGCGGCGGCTCGGGCGGGGACGGGGGACCGGCGACTCCGGGGCGGGTGGCCTGGCCGGAGAGCGGCCCCGAGGGCGGTCCGGTGGGCGGACCGGTGGGAGGGACCGACGGGGGGCCGGAAGGCGGCGGTGGGGAAGTCACGTTATGTCCCTTTCTTCCGTTCGGCGCCATTCTCTGCGCCGAACGCTCACCCCGCACCCGCACCCGCGCCCCCACCCGCGGACTCGCTCGGTCCGCGCATGCTCCACCGTGCGGGTTCAGGCGAGCAGCTTCGCCTTGGCGCGCTCGTACTCGGCGTCGGTGAGGGCGCCCTTCTCCTTCAGCTCGGCGAGCCGGGCGAGTTCCGTCGCGGCGCCGCCTTCGCCGGAGGTGCCGGCGGCCTTGCGGACGTACTCCTGGAACGCGGCCTCGGACTCCTTGGCCTGCTTTACGTCGCGTCGGGTCATGCCGGTGCCGCGCGCGATGACGTACACGAGCACGCCGAGGAAGGGCAGCAGGATGCAGAAGGCCAGCCAGCCCGCCTTGCCCCAGCCGCTCAGCTCGTGGTCCCGGAAGATGTCGGTGACGATCCTGAACAACAGGAAGAACCACATGATCCAGAGGAAGAACCAGCACATGGTCCAGAACACGTTCAGCAGCGGATAGTCGTCCATGGCTCCTCCGGCTTACCTCGACCAGATGTCCGTTTCCGGAAGTATCAGATGATCTGGGGTGCCGTGCGAGTCGGGCCGGATCCGGCCTCTGGTCGAGCCACCGGTGCCGTGCTACGAAGAGGCATGCCAGCAGCTCTGCAGTTCTCCCGGGACGTGTACGACGCCGTCGTCGTCGGCGGAGGCCACAACGGCCTCGTCGCCGCCGCCTATCTGGCCCGCGCGGGCCGCTCCGTCCTCGTCCTGGAACGGCTCGGGCGCACCGGGGGAGCGGCGATCTCCACCCGGCCGTTCGCCGGGGTCGACGCCCGTCTCTCCCGCTACTCGTACCTGGTGTCCCTGCTGCCCGACACGATCGTCCGCGAGCTGGGACTGCGCTTCGCCGTGCGGAAGCGGACCGTCTCCTCGTACACGCCGACCGTGCGCGGCGGGCGGCCCACCGGGCTGCTGGTCGGCGCGGACCGCACCCGTGACTCCTTCGCGGCGCTGACCGGATCGGACCGCGAGTACGCGGCGTGGGAGGCGTTCTACGGCCGGATCCGGACGGCGGCCGAACGGATCTTCCCGACCCTGACCGGGCCGCTGCCGAGCCGGGCCGAACTGCGGGCCAGGGTCGGCGACGAGGCCACCTGGCGGATGCTGTTCGAGGAGCCGATCGGTACCGCGATCGAGCGGCACTTCGCCGACGACCTGGTCCGCGGGGTCGTCCTGACCGACGCCCTCATCGGCACCTTCGCCGGCGCCCACGACCCGTCCCTGGCGCAGAACCGCTGCTTCCTCTACCACGTCGTCGGCGGCGGCACCGGCGACTGGGACGTGCCCGTGGGCGGCATGGGCGCCCTGACCGACGCCCTCGCGGACGCGGCGCGCGGCGCGGGCGCGGAGCTCGTCACCGGCCACGAGGCGATCCGGATCGACACGGACGGCACCACCGCGGAGGTCGCCTTCCGCACCCGGGACGGCGAGGGGACGGTCGCCGCCCGCCGGGTGCTCGTGAACGCCTCGCCGCAGGCCCTCGCCGGCCTCCTCGGCGAGACGCCCCCCGCCCCGGCGGAGGGCTCCCAGCTCAAGGTCAACATGCTGCTGCGCCGTCTGCCGCGGCTTCGCGACCGGGCCGTCGACCCCCGGCAGGCGTTCTCCGGGACCTTCCATGTCGCGGAGGGGTACACCCAGTTGGAGACCGCCCACGCGCAGGCCGCGTCCGGCAGACTCCCCGCCGCGCCGCCGTCGGAGATCTACTGCCACTCCCTGACCGACCCGTCGATCCTCGGCCCCGAACTCGCCGCCCGGGGCTACCAGACCCTGACCCTCTTCGGCCTGCACACCCCGGCCCGGCTCTTCCCCGCCGGCGACGCCCACGACGCGACCCGCGACGCCCTCCTCAAGGCCACCCTCGCCGAACTCGACGCCCACCTCGACGAGCCGATCGCCGACTGCCTGGCGGTCGACGAGGACGGACGGCCCTGCATCGAGGCCAAGACCCCGCTGGACCTGGAGCGCGACCTGCGGCTCCCGGGCGGTCACATCTTCCACCGCGACCTGTCCTTCCCGTACGCCGACGGCACGACGGGACGCTGGGGAGTGGAGACCGCCCACCCGAACGTGCTGCTGTGCGGCGCGGGGGCGGTCCGCGGCGGCGGGGTCAGCGGCATCCCGGGGCACAACGCGGCGATGGCGGCGCTCGGCCGCTGACGGACGTCGGGTCAGGACGGCTCGGGTCAGGACCCGCCGTCCTGCCCCGTCGCCCTGACCCCCGGCCGCGGGGGCCCGTCACCTGATCGAGCGGAGGAAGGCGCGGGTCCGTTCGTGTCGCGGTGCGTCGAGGAGGTCGGCCGCGGGGCCGGATTCGAGGACGCGGCCGCGGTCGAACATCAGGACGCGGTCGGAGACGTCCCGGGCGAAGCCCATCTCGTGGGTGACGCAGAGCATCGTGATGTCGGTGCCGGCGGCGACGTCCCGCAGTACGTCCAGGACCTCCGCGACCAGCTCCGGGTCGAGCGCCGACGTCACCTCGTCCAGGAGGAGGAGGTCCGGGCGCATCGCCAGGGCCCGGGCGATGGCGACGCGCTGCTGCTGGCCGCCGGAGAGCCGGGTGGGGTGGGCGTCCTCCCTGCCGTCGAGCCCGACGAGGCCCAGGAGGTCCCGGGCGCGGGCGGCGGCCTCGTCCCCGTCGAGGCCCAGGACGTGCCGGGGGGCCTCCATGACGTTCGCGAGGACGCTCATGTGCGGGAAGAGGTTGAACTGCTGGAACACCATCCCGATGCGCCGGCGGCGCGGGGCGAGATGGCGCTCGTCCGCCGGCACGAGGGCGCCACCGCGGCCGGACGGCATGTGCGAGAACGGCTCCCCGTCCACATGGATCACGCCGTCCGTGACCCGTTCCAGGGTCATCAGCAGCCGCAGGATGGTGGTCTTCCCCGAGCCGCTCGGCCCGATCAGGGTGACGCGCTCGCCGGCCGCGACCGCGAGGTCGAGCCCGTCGAGGACGGTGTGGTCCCCGAACCGTTTCGTCACCCCCGCGAACCGGACCTTCTCGGCGGCCTTCACGGAGACGGCCCCGGATGTGTGTTCAGTGGGCAAGGCGGGCCTCCAGTCGGCGGACGAGCAGGGACGTCGGCCAGCTCGCCAGCAGGAACACGGCGGCGGCCAGGGTGAAGCTCTCCAGATAGGCGAAGTGGGTGCTGCCGAAGGTGCTCGCCTCGCGGACCATCTCGTCCACCGTGACGACCGAGAGGAACGGCGTCTCCTTGAACATCGAGATCGCGTAGTTCCCGAGCGACGGCAGCACCTTCCGCACGGCCTGCGGCAGGATCACCGCCCGCCACACCCGCCGCCGCGGCAGGGACAGCGCCGTGCACGCCTCCCACTGCCCCTTCGGCACGGCGTCGATGCCGGCGCGGTACACCTCGGACAGGTACGTGGCGTAGTGCAGGCCCAGGACCAGGACGCCGAGCGTCAGCGCGTCCAGGCCCGGCACCAGCACCCAGGCGGCGAACAGCTGCACCATCACCGGCGTCGAGCGCACGAACGCGGCCAGCGCGCCCACGGGCAGCGCGATCCACCGGACGCCGGACCGCTGGAGCACGGCGAGGCCGAGCCCGGCGACCACGGCCACGGCGAAGCCGAGCACCGTGGCGAGCAGGGTGACGCCGAAGCCGGACAGCACGACGGGCAGCGCGGCGCGCGCCGCGTCCATGTCCCACATCACGCCCCACCGCCCGTGACGCCGAGCCGCGCCTTCGCCCGGCGCTCCAGCGCGTTCATGCCCGCCCCCAGGAGCGCGGCGACGCCGAAGTACACCAGGAGCAGCAGCAGATAGGCGGCGGCCGTGCCGCCCGTCGCGGCGCGCAACTGGTCGACCTGGAAGGTGAGATCGGCGACGGTGACCAGGGACAGCAGCGGTGTCGCCTTGAGCAGCTGGATCAGCAGGTTCTTGAACGGCGGGATCATCAGCGCGTACGCCTGCGGCAGCACGATCCGCCGCAGGCGCAGCCCCGGTCCCATGCCCAGCGCGATCGCCGCCTCGGTCTGCGCGGCGGGGACGGCGGCGATCGCGCCCCGCACCACCTCGGCGCCGTACGCCCCGTAGTTGAGGCCGAAGGCGAGCACCCCGCAGGCCATCGGCTCCAGGCGGAAGCCGAGCATCGGCAGCGCGAAGAACAGCCAGAACAGCTGCACGTACAGCGAGGTGCCGCGCAGGAACTCGACGACGGCACGGGCGCCGCCGCGGACGAGGAGGAGGCGCGAGCGGGCGGCCAGGCCCAGGGCGAAGGCGACGAGCAGCGCGAGCGCCGCGCCGAGCCCGGTGGCCTCCAGGGTCACCAGGAGCCCTTCGCCGATCGCCGGGAGGGACCGGCCCAGTTCGGAGAGGAAGACGGCCATGCCGGAGCCCGTCACCCCGCGCACAGGTCCGCGGTGCGCAGGGTGCGCGGCGGCACCTCGCGCTCGGTGAAGCCGTATCTGCCGATCAGGCGCACGTACCGGGCCGGGTCGCCGGTGATCCGGGCGAGCTCGGTGTCGAACGCCTTCCGCAGCGAGACGGCGCCGGTCCGGAAGACGGCGCCGCCGGGGCTGTACCGCTTCACCCCGTCGACCTCCGGCACGAACGGCTCCAGGACCTCCACGGCCGCGTCCCCGTTGGTGCGGGCGAGCCAGCGCAGCGAGATGCCGGTGAGGGCGAAGGCGTCGATCCGGCCGGCGAGCAGGGCGTCGAGGCCGTCCTGCTGTCGGGCCACCGCCAGCACGGAGCCGTCCGGGACGCCCGCCGCCTTCGCGTACGAGGTCTCCACGGCGGCGGTCAGCACGCCGACGCGCACCCCCTTCCGTGCCGCGCACGACTCCAGATCGCTCAGGCCCCGCGGGTTCCCCCGGCGGACCATCAGCGCGGTGGGGGAGACGAACTCGGGCTCGGAGAAGGCGACTTTGGCGCACCGCTCGGGGGTGATGGCCATGCCCGCGCTGACCACGTCGAACCGGCCGGCCAGCAGGCCCGGGATGAGGGAGCCGAACTCGGTGAGGGTGGGCCGGAGTTCGGGGACGCCGAGGGCGGTGAAGATCTCCCGGTGCAAGGTGGGCGCCTCCCCGGCGAGTTCGCCGCCGTCCTGGAAGCCGTACGGGGCCTCGCCGGCGAAGCCGACCCGGACGTGGCCCTGCTTCCGCAGCCGCTCCAGCAGGTCCGCGTCGTCGGCGGGGGCGCCGGTGCCGGCCTCCGTCCGGCTGCACGCGGTGAGCAGGCCGGGCACGGCGACGGCCCCGACGAGGAGGTGTCTGCGGGAGAGATGCGGGGTCATGTGCGTCCTTTCGCAGGGGGAGGGGGGTCAGCCGATCGGGGTGGTGTCCCGGGCGGCGATGAACGAGGGCCGCCGGACCGGCGCGGCGAACGGCAGCTCCGGCGCGTTCTCGACGCTGTTGTAGACGAGGAAGACGTTGCTGCGGGGGAAGGGGGTGATGTTGTCGCCGGAGCCGTGCAGGGCGTTGCAGTCGAACCAGACGGCCGACCCGGCGTCGCCGGTGAAGTGCTCGATCCCGCACGCCTCGGCGAAGGTCGTGAGCGCCTTGGGCGAGGGGATGCCGGCGTCCTGCATGCGCAGCGACCGCTTGTAGTTGTCCTTCGGGGTCGCGCCGGCGCAGCCGAGGAAGGTGCGGTGCGAGCCCGGCATGATCATGAGGCTGCCGTTGGTGGTGTAGTTCGGGGTCAGCGCGATCGACACCGACACGGCCCGCATCAGGGGCAGTCCGTCCTCGGCGTGCCAGGTCTCGAAGTCGGAGTGCCAGTAGAAGCCGCTGGCGCCGAAGCCGGGCTTGACGTTGATCCGGGACTGGTGGACGTAGACGTCGGAGCCGAGGATCTGCCGCGCCCGGTCCACCAGCCGCGGGTCGGCGGCGAGCCGGGCGAACACCTCGCTGATCCGGTGCACTTCGAAGACCGACCGGATCTCCTGGGAGCGGGGTTCGACGATCGCCCGCTCGTCGTCGCGGAGCCGGGGGTCGGTGACCAGCCGGTCGAGTTCGGCGCGGAGTCCGGTCACCTCGTCGGGGGTGACGAGGGCGTCCACGGCGAAGAACCCGTTGCGCTCGTACTCCTCCAGCTCGCGCGGCCAGAAGGGGCCGGGCGTGTTCGGTTCGGACCAGACGACGGGCTCCTTGCGGTAGACGAGGGCCTCCTCGGTGCCGCGGGTGGGGTACGGATCGACGGGGCGGGCGGGAGCGGTGGTCATCGCGGTGCTGGGCCTTTCTCGTACGTACGGGGGCGGGGCTGTCGGGGGTTCAGGCGTCGCCGGGCTCGGTGAGCAGCGGATAGACGCCGTTCTCGTCGTGGTCCTCGCGGCCGGTGACCGGCGGGTTGAAGACGCACAGGCAGCGGAAGTCGGTCTTCACCCGGAGGGTGTGCCGCTCGTGGCCGTCGAGGAGGTACATGGTCCCGGGGACGATCCGGTACGTCGTCCCGGTCTCGTGGTCGGTGAGTTCGGCCTCGCCGGCGGTGCAGACGACGGCCTCGACGTGGTTGGCGTACCACATGGCGGTCTCGGTCCCGGCGTACAGGACGGTCTCGTGGAGGGAGAAGCCGACGCGCTCGCGGGCGAGGACGATGCGCTTGCTCTCCCAGGTGCCGGAGGCGGCGCGCACGTGCCGCTCCGTGTTCTCCAGCTCGGCGAAGGTGCGGACGATCATGACGGGGGCCTTCCGTGCGGGGGTTCAGGCGGTGTGGCGGACGGCGCGGGCGAGGATGCCGAGGCCCTCGTGCAGTTCGTCGTCGGTGACGGTCAGCGGGGGCAGCAGCTTGACGACCTCGTCGCCCGGGCCGGACGTCTCCACCAGGAGGCCGAGTTCGAAGGCGCGCCGGCAGACGGCCCGGGCCCGCTCGCCGTCCGCGAACTCCAGTCCCCAGACGAGCCCGCGGCCGCGGGGAGCGGTTCCGTCGCCGAGCTCGCCGAGCGCGGCCTCGACGGTGGCGGCCCGCCGGAGGGTGCGGTCGCGGAGGGTGGTGTCGCGCCAGTAGGTGTCGAGGGCGGCGGTGGCGGTGACGAAGGCGGGGTTGTTGCCGCGGAAGGTGCCGTTGTGCTCGCCGGGCTCCCAGACGTCGAGTTCGTCGCGGAACAGGCAGAGGGACATGGGCAGTCCGTAGCCGCTGATGGACTTGGAGAGGGTGACGACGTCCGGGGTGATGCCGGCCTCCTCGAAGGAGAAGAAGTCGCCGGTGCGGCCGCAGCCCATCTGGATGTCGTCGACGATGAGGAGCATGTCCCGGCGGCGGCACAGGTCGGCGAGGCCGCGCAGCCACTCGGCGCGGGCCGCGTTGACGCCGCCCTCGCCCTGGACCGTCTCGACGATGACGGCGGCCGGGTGGTCGAGGCCGGAGCCGGAGTCCTCCAGGAGCCGTTCGAACCAGAGGAAGTCCGGGACCCGGCCGCCGAGGTAGTGGTCGTACGGCATCTGCGCGGTGTGGCTCAGCGGCACGCCGGCCCCGGCGCGCTTGCCGGCGTTGCCGGTCAGCGCGAGCGAGCCCAGGGACATGCCGTGGAAGGCGTTGGTGAAGGAGACGACGGTCGTCCGGCCGGTGACCTTGCGGGCGAGCTTCAGGGCCGCCTCGACGGCGTTGGTGCCGGTGGGGCCCGGGAACATCACCTTGTAGGGGAGGCCGCGGGGGGCGAGGACGGTCTCGCGGAACGTCTCCAGGAACCGCCGTTTGGCCGTGGTCGACATGTCGAGGCCGTGGGTGATGCCGTCGCCGCCGAGGTAGTCGAGGAGCGGGCGCTTGAGGGCGGGGTTGTTGTGGCCGTAGTTGAGCGAGCCGGCGCCGGCGAAGAAGTCGAGGAAGGGGCGGCCGTGCTCGTCGAACAGCCGGCTGCCCGTGGCGCGTTCGAAGACGGTGGGCCAGGAGCGGCAGTAGCTGCGTACCTCCGATTCGACGGTCTCGAAGACGGTGGGTTCGGCGGCGGCGATGAGCGTCATGCGGGACTCCAGTACGTGGGGGAGCAGGGCGGCGGGCGGGCGGTCGGCGGTCTCAGAAGGCCAGCGGCGCGATGCGGTGCAGCACTTCCGCCTCGTGGCCGGGCGCGGGGAAGGCGGCGGACGGGAAGAGGACCGTCCGGCGCACGCGGGCCCCGTGGCGCCGGGCGTAGGCGTCGAAGAGGCGTTCCGAGGCCAGGTTGCCGGGGGTGATGGTGGTCTCGACGGCGTCGAGCGGACCCGCGCCGGCGACCCGCTCGGTGAGGTGGTCGAGGAGCGTCCCGGCGATGCCGAGCCCGCGGTGGGCGGCGTCGACGGCGACCTGCCAGACCAGCAGCGTCCCCGGCGCGTCGGGACGGAGGTAGCCGGTCACGAAGCCCAGCGGCCGTCCGTCCGCGTCGCGGGCGACGGCCGACGTCTCGGCGAAGTCGCGGCACCACAGGAGGTAGCTGTAGGAGGAGTTGACGTCCAGGGTCCCGGACTCCCGCGCGAGCCGCCAGAGTTGGGCGCCGTCGCCGGTCCGGGGACGCCCGACGGTCCATTCCCGGGCGGAGACCGGCGCTGCGTCCCGGACGTGTTCCGGTGCTGTGTGAGCTGTGGTCATGGGCGCCGAAGTTACCCAGCGCAGCGGCGAACTTCCTGGCCCTGAGGGGTTCCGGAATGATCAGATCCGTGTTATGTCCCGGCGGCGACGGACCGACTGTCGGACGATCATCCCGAGAATTGCGGGGGTGCATAGCGTATGAAATCGGGACAGAAGTTCTGTTTATAACGACGAGATAACACCTTCGATCCGTGCCGCGGGGCCGTCGGAGCGTTACCGGATCGCCGGTCAGGAGCCCGTTTGGCGGCGCCGGAACCGGTTAGGGATGCCTCCTATGGGATCGTGTTCACACAGTGTCACCAGCGCGGGTCCGGACGCCCGCCGGCCGTCCGGACGGCCGTCATCCGCAGGCGGAGCCGCCCGCGCCGGACTAGCGTGGGCAGCGTGAGCAGTCGGCTCCCCCACCCCC
>NZ_JOGX01000080.1 GCF_000719555.1 Streptomyces sp. NRRL F-5727
CTACCCCGTCGAGCGCATGATGCGCGACGCCAAGATCACCCAGATCTACGAAGGCACCAACCAGGTCCAGCGCATCGTCATGGCCCGCAACCTCCCGTAGGGCGCGGCGCGCACGACCGCGGCCCCCGGCATGGTGCCGGGGGCCGCGGTGCCGTGCGGGGTCGGCGTCCCGCGCGGCGGGACTAGTTGTCCGTGATCGTGATGTCGGAGTGCTCCGCGCCGCAGGCGCTGGCGGCACTCTCGTGGGTGGCGTCACCGCTGTAGGAGGCGGTCCACTTGTAGTCGCCGTCGTTGGCGGCGTCGATCCGGAAGGTGGTGTTGTTCGTCGCGGCCTGGCCGTTCACCAGGGCGATCGCGGGGCTGGTGTAGACGGGCATGCTGCAGGTGGCGTCGTCGGGGCCGTACAGCTTGAAGACGACGGTTCCGGTCGGCTGGCCGCCGGCCGTGGCGGTGACGGTGCTGCTGTCCTGCGGGTACACGTACTGCGTGGTGGAGACGCTGGCGCCCGCCTTGACCACCCTCAGGGGCTCGGACTCACAGGCGCTCATCGCGGCCTGGTTCTTGGCGTCGCCGCTGTAGCGGACCTGCCACCAGAAGGTGCCCATCGTGTTGAAGGCCAGCGCGCTGGAGTCGGGGACGACCCCGTTCACGACCGGGAGGTTCTCGCCGGCGAGCCGCTCGTTCTGCGTGCACGCGTTGTCCGAGTACACGGCGTAGGTGACCGTGCCGCCCGCGTCGGGGGTGGCGTTCGACAGGGTGGCCGAGTCGGACACCGAGCCGCCGATCACGACCTCGTCGGCGGAGAGGTCCGTGGTGATCGACGGGCGGGTCTTGGTGACCACGGACGACTCGTTCGCGTCGCCGCAGGCGGTGGTGGAGCCGGCGTTGTTGGCGTCGCCGCTGTACTGGGCGATCCAGTAGTAGGTGCCCACCGCGGTCGGGAAGTACTGCGCGGAGTTGTAGTTCCCGTTGCCGTTGACGGGGACGGTGCTGGTGAAGACGGGGGTGCCGGAGCACTGGGCGTTGTTGTAGAGGCGGAAGGCGATCGTTCCGGTCGGGCTGATGCCGCCGCCCAGGGTGGCGGTGTCACGGATCGGGTCGCCGATCGTCACGGTCGGCGTCGCGGTGGTGATCAGCGACGTGCAGTTGGTGAGGTTGACCCGCTGCGGGTCGATGAAGTCCTTCAGCTCGGAGTTGAAGGAGTCCGAGGAGCGGCTCTTCACATAGGCCGAGCCGAAGGTCCGGCAGTCGCCGCCGGTCGGGAAGATCGCGTCGAAGGAGATCGCGGCCTCACCGAAGGTGAACGGGTCCAGGGTGCCGAGACCTCCGGCGGCGACGGTGCCGCCGGCCTGGTTGGAGGGGATCAGGGTGGTGTTGACCGAGCCGAGCGCGTCCGGGTTCGCCCCGTCGCTGATGACGTCCGCGGGGCCCCAGACCGAGCCGTTCCACTCCCGGATGGAGATGGTCGGGACGGTGCCGCCCCGGGAGAGGTCGTACGTGATGAGCTTGTCGCCCTGGGTGCGGATCGGGGTGGCGGTCTCGACGGGCCCGTTGCCGGCGCAGTTCGTCGGCATGGCCGTCGGGTCGCAGAACTTCTGGTTCAGCTCGAAGTCCATGTTCGTGGTGCCCTGCGGGCTGTTCACCCGCTGCCAGAACAGTTCGAGGAACTTCGGCGTCGTGGTGTCCTCGGTGTGGACGCCGAACGACAGCAGGTCGCTCTTGTTGGGCGGGATCGACCCGGTGACGATCGTCGGGTCCTCGTCGTTCTCGGCCGTGCCCTGACCGAACGAGTTGTCGTTGGCCCCGCTCGGCCGGTCGCGCTTCGGCACGATCCGCAGCGGGGTGCCGGTGCCGCCGGTCAGCCAGTCGACGCAGGTGGCCGCGGAGCCGTTGACGACCAGGTTGGCGTTGGTGTCGATCTCGAAGCGGCTGCCGTCCAGCGCGTTCGGCGTCGAACAGATCGGCAGGGCCGCCGACAGGGCCTGGGCCGGTGACGCCTGTGCGATGAACGCCCCGGCCAGCGATACGGCCAGCAGCGCTGTGCCGGCATGACGCCTGAGGGGTACGGGTCTGATCACTGCGAACGCTCCTCGATGCTGTGCGAGAGGTCTTGCGCGTCCGCGTCGTCGCCGCACGGCGGTGGCCGATGCCCCGGTCGCCGTCGGTGCGGGGGCGGCGCGCGAGGAGGAACGTAACAAGGCGATTCAGGTAAAACCGGCAAAACGGGCAACACTTCGCGCCGGCCCCGCCGCGACCGCCCCAGTGGAGGAGCGCGCGGGAGGCGACGAGCGCCGGGGATGCCCGGGAGGAGCGTCCCCCCGCCCACGGCGTACCGGCCGGGGCGGGGGGCGGACGTCACCGGTTCGACTCGACGGTGACCTTCTGGTCGTTCTTGATCTGCTCGACGAGCTGCTTCACCTTCGGCATGTCCCACTTCAGGGAGCCCTGCGGCGCGCTGCCCGCGATCGGCATGTTCATGGACTTGCCGTCGCCGCCGCTGATGCCCTTCATCGCGAAGAACATCTGGCCCAGGTCCCACAGGGACATGTCCTTGTCGACGATCAGGGTGTCCAGGCCGGCGCCGAGCGTCGGGTACAGCTTGAACGGGTTGAGGATCGTGCCCGGCGTCGCGGCCTGGTTGGCCAGCGCGGACAGGAACTTCTGCTGGTTCTTGGTCCGCGCCAGGTCCGACTCGGCGAAGGCGTACCGGGTGCGGACGAAGGCGAGGGCCTGCTCGCCGTTGAGGGTCTGCTCGCCGGCCTGGAAGTCGGCGCCCGACTTCTTGTCCTTGAAGCCCTTCTCGATGTTCAGCTCGACGCCGCCGAGCGCGTCCACGATGTTCGCGAAGCCGGCGAAGCCGATCTCCGCGTAGTGGTCGATCCGCAGCCCGGTGTTGAACTCGACCGTACGGACCAGCAGCTCGGGCCCGTCCATCGCGTAGGCCGCGTTCAGCTTGGAGCCGCCGCGCGCCGGGTACGCCTTGCCGGACTCGGAGCCGACGAAGTTCGGGATCGTCACCCAGGAGTCACGGGGCAGCGAGATCATCGTGTTCCCGCTGGAGCAGGCGGCGAGGATCATCATCGAGTCGGTCCGCTTGCCCTCCGCGGAACCGGTGTGCAGCTTCTTCTTGTCCTCGGCCGTCATGCCCTCGCGGCTGTCGGAGCCGACGATCAGGTACGTCGTGCAGTCGCCCTCGGCCGGCCGCTCGATGACCTTGGAGAGGTCCACCTCGTTGCGCATCTGCGAACTCGCCCAGGCGTAGGTGCCGACGCCCCACGCGAGGACGCCGACGACCAGCACGATCGAGCCGATCTTGATCCGCTTGCGCCAGTCCGGCGCGGGACCGGTGGACCGGCCGCCCGGAGCGCCGGGGCCGGCGGGTCCCCCCGGACCGCCGTGCCCGGGGCCCTGCGGAGAGCCGTAGACCTGTCCGGTGCTGTACCCGGAGTCGTACCCCGTGGCCTGCGCCTGAGTGAAGTTCGGGTTGTACGCCTGCCCCTGGTCGTACCCCTGCTGGTACTGCGGGGACTGCTGTCCCTGCGCGCGTCTCTGCACGTGCCGCATGGGGCGGGCGCCCTCGGGCTGCTCAGGCCACTCATTCATGCGGACCAGTGTGCCGGGCTCCGCATTCCGGGCGACAGGCCGGGTGGAAAATAGGACCGGTGCTGTTGCCAAGCTGATGCAAAGCGGACAGCGCCGATACCCGGCATAAGGTGGAGGACATGACAGAACAGGGCCACATCCCGGGCAAGCCCACCTCGGCCTCCCGCACCACCCTCAGCCACATCATGACCAGCCACGACACCAACCTCCTCGGGACGGTGCACGGCGGAGTGATCATGAAGCTGGTGGACGACGCGGCGGGCGCCGTCGCGGGCCGCCACTCCGGCGGCCCGGCCGTGACCGCCTCCATGGACGAGATGGTCTTCCTGGAGCCCGTCCGCGTCGGCGACCTCCTCCATGTGAAGGCCCAGGTGAACTGGACCGGCCGCTCCTCCATGGAGGTCGGCGTCCGCGTCATGGCCGAGCGCTGGAACGACACCACCCCGGCGACCCAGGTCGGCTCCGCGTACCTCGTCTTCGCCGCGGTCGACGGCGACGGCAAGCCCCGCACGGTCCCCCCGGTCATCCCCGAGACCGAACAGGACAAGCGCCGCTACCAGGAAGCCCAGATCCGCCGCACCCACCGCCTGGCCCGCCGCCAGGCCATCAAGGAGCTGAGGGAGCGCCGCGCCGCCGAGGGGTACACGGACTAGCCCCCACCGGCGGTCACGGACACACGACCTGGTCCCCGGTCACCGCCTCGAACGGCCCCCGCGCAGGCGCCACCTCGGTCCGCACGGCCGTGACGCCCCGGAAGTCCCGCCCCGCCGTCACCCGCAGGGTCCCGCCCCGTCCCGCCACCGCCCTCAGCTCCGCCCCCGGCAGCGCCGCCGCCAGGGACCGGGCGGACCGGTCCCACCGGGGGTCGTACTCGATCAGGGTCCGCGCCCGCTCCGGCCCCGCCCCCGTCACCGGCGCCCGCGTCGTGTCGAACCCGGCCCCCCGCAGCGCGTCGTCCACCTTCCGCCCCAGCCCGTCGATCCGGGTCCCGTTGTAGACCTGCACCCGGATCGACCTGGGCGCGACGTCCACGACCACCGCCCTGGCCTTCTTCTCCGCCGCCGGCGGCCGGGACGCCGCCAGCGGCCGGTCCTCCCGCACCGCCGCGAACAGCCTCTGCGCCTTGTCCGCGTCCCACTTCACCGTCGACCCGATGCCCTTCACCGGGAAGTCCATGTCCCCGATCGGCACCGACACGAACTCCGACGACGCCGGCGTGAACCCCCGCATCGCCTTGGCGAGCGCCAGCAGCTGGTCCGTGCCGAAATCCTCGTCGGCCCGCACGGACCCGAGCAGCGTCGTCGACACCTCCCGGAACCGCACCGGGTTGAACAGCACCCCGCCGCTGGTCAGCCGGTCCACCAGCGCCGCCAGGAACTTCTGCTGCCGCTGCATCCGCCCGATGTCCGCGGCCCCGTCGATGTGCCGGGAGCGCACGTACTGGAGCGCCTGCCCGCCGTCCAGCTCATGCGTGCCGGCCGCCAGCTCGAGCCCCGTGTACGCGTCCTTCACCGGCTTCGTCGTGCAGATCTGCACCCCGCCGACCGCGTCCACCGTCCGCATGAAGCTGGTGAAGTCGACCTCCAGATAGTGGTCGATCTTGACCCGGGTCATCGCCTCCACCGTCCGCACGGTCAGTGCGGGCCCGCCCTCCGCGTAGGCGGCGTTCAGCTTCACCGGGTGCGCCCGGTGCTTCTCGCCGCTGTTCTGGTCGGTGTGCTCGGGCAGCTCGGCGTACGAGTCCCGGGGCAGCGAGACGACGCTGGCGCGCTCCCGGTCCTCCGAGATGTGCACCAGCAGCACGGTGTCCGTGCAGTGGCAGGGCGCCCCGCCCAGCCGGTACTTCCGCTTCTCCTCGGGCGTGATCCGGTCGCGTCCGTCGGTGCCGACGACGAGCACGTTCATGCCGGTGCCCGCCTGCGGGCGGTTCTTCATGTCCTTGAAGGGGTCCACCCGGGTGATCCCGGTGTCGAGGCCGGTGACCACCGCGTGCCCGATCCCGCCGGCCGCCAGCACCACCACGGAGAGCGCGGTCGCCATCCGCATCCCCCAGCGGGGGCGCCGCCGGGGCCGCCGCACGGGGGCGGGACCGCCGCGCCGGGGGACCGGCGGGCGGCCGGCCGTGCCGGGCGGACGGGGCGGACGGGGCGTGCGGGGCGGTGTGGGCACGGACGGACACCTCCGCGGGTGGGACAGCGGGACCGTGAGCACCGTAGGCCCATACGATCAGCCGGTAGGGTCACCGGCCCCGGCGGCGCGCACCGGTGTCCCCCATTCGCGGTAACGTGGCCCGTTGATGAACGCCACGCCCCCCGTATCCGTGATCATGCCGGTCCTCAATGAGGAGCGGCATCTGCGCAACTCGGTCCGTCACATCCTGGAGCAGGAGTACGACGGCGAGATGGAGGTGGTGATCGCGCTCGGCCCGTCCACGGACCGCACCGACGAGATCGCCGCCGAGCTGGTGCGCGAGGACCCCAGGGTCCACACCGTGCCCAACCCCACCGGCCGCACCCCCGCCGCGCTCAACGCGGCGATCCAGGCGTCCCGTCACCCGATCGTGGTGCGCGTGGACGGCCACGGGATGCTGTCGCCGAACTACATCGCCACCGCCGTCCGGCTCCTGGAGGAGACCGGCGCGCAGAACGTCGGCGGCATCATGCACGCCGAGGGCGAGAACGCCTGGGAGGACGCGGTCGCGGCCGCGATGACCTCGAAGATCGGCGTCGGCAACGCGGCCTTCCACACCGGCGGCGCCGCCGGCCCCGCCGAGACGGTCTACCTCGGTGTCTTCCGCCGCGAGGCCCTCGAACAGCAGGGCGGGTACAACGTGGAGTTCATCCGCGCCCAGGACTGGGAGCTGAACTTCCGCATCCGCGAGGCCGGCGGCCTGATCTGGTTCTCGCCGGAGCTGCGCGTCCAGTACCGTCCGCGCCCCTCGGTGAGGGCCCTGGCGAAGCAGTACAAGGACTACGGCCGCTGGCGCCACGTGGTGGCCCGCTACCACGCCGGCTCCATCAACCTGCGCTACCTCGCCCCGCCGGTCGCCGTCTGCGCCATCGCCGCGGGCCTGGTGGTCGGCGCCACCCTCTCCCCGCTCGGCTTCGTGATCCCGGCCGGCTACCTCGCCGCGATCACCGCGGGATCGGTTCCGGCGGGCCGTGGCCTCTCCCTGAAGGCCCGGGTCCAGATCCCGGTGGCCCTGGCCACCATGCACATGTCCTGGGGCTTCGGCTTCCTGACCAGCCCCAGGTCGCTGGCCCGGAAGGTCATCGCGAGCCGCCGCCCGGCGGTGAAGCGGGGCGAGACCGAGTCGGTCTGACCCCCCTGGCGTATTCGCACGGCGGCGGCCGGGTCCCTCACCACGAGGGGCCCGGCCGCCGCCGTGCGTCACGCGGGGGAGCGGGTCAGCTCTCCCCGTCCCACCGGTAGACCGAGTAGACGTCCATGCACGCGGCCTTGTCGTCGGCGCCCTCGGGCAGGTCGCCGGCCGTGCTCGTCGGCCGCTTGTAGGTGTCGCCCTCGCGCCAGTCGGCGCCCACGACCAGGGTGATCCCCTCGGCCGAGGCGTCCGCCCGGACGGTGGAGAGCGGCAGGCCGAGGGCCTTCGCGACGGACTCGGCGTCTGCCCGGCCCTGGTCGCCGGCGGCCTTCGGGTAGGCGACGACGGTCCCCTTGCTGGGCTTGCCCTCCTTCGAGGAGTCGGCCTGGGTGAAGCCCTTGCCCTGGAGGGCGGTGGCGATCTTCTTGGCCCGGCCCTCGACGGCCGGCTCGTCGTTGCCGTCGGTGCCGTTGACGACCGTGACGGCGAGCGAGGCCGGGGCGGCCGCGGTCTTCTTGGGCTTCGGGGAGGCCGAGGCCGACGCCTTCGGCTTGGCCGGCGACTTGTCGCCGTTCTTGTCGAGGGCGACGTCGTCCCGGAGCATGCCCCAGATCTTCTCGGCCGCCGCGGCCCTCGGCTGGAGCCACGCGTCCGGGTTCGGCGGGTAGGGGTCGGTCGGGATGGTGACCGTGGACAGCCGGTCGACCTTCACGTTCTTGAGCTGCATGCCGAGGTCGAAGAGCTTGGCCACGGTGTCGAGGCCGTCGGAGACCTCCAGCGACTTGGTGCCGGTCTCCGCGAGGCCCATCAGCCGCCCGGTGTCGGTCCAGGCGTTCTGCTGCTGGAGCTTCTTCAGCATGCCGTTGAGGTACATGTGCTGGGCCTTGGCCCGGTTCTGGTCGCTGCCGAAGGCGTGCCGGGTGCGCAGCCACTGGAGGGCCTGCTCGCCCTTGACCTCGGTGGTGCCCTTGGGCAGCTTCAGCCCGGAGCCGCCCTTGACCTGGGCGGTCGACTTGTCGTGCACGCCGGTCTTGACGCAGACGGGGACGCCGCCGACCTCGTCGGCCATCGCCACCACGCCCGCGAAGTCCACCATGATCCAGTGGTCGACGTAGACGCCGGTGAGGGTCTCCCAGGTGGTGAGCGTGCAGCCGGCGCCGCCCCGGGTGAGGGTCTCGTTGATGGGCCGGTCGGTGGTGGCCGGGTAGACGGTGCCGTCCTCGCCCTTGCACTCGGGGATCTTCACCACGGTGTCGCGGGGTATGGAGATCAGCGAGGCGTTCTGCCGGTCGGCGGAGACGTGCAGCAGCATCTGGACGTCGGCCCGGGGTTTGTCGTTCCGGAGGTCCTTGCCGCCGCCCAGCGCGACGTTCGCGTCGGAGGCCCGGTCGTCCGAGCCGATCAGCAGGATGTTCAGCGGGGTGTCGCCGAGCGCGTTCGGCGCGGCCTTCTGCACGCCGCTGCTGCCGCCGGCCCGGTCGCCGCTGCGGATGTTGCCGTTGAGGTGCTCGTAGTACGCGTAGCCGGCGCCGGCCGTCCCGAGGACCAGGACCGCCACGCCGATAGCCGTCCAGCGCAGCACCTTCCGCTTGCCGGCCTTCTTGGCCTGCTTGCGGGCCGCCGCCCGGCCGCCCGCCGTGGCGGGGGCCGTACCCGGGTCGTCGGCGCCCGACGTCCCGCGGCGGCGCGCGGCCCGGCCGCCCGGCGCGGGGGCCGGGTCCGGCCCCCCGGCCGGCTCCGGCGTCCCGCCGCCCGCCCCGGTCGCCTCGCCGGCGCCGTGCAGATCGTCGTCCCAGCCTCGGTCTCGGGCGTGCGGAACGCCTGACTGCGTCCCCTCCCGTCGCACGCTGTTCTGTCCCACCCCTGGTCCCCTCATCGTCAAGGGCGCGCCGGGACCCGCTGTTCTCGGGTCACTGGGCGCACACCTTCTTGTCTGCTTCCACCTGACCGACGTCCGGCGCCTTCGTCGGACCGGTCATGGGCACCCCCGCGCCCTTGAAATCGGCGCCGAGGACGAGCGTCATGGGCTCGCGCTCCGCGGCGTCCGCGGTGCCCTGCTTGAGGGCGGTGGCCGGCAGTCCCATCATCGCGGCGAGCGCGCGGGCCTGGTCGGCCTGGTTCGGTGCGTAGGTGAGTGTGGTCTTCGCCGCCTTCTCGGGGGCGTTGCCCTTGTTGGTCGAGCGGTTCACGCCCTGGTCGTTCTGGAGCCAGTTGATGGTCGACTGGGCGGCGCCCTGGGTTCCGCTTCCGTTGAAGACGTCGACGCGGACCTCGGCGGCGGGGGCCTTCGGGCCCTCCAGGAGCTTCGCCTGGGCCTTGGCCTTCGCCTTCTTGGCCTCGGCCTCCTTCTTCTTGACCTCGGTGAAGGAGACGTCGTTCTCGATCATGCTGAAGACCTGGGGGGCCTTCACGGGGTCGAGGACGACGGTGGCGCGCTTGGTCGGCGGCTCGTCGGGGTTGTCGACGACCGGCACGGTCAGGAAGGTGATGTTCTTCAGGTCCACCTTGGCGATCTCCTTCGCCAGGGTGACGAGCTTCGTCGCGCTGCCGATGCCCTTGTCGACGGTGAGCGACTCGGTCGCCGCGGTGGCGACGTCGAGCAGCTTCGTCGGGCTGTCGAGGGTGTCCTCCTTGAGCTGGCGCATCAGCGAGGCCATGAACTGCTGCTGCTGCTTGATGCGGTCGAGGTCGCTCTCGTTGCCGAGGCCGTGCCGGTTCCGCAGGAAGGCCAGCGCCTGCTCGCCCTGGACGCGGTGCTCGCCCTCGGGGAGGTTGAGCTTGGAGTAGTTCTTGTCGTGGATCGGCTTGGCGAGGCAGACCTTCACGCCGCCGACGGCCGTGGACAGCTTCTTGACGGCGTTGAAGTCGACCATCATGAAGTGGTTGATCGGCAGCCCGGACATCTGCGTGATGGTCCGCATGGTGCAGCCGGGGTCGCGGCCGTCGACGCCGAAGGACTCGTTGAACTTGGTCTTGCCGACCGAGCCCGGGATCACCTTGGTGGTCCCGTCGACCTTCGTGGGGCACTCCGGGATCTCGGTCTTGAGGTCGCGCGGGATGCTCATCGCCGTGGCGTTGGTGCGGTCCTCGGCGATGTGGATGAGGAAGGTCGTGTCGGCGTGGCCGGTGACGTTGTCCTTGTTGCCGTAGGACTCGTTGCCCTCGCCGGTGCGGACGTCGTTGCCGATGATGAGGATGTTCAGCGGCCCCGTCATCGACTCCGTCTGCACGGCGGCGTCGCCGACGTCGACGACGCCGATGTTGCCGTTGAGCTTGCTGTAGATCGCGTACGCGCCGACCGCGCCGCCCACCAGGACGAAGGCCATCGTGCCGCCGGTCCACAGCAGGACCTTCTTCTTGCGGCTCGCGCCCTGCTTGCGCTTGCGGCGGCGCTGCGGCGGCACGCGTCCGCCGCCGGCCGTGCCGGGCTCGGTCTCCGGGGCCTCCGGCTCGGCCGGGCGGCGCCGCCGCTGGCCGGGAAGGGGAGCCTCGGTGGGGGTGGTTGGGCGGGTGGCGGAGCGGGTACCGGAACCGGTGGCACCGGAACCGGGGAGACCCGACGGGGAACCACCGACCGGCGACTGCCCAGCGGAGTGGTCCAGTCGCAGTTCGTAGTTGCCGGTCTGCGGGTTGAGCACCCACTGGTCGGCGGGGTCGATCTCGTCCGCCCGTCCACGGCTGTGCGCGTCCACGGTTCCTGTCCTCCGTCGGTGCCACGCGGGGCGCCTCCCCCTGTGGGCGCCACTCGGTCGTTCGATCCTTGGCTGAGTGCGACCACGCGGTCCTGGTGCACCGGATCGCGTCACACTATCCGCCCAGTTCAGCGCGGGGCGACGCCAGTGACAAATTCCACGCCGCTTACAACCGGGCAATCCACCCAAACCACAACTCCCCCTGACTCTCCCTTGGCTCCGGCTTTACCCAACGACCTCACCGGCCGCTAGGAGCACGCCCCTTCCGCCGCGTTCCGGCCCGGGAAGGTCGGCGTCGCGGTCGGCCCGGGCGACTCCGCGTCGTCCGGCTTCCCGTCGGAGGATGCGCCGGAGCCCTCCTCCGGTTCCGGCTTCGTCACCAGGACCGGTCGGTCCTCGCGGAGTTGCCGGAAGAGCTCGCTCGCGGCGGGTTGTACCAGTTCGTCACGATTCGCGTTGTACGTGTACGGGCGGCGCGGCACCGTCAGGAACTGGACCTTCTCCGTCGGGATCGCCCGCATCGTCCGCGCCAGGTCGTACAGGTCCCGCAGCGAGTCGAGCCCCGGGTCCGTGGTGATGGACCTGGTCGCCGCGTCGAGCACCGGGTACAGCTTCGTCGGGTTCAGCAGCACCCCGTCGCTCTGCACCTTGTTGACGAGCGCGCCCAGGAACATCTGCTGCCGGTCCATCCGTTCGGTGTCGCTGCCGTTCCCCAGCGACTTGCGGGCCCGGACGAAGCCCAGCGCCTGCTCCCCGTTCAGCGTCTGCCGGCCCGCCGGCAGCTTCAGCTTGGCGTCGCTGTCGTTCACCGGCTCCTTGAGGCAGACCTCGACCCCGTCCACCGCGTCGACCATCTTCTTGAAGCCCCGGAAGTCGATCACCATGTGGTGGTCGACCCGGATCCCCGTCAGCTTCTCGACGGTACGGATCGTGCACGCCGTCCCGCCCCACTCGAAGGCCCAGTTGAACTGCGCCAGCCGCTCCCGCGTCCGGCCCCCCTCGGTCCTGGCGCAGCTCGGGATCGTCACCATCAGGTCGCGGGGGATCGACACGGCCGTGGCGCTCGACTCGTCCGCCGCCAGGTGGAGCAGGATCACGGTGTCCGAGCGCTGGGTGCCCTTGTCCCGGCCGTACTTGCGGTTCCCCTCGCCGGAGCGGGTGTCCGAGCCGATGAGGAGGATGTTCCGGGCCGCCGCCACGACGCTCGACGGGCGCTCCTTCTCGTACCGGCGCAGCTCGTCGGCGGCGGTGGTGTCCGTGGTGATGTTGTCGTCGAGCTTCCGGTAGAACCACCAGCCGGTGCCGGCCGCGCCGAGCAGCACGACCGAGACGCCGAGGCAGCCCCACCGCAGCCAGTGCCGGCGCCGGGCCGCCGGCGCCTCGGCAGCCCCCTCCCCGGCGTCCGGGGACTCCCGCTCCTGCTCCTGCTCCCGCTCCCGCTCCGGTTCCGGGTCCGGTTCGGCGGGCGTGCCAGCGCGGTCCGTCACGTCGTCAGTCCGTCCTTCGGGGCGTCTCGGGCGCGTCGGGCGCCCGGCGTTCGCACGAGGGAGACGGCCGAACCCGACACGGGGTTGTACGGAGGAGACGATTCCCCCCGGGCCGATCATGTACCGGACTCGCCGCGCGGTCGCGGGTACGCGGCGCGTCGATCGGCCGAACGGGTGCATCGGACGCACCGGGGGCGGGAACGCCCCGCGGTGCCCGCGCCCCTCAGAGCGCCGTGGCCGTCACCCGCTCGCTCCCGATGCGCTGCTCCAGCGCCTCCGGCGCCAGCTCGCCCAGGTTCCGGCACAGCACCACGGAGCCACCCGCGGCCAGCGGCGCGTACAGCCCGGCCGAGAGCCCCTCCCAGCCGTCGTACGGCAGCCCGGACAGCAGCCGCGAGCCGGCGCCGAGCCCGAGGCGCACGGCATCCAGCCGGGCCTGTTCGACGAGCTGTACGCCGCTGCGTTCCGTACCGTCGACGACGAGGGCGGGCGCGTCCGCGTCGACCGGCACGAACGGGACGAAGCGGTCGCCCTGGCCCGGCACCTCGACCGCGTAGTCCGCGTACCCGGTCGGCACGGCCGGGAAGCGGCGTCCCAGCGGCGCCAGGGAGAGCGCGATCCGCTCCCCGGAACAGGCCAGACCCGCCTCCAGCGAGTCCGGGCCTGCCACCACGAGGTCGGCGTCCGCCGGATCGCCGCCCAGCTCGGCCGTCACCCCGACGGAGGAGCAGGCGAGCAGCCAGACGGCTGTCTGCCAGTGCGCGGGCAGCAGCAGCGCGAGCCGGTCGCCGGGTTCGGCGGACAGCTCGCCCTGAAGCAGATTGGCCGTCTTCGCCACCCAATTGGCGAAGGTGGCGACGGACAATTCCACCCGTTCACCGGTGGCGTCGTCGTAGTAGGTGACCAGAGGACGGCCGGGGTCCGCGGCGAGCGCGGATCGCAGCAGGTCGGCGGGGGTGCGGTCGCTGGCGTTCACGCCGCACAGGGTACGCGGCCCGGCGCGCCGCCCTGGGCCGTACCGGTGACGGGGTCCTCCGGTCGGCCTGACGTGCCGTCCCCCTTCCGGCGCGCGCCGTGCCCCCGCGCTGCCCACGATCGGGCCATGCGTGCCTCACTCGCCTCCTCGATCGCCGTCGCCTGCGCGGCCGCGCTCGCCCTGCCGGTCACCCTCGCCGCCCCCGCGACGGCCACCGCGCGCCCGGCGGCGGCCGCCTTGCCACCGGAGCGGGACGAGCTGCCGGGCTCCACCCAGTCGCTGCCGCTCCGTCCGCTCGGCGCCTCCGTCCGCTCCTTCGGAGCCGACCCGGGCACCGCGGCCGAACAGGGCCTGACCCGGCGGGACGTCAGACCCTTCTCGCTCGTCGGCGTCGTCTGGGACGACCCGGCGGCCGTCCTGCACGGCACGGTCCAGGTCCGCACCCGGGCCGCCGCCGACGGCGTCTGGTCGGAGTGGCAGGACGTCGAGACCCACAACGACGAGCACGGCGCCGACCCCGCCACGGCCGAGGGCGCCGCCGGCACCCTCCGCGGCTCCACCGCCCCGCTGTGGGTGGGCGACTCGGACGGCGTCGAGGTCCGCGTACGGGCCGGGCGGGAGCACCCCCACCACCCGGACGGGAGCCACCCGGACGGGAGCCACCCGGAGGGGGACCACCCGGAGGGGGACCACCCGGACCGGGACGGCTCGGCCGCGCCGCTCCCGGCCGGCCTCCGCCTCGAACTCGTCGACCCGGGCGAGGAGCCCGCCACCGCCCCGGCCCCCGGCACCCGGGCGATGGCCCCGCCGGCCGTCCTCACCGCCGCGGAGGCCGCCGCGACCGGCGTCAACAGCCAGCTCGCCCCGTACGGCGCGCCCGCGATCCCCGCCTCCCCGGCGGAGGAGTCCCAGGCCGTCTCCGTCCACCAGGGCACGCCCGTCCACCAGGGCACGCCCGTCCGGCAGGCCGCGCCCGGCCAGGAGACCGCGAAGAAGAAGCCGTACATCGGCCCCCGCCCCAGGATCATCACCCGCAAGGGCTGGGGCGCCGACGAGTCGATCCGCGAGAAGGGCTTCGTCTACACCAAGACGATCAAGGCGGCCTTCGTCCACCACAGCGCCACCGGCAACAACTACACCTGCGGCCAGGCCCCCTCCGTCCTGCGCAGTATCTACCGCTACCACGTGAAGAGCAGCGGCTGGCGTGACTTCGGCTACAACTTCACCGTCGACAAGTGCGGAAACATCTACGAAGGCCGGGCCGGCGGAGTGGCGAAACCGGTCCTCGGCGCGCACACCCTCGGCTTCAACACCAACAGCATGGGCATCGCCGTCCTCGGCACCTTCACCAGCACCAATCCGCCGGCCGCCGTCGTGACCGCGGTGGCCCGCCTGACGGCCTGGAAACTCGGGCTCCACGGCGTCAACCCGAAGGGCACCCAGACCCTCGTCTCCGGCGGCGGGGGCCTGTACGCGAAGGGCCGGAAAGTCACCTTCCGCGCCATCGCGGGACACCGGGACGGGTTCGCGACGGAGTGTCCCGGCGGACGTCTCTACGGCAAGCTCGGAACCGCCCGGACCTCCTCGGCGAAATACCAGGGACGAAGCTGATGGGGGCGCGGAGGCAACCATCTGCATAAACTGACCGGTCATATCGCACGGACGACCGAGACGGGCGCGCTGACCGGCCCCGAACAGGAAGCAGAGACGACAGGTGACAGAAGCGATCCTCCTGGTCGGTGGCAAGGGCACACGGCTGCGACCGCTCACGGTCAACACGCCCAAGCCCATGGTCCCGGCGGCGGGCGTCCCCTTCCTGACGCACCAGCTGGCCCGGGCCAAGGCCGCCGGCGTCGAGCACATCGTGCTCGCCACCTCCTACCTCGCCGAGGTCTTCGAGCCGCACTTCGGGGACGGCTCCGACCTCGGCCTGAGCCTGGAGTACGTGACGGAGGAGGAACCGCTCGGCACCGGCGGCGCCATACGCAACGTCGCCTCCCGCCTCCACTCCGGCCCCGACGACCCCGTCCTGATCTTCAACGGGGACATCCTCACCGGCCTCGACATCCGCGCCCTGGTGGCCACCCACGCCGACTCGGGCGCGGACGTCTCCCTCCACCTCACCCGCGTCGAGGACCCCCGCGCCTTCGGCCTGGTCCCCACGGACGAGACCGGCAGGGTCACGGCCTTCCTGGAGAAGCCGCAGACCCCCGAGGAGATCGTCACCGACCAGATCAACGCCGGCGCGTACGTCTTCCGCCGCTCGGTGATCGACTCGATCCCGGCCGGCCGCCCGGTCTCCGTCGAGCGCGAGACCTTCCCCGAGCTGCTCGCCTCCGGCGCCCACCTCCAGGGCATGGTCGACTCCACGTACTGGCTGGACCTCGGCACCCCGCAGGCGTTCGTCCGCGGCTCCGCCGACCTGGTCCTCGGCCGCGCCCCCTCCCCGGCGGTTCCCGGCCGCTGCGGCGACCGCCTGGTCCTGCCCTCCGCCCGGGTCGCCCCCGACGCCAAGCTCACCGGCGGCACGGTGGTCGGCGCGGACGCGACGGTCGGCGAGGGCGCCCGGGTGACGGGCTCCACCCTCCTGGCCGGCGCGGTGGTCGAACCCGGCGCGGTCATCACCGACTCCCTCATAGGCGCCGGCGCCCGCATCGGCGCCCGCTCGGTCCTGACGGGCGCGGTCATCGGCGACGGCGCCCACGTGGGCCCCGACAACGAACTCCGCGACGGCATCAGAATCTGGTGCAACGCCACCCTCCCCGCGGGCACGGTCCGCTTCAGCTCGGACCAGTGAGGCGGCTCGCCGTTCCGTTGTGGCCACAACGGAACGGCACCCTCCGCGGGTGCCTCCGCACCCGCGCCCGAACCCGCACCCCCACCCGCCCGCACCGCCCCCGGCTACGCTCGTACCCATGTCCGGCCGCTTCGCCCCGAAACCCGCCCCCACCCGCACCACCATCCGCGGCGGCGACCTCGACGTACCGTCGGAGCAGCTGGACCTCGGCCTCACCCTCGGCCCCCTCCGCAGAGGCCCGCACGACCCCACCTTCCGCGTCACGGACGACGGCTCGATCTGGCGGGCCAGCCGCACCCCGGAAGGCCCGGGCACGCTCCGCGTCAGGGCCGTCGCCGGCGAGGTGACGACGGACACGTACGGCCCCGGTGCGGCCTGGCTGGACGCGAACCTCCCGGCCCTCCTGGGCGCCGAGGACGACCCCGCCGCCTTCGTCCCCCGCCACAGGCTCGTCCTGGCGAGCCACCGCCGACGCCCCGGCCTCCGCCTCACCCGCACCGGCCTGGTCCTGGAGTCGCTGATCCCGTCCGTGCTGGAGCAGAAGGTCACCACGACGGAGGCGTACGGCTCCTGGCGCAGCCTGGTCCGCCAGTACGGCGAACCGGCCCCGGGCCCGGCGCCCGAGGGCCTCTACGTGATGCCGGACGCCCGCACCTGGGCCCGCATCCCGTCCTGGGAGTGGCACCGGGCGAACGTCGACGGCAAGCGCGCGGCCACGATCGTCCGCGCCGCGCGCGTCGCCCCCCGTCTGGAGGAGGCGGCCCTCATGGCACCGGCGGAGGCCCGCAGACGCCTGGAGCTGATCCCCGGCATCGGCCCCTGGACCTCGGCGGAGACGATCCAGCGCAGCAACGGCGCCCCCGACGAGGTCACCACGGGCGACCTCCACCTGCCGGGCATCATCGGCTGGGCGCTGGCCGGCGACCGCACGGCCGACGACGCGGCGATGCTGGAGCTGCTGGCCCCCTACGCGGGCCAGCGCCACCGCGCCGCCCGCCTGATCCTCCTCAGCGGCCACACCCCGCCCCGCCGAGCCCCCCGCTTCGCGCCGAACGACATCAGGTCCCTGTAGGACTCACTCGGACTCCGGGTGCATCTGCACCCATGCCCCTCCGACGGACTTCATCTCCACCCCGTAGTACGGCTGGGGCCGCGACGAGGGCAGCCCGGGAGCGGGCGGCTTCGTCGCGCGCCCGGCCTTCTTCTTCCCGGCGGCCCTCACGGGAGCGGCCTTCTTCTCCGGAGCGGCCTTCTTGGCCGAGGCGGCCTTCTTCCGGGCGTCCCGTCGGCGCAACTCGTCGATGCGGCGGAGCATCTCGGTCCGGCTCATCGGCTTGGCGGGTTTCGGGGCCGCCGCCGCGGCCGCCGCGGCCCGGGCGGCGGCGAGCCGCACCGGCACCCCGGTGACCGGCCGGCAGGCGCGGTGCGCCGGCCGGCCGTCCCGGACGAGGACGAGCTTCTTCGGGCTGACCGGGTTCCCGCAGACGACGCACCGCCTGAAGTCCGAACCCGTCGGCTTGAACGTGGACATGGCCCCCCAGGTCTCACTTCGCGTAAGCCGCAGGGTAGTTCGGTCCTCGACGCCGCGACAGGGGAACGCCCCGCCTCGTCAGCGCACCTCGATGAAGTCCGAGGCGTGCCGGGCCGGGCGGTCCTTCGGCGGGGTCGCCGGGCGGCCGATGGCCACGGCGCCCAGCGGGTCCCAGCCGTCGGGCAGCGCGAGCACCTCCCGGACGACGTCCCGGCAGAACATCGTCGAGGAGACCCAGGCCGAGCCGAGCCGTTCACCGGCCAGCGCGACCAGGAAGTTCTGCACGCCGGCGCCGGCGGCGACGACGAACATCTCGCGTTCGGCGGCGTCGCGGCGCGGGTCGCCGTAGTGGTGGGAGCCGTCCATGACGAGGCAGGGCACGGCGAGGTAGGGGGCGTTGCGCAGCACGTCACCGCGCCGGATCCGCTTCGCGATGGACTCCTCGGACCTGCCGTCCCGCCGCAGGTCCGCGATCCAGGCGTCCCGCATGGCGTCGAGCAGCCGCAGCCGCGACTCCGGCGACTCCAGGAGGACGAACCGCCAGGGGGTGGTGTGGTGCGGGGCGGGCGCCGTCACGGCCGCGGCGACCGCGCGCCGTACCGCGCCGGGGTCGACGGGGTCGTCGGTGAACTCCCGTACGGTCCGGCGCTGCGTCACCGCCTCCCGTACGGCCTCCGAGGTGCCCAGCCGGAACATGTCGTCGGCGGCGGACCGGACCAGCGCCCGCGCGCCCGGCTCCTCGTCCCCGCCGACCAGGTGCGGCAGCCCGCGCACGACGGCGACGGGCATGCCGGTGGCCTTGCCCTTCACCAGGTCGCCGGCGGCGGCCAGCTCGTCGGCGGTGGCGACGACGGTGACGTTCAGCTCGTTGCCGTGGGAGTCGGCGACGCCCCGCAGGTCGTCCAGGACCCGCACCCCGGCCGCGCCGATCGCCACGTCGGTGAGCCCGGAGCGCCAGGGCCGTCCGAAGGTGTCGGTGACGACGACGCCGACGTCCACGCCCAGCGCCTCGCGCAGCCCGGCCCGGATCCGCCGCGCCGACCCGTCGGGGTCCTCCGGCAGCAACAGCACCGTCCCGGCGGGGGTGTTGGAGGCGTCGACGCCGGCGGCGGCCATCACGAGCCCCTGCCGGTTCTCGACGATCCGCAGGGTGCCGCGCCGCGCCACCACGCGTACCGTCTCGGCGTCGATGGCCTCCTCGCGGTCGTCGGCGGCGACGATCCGTCCCTCCGCCTTGCTCACGATCTTGGAGGTGACCAGCAGGACGTCACCGTCCTCCAGGCCGGGGGAGACGGACGCGATCAGCTTGGCGAGATCGTCCCCGGGCGCCACCTCGGGCAGCCCGGCGAGCCCCCACACCCGGTACGAGGCCGCCGTCACCGGCGTACCTCCTCGGCCAGCGCGAGCGCGGCCCGCGCCATCTCGGCGGTGGCGTCCACGTCGGTCATCATCAGCGGCACGGCCCGGCAGGCGATGCCCGCGGCCTCGACGTCGGCGACGGAGGCCGCGTCCACGGTGTCCACCAGCCAGCCGTCGAGGAGGTCCGAGCCGTAGTGGCGGGCCACGGCCGCCGCCGTCGACTCGACGCCGACCGCCGCCAGGACCTTGTCGGCCATGCCGCGCACGGGGGCGTCCCCGACGATGGGGGAGAGGCCGACGACCGGCGCCGGAGCGGCGGCGACCGCCTCGCGGATGCCGGGCACGGCGAGGATGGTGCCGACGCTGACGACCGGGTTGGACGGCGGGAAGAGGATGACGTCGGCCTCGGCGACGGCCTCCAGGACACCGGGCGCGGGCTTGGCGGCCTCCGCGCCGACGGCCACGACGGCCTTGGCGTCGACGGCGGCGCGCAGCCTCACCCAGTACTCCTGGAAGTGCACGGCCCGCTGCTCGCCGTCGACCTCGATGGCGACGTGCGTCTCGACCCGGTCGTCGGACATCGGGAGGAGCCGCACGCCGGGCTGCCAGCGGGCGCAGAGCGCCTCGGTGACGGCGCTCAGCGGATAGCCGGCGCCGAGCATCTGGGTACGGACGATGTGGGTGGCGAAGTCCCGGTCGCCGAGGCCGAACCACTCGGGTCCGACCCCGTACGCGGCGAGCTCCTCCTTGACGGCGAAGGACTCGTCCGCGCGGCCCCAGCCCTGTTCCTCGTGGATGCCACCGCCGAGGGTGTACATCACCGTGTCCAGATCGGGGCAGACCTTCAGCCCGAAGAGATGGATGTCGTCACCGGTGTTGCCGACGACCGTGATCTCCGCGTCCGGGGCGGCCTGCTTGAGGCCGCGAAGGAAACGGGCACCACCGATGCCACCGGCCAGAACCACAATGCGCATGCGGACAGTCTGTCAGCCGCGGGCTGATCGTCCGAGGGGTGGTGGTCGGGCGACGGGCGGGCTGTCAGGCGCGAACGATCTCCGGGCAGGCGCACCGGCCCTGGAGGGACTCGTGCATGGGCATCTCGGTCAGTCCGGGGAAGTAGACGTGGAGGCTGACCACGGGCTCCAGGGAGTCGTTGACGACCTCGTGGACGTATCCGGGCGCGAAGATCCGCTGGGTGCCGGGCCGCAGGGTCCGCGCGCCCCGGTCCGTACGCTCCGTCAACTCGCCCTGGAGGACGGTGAGGACGCCGGAGGAGCGGCCGTGGTCGTGCAGGCCGCTGCCCTGGCCGGGCACCCAGGAGAGCAGCCACACCTCGTAGCCGGGCCCGGTGCGCAGGCGGTGGTACCAGCGGGTGGTGGCGTCGTACTCGACGTGCGGGGCCCACTGCGCGGCGTCGGCCGCGATCTCGCGGGCGAGGCCGGCGAACTCGGCCACGGTGACGGGGTGCTCGCGCTCGGGCTGGAGCAGGTGCGGGACCTCCATGAGGTCGCCGGCGATCTGAAGGTCGCTGTCCATGTTCATGGGCGGGGTGGTTCCTCAGCAGAAACGAAGGGGTGACGCTGGGGGCGGGAAGGGCGAAGCAGGCGAAGCGAGGGCAAAGCCAGAGAAAGCTGGAGCTCTACGGCATCAACAGCTGGAACAGCAACAGCAACAGCGCGCCTGGACAGCGCGGCGGAACCCACGGGCGTGGGTCGCGGAGGGCGCTGCGGTCGCTGGCATGCCACCAAAGTGGCTGGAGGGGTACCCGACTGTCAACTCAATGCCCGATTTGGGGGTAATGTTTCACCTCATCCGGTTACCGTGCCCGGAGAAAGGTTTGTTCAGGCCCGGACCAGGCAACATGGCGCAGCAGTCGTGCCCGTAAACATGGCGGCGGCGGATCGTGTCCGTGATCGGACTGTGATCCGGATCGCTTCCATGGCTGGATCGCAACAAGATCCAAGTCTCGTACGTCCTTCTGGGCGAGGCATGACGCGGCGGGAACAGCCGGTGGCATGTGTCACGTTTTTGGTGATTTGAACACTTTCCGCATAGGCTTGGTTCCGCAGAGTGAATACGGGGCCCAATAGCAGATCTCGGCTTGACTCGCACAGAGCACGAACTTGTAATTTCACTCGTGTCGTTCGGCCGTTTCGATCACGGCCACACCACGGGACGCACAGACGGACGAGGGGCGCAGATGACCGAGTTGTTCCAGGAACTGCTGGTCGAGGACGCGGACGAGGAGATCGGCTGGCAGGAGCGCGCACTGTGCGCCCAGACCGACCCCGAGTCCTTCTTCCCCGAGAAGGGCGGCTCGACCCGGGAGGCCAAGAAGGTCTGCCTCGCCTGTGAGGTCCGCTCCGAATGCCTGGAGTACGCCCTCCAGAACGACGAGCGCTTCGGCATCTGGGGCGGCCTCTCCGAACGCGAACGCCGCCGCCTCAAGAAGGCCGCAGTCTGACCCGCCCCGACCGAAAACCACCCACGGTCCGTCTCCCGGGAACACCCGGGAGACGGACCGTTCGCCGTGGTGGGCAGGCGTCGCGCCGGGCCGGGGGAGGGGGCACCACGCCCCCAGGACGGCGCCCGACCTCCCGCGCCTCCGCCCCCGGCGCCCCCACCCGCCGCGCCCGCACCGCCCCCGGGCGCCGCCGCCGCAGGCACCCGCACCCGCCGTAACCATTAGTGTGGGCCTCCGTCCAAGCCGCTCCCACGCCCCGCCCCGGGGCGACCCCGGCCGGAGGGCCCGCAGCTCGATGTCCTCAACTCCTGAGTTCCCCAGGCACGTCGTCACCGCCGTGCTCGTCACCCACGACGGAGCCCGCTGGCTGCCCGACGCGCTCTCCGGGCTGCTCGCCCAGGAGCGCCCGGTGCAGAGCGTGATCGCCGCCGACACCGGCAGCGCCGACGACTCCGCGCAGCTCGTCGCCGACGCCGTCGGAGCCGACCGCGTCCTGCACCTCGCGCGCCGCACCGGCTTCGGCGCCGCCGTCGACGAGGCCGTCCGCACCGCGCCCGTGCTCGGACCCGAGGACCTGCCCTACCTGAAGCGCCCCAGCGGCTGGGACCCCGTCAGCCGCACCTGGAACGACGACGCGTACGACCTCCCCGAACTCCCGCACGGCGAGCCGGCCCAGTGGCTGTGGCTGCTCCACGACGACTGCGCCCCCGAGCCCGGCGCCCTCGCCGAACTCCTCCGCGTCGCCGACGCGGACGCCGACGCCGCCGTCATCGGCCCCAAGCTGCGCGGCTGGTACGACAGGAAGCAGCTCCTCGAAGCCGGCGTCACCATCGCCCGCAGCGGCCGCCGCTGGACCGGCCTCGACCGCCGCGAACAGGACCAGGGCCAGCACGACCAGATCCGCTCCGTCCTGTCCGTCTCCACCGCCGGCATGCTCGTCCGCCGCGACGTCTTCGAGGAACTCGGCGGCTTCGACCGCCGGCTGCCCCTGATGCGCGACGACGTCGACCTCTGCTGGCGCGCCCACTCCGCCGGCCACCGCGTCCTCGTCGCCCCCGACGCCGTCCTCCGGCACGCCGAGGCGTCCGCCCGCGAGCGCCGCACCGTCGACTGCGCCGGCCGCACCGCCGCCAGCCCGCACCGCGTCGACAAGGCCGCCGCCGTCTACACGCTGCTCGCCAACAGCCCCGGCCGCGCCCTCCCGTACGTCTTCCTCCGGCTCCTCGTCGGCACCGTCCTGCGCACCCTCGGCCTCCTCGTCGGCAAGGCCCCCGGCCAGGCCGTGGACGAGATCACCGGCCTCCTCGCCACCGTGCTGCGGCCCGAGCGGATCCTCGCCGCCCGCAGACGGCGCAAGAACCCGGCCGTACCGCTCGGCGACTTCCGGCCCCTCTTCCCGCCGCCCGGCGCCACCGTCCGCGCCGCCGCCGAACAGCTCGTCTCGCACTTCGGCGCGGACGAGTCCGACTCCGGCTCCCGCCACGGCGCCGTCGAGTCCGGCCCCGGCGGCGACGACGCCGACTTCCTGGAGATCGAGCAGTTCGCCCGGCTGAAGAAGATCGCCCGCAAGCCCGGCCCGGTCCTCTTCGCCCTCCTCCTCGTCGTCTCCCTCGTCGCCTGCCGCAACCTCTTCGCCGGCGGCTCCCTCGCCGGCGGCGTCCTGCTGCCCGCCCCCGACACCGTCTCCGAACTGTGGAACCGGTACGCGGACGCCTGGCACACCCTCGGCACCGGCGGCACCCAGAGCGCCCCGCCCTACCTCGGCATCCTCGCCGCGCTCTCCGCCCTCTTCCTCGGCTCCACCTCGACCGCGCTCACCGTGCTGCTCGTCTGCTCGGTGCCGCTCGCCGGCTTCACCGCCTACTTCGCCGCCCGCGGCCTGGTCGGCTCCCGCCTCCTGCTCGCCTGGGGCGCCATCGCGTACGCCTTCCTGCCCGCCGCCACCGGCGCCCTCGCCACCGGCCGGCTCGGCACCGCCGTCCTCGCGATCCTGCTCCCGCTGACGGCCCGCGCCGCCGTCGCCGCCCACGGCTTCAACCGCCCCGACCGCGGCAGCTGGCGCGCCACCTGGGCGTACGCCCTGCTGCTCACCGTCACCACCGCGTTCACCCCGATCGTGTGGCCGCTCGCGGTCCTCCTCGGCCTCGGCGTCCTCGCCGTCCGCCGCGACGACCTCACCGCGTACGGGCTCCGCTTCCTCGCCGCCGTCGGCGTCCCGGTGCTCGCCCTGGCCCCCTGGTCGCTCTCCCTGCTGACCAGCCCCTCCGGCTTCCTCCACGAGGCCGGCCTCGACCTGCGCACCGGCACCGCCACCGCCCTCGACCTGCTCGCGAGCAGCCCCGGCGGCCCCGGCACCACCGGCGGGATCCTCCTCCTCGGCCTGGTCCTCGCCGCCCTCGCCGCCCTCCTCCGCGAGGAGCGCCGCTTCGCCGTCCTGACCGCCTGGGCCGCCGCCCTCGCCGGCCTGCTCTTCGCCGCCCTCGCCAACGGCGCCGACGGCACCGGCTGGGCCGGCCCCGCCACCCTCGTCTACGGCGCCGCCCTCATCGCCGCCGGCATGCTCGGCGCCGAGGGCGGCCGCACCCGCGTCGCCGCCCACGGCTTCGGCTGGCGCCAGCCCGTCGCCGCGCTGATCGCCCTCGCCTGCGCCCTCGGCCCCGCCGTCGCCGCCACCGGCTGGATGATCGGCGGCGCCGACGGCCCCCTGAGCCGCCGCGACCCCGTCCAGGTCCCCGCCTTCGTCGCCGAGGAGAGCGGCCAGGAGGACCAGCCGCGCACCCTGGTGCTCTCCGGCAGCTCGCCCGGCGCGGTCGACTACACCCTGGTCCGCGGCTCCGGCGCCCGCCTCGGCGACGCCGAACTGACCGCCACCGCCGAGCCCGACCCCCGCCTCGACTCCGTCGTCGCCAAGCTCGTCGCCGGCTCCGGCGCCGACCAGACGCAGGAGCTGAGCGCCTTCGCCATCCGGTACGTGCTCGTGAAGGACGGCTCGCCGCGCCAGATGAGCCGCGTCCTCGACACCACCCCCGGCCTCTCCCGGCTCAGCCAGCTCGACGGCGCCGCGCTCTGGCGCGTCGACCGCGAGATCGCCCGCGTGATGATCGTCCCGCCCGCCGCCAAGACCGGCGCCGCGACCGACACCGCGGCCGCCAAGGCCGTCCTCGTCCCGGCCGGCCCCGTCGAGGCCCACGCCGACATCCCCGCGGGCCCCGCCGGCCGGACCCTGCGCGTCGCCGACCGCGCCGACGAGGGCTGGACCGCCACCCTCGACGGCACCGCGCTCACCCCGACCACCGTCGACGGCTGGGCGCAGGGCTTCCAGCTCCCCGCGAACGGCGGCCGCCTCGCCCTCACCTACGACGAGCCGTTCGCGCACACCGTCTGGATCTGGACCCAGCTCGGCCTCGCCGTCGTCCTCGTCGTCCTCGCCCTGCCCGGCCGCCGCCGCGAGATCGACGACGACCTGCCCGAGGAGGAGACGGCCATCCCGGCCCAGGCCACCGAGGGCGACGGCCGCCGCGCCCGCCGCCTGCGCGCCGCCGCCGAGACCGCCGCCGCGGCCGCCGCCGAGGCGCCCGAGGCATGGCCCGACACCCCCGACGCCCACCACCCCGCCGAGCCCGCCGCCATCCCCGGCCAGCAGACCGCGGAACCGGACGAGTGGGACGCCGCCGGCCAGGACCCGGCCTACGCCCAGCAGCAGTACGCCGGGTACGACCAGCAGGGCTACGCCCAGGAGTACGCCGCCGACCCGTACCAGCAGCAGGCGTACGCGTACCCCCAGCAGGGCTACGACCAGGACCAGGGCTACGACCCGCAGGGCGGCTACCCGGCCCCCCAGGCGTACGACCAGGGCCAGGGCTACGAGCTGCCCCAGGCGTACGAACAGGGCTACGACCAGACCCAGGGCTACGACCCCCAGCAGGCACCGCAGGGCTACGACCCGCAGGCGTACGCCCCCCACGAGGGCTACGCCGCCGGCTACGACTACGGGTACCCCCAGGGCCACGAGACCGAGCAGCGTCCCGACGGGAGCAGCAACCAGTGAAGCGCACCACCCTCTCCCTGATCGCGGTCGCCACCGCCCTCGCCGCCGTCACCGGCTTCGCCGCGATGACCGCCCCCGGCGAGCCCGCCGCCGCGTCCGCCGCCGCACCCCAGGCGGCCCGCCTCCCCGTCGAGCGCACCAGCCTGCTCTGCCCCGCCCCCAGCGGCTCGGAGATCGCCGAGACGCTCATCACCTCGTACACCCCGCCCGGCACCGCGGCCCCGGCCGCCGGCGCCGGCACGGCCCCCAAGCCCAGCGCCGTCCTCGGCGTCGCCAAGAACCCGAACGCCGCCGGCAAGAAGGGCAAGGCCCCGAAGGCCCCCGCCTCCGTCACCACCCCCGGCAAGCCGGTCTCCGCCGACGCGGACGGCGCCGTCACCCACGGACTCACCGGCACCGCCACCGGCACCCTCGCCCCCGGCTGGACCGTCCAGCAGACCACCCTCGTCACGGCCGGCGCCGCCCGCGGCCTCCTCGGCCTGAACTGCTCCGCCCCCGACACCGACTTCTGGTTCCCGGCCGCCTCCACCACCAAGGGCCGCGCCGACTACATCCACCTCACCAACCCGGACGACACCCTCGCCGTCGCCGACATCGAGCTGTACGGCCCCGAGGGCGAGCTGAAGACCACCATCCCCGAAGGCGTCCAGGTCCCGCCGCACTCCACCGTCCCCGTCCTCCTCGGCCCCCTCCTCACCGAAGGCGCCATGGAGAACCTGACGGCCCACGTCACCACCCGCAGCGGCCGGGTCGGCGCCGCCCTCGGCTCCGCCGCCGACGGCGTCGGCAGCGACTGGCTCGCCGCCTCCGCCGACCCGGCGGCCCGCGTCGTGCTCCCCGGCATCCCGGCCGACGCCACCGGCGTCCGGCTCGTCGCCTTCGCCCCCGGCGAGTCCGACGCCGACCTGAAGATCCAGCTGGTCACCACGAACGGCACGATCGTCCCCGCCGCCGCCGAGTCCGTGCACGTCAAGGCCGGCATGACCGCCTCCGTCGAACTGCCCGACCTCACCCGCGGCTCCGCCGCCGCCCTGCTGCTCACCCCGACCGACCCCAAGAAGCAGATCCCGGTCGTGGCCGCGCTCCGGGTGGTCCGCGGCAAGGGCTCCGACCAGGAGATGGCGTTCGTCTCCGGCGCCGCGCCCGTCACCGCCCGCGCCACCGTCGCCGACAACCGCGCCAAGGGCACCGCCCTCGCCCTCACCGCCCCCGAGGCCGCCGCCCAGGTGAAGGTCACCGCCTCGGCCGGCACCGAGGGCGGCAGCCCCGCCACCCGGACGGTCTCCCTCAAGGCGGGCACCACGACGGTCCTCACCGACCTCGCCCCCAAGGGCGTCAAGGGCTCCTACGCGGTCACCGTCGAGCCGGTCGCCGGCGGCGGCCCGGTGTACGCGGCGCGCACGCTCACCGTCACCGAGGACGGCATCCCGATGTTCACCGTCCAGACCCTGGTGGACGACCGCGGCACGGTCCAGGTCCCGACCGCCCGCCAGGACCTCACGGTCCTCGACGACTGACGGGCACCCCCCGGTGCGGGCTCAGTCCTGCCCGTACCGGGGGTCGACCGACTCGGGGGAGAGGCCGAGCAGCTCGGCGACCTGCTCCACCACGACCTCGTGGACCAGCAGCGCCCGCTCGTCGCGGGTCTTGGACCGGATCTCCACCGGCCGGCGGTAGACGACCACCCGCGCCGGCTCCCGCTTCGCCGCCGGGACCGAACCGCCCAGCGGCACCGTCGTGTCGCCGGTGACCGGCGGAGGCACCTCCATGATCATGAACTCGACGTCCTGGAGCTGCGGCCACCGCCGCTCCAGGCGCTCCACCGAGTCCAGCACCAGATCGCGGAAGGTGTCCGCACGGCTCATGGAGAGCGGGACCTGCGGCGGCGCCACCGGCCCCCGCATCCCGCGGCCGTGCCGGTCACGGCGGCGGACCCGCGGCTCGGCCGGCGGTTCCCCGGAGCTCTGCGGGGAGTGCGGCGGCCCGGGCGGCACAGGAGTGTCCATCACTGACGCAGCGTAACTCTCCTGGGTCACTCCGCACCGTGGCGTGGACTCGCCGATCGGCGCGCCCCACCCCACCCCCACCCCCTCCGGCTGTCCAAACCTGAACATTCCGGCCGCCCCAGGGAACGATTCGACACCCGCTCGCGATCGGCCATCCGGCCGCCCCTGACCGGATTCCTCCACCTCCCTGTCCGGATC
>NZ_JOGX01000081.1 GCF_000719555.1 Streptomyces sp. NRRL F-5727
CGGCGGGGTCGTGGGGGGCGTGGTGGTGGTGGGCGTGGTGGTGGTGGGCGGCGGCGGCGTGGTGGGCGGGGTGGTCGGGCGGGCGCCGGCCTTCACGGTGAGGGTGGCGGCGTCGAGAGCGTCGCCCGCCTTGTAGAAGCCGGCGAAGGCGGCGGCGCCGTCCTCGGTGAGCTTCGCCGGGATGTCCTTGAAGACCATCGCGCCGCCGGCGCCCCGGCCGGGGCGGACGCCGGTCATGTCGAGTGCGGCGAAGGAGACGTCGTCGCGGGTGGTGAAGGTGCCGTCCTTCTCCTTGGTGACGACGTCAGCGGTGATCTCGCCGGTCGGCGCGGCGGAGCCGGCGGTCCGGAGCCGCACGTCGGAGATCCGGATGTCGAGGGCGCCCTCGTGGGCCTCGAAGTGGACGCCGCCCTTGAAGGCGGTGGCGGTGGCGTGGCTCGTCGTGTCGTAGGTGCCGGTGCCGTCGACGAAGGTGAAGACGCCGTTGCCGGCCGCCTGGGTCGCGCCGCCCTCCGTCGTGGTCCTCCCCTTGGCGAAGGGCTGGGCGAGGTAGGAGCGGAAGGACTGCTTGATGCCCCAGTCCAGGGTGCCGTCCACCAGGGACGTCGGCGGGGCCGGGGTGTCGGCGGCCGCGGGAAGAGCGAGGGTCAGGGCGCCGGCGCCCAGGGCGGCGGCCGTGGTGACGGCGGCGGCCAGAGTGACGGGGCGGCGCATACGGGTGGCCATGTCGGGGTTCTCCTCGGCGGGGACAGCGGGGGTGTGGGGTGGAGGGGGGTGAGGTCAGTCGGTGGGGCCGGCGGTGCGGCGCCGGCGGAGGAGGGCGTACGCGACGGCGGCGGCGGCCAGGACGCCCGCGCCGATCCCGGCGTAGACGCCGAGGGGGGTGCCGGAGTCCGCGGCGGACGAGGCGGTCACCGGCACGGCGGACGGGGCGCCCGAGGCGGACGGGGACGGGGAGGCCGGAGCGGTCGGGTCGCTGCCGAGGTCGGGCAGGGCCGGGAGCGCGGCGGCCGGGTCGACGGAGACGGCGAGGGAGACCGGGTCCATCACGGTGCCCGCCTTGTACATCCCGCCGAAGGCGCGGGCTCCTCCCTCGGTGAGGGTGGCGGGCGCCTCGGTGACGACGGCGAGGCCCTTCTCCGGGACGAGGCCGCGGGCGGCGAAGGTGACGAGGGGCACGTCCCGCTCGGTTCTGCCGGAGCTGGTGACGTCGGCGGCGAGGGTGCCGGTGCCGCCGGTCACCTTCACGGTGACCCCGGCGAGGGTGAGGTCGAGCGGGGTGCCGGTGAAGCGGACGCTGCCGGCGAAGGCGGCGTCGAGGGTGCCGGTGGCGGGGTCGTAGGTGCCCTTGCCGGAGGGGAAGCGGAAGAGCGCTCCGCCGTCCTGGGCGCCGTCGGAGAGCGTCCACCTACCCTGCGCGAGGGAGCCGGTGACGTACTCGCGGAAGGTGCGCCGGACGCCCCAGTCGACGGCGGCGGTCCGCAGCGAGGGGGAGACCGCCCGCGTGGGCTTCGGCGTCGGACTCGGCTGGGCGGAGGGCGACTTCGCGGTGGGCGACTTCGCGGGCGGCGCGGCTTCGACGTCCACGGTGAGGCTGATCGGGTCGAGCGCGGTGCCGGCCGGGTAGTAGCCGGCGAAGGCGGCGGCGCCCTGGGCCGTGAGCGTGGCGGGGACGTTCGCGAGGGAGACGGGGCTGGTGCCGCCGCGCATGTCGAGGCCGCCGAGGTTCAGGGTGGCGAGCGGGACCTGGGAGCGGACCGTCAGGGCGCCGCCGCCCTTGGCCTTGCTCGCCATGTCGGCGTAGAGGGTGCCGGTGCCGCCCTGGATCCGCACCCGGGGGCTGCCGATGGTGAGGTCGAGCTCGTGCGTGCCGTCGGCCTTGCGGTGTCCGGTGAAGTGGACGCCGCCGCCGAACGCGGCTTCGAAGGCGCCGGTGGCGGGGTCGTACGCACCCCGCGCGGAGTGGAAGCGGTACTGGGTGCCGACCGTGCCGGCGCCACCGGTGAGGCTCCAACTGCCGTGCGCGATGGGCCCGGTGACGTAGCTCTGGAAGGAGGACTTGATGCCCCAGTCGAGCCGGCCGCCCCGCACCGGGCTGCTCTCCGCGTGGGCCGCGGCGGCCGGGACGAGGGCGGCGAGCAGGGCCGCGAACAGGGTCACGGCGAGTGCGCGGCAGGGTCTGGACAGCAGCATGGAGCACCCCTCCGGGGGCTAGCGAGTAAGGTAAGGCTAACCTAAGCTACATCCAGCCCGGCGGGAACCCATCCCACCCGAGACCGAAGGCCGAAGGCCGGGCCACGAACCTCCGACGCGGAACGACAGGACGGTGTCCGGTGCGCAGAACTCGCCTCGCGGGAGCGCTGACAGCAGTGATCGCCCTCGCCCTCACGGCGGCCGGATGCGGGGGCGGTGACGCTCCGAAGGCAGCCCCCGGCGCGATGGCGGCGGCCGCCCCCGACCGGGTCGAACCGCTCCCCTCCCCCGCCTCCCCCCGACTCCCCGTCACCGTCGCCTCCGCCGACGGGCGGAAGGTGACCGTCGGCTCCGCCGACCGGATCGTGCCGCTCAGCGGCTCGCTCAGCGAGATCGTCTTCACCCTCGGCCTGGGCGACCGGGTGGTGGCCCGGGACGTCACCGCCACCTTCGAACAGGCCGCGGAGCTCCCGGTGGTGACCCGCGCCCACGACGTCTCCGCCGAGAGCGTCCTCTCCCTCAGACCGACCCTCGTCCTCGCCGAGTCCACCACCGGCCCCGCCGAGGCGATCGCCCAGATCCGCGACGCGGGCGTCCCGCTCGTCGTCGTCCCGGCCGCCGAGGACCTCGACGACGTCGGCAGCCGCATCGACGACGTCGCCGCCGCGCTGGGCGTGCCCGCCGCCGGCACGGAGCTGCGCGAGCGGACCGCCGAACGGCTCGACGCCGTACGGCAGAAGATCCCGGCCCGCGCCGAGAAGCCGCGCGTCGCCTTCCTCTACGTGCGCGGCTCGGCCGCCGTCTACCTCCTCGGCGGCGCCGGTTCCGGGGCGAGTTCGCTCCTGGAGGCCGCCGGGGCCGTCGACGCGGGCAAGGAGTCCGGGCTGACGAAGGACTTCACCCCCGTCACCAGCGAGGCGCTCGCCGCGGCGGCGCCCGACGCGATCCTCGTCATGACCAAGGGACTCCAGTCCGTCGGCGGCGTCGACGGGCTGGTGAGGATCCCCGGCGTCGCCGAGACCCCGGCCGGCGCCGACCGCCGGGTCGTCTCCGTCGACGACGGCGTCCTCCTCAACTACGGCCCGCGCACCGACCAGGTGCTCGCCTCGCTCGTCGACCAGCTCTACCGGGACACCCCGTGACGGCCCTCCGGGAGCGGCCGGTCCTCCCGGCCGCGACGACCCCGGCGGCCGGCCCCCGGCGGGGCAGGGCCGCGCTGCTCACCGGCGGGCTGCTCGCCGCGCTGCTGCTGCTCGCCCTGCTGTCCGCCGGCATCGGCGCGTACGGCATCCCGCTCGGCGACGTGCTCGCCTCGGTCCTGCACCGGACCGGCCTCGGCGGGCACGCCCTCGACCGGACCGCCGAGAGCGTGCTGTGGAACATCCGGCTGCCCCGGGTGGTGCTCGCCGTGCTCGTCGGCGCCTCCCTCGGCTGCGCCGGCGCCCTGATGCAGGGCGTCTTCGGCAACCCGCTCGCCGAACCCGGCGTCATCGGCGTCTCGTCCGGCGCCGCCGTCGGCGCGGTCGGCGCGATCGTGCTCGGCGCGGGCTTCCTCGGCACCTGGACCGTGAGCGTCTTCGCCTTCGCGGGCGGGCTCGTCACGGTGGTGCTCGTCTACGCGATGTCCCGCTCGGGCGGCCGGACCGAGGTCGTCACCCTGATCCTCACCGGCATCGCCGTGACCGCCTTCGCGGGCGCGCTCATCGGGCTGTTCGTCTTCTTCGCGGACAACGCCCAGATCAGCCAGATCACCTTCTGGCAGCTGGGCTCGCTGGCCCAGGCCACCTGGCCGAAGGTGCTCGCGGTGCTGCCGTGCGCGCTGCTCGGCCTGGCCGTCGCCCCGCTGTACGCCCGCCGGCTCGACCTGCTCGCGCTCGGCGAGCGGCCCGCCCGGCACCTGGGCGTGGAGGTGGAGCGGCTGCGGATCGCGCTGATCCTGGTGGTGGCGCTCCTCACGGCGGCGGCGGTCGCGGTCTCCGGCATCGTGAGCTTCGTCGGCCTGGTCGTCCCGCATGTGCTGCGGATGGCGAACGGCCCCGGCCACCGCTTCCTGATCCCCGGCAGCGCGCTCGGCGGGGCGGTCGCGCTCACCGCCGGCGACCTGGCGGCCCGCACCCTCGCGGCCCCCGCCGAACTTCCCCTGGGCGTCCTCACCGCCCTCATCGGCAGCCCGTTCTTCTTCTGGCTGCTGCGCAGGACCCGCAGGAAGCAGGGGGGTTGGGCGTGATCGGCGTGTTCAGGAGGCGCACGAGGGAGCTGCCGGCGGCCGTGGAGCCCGGCGGGCTCGCCGCCGAGGCCGACGGGGTGACGGTGGCGCGGGGGCGGCGGACCGTCCTCGACGGGGCCCGGATCGGGGTGCGCGCCGGCGAGGTGCTGGCCCTGGTGGGGCCCAACGGCGCCGGGAAGTCGACGCTGTTGTCCGTGCTCGCCGGGGACCTGGCGCCCGCGGCGGGGTCGGTACGGATCGGGGGCCGGGCTGCCGGCGACTGGACCGCGCCGGAGCTGGCGCTGCGCCGGGCGGTGCTGCCGCAGACCGCCGAACTCTCCTTCCCCTTCACGGTCGAGGAGGTGGTCCGGATGGGCCGGGCCCCCTGGGCGGGCACCGGGCGGGAGGCGGAGGACGCGGCGGCGGTCGCGGAGGCGATGGCCGCGACCGGGGTCACGGGGTTCGCCGCCCGTCCGTTCTCCGCGCTCTCCGGCGGGGAGCGGGCCCGGGTGGCGCTGGCCCGGGTGCTGGCCCAGCGGGCCGGGCTGCTGCTGCTCGACGAGCCGACGGCCGCGCTCGACCTGCGCCACCAGGAACTGGTGCTGCGGGTCTGCCGGGAGCGGGCGGCGGCCGGGGACGCGGTGGTGGTCGTGCTGCACGACCTGGGGCTGGCGGCGGCGCACGCGGACCGGGTGGGGATCGTGCACGGGGGCGGCGTGGCCGCCGACGGGCCGCCCGCCGAGGTGTTCGGCGAGGCGCTGCTGAGCCGGGTCTACCGGCAGCCGGTGGAGGTCTTCCCGCACCCGCGGACCGGTGTCCCGCAGGTCGTCCCCCGGCGGGACGGACCCCAGGGCGAAATCACCCCGAACCACCCCGCTTGACCGGTGCTTGACCCCGCGATGGGGTGGTCATGGCGCGCCTGTTACCACCCCGTGTCCGATCCGCCGGACGTGAGAGTCACATCACTGGACGTGGGGGTTTGACTGAGGTAAGCCTCGGTTAAGTTAGGTCCGCCTCAGTGGCCGTTCCCGTCCCGTCGCCCCGTCCTGGAGCCCTCATGCGAGCCGTCCGCACCACCGCCGTCACCGCCCTGGCGGGCGCCGCCGTCGTCGCCGCCGTCACCGGCTGCACCGCGAAGAGCGACGCCAAGGGGGACGCCGACGGCATCACCGTCACCGCCAAGGACGACTCCTGCGAGGTGTCGAAGAAGGAGTTCCCGGCCGGCCACGTCACCCTGAACGTGGAGAACCGCGGCTCCAAGGTCACCGAGGTCTACGTCCTCTACCCGGACGACCGGATCGTCACCGAGCGCGAGAACATCGGCCCCGGCACCAAGGCCGCGCTCACCGCCGAGATCAAGGCCGGCTCGTACGCCGTCGTCTGCAAGCCCGGCATGACCGGCGCCGGCATCCGCCAGACCGTCACCCTCACCGGCGGCGCCGCCGCCCCCAAGCGCTCCGCCGAGATGGACGCCGCCGTCGCCGCCTACCGCCAGTACGTCCAGGCCCAGGCCGACGAGACGCTGCCCAGGGTGAAGGTCTTCACCGACGCCGTCCGCGCCGGCGACCTGGAGGCCGCGAAGAAGGCGTACGCCCCCTCCCGCATCGGCTGGGAGCGCACCGAGCCCGTCGCCGAGTCCTTCGGCGACATCGACCCGAAGGTCGACGTCCGCGAGGACGGCCTGGAGGAGGGCCAGGACCCGGCGAAGGACTGGACCGGCTGGCACCGCCTGGAGAAGGCGCTCTGGCAGGACAAGAAGATCACCGCCCGTGAGAAGCAGCTCGCCGACCTGCTCGACAAGGACCTCGCGGACTGGGTGAAGCGGGTCGGCAAGGCCGAGATCACCCCCACCTCCATGGCCAACGGCGCCAAGGAACTCCTCGACGAGGTCGCCACCGGCAAGGTCACCGGCGAGGAGGAGCGCTACTCCCACACCGACCTGGTCGACTTCAAGGCCAACGTCGAGGGCGCCCAGAAGTCCTTCGAGCTGCTCAAGCCGGTCGCCGCGAAGAACGACGCCGCGCTCGTCGCCGAACTCGACCGGCAGTTCGCCGCGCTGAACACGCTGCTCGACACGTACCGCGCCGACAAGACCGGGTACGACTTCACCTCCTACGACAAGGTCGGCAAGGCCCAGCGCAAGGAGCTGTCGGACGGCGTCAACGCGCTGGCCGAGCCGCTCTCCAAGCTCGCCGCGGCGGTCGTCAAGTGAGCCCGGCGCCCGCCCGCCGCACCGTCCTCGCCGCCGGCGGCGGCCTCGCCCTCGGTGCCGCCGTCGCCGGCGGCGCCGTGGCGCTGACCCGCGACGGGGACGCCACGACGCCGGTCGCCGACAGCGGCGCCGCCGTCCCCTTCCACGGCGCCCACCAGGCCGGCATCGCCACCCCCGTCCAGGACCGGCTGCACTTCGCCGCCTTCGACGTCACCACCGACGACCGCGAGAAGCTGGTGAGGCTCCTCAAGGAGTGGACCCGAGCCGCCGAGCGGATGACCGCCGGCCGCGAGGTCGGCGAGGGCGCCCACGGCGGGCTGCCGGAGGCGCCGCCGGACGACACCGGCGAGGCGCTCGGCCTGAAGCCGTCCCGCCTCACCCTCACCGTCGGCTTCGGCCCCTCCCTCTTCGACGGGCGGTTCGGGCTGAAGGACAGGCGTCCCGGGGACCTGGTGGAGCTGCCCAGGTTCCCGGGCGACAACCTCGACCCGGCCCGCAGCGGCGGCGACCTGTGCGTCCAGGCGTGCGCCGACGACCCGCAGGTCGCCGTGCACGCCATCCGCAACCTCGCCCGGATCGGCTTCGGCACGGTCGCGGTCCGCTGGTCCCAGCTGGGCTTCGGCAAGACCTCCTCGACCACCCCGGACGCGCAGACCCCGCGCAACCTCTTCGGCTTCAAGGACGGCACCCGGAACATCGCCGGCACCGACGCCGCCGCCCTCGACCGGCACGTCTGGGTCGGTGCGAAGGACGCCACCGGCGGCGCCGCCTGGATGGCCGGCGGCTCGTACCTGGTCGCCCGCCGCATCCGGATGAACGTCGAGACCTGGGACCGCACCCCGCTCGCCGAGCAGGAGGACATCTTCGGCCGGGACAAGAAGGAGGGCGCGCCCGTCGGCAAGGCGAAGGAGCACGACGAGCCGTTCCTGAAGGCGATGAAGCCGGACTCGCACGTCCGGCTCGCCCACCCGGACACCAACGGCGGGGCGACCCTGCTGCGCCGCGGCTACTCCTTCACCGACGGCACGGACGGCCTGGGCCGGCTCGACGCGGGCCTGTTCTTCCTCGCGTACCAGAAGGACGTCCGGGCCGGCTTCGTCCGGGTGCAGACCGCGCTCGCGGCGTCGGACGCCCTCAACGAGTACATCCAGCACGTCGGCTCGGCGGTCTTCGCCGTCCCGCCCGGCGTCCGCGACGCGGACGACTGGTGGGGCCGCGGCCTTTTCTCGTAACCCCCCGGAGGTGTACGCCGTGTTCGGCAACTATCTGATCGGCCTGCGCGAGGGGCTGGAGGCCAGCCTCGTCGTCTGCATCCTCATCGCCTACCTGGTGAAGACCGGCCGGCGGGACGCGCTGAAGCCGATCTGGGCCGGGTTCGGCGTGGCCGTCGGCATCGCGCTCGCCTTCGGCGCCGGCCTGGAGTTCGGCTCCCAGGAGCTGACCTTCGAGGCGCAGGAGCTGCTCGGCGGCTCGCTGTCCATCCTCGCCGTGGTGCTGGTGACCTGGATGGTCTTCTGGATGAGGAAGACCGCCCGGCACCTGCGGGCGGAGCTGCACGGCAAGCTCGACGCGGCCCTGGCGACGGGCACCGGCGCGCTCGTCGCCACCGCCTTCCTGGCCGTGGGCCGGGAGGGCCTGGAGACCGCCCTCTTCGTGTGGGCGTCGGTGCGGGCCTCCTCCGACGGCAGCCACGCGCCGCTGATCGGCGTGGTGCTCGGCCTGCTGACGGCGGTGCTCCTCGGCTGGCTGTTCTACCGGGGCGCGCTGAGGATCGACCTGGCGAGGTTCTTCACCTGGACCGGCGGGATGCTGGTCGTGGTGGCGGCGGGCGTCCTCGCGTACGGCGTGCACGACCTCCAGGAGGCGCGCTTCCTCGGCGGCCTCGCGGACAAGGCGTTCGACGTCTCGGCGACGGTCCCGCCGGACAGCTGGTACGGCACGCTCCTCAAGGGCGTGTTCAACTTCCAGCCCGACCCGACGGTCCTTCAGGTCACGGTGTGGGCGCTGTATCTGGTCCCGACGCTCGCGCTCTTCCTCGCCCCGATAGGGTCGGGTCCGTCCGTGCGCGTGGAGAAGCAGAAGGCGACCGATGAGAAGGCTGAGGCCGGAACGGCAGACCCGGCGGTCTGAGGTACGGCGGGGACGGCGTCCCGCGAGGACCCTGGCGGCCGTCGCCGCGGCGACGGTCGTGGCGCTGACGGCGAGCGGCTGCGTGACCGTCCACGGCGAGACCGCCGTCGTGACGGGCGCGACCCCGGAGGAGGCGACGGCGGCGCTGGCCTCCTTCGTCACCGCGTTCAACCGGGCCGACAAGGCCAACGACCCGAAGCTCGACGCCGAGCGGGTGACCGGCCCGCTCGGGGCGATCAACCAGGCCGGGCTGAGGTCGAAGTCGGTGACCCAGCCGGAGGGCAATCCGGACCACGAGCCGCTGGAGCTGCGCGACGCCCGCTTCCTGGTCCCCAGGAAGGCGGGCTGGCCGCGCTGGTTCGTCGCGGACACCGACGCCAACCGGGACGACGGCACCCCCGGGGCGGACAACCGCTGGCTGGTCGCCTTCGTCCGCAACGGCCCCGACCAGGGGTGGAAGGCCGCCCATCTGGTGATCCTCGGCCGCGACGAGATGCCCGAGTTCGCCGAGGCGGACGGGGGCCTGGTGCCGGTCGCCGCCGGCTCGGACGCGCTCGCGGTCGCTCCCGGCGAGCTGAGCGAGCGGTACGCCGCGTATCTGAAGGACGGCGGGGCGAGTCCGTTCGCCGCCGGCGCGCACACCACCGAGTGGCGCGAGAAGCGGGCCCGTACCGCCCAGCGGCCCGGCCTGGCCACCCAGTTCATCGACCGGGCCGCCGACGCGGGCGACTTCGCGCCGCTGGCGCTCGGGACGGCGGACGGCGGGGCGCTGGTCTTCTTCGCCAGCCGCCACTTCGAGCGGCAGACGACCTCGCCCGGCTACCGGCCGAAGCTGGGCCCGGAGCTGCGGGCCCTGATGAAGGGCGAGCTCAGGAACACGGTGACCAAGGAGTGGGTGTCCAGCCAGGCCGTCCTGGTGAAGCCGGCGGGCACCGAGCGGGACGCGGTCACCTTCGCGGGCCGGCTCCAGGGCGTGGTGGCCGTCGAGGGCTCGTAGCCGCTCCCGCTCCCGGGCGGGGGGTCAGCGGGTGAGGGGCCAGGCGATCTCGTGGGCCTCGTCCCCGTCCCCGGCCTCCCGCTCGGCGGCGTGCCGGGCGCAGGCGTCGGTGAGGGTCTCCAGCAGGTTCAGCGGGTCGGGCAGGGCGTGCTCGGGGCCGCGGACCCAGCCGACGACCGGGTGGTCGTCCTCGTCACCGGGCAGCCGGGCGGGCGGGACCAGGACGTAGCTGCCGCGGCAGTGCCAGCGCAGGCCGGGATGCTCGTCCATGGTCTCGGGATGGCAGTCCAGCTCGCAGGGCCACCACTCGTCCTCGTCCTCGGGGGTGCCGCGGGTGGCGGTGAAGAAGAGCATCCGGCCGCCGTCGCCGGTGCTGTCCGGGGACTCGGCGACCGGTCCGACCTCGACGCCGTCGGCGAGCAGCCGCTCCAGGGCGGCCCGGCCGGCGGCCAGCGGCACGTCGAGGACGTCGTGGACCATGCCGGTGGCGGTGATGAAGTTCGCCCGGGGCTCGTTCCGCGCCCAGCGCTCGATCTGCGCGCGGTCGGTGGTCGACTGGGTCTGCCAGGCGAAGGAGACCGGGTGCCGGGCCGGGGTGGGACAGCCGATCCGCTCACAGGAACAGCTGTAGCCGACGGGGTAGGCGGCGGGGGCCAGGGGCAGTCCGGCGGCGGCGACGGCCAGGAGCAGCGACTCGCGGGTGTTCCCGTCGTCGGCCGCGGACCGTTTCGGGCGCCGGCGCAGCCACTGTGCGAGTTTGCCCTCCGTGCCGCGGTAGCGGCCGATGCCGTCGCCCATCTATCCCCTCACAGCTCATGCTCGCCCGGTCGTGGCTCTGCCCATCGTCCCACCATCCTGCTCCCCGGGTGACCGGAGTGGGGAACCCGGGCCGGTGACGACGCTCACGCTCGTCACGGCCGGGGCGTGAGGCCGCGCAGGGCGAGGTCGACGAGGGCGTCGGCGTAGGCGTGGGTCAGCGGCCCGGTGCGGTGCAGCCACCGGTGGTGGAGCGGCCCCACCAGGAGCTCGGTGGCGAGCCGGGCGTCGACGTCCGGGTCCGCCTGGCCGGCGGCCTGGGCGGCCTCGATCCGGCGGGCGTACAGCTCCAGTTGCGGTGCGAGGAGGGCGGCGGTGAAGCGGGCGCCGAGCTCGGGGTCGGTGCAGCCCTCGGCGGCGAGCGCCCGGGTGGGGGCGTCGTAGCGGGGGTCGTTCAGCTCGTCCACGGTGGCGCGGAGGACGAGCCTGAGGTCGGCGCCCAGGTCCCCGCTGTCGGGCAGCCCCGCCTGGCCGGGCGCGGCCCCGGCCTCCTCGGCGGCGCGGCCGGCCAGGTCGAGATAGGCGTCGAGCAGGACGGCCGCCTTCGAGGGCCACCACCGGTAGATGGTCTGCTTGCCGACCCCGGCGCGCGCGGCGATCCCCTCGACGGTGGTCTTCCCGTACCCCACCTCGGAGACGAGACCGAGCGCGGCGTCGAAGATGGCCCGCCGGGACCGCTCGCTCCGCCGGGAGGCGTCGGGAACCCTGTGCTGTTCGGACATGCCGCCAACCTACCACCTGGGCGAGACGCCGCGTCTCGCCACTCCGCTCCGGGCAGGGGACGGGTGGCGACGGGGTGGCCGGACGGGGTCGAGCGGGTGTGCGGAGCGCGAACCACCCGAACGGTCCACTGTGCGGGGGCGCCTGAGAGCGGACCATGGCTCCACCGATCCACGGCCCGCCCCGCGGGCCGCCCGTCCGTGAGGAGGCCCGATTGCGCTCCACTCCGCGCGAGTCCTCGCCCCGCCGCTACCTGATGTGCCCACCCGCGCACTTCACGGTGACGTACTCCATCAACCCGTGGATGGACCCGACGAAACCCGTCGACCTGCCGCTCGCCGTCGCCCAGTGGGAGGACCTGGCCGACCGGTACCGGGCCCTCGGGCACACCGTCGAGCTCCTCACCCCCGACCCGGCCCTGCCCGACATGGTCTTCGCCGCGAACGGCGCGACGGTCGTCGGCGGACGGGTCCTCGGCGCCCGCTTCGCCTACCCCGAGCGGACCGCCGAGGCCGACGCGCACCTCGACTGGTTCCGCCGCAACGGCTGGGCCGAGGAGGACCTGCGGGTCCCGCAGCACGTCAACGAGGGCGAGGGCGACTTCGCCGTCACCGACTCCTGGATCCTGGCCGGCACCGGTTTCCGCTCCAGCCCGCTCTCGCACGGCGAGGCGCAGGAGTTCTTCGGACGGCCGGTGATCGGCCTGGAGCTGGTGGACCCGCGCTACTACCACCTGGACACGGCGCTCTGCGTCCTCGACGAGGCGGCCGACGAGGTCATGTACTTCCCGGACGCCTTCTCCCCCGGCAGCCGCGCCGTCCTCGACCGGCTCTTCCCCGACGCCCTGAAGGCCACCGCAGAGGACGCGGCGGCACTCGGGCTCAACGCGGTCAGCGACGGCCGGCACGTGCTGCTCCCCCAGACGGCCACCGGCCTCTTCGCCCCGCTCCGCGCCCGCGGCTTCGAGCCGATCGGCATGGACCTCGGCGAACTCCTCAAGGGCGGCGGCAGCGTGAAGTGCTGCACCCAGGAGCTGCGGCCCTAGTCGTCCTCGGCGGGCGGCCAGGAGTCGCCCCACTCGGCGTCACGGGCCTGCTTGTAGAGGGGTCCGTGGCGCTTGGTGACGGTCTCGCGGCCCAGTCCCTCCGGGGCGCAGAGGTCGAGGAGGACGAGGCCCTTGCGGATCTGCGGCCTGCGGGTGACGCGGGCGGGCGCGGGCGTCACGGGGAACCTGGTGGCGGCCACGTACGCGAACTTCTCGTCCTCGTACGGCAGCGAGCCGCCCTTCACCCGGCGGTGCAGCGAGGAACGGCTGACCCGGGCCGAGAAGTGGCACCAGTCGGTGCCCGGTTCGATCGGGCAGGCGCCGCTGTGCGGGCAGGGCGCGGCGACGGTGAAGCCGGCGTCGACGAGGACGGACCGGGCGGCGATGATCCGCTCGTAGCCGTCCGGGGTGCCGGGCTCGACGATCACGACGGCGCCGCGGGCGGCCCGGGCCGCCTCGGTCACCAGCGCGGTCCGGTCGGCCTCGGTGAGCTCCTTGAGCACGTACGAGACGGTGACCAGGTCGGTGTCGGCGAGCCGCAGCGCGGTGCCGATCCGCTCGCGCCGCCAGTCGGCGTCCAGGACGCCGGCGGCCAGTTCGCGGCCGAGGGCGAGCGCGGGCTCGGCCCAGTCGAGGACGGTGGTACGCGGCGGGGCGCCGTCCCACGCCTCGGCGACGGCCCAGCTCGCGGCGCCGGTCCCGCCGCCGACGTCCGTGTGGCTGCCGGGCACCCACTCCGGCGCGGCGGCCCGCAGCGCGTCCAGGGCGGCGCGGGCGGCCTCGACGGTGGCGGGCATCCGGTAGGCGGCGTACGCGACGACGTCGGACCGGTCCCGGAGGACGGGCGCGTCGGTCGGGGTCGCGCCGCGGTAGTGCGCGATCAGCCGCTCGACGGCCTTCGCGGCGTGCGAGGGGGGCAGGCCGTCGAGGACCCTGGCGAGGGCGGCGCGCAGAACATCGACGGAGACGGCGGAATCATTCACCGTCCCCAGTCTAGGCGCCCCTCCTCACCCGCCGTTCCGTCGTGGCCCGGCGCGGGGTCGGGTGTCAGGGGGTCGGGCGCCAGGGGCGGCAGAGGAGGAGGAAGCTCGCCAGCGCGGCGGTCGCGCACGCGAGCTGGACGACCGCCATCGGGACCGCCGTGTGCTCGCCCGCGATGCCGACGAGCGGCGACGCGATCGCGCCGATCAGGAAGGAGGACGTCCCGAGCAGCGCCGACGCCGAGCCCGCCGCGTGCGGCGTCCGCATCAGCGCTTGCGCGTTCGTGTTCGGCAGCGCCAGTCCCATCGCGGACATGAGGACGAAGAGCCCGGCCGCGACCGGCACCAGGCCGACCTCGCCGAAGACGCCCGTCGTCATCAGGAGCAGCGCCGCCGAGGCGAGCAGGACGACGGACAGGCCCCAGCCGAGCGCCTTGTCGAGGCTGACCCGGCCGACGAGCAGCTTGCCGTTGATCTGGCCGACGGCCACGAGGCCGATGGAGTTGAGTCCGAAGAGGAGGCTGAAGGTCTGCGGGGAGGCCCCGTAGATCTCCTGGACGACGAACGGCGACGCCGAGATGTAGGCGAAGAGCGCGGCGAAGGCGAGCCCGCCCGCCAGCATGTAGCCGGTGAAGACGCGGTCGGCGAGCAGTCCGCGCATGGTGCGCAGGGCCTGGCCGACGCCGCCCTCCTGGCGTCGCTCCGGAGGCAGCGTCTCGTGCAGGAAGCGCCAGACGACGAGGGTGAGCAGGACGCCGATGACGGCGAGGACGTGGAAGACGCCCCGCCAGTCGGTGAGCCGCAGGATCTGCCCGCCGATGAGCGGCGCGACGATCGGCGCGACGCCGGAGATCAGCATCAGGGTGGAGAAGAAGCGGGCCATCTCGACGCCGTCGTAGAGGTCGCGGACGACGGCCCGGGCGATGACGATGCCGGCGGCCCCGGCGAGCCCCTGGAGGAGCCGGAAGGCGATGAGGAGTTCGGCGCTGGGCGCGAAGGCGCAGACGGCGGTGGCGAGGACGTAGACGACCATGCCGGCGAGGAGGGGCCGGCGGCGCCCCCACTTGTCGCTCATGGGGCCGACGACGAGCTGGCCGAGCGCCATGCCGGCGAGGCAGGCGGTGAGGGTGAGCTGGACGGTGGCGGCGGGGGCGGTCAGCGAGCGGGTGACCTCCGGCAGGGCCGGCAGGTACATGTCCATGGACAGCGGCGGGAGGGCGGTGAGCCCGCCGAGCACGAGGGTGACGAGCAGTCCGGCCCGCCGGGCGGCGGCGGGAACGACCACCGGGGTTCCGGTTATGTGTCCTTGTGTGGATTTCTGGCCGCTCTCCGGCATCGACTGCTCCATTTCGTTGAATCCTTGCCTATGCTCTCAGCTCGGCGGGGCGGATCGAGACCCTTGGGGTGGACGGACGTGAACGACATGGCCGACATGGTGCGGTGGGGCGTGCTCGCGACGGGCGGGATAGCCGAGCGCTTCGCGACGGATCTCGCGGAGCTGGACGGCGCGGAGGTGGTGGCGGTGGCGTCCCGGACGGAGGCGTCGGCGCGGGCCTTCGCGGACCGGTTCGGGATCGAGCGCGCGTACGGCGGCTGGGACGGCCTCTTCGCCGACCCCGAGGTGGACGTGGTCTACGTGGCGACCCCGCACCACGCCCACCGGGAGGCGGCCGGCCGCGCCCTGGAGGCGGGCAAGGCGGTCCTCTGCGAGAAGGCGTTCACGCTGAACGCGCGGGAGGCCGAGGAGCTGGTCGCGCTCGCCCGCGGCCGCGGCCTCTTCCTCATGGAGGCCATGTGGATGTACTGCAACCCGCTGGTCCGGCGGCTCGCGGAGCTGGTCCGGGACGGCGCGATCGGAGAGGTGCGGACCGTCCAGGCCGACTTCGGACTGGCCGGGCCGTTCGGCCCGGACCACCGGCTGCGGGACCCCGCCGTCGGCGGCGGCGCCCTGCTCGACCTGGGCGTCTACCCGGTGTCGTTCGCCCAGCTGCTGCTCGGCGAGCCGGACTCGGTGCAGGCGCACGCACGGATCTCCCCGGAGGGCGTCGACCTGAACACCGGCATGCTGCTGGGCTGGTCGGACTCGGGCGCCTCGGCGCTGCTGTCCTGCTCGCTGGAGGCGGACACCCCGCTGACCGCCTCGGTGACGGGCACGAAGGGCCGGATCGACGTGCCGCGCGGCTTCTTCTTCCCCGAGCGGTTCACACTGCTGCGGGACGGGGCGGAGCCGGAGGAGTTCACCAACTCCCACGACCCCCACTCGCTGCGGCACGAGGCCGCCGAGGTGATGCGGTGCCTGCGGGCCGGGGAGACGGAGTCGCCGCTGGTGCCGCTGGACGGCACCCTCGCCGTGATGCGGACGCTCGACGCGGTACGCGAGCGCGTCGGCGTCCGCTATCCGCAGGAGGCCGAGCTCACGCGGGTGTGAGCCCCGGCCGGCCGGCCTCCGTCACGAGGGAGGCGGCGGTGGTGACCGGGGCGCCCGGCGTCGTCACGTACGGGACCGTGCGGAAGTCGGCGCGGGCGCTCTCCTCCCCGAGGGTCACGGTGACGTAGCCGCGCCGGCCGTGGAAGAACCTCAGGTGCGGGTTGGCCTGGGTCAGCCGGTCGTAGTTCGACGGGCGGTCGGCGCCGTCCTTGCCGCTGGCGATCGAGGTGGCGACGATCTCGGTCCCCAGCGTCCGGGAGCCCGGGTCGCGGAAGTCGGCCTTGATGTCGAGGCCGTACGAGACGTGGACGTCGCCCGTCAGCACCATCAGGTTCTCCACCCCGGCGGACTCGGCGCCCGCGAGGATCCGCGCGCGGGCGGCCGGGTAGCCGTCCCAGGAGTCCATGGAGAGCTTGAAGTCGGCGGTGGGGCGGTCCCGGCGCTCGGCGAAGACGACCTGCTGGGGCAGCACGTTCCAGCGGGCGTCCGAGGCGCGCCAGCCGTCGAGGAGCCACCGCTCCTGGGCGGCGCCGGTCATGGTGCGGGCCGGGTCCTCGGAGAGCGGGCCCGGGACCTGCCAGCCGTCGCCGTACGCCTGGTCGGAGCGGTACTGCCGGGTGTCGAGGATGTCGAACTGGGCGAGCCGGCCGAAGCTCAGCCGCCGGTACAGCCGCATGTCCGGGCCCTCGGGGAGCTGGGGGCGGCGCAGCGGCTGGTGCTCCCAGTACGCGCGGTAGGCGGCGGCCCGGCGGAGCAGGAACTCCTCCGGCGGGACGGAGTTCTCGGGGATGCCGCCCGCGTAGTTGTTCTCGGTCTCGTGGTCGTCCCAGGTGACGACGAAGGGGTGCGCGGCGTGCGCGGCCCGCAGGTCGGGGTCCGACTTGTAGAGGCCGTACCGCAGCCGGTAGTCCTCCAGGGTGACCGTCTCGCGGTTGAAGACGGCCGGGAGGGTGCGGTCGGTGTAGGCGCGGGCGCCGCCGCTGGCGTTGACGGCGTACTCGTAGAGGTAGTCGCCGAGGTGGAAGACGACGTCGAGGTCCTCGTCGGCGAGGTGCCGGTAGGCCGTGAAGTACCCGTCGTGGTACGCCTGGCAGGAGACGGCGCCGAGCCGCAGTCCGGCCGGCCGGGCCCAGGGCGCGGGCGCGGTGCGGGTCCGTCCGACCGGGCTGACCCAGTCCCCCGCGCGGAAGCGGTAGAAGAACGCGCGCCCCGGCTCCAGGTGCTCGACCTCGACGTGCACGGTGTGGGAGAACTCCGGGTGCGCGGTGGCGCGGCCGCGCCGCACGGTGCGGGTGAAGCGCTCGTCGTGGGCGAGCTCCCAGTGGACGGAGACCCTCTCGGCCGGGAGGCCGCCGCCGGGCTCGAAGGGGCGGGGCGCGAGCCGGGTCCACAGCAGGACCGAGCCGGGCAGCGGGTCGCCGGAGGCGACGCCGAGGGTGAACGGCTCCTCGGTGATGCGGCGCGCGTCCAGCTCCGCGGCGGCGGCCGTGCCGGCGGCGGGCAGCTGGGTGGCGAAGGCGAGCGCGGCGGCGGCGCCGGCCGCGGTGAGGAACCGGCGGCGGCCGAAGTGGCGTGCGGCGGCGCGGAGTTCCTCGCTGTGGGCCGGTGTGCTGCTCGGTGCGGGTGTCATGTGCCCCTCCCCTGACGGTTGGTGTCCGTCGGTATTCGAGGGGCGCGGAGCGACATCGCATTGTCGGGGACAGGTCATCCACGTGTCGGACGGATGAGTTCATGGGGCACGCGTCTGGCGTACGCTGCGCGGCCGGGAGCGACACGAGGCTGGAAAGGCGGTTCGGCATGGGCGTCGCGGTGGTGACGGGAGCGGGTTCGGGCATCGGCCGGGAAGTGGCGCGGGCGCTCGCGGCGGCGGGCTGGTCGGTGGCGCTCGCGGGCCGCAGGCTCGGGCCCCTGGAGGAGACGGCGGAGGGGCCGGCGGACGCCCGCACCCTGTGCGTCCCGACGGACGTGACGTCACCGGAGGAGGTGGCGGCCCTCTTCGACGCGGTACGGGACCGCTTCGGCCGCGTCGACCTGCTCTTCAACAACGCGGGGACGTTCGCCGGCGGCGGCACCCCGGTCGAGGACCTGGCCTACGACACCTGGCGCGCGGTCGTCGACGTCAACCTGACGGGCGCCTTCCTCTGCGCCCAGGCGGCCTTCCGGGCGATGAAGGAGCAGTCCCCGCAGGGCGGCCGGATCATCAACAACGGCTCGATCTCCGCGCACGTGCCGCGCCCGCACGCGATCGCGTACACCGCGACCAAGCACGCCATGACGGGCCTGACCAGGTCCCTGTCGCTGGAGGGCCGCCCGTACCGGATCGCCTGCGGCCAGATCGACATCGGCAACGCGGCCACCGAGATGACGGCCCGCATGCGGACCGGCATCCTCCAGGCCAACGGCGAGCTGGCCGCCGAGCCGGTGATGGACGCGGCGGACGTGGCGGCGACCGTCGTCCACATGGCGGCCCTGCCGCTGGAGGCGAACGTGCAGTTCGCCACGGTGATGGCCACGGCGATGCCCTACATCGGCCGCGGCTGACGGCTCACTCCACGGGGGCCTGCCCGGTCTCGAACCGCGCCACCTTCCCGTCCTCGACGGTGAACCGCCAGACCGTCCGCATGGCCCCCCAGGTGTCGTTGCCGTAGGTGGCGACGAGGCCGAGCCCGTCCTCGGTCTCGCTCTCCACCACCATCCGCCCGTTCGACGAGAAGACCTCCCGCTCGGTCCACTCCGCCAGGTCGCGCTCCGACCCGTCGTCGGACATGGTCGCCCCGGGCGCGAGGGCGGCGGCGAAGGCGTCACGGTCGTTGGCGTTCAGCGCGGCGACGAAGGCGCGCACGGCGGGCTCACGGAGCCGGTCCACGGGAAGCGTCATGCCCTACCCGTACACCGCCCGTCCCGCCCGCCCGGCGGAACCCGGCCGCGCCCCCGGCGTGTCAGCGCCCGGGCTGGGCCGCCCGGGTGACCGGGGCCCGGGCGGACGGCACCACCGCGGCCGGCTCGCCCGGCGGCGGGCCCGCCGGGCCGGCTCCCGGCGGCAGCGCCGCCTCCAGCCGCTGCCGCTGCCCCTCGTCGAGCTCGTGCGCGAGGAGCGGGCCCAGGACCGCGTCGGCGCCCTGGAGGGCGAAGGTCTCGGCGGTGCCGTCGCCGTGGTGTTCCAGCCACTGGACCGACCACTCCACGACGCGCCGCGTCTCCGCCGCCGACAGGTCCTCCAGCACGAGCAGGGACCGGAGGAGGAAGCGGGCGCGCCAGTGCGGCATGCGGTGTTCCAGCCACGCCAGCGACCAGGAGATCGTCTTCGCGCGCTGCGCCAGCGGGACGTCGAGGCGGGTCAGACGGGGCTCCAGCACGAAGGTGGCGCGGGAGGCGGTGGGGTCCGCCGACACCCGGGCGGTCACCAGCGCGTCGACGTCCGCGGCCCGGTCGGCCGGCAGGTCCGGGCGCTCGGCGAGGACGCCGAGCATGCACCACGCCTCCGTCGTCTCCTGCCGGCGGATCCACCACAGCCCGTAGTCCGCCAGCCGCGCGGTCTGGGCCTCGCTCAGGCCCTCCATGTCGAGCAGCGACCGCAGCGTGCGGTGCAGCTTGACGGCATGGCCGTGGTTCTCCAGCCAGACGAGGGCCGTGTCCAGGTAGGTGTCGCGCTCGGCCGGCCCCATCCCGCCGCGCTTGGCGAGCGCGACCAGGAGCCGCCGCGCCGCCCGGCTGGTCCGGTGGCTCCTCAGCCACTCCAGGGCGCGCGGCAGGACCCACTCCCATTCGCCGTCCGTCAGGTCCCCCCGCGCCACCAGCGGGGTGAGGACGAAGCCGGCCTCCTTCATCGCGTGGTGCCGGGCGAGCCAGGCACGGGCCATCGCGACGGTGTCCCGGACCCGGTTCTCCACCAGCCCCGGACACTCCAGGAGCCGCTCCGCGAGCAGCCCCGCCTCGACGGTCGTCACCCGGTGCCGCAGCCAGCCGATGGCCAGCAGGGCGCTGTCGTCGAGCTGCCGCTCGTTCAGCTCCCTGTGGGTGAGGAGCAGTTCCAGCACGAACCGGGCGCGGGGCTGCTCCTCGTACGTCACCAGCCACCGCAGGCTGTGCGTCACCACCGCGTCGAGCTGCGCGTCCGTCAGGCCCGGTGTCTTCAGCAGCCGCTGGATCAGGTACGTGGCGGTGATGGTCGTGCCGTGCCGCTCCAGCCAGGCGAGGGCTGAGGCGACGACCCTTCCGGCGTACTCCTCCGCCTGCTCCGCGTCCTGGAGCGCGGGCTGCCCGAGCACGGTGGTCAGCAGGTGCAGCGCCTGCCGCTCGGTGGCGTTCTCCTCCAGCCACTCCACGGCGTGGACCAGGTCCCGCAGCCGCTCCTCGTCGGTGCGTGCCGTGTGGTCCTCCAGCGCCCGGTGGAGCCGCTGGACCTCCAGCCGGAGGGCGGGATCCTCCCGCTCCCGGAGCTCGGCGAAGGCCGCGGCCCGCCCGCGCTGTTCGGCGGTGAGCTCGGGCCGCCGCAGCAGCTCCGGCAGCAGCTGGTCGGTTCCGCTGCCCGGGCAGTGCCGCTCCAGCCAGGTCAGTCCCTCCTCCACGCCGGCCGCGGCCTCCGCCGTCGTCAGGTCGTCGCGCGCGAGGAGCGCGCCGAGCAGGGAACCCGCGACCTTGTGCCGCCGGTGCTGCTCCAGCCAGCGGGCCGTGTACCGGACGCCGGACCGGACGCCGGCGGGCTTGAGTTCGGCGCGGCGGAGCAGGGGGCGCAGGACCCGGTCCGCCGTGTCGGCGAGGTGGTGCGCGCGCAGCCAGGCGAGCGCCGAGGCGATGCCCTGTTCCGCCTGGGCGCCGGCGAGTTCGGGCCGGGCGAGCAGGGCGGGCAGGACGTAGCTGGCGTCCTTGTCCTCCTGGTGCGCCGACAGCCAGCCGAGGGCCAGGACGACGGCCCGGCCGGCCTCGAACGCGGGAATGTCCTCCCGCCCGAGCAGGTGCTGGAGGACGAACCCGGCCCCCGGCTTGTGTCCGTGGAGCTCCAGCCAGGACGTCGCGAGCCCTATGGTCAGCCGGGCCTGCTCCTCGGCGAGGTCGCTCCGGGACAGCAGCCTGGACATGATGAAGCTGGCGTTCTCCTCCTCGGCGTGGGCCTCCAGCCACGCGACGCCGAAGCCCGTCACGAGCCCCCGGCCCTCGGGGGTGAGGTCGTCGCCCTCGAGGAGCCGGCGGATCAGGAAGTCGGGGTCCTTGTCCTCGGCGTGGGCCTTCAGCCACGCGACGCCGAAGCCCGCCACCACCCCTCGCTCCTCGGGGGTGAGGTCGTCGCCCTCGAGGAGCCGGCGGATCAGGAAGTCGGCGTCGTTCTCCACGGCGTGGGACGACAGCCACCGGAGCGCGTGGTCGACCGTCTGCCGGAGCTGTGACCTGCCCGCTCCCCGCAGGCCCAGCACCGGGTGCAGGACCCGGTTGGCGTGCCGCGTCTCGCCGTGGTGCTCCAGCCATTCGAGCGCCAGGGTGGCGGCGTAGCGGATCTCCTCGCGCGGCAGGTCGGGGTGTTCCAGCAGGGCGACGACGACCCTCGACGAGATCTCCAGGGTGTGGTGGCGCCCCACCCAGCCGTAGGACGCGGCGAACGCGCGGCGCACCTCGTCGTTGGTCAGGTCCCGCCGGACGAGGAGGGGGTACAGGATCGTCCCGGTCTGCCGCGCGGCCATCGTGTTCTCGCACCAGTGCAGGGCCGCGGGGACGGCCTTCCTCACCTGGTGCGGGGCGAGGTCGCCGCGGGTCACCAGGGCGCTCAGGACGAAGTGGGCCTCCCGGGACCGGCCGTGGAGTTTGATCCAGCCGATCGCGTTCTCCAGGAACGGGCTCAGCCCGTCCGGGAGGTCCGTCCGGCTGAGCAGCGGGCCCAGGACGTAGCTGGCGTCCTGGCGCCAGCCGTACGCGTCGAGCCAGCGCAGCGCCGTCGGCACGAGCAGGGCCGCGCTCTCGGCGGGCAGGCGCGACAGGCCGCTGTGGAGCAGGTGGCGGGCGTCGGCGTGGTCGCCGTACTCGTCGAGCCAGGGTCCGGCGATCTCCTGCCAGTTCCGTACGGCCGCCTGCGACCAGGGCGGACCGTAGACGAGGGCCCCGAGGGCGTACCCGCCCGTGTCGGCGTCGCGCCGCATGGCGTCGCCGATGGCGGCGGCGTTCTCCGTGAACCAGCGGTCGAGGAGCTCCGACACCGCGTCCCGGGAGCGGGGCGCCAGGTCGTTCATCAGCCGGGCGAGGTTCGTCGCGTAGCGCCCGAGCGTCCGGGGGCCGGTGAGGGAGGCGTCGAGCAGGGCCGAGGTCCTCCGGCGGTCCGGGGACCGGGATCCGGACGGGAGGATCACGGACTCGGCGAGCTGGTCGCAGACGATGTCGTGGGCGGTGGTCACCGTGTCGGCCGGCCCGGTGCGCTGCAGCCATCCCAGGTCGAGCAGGGTCTCCACGACCTCCTCGGCCTCCAGCGCGTCCTCGCGTCCCCGGGGAAGCGCGGCCCGGGCGGCGGCGACCACCTCGGCGTACCGCTGCGGACACGCGGTGGCCGCGGCCGCCGCGGCCACCAGCAGATCGGACGCCGGGACCTGCTGGAACGCGGTCGCCCTGGGGTGCTCCCCCGCGGTCCGGACGACGCCGAGGTCGTCCTCCTCCAGCCGGCTCCTGAGCCAGGTGGACAGCTCGCCGCTGGCCCGCAGCCCGGCGAGGTCCGGCAGGCTGCCGTCCTCGAAGCGGCGCTCCACCTCACGGGCGATCAGCAGCGCGATGACGGGGCGGTGACCGCAGATCTCCCACATCCGGTCCATGCCCAGGCGGGCGACGGCGGTGGGTGCCAGCCTGGTGAGCGCCTGCTCCGCCACCCGCCGCTGGAACTCCTCGTCCTGCCGCAGCGTGAGCTCGTCGAAGAGTTCGTACAGGTGGAGTTCGTCGCTCTTGCGCAGCCAGCCGGGGCGTGCCGTGGCGAGGAAGGCCACCTTGATCCCCTGGAGGCGGGCGGCCGGCAGGAGCTGGTAGCGCAGGGTCGTCAGGTCGAGCCGGGGGCCGTCGTTCCTGACGTAGTGGTGGAGGTAGTCCATCACCACCAGGGCGGGGGTGGCCTCGGCCAGGACCTCGTCGACGACCTCGGTGGTCACGGACTCCTTGCCGCCGGGGCGCAGGTGCAGCACCCGCCAGCCCTCGTCCAGCGCCACCCGTCCCACCTCGAGGACGGTGCGGGTCTTTCCGGTGCCGGCCGCGCCGGTGAGCAGCACGCCGCGGTCGTCGGAGGCGCGCAGGCGGCGGAAGAGGCGGGACGGTTCGGTGTCGTGGTCCTGGCCGGGGGACACGTAGGGGAGGCATTCGGGGGTGAGGTTCCGCTCGAACCCGCCGAGCCCTCCGACGAAGCTCTCCTGGGGGATCACCGACCCCAGCCCCGGGGGGCGTCGGGCGGGCCGGCCGGCGGCCCCTGCCGCGGCGGCGGGCTTCTCGCCGGTGAAGGCCCGGTTGCGGGCGAGCGGGATCCGGAAGCCTTCGCCGGTGGCGGCGATGCGGGGTTCCGGTACCTCCTTGCCTCCCTCCATCCGGTCCGCCAGCCGTGACCTGAGGACCGTCAGGACGTCCCCGGTCGTCAGATGGCGCTGCTCCTCGCCTCGGCGTCCGTCGCCGAGCGGTCCCGTGATCCCGTCTCGGAGCAGGTCCGTCAGGGCGAGGGTGAACACGCTGCCGGCCGGGGTGCACAGCGATTCCTCGGTCGCCGCGGCCGAGGTGAGGACGCAGGCCCCCTCGATGCCGAAGTCCTCGTCCTCCGGGCGGTCCTCGCCGCCCATCCGCACGGCGTAGCCGCTGTAGCAGCAGTCGACGATGACGACCTTGTGGCGCGCGAGGGAGTGGTCGACGCACTCCCTGATCTCGTTGTAGTCGATCGAGTGGAACTTCCGCCCGTGGCTGGATTCCTTCGTCGCGAGGAGCAGGCCCTGCCCGCCCCGCGGGTGGTGCCCGTGCCCGGCGTAGTAGACCAGCAGCAGGTCGGAGGCTTCCTCCGCGGCGGTGGACACGGCCGTGAGGAATCTGTCCCGCGGGCTGTCGGCGGGAAGGATCTCGCAGTCCGCCTGCCGGAGCAGTCCTCGCTCCGGGTGGGTGAGCTGCTCGACGAGCCCGGGGATGTTCTTGGCGACTCCGTCGAGTCCGGGGAAGCCGGCGAACGCGTGGACGCCCAGGAGGACAGCCCGGGACGAGGGGGCCGCCGGGTCGGTCACGACGGGTCGGCGCCGTCGCCCGTGGCCGTGGCCGTGTCCCCGGCCTCCAGCCGGCGCAGCAGGTCGGCCAGCTGCTCCGGTTCGAGGTGCCCGATGTCGACGGTCGTGCCCCCGAAGGTCAGCGTGCGCGCGCCCCGGTTCTCCGCGCGGCCGCGGGCGAGCCGCCAGCCGGCGTAGCCGACCGCGAAGTTCGCGATGTCGCCGGCGGACCCCAGGATGATCTCCAGGGCGTCCATCGCGCCCATGGTGGGCCCGGGGGTGGAGACGGGGGTGACGGACAGCCGGCGCGCCTTCGGATGCCGGGCCAGCCAGTCCTGAAGCTCCGTCAACGCCTGCTTGTCGTCGTCGCTTTCGACGCGAACGCGCATCGTCAGGCCCCCTCGCCCATCGGTGAACAGACGTCGATGGTAGCGGCCGCCTCCTCGCCGTCGGACGGGATGCGCTCAGGTGGCCGGATCTCGCGGTCGCCCCCCCCCCCCCCCCCCCCCCCCCCCCCCCCCCCCGCCCCGGCGGGGGGGGGCTATCGAGGGGCCAAGCCCCCGTCCGCCGCTGGAGGAGCGATGTCGGAGCAGGACCGGATCGTCAGGCTGTACGCGAAGGGGGCCCCGGTCGGGGTCCACGAGGGAAGGCTGGTCGGCTTCCTGGTCGACGAGCACCGCACCGCCGAGTGGGCGGTCGGCGAGGCGGACGGCGGCTTCCGCCTGACCGTCAAGGGCACCGAGGACACGCTCACCGCCGCCGGCACCGACCGGGCCCCGGTCCTGGTCCGCCCCGACGACACCCCGGCCTCGGTCTGGCGCCTGCAGCGGGTCACCCCGGAGGGCGTCGCCACGGTCACCACCCTCGACGCCCTCGGCACCGGCACGTACGTCATCACCCAGCACGGCCTCCCCCTGGGCCGCGACCTCTTCGAGGACCGCTCGCTCGCCCCGAAGCCGGTGGTGACCCGCACGGACGACCGCGCACCGCACTGGACGGTGGAGGTCCTGGCCTGACCGGCGCGCCGTCCCGCCGCACACGAAAGGGCCCCGCGTGGGGGCCCTGAGGGGCAGACGAGTCGGGCTGTACGCCGGGTTCTGTACCCCGGGACCTCGCGGTCGTCGGGGTGACGGCCATCCATCTAGGGCCGGCGTTGCCGCCGGCCTCGTGCGGTCTACCCGCGAACTCGGGCGAGCAGCCCTCGATCATTCGCGCAGGGACACCGGGGTGTCCCCTCTTGACCTTGCTCCGGGTGGGGTTTACCTAGCCGCCTGAGTCACCTCAGGCGCTGGTGGTCTCTTACACCACCGTTTCACCCTTACCGTGGGCCGAGGCCCCCGGCGGTCTGTTCTCTGTGGCACTGTCCCGCGGGTCACCCCGGGTGGCCGTTAGCCACCACCCTGCTCTGTGGAGCCCGGACGTTCCTCGGGGAGATCCGAAGACCTCCACGCGGCCGCCCGCCCGGCTCGTCTGCCGTGCCGACCATGCTACCTGGCGGGAGGGACGGTGCTTGACCTTGCCGCGACGTCAGGGTTTCTCATGAGGGCATGCGTATCGGAGAGCTCGCCGCGCTCGTCGGGGTCACCCCCCGCGCCGTGCGGCACTACCACCATCTGGGGCTGCTGCCCGAGCCGGAGCGGCGGCCCAACGGCTACCGGGAGTACGGCATCCGGGACGCGGTGCTGCTCGCCCGGGTGCGGCGGCTGACCGAGCTGGGGCTGGGCCTCGACGAGGTGCGCGACGTGCTCGCGGACGACGAGGGGCGGGAGCTGGTGGAGGTGCTGGAGGAGCTGGACGCGGACCTGGCGCGCCAGGAGGCGGTCGTGCGGGAGCGGCGGGCGCGGCTCGCCGGGCTGCTCGGCGAGGCGCGGGCCGGGCGGCTCACCGCCGAGGGGCCGGTCTCGCCGGAGCTGGCGGCGCTGCTCGCCGGCGTCGGCGAGCTGCCGGACTCGCCGATGGCGGTGAAGGACCGGGAGATCCTCGCGCTGCTCGACACCGTCGTGCCCGCCGGGGAGCGTGCCCGGCTGATGGGGCTGATGCACGAGGTCGCCGGGAGCGCCAGGGAGGTGTACGGGCTCCTCGACGCGCTCGCCGACGCCCCGGCGGACGATCCGCGGGTCGAGGAGGCCGCGCGGGCGCTCGCCGGGGCGCTGCCGGCCGGGATCGGCGGCTTCGAGCTGCCCGTCGAGGGGTCCGGCGGGCTCGCGGACGTGTTCTTCGCGGATCTCGCGCCGGCCCAGGCGGCCGCCGTGCGGCGCGCGATGGCGCTGGTGGCGGAGCGTTCCGGGGAGGGTGACGGCCATGGCGGGGAGTGAGCGGGGGCCGGTGCTGCGGGTGCTGCGCGGGATCGCGTACGCGGCGCTGCCGGCGGAGCTGGTGGTGTTCGTGCTGCTGCTCGGCGGGGTGCGGATCCCGGGCGCCGTACTGGCCGGCGCGGAGCTGGTGATGGTCGCGCTGCTCGCCGCCGAGGGCGTCGTGTGGCTGCGGCTGCGGCGCCGGGGGCTGTCGCGGCGGGAGGCGCTGGCGGAGCTCGTACCGGAGCGGGTGCTGCGGCTGGCCGGGCACGAGCTGCGGCTGATGACGAGCCTGGGGCGGTGGGCGGCGCGGCGGCCGCACGGGACGGCGGGCGCCGAGGGCGTCTTCCCGCACGCGCGGGACCAGGCCGCCCTCATGTACGGCTTCGCCTTCGTCTGTCTGGTCGAGACGGCCGGCATGTCGTGGCTGCTGGCCGGGTGGCCCGTCGTCCACGCGGTCGTCCTCGTCCTCGAGGTCTACACGGTCCTGTTCGTGCTCGGGCTGCACGCGGCCTCCGTCACCCGGCCGCACGTGCTGGCCGGCGGGCGCCTGCGGGTCCGCCAGGCCGCCCATGTGGACGTGCCGGTCCCGCTGGACCGGATCGCGGCCGTCCGCCGGGAGAACCGTTTCACCCACGAGAAGCGGGACGGCGAGCTGAACCTCGCCGTCGGCTCGCAGACCTCCGTGACGCTGGAGCTGGACCGGCCGGTGGACGTGGTCGGGCTGCTCGGCTCGGTGCGGCCGGTGACCACCGTACGGCTGCACGCGGACGACCCCGGGGCGCTGTACGCGGCGGTCCGCGACGCCGTCACGCGGGCGCGAACAGCACCTTCGCCCGGCCGGGATCCGCTGCCGCGAGCCTGACCCGCAGCCACTCGCCCAGCGGCAGCGGGGCCGTGCCGCCCGCGACCCGGGCGACGACGGCCGGGTCGTCGACGTGGACGGTGCCGGCGGACGGCTCCCGCTCCTTCACGTCGATCACGTACGCGTCGAAGAGCTCGCCGACCCGGCCGCTGAGCAGCGCCGCCTCGACGATGTCGACGCTCTCCCGCTCCACCGTGTTGGCGCGCCGGGAGCCGGCGGCCATGACGTCCGGCAGGCCGGGCAGCGCGGCCCGCACCCACGCCGGCGGCTCGTCCCCGGCGACGGCCGCCACGCACAGCTCGGAGGCGTATCGGTCGACGAGCCGGCGCAGCGGGGCGGTGCAGTGGGTGTACTCGTCGGCGACGGCCGCGTGCACGGCCGGGTCGGGCAGCCGGCCGTCGGCGAAGACGGTGTAGCCGGCGCCGCGCAGCAGGGTGGTGCACTCCTGGAGGAAGGCGGCCTGGCGGGGGTCGGTGGGGTCGGCGTTCCTGACCACCTCCGCGTACGGCACGTGGTGCGGCCAGGCGACGCCGAGGGCCTCGGCGGAGCGGCGCAGCCGGGCGACGGCCCCGTCGGGGGCGACCGGCAGGGTGCGCAGGATGCCGGTGCCGGCGGCGGTCATGAGGTCGGCGGCGGCCATGCCGGTGAGCAGGGAGATCTGCGCGTTCCAGCTCTCGGCGGGCAGCGGCGCCCGGTAGGCGAGCGTGTAGGTGTGGTCGCCGGGGAGCTCGACGATCTCCTGTTCGGGGACGTCGAGGGAGATCCCGCCGCGTTCGATCTCGCACTCCTCGCGGAGCCGGCCGATGTCGCGGAGGAGGGCGAGGGGCTCCTCGGCGGTGCCGGAGTCGATCTGCCGCTGTACGGAGGCGTAGTCGAGCTTGGCGCGGCTGCGGACGAGGGCGCGGCGCAGGTCGGTGGCGACCCGGCGGCCCTCGGCGTCGAGGTCGATCCGCCAGAGCAGGGCGGGGCGGGGTTCGCCGGGCAGCAGGCTGGCGGCGCCCTCGGAGAGGACCGGCGGGTGGAGGGGGACCTTGCCGTCGGGGAAGTAGAGGGTGAGGACCCGTCGGTGGGCCTCGGCGTCGATCGCCCCGCCGGGGGCGACGAAGGCGGCGACGTCGGCGATGGCGTAGTGGACGCGGTAGCCGCCGTCGGCCCGCCTGGCCAGGTGCATGGCCTGGTCGAGGTCGGTGGAGGTCGGCGGGTCGATGGTGACGAACGGCAGGTCGGTGGCGTCGTACGCGGGGAGGCGGGGGTCCTTCGCGGCGGCCTCGGCCTCGGCGAGCACGCCGGCCGGGAACCCCGCGGGCACCCCGAGCTCGGTGCGGAGGGCGCGCAGCGCGGCCCGCAGCGGAGCCTCCGCCGCGCCGGTCACGTGGATGTGGCGTCGGGGCATGGAACCGAGCGTAGGGCGCGGGAGGGGGCCCGGCACCTCGTACGCTGGCTGGTCGGGGCCGCATCCCCGGTCGTGTACGTACGTAAGGAGAACCACCGTGCTCGTGCTGCTGCCGCCCTCCGAAGGCAAGGCGCCCTCCGGGTCCGGGGCGCCGCTCAAGCCGGAGTCGCTGTCGCTGCCGGGGCTCGCGGCGGCGCGGGCGGCGGTGCTGGACGAGCTGGTCGAGCTGTGCGCCGCCGACGAGGAGAAGGCGCGCGAGGTGCTGGGCCTGAGCGAGGGGCTGCGCGGCGAGGTCGCGAAGAACACCGGGCTGCGGACGGCGGGCGCGCGCCCGGCCGGCGAGATCTACACCGGGGTGCTGTACGACGCGCTGGGTCTGGCGACGCTGGACGCGGCGGCCCGGAAGCGCGCCGGCGCCTCGCTGCTGGTCTTCTCCGGGCTGTGGGGCGCGGTGCGGGTGACCGACCGGATCCCCTCGTACCGCTGCTCGATGGGGGTCAGGCTGCCCGGGCTCGGCGCGCTGGGCGCGCACTGGCGCGGGGCGATGGCCTCGGTGCTGCCGGAGGCGGCCGGGGACGGGCTCGTGCTGGACCTGCGCTCGTCGGCGTACGCGACGGCGTGGAAGCCGAGGGGCGAGGTGGCGGCGCGGACCGCGACGGTGCGGGTGCTGCACGCGCCCACCCGGAAGGTGGTCAGCCACTTCAACAAGGCGACCAAGGGCCGGATCGTGCGGAGCCTGCTGGAGTCGGACGCGGCCCCGGGCACGCCGGCGGAGCTGGTGGAGGCGCTGCGGGGCCTCGGGTACGTGGTGGAGACGGGGGCGAAGGCGGGGGCGCTGGACGTGCTGGTGGACGAGATCCACTGAGTCTGTTGCGCAGGGCGCAACGCTCGTTGCGCTTGCTGGTGGTGCTGGGCAGGATGAGGCCATGCCCCGCACCCCCGGCCTCTTCGCGCTCGCCCCGCACGCCCCCGTCGTCCCGGTCGTGGTGGTCGAGGACGCCGCCGACGCCGTGCCGCTGGCCCGGGCCCTGGTGGCCGGCGGGCTGCCGCTGATCGAGATCACCCTGCGCACCCCGGCCGCGCTCGACGCGGTGCGGGCGGTGGCGGCCGAGGTGCCGGAGGCGGTGGTCGGCGCGGGGACGGTGGTCTCGGCGGCCGGCGCGGCGGACGCCGTACGGGCGGGGGCGCGGTTCCTGGTGAGCCCGGGGTGCTCGGGGCGGCTGCTGGGGGCGCTGCGGGAGTCGGGCGTGCCGTTCCTGCCGGGCGTCTCGACCGCCTCCGAGGTGCTGGCCCTGCTGGAGGAGGGCGTCACGGAGCTGAAGTTCTTCCCGGCGGAGGCGGCGGGCGGCGTCCCGTATCTCAGCTCCCTGGCGGGTCCGCTGCCGCAGGCCCGGTTCTGCCCGACGGGCGGCATCTCGGCCGCCTCGGCCCCGGGCTATCTCGCGCTGCCGAACGTCGCCTGCGTGGGCGGCACCTGGATGCTGCCGCCGGACGTGCTCGCCGCCCGCGACTGGCGGTTGGTGGAGGCGCTGGCGCGGGAGGCGGCGGCGCTCAGCCGTCGGTGAAGCGCACCCCGAGGTGGTCGGTCACCGGACGGTAGCCGAGGCGCCGGTAGAGGGCGTTGCTGGTGGGGTTGGCGAGGTCGGTGAAGAGAAGGACCTGCGCGGCGCCGGCGGCCAGGGCGGCCCGGCTGACGGCGGTGGTGGCGCCCGCGGCGTATCCCCGGCCGCGCTCGGCGGGCGGGGTGTAGACGAGGTGCACCCGGGCCTGGCCCTCGACCGTGCGGGAGACGGCGGCCATGGACACCGGGGGCCCGCCCGGGGCCTCCCAGAGGTGGAGACGGCCCTCGGCGAGGCGTTCGGCGAGGATGCCGGTGTAGTCGTCGGCGGGTTCCTCGCCGATGGCGCGGACGAAGTCCGCGGTCCACTCGGCGAGAACGGGCAGGTCCGCCTCGGTCGCGAGCCGGGCGCGGCCGGCCGGGGCCGGTTCGGGCGGCGTGAGCGCGCCGAGCCGGTAGAGCCGCATGCTCCGGAGTGGGGTCCAGGGGCGGCCGGCGGCGTCGAGGTACGCCTCCACCGCCGCCGTCTCGCCGCGCAGCTGCTCCACCGGTGCGTCGCCGTCCGGCAGCGCCAGCGCACGGGCCGCCTCGGCGGTGGTCACGCCGAGCGACGGCAGTCCGGGGCGCGGGACCGCGACGACGCCGGTCACCCGGCCGTCGGGCTCCGTCCACCAGCCGAGCCGGGCCGCCTTCTCCGCCAGCGTCAGCACGGAGGTGTTGCGGGCCGGGTCGGCGGCGAGATGGGCACCGGCGGCGGCGCGGAAGACGGCGGGGTCGTCGGTGAAGTGCCAGCCCACGGGTCAGCGCCGGAGGTGCGAGGTGTCGTTGAGGAGGCGTACGGAGGCGTTGCCGTCGGCGTAGTAGGCGACGGCGGAGAGCGAGGCGGCGGACAGCTCCATCTTGAACAGGGACTCCGGCGGGGCGCCGAGCGCCAGCCTGACCAGGGTCTTGATCGGCGTGACGTGGCTGACGAGGAGGACCGTGCGGCCCGCGTGGGCCGCGGCCAGCCGGTCGCGGGCGGCGGCGACGCGGCGGGCGACGGCGGTGAAGCTCTCGCCGCCGCCGGTGGGGGCGGCCTTCGCGGAGGCGAGCCAGGCGTCGAGGTCCTCGGGGTGGCGCTCGCGGACCTCGGCGAAGGTGAGCCCCTCCCAGGCGCCGAAGTCGGTCTCGCGCAGCCCCTCGTCGACGACGACGTCGAGCCCGAGGCGGGCGGCGACGGTCTCGGCGGTCTGGCGGCACCGGACGAGCGGCGAGCTGACGATGTGCTGGATCGTGCCGCGGGCGGCGAGCGCGTCGGCGACGGCGGCGGCCTGGCGGCGCCCGGCCTCGGACAGCTCGGGGTCGGAGCCCCCGCTCCCGGAGAACCGCTTCTCGGACGTGAGCACGGTCTCGCCGTGCCGGAGCAGGACGAAGGTGGCGGGGGCGGAGAGGTCCGGCGGGGCGGTGGCCGCCGCCCCGGCCGAGGCCGGTGCGGGCTCGGCAGCAGGCGGGTCCTGGGGAGCGGTGCCCGGCACCGGGGGCTGTGCCCAATCGTTCCGCCCTGCGGAACGCTTGCCCACAGCGGGCGCGCCGGCTACGGACGACAGGGCCTCTCGGGCGCGGGCGGCGCCCGCCTTCGCGTCGCCCGGGGGGCCCGAGGGGGGCAGGGCCGCCGCGACCCGGGCCGCGGAGGTGTCGCGGGGGGACCACTGCTCGCCGCGCCCGCCGGCGTCCATCGCCTCGTTGGCGAGCCGGTCGGCGTGCTTGTTGCGCTCGCGGGGGATCCACTCGTAGCGGACCCGGTCGGCGGGGAAGGCGCGGGCCGCCTCCGCCGCCAGCGGCTTCATGTCGGGGTGCTTGATCTTCCAGCGGCCCGACATCTGCTCGACGACGAGCTTGGAGTCCATCCTGACCCGGACCACCGCGTCGGGCGCCAGGTCCAGGGCCGCGCGGAGGCCCGCGATGAGGCCCCTGTACTCGGCGACGTTGTTGGTGGCGACGCCGATGTACTCGGCGGCCTCCGCGAGCGTCTCGCCCGTGGCCGGGTCGAGGACGACGGCACCGTAACCGGCGGGTCCGGGATTGCCCCGGGAGCCGCCGTCCGCCTCGACCACGAGCTCGCGCATTACAGGCCGGACTCCGCCGTGCGGACCAGGATGCGGCGGCAGTTCTCGCAGCGCACGACCGCGTCCTTCGCGGCGGCCCGCACCTCGTTCAGCTCGGTGATGTTGAGCTCGATGTGGCAGCCCTCGCACTTGCGCTGGTAGAGACGGGCCGCGCCGATGCCGCCCTGCTGCTCGCGGAGCTTGTCGTAGAGCTTGAGCAGGTCGGCGGGGACGGTGCCGGCGACGACCTCGCGCTCCTTGGCGACGCCGGCGGCCTCCTCGTCCAGGCCGGTCTGGGCGGTCTCCCGGCGGCCGGTGGCGTCGTCCACCTTGGCCTGGACGGCGGCGACGCGCTCGGTGAGCTCGGCGACGCGCTCCTGCGCGGACTCGCGGCGCTCCATCACCTCCAGGACGATCTCCTCCAGGTCGCCCTGGCGCTTGGCGAGCGAGGTGATCTCGCGCTGGAGGCTCTCCAGGTCCTTCGGGGAGGAGACGGCGCCGGAGTCGAGCCGCTGCTGGTCGCGGGCGGCGCGCTGGCGGACCTGGTCGACGTCCTGCTCGGCCTTGGTCTGCTCGCGGGCGCAGTCGCTCTCCTCGGTCTGCGCGGCGACGAGCAGGTCGCGCAGCTGGGTGAGGTCCTTGGTCAGCGCCTCGATCTCCGCGTGCTCGGGCAGCGCCCTGCGCTTGTGGGCGAGCTGCTGGAGGCGGACGTCCAGGGCCTGGACGTCGAGGAGGCGGATCTGGTCGGCGGGCGCGGCGTTCAGTTGGGGGCTCCAGAGGAAGTGTGGTGGGAGGACCAGGGGTCGGTGACCGTCTTCGAGACGTGGACGCGGAGGTCCCAGCCGTGGCGGTCGGAGATCTCGTCGAGCTGGGCGGCGGCCTGTTCGCACCAGGGCCACTCGGTGGCCCAGTGGGCGGCGTCGACGAGGCCGAGCGGAGAGTGCTGGGTGGCCTCGGAGACGGGGTGGTGGCGCAGGTCCGCGGTGAGGAAGGCGTCCACCCCCGCGGCCCGCACGGCGTCGAAGAGGCCGTCGCCGGAGCCGCCGCTGACGGCGACGCGGCGGACGGTCATGGCGGGGTCGCCGGCGACCCGGATGCCCTGCGCGGTCGCGGGCAGCCGCTTCGCGGCGCGGGCGGCGAACTCGGCGAGGGTCTCGGGGTGGTCGAGCTCGCAGATCCGGCCGAGGTTGTTCTCGGGGACGAGCGGGCCGGTGACGCGCAGGTCGAGGGCGCCGGCGAGGGCGTCGGAGACGCCGGGATCGGCGGTGTCGGCGTTGGTGTGCGCGACGTGCAGGGCGATGTCGTGCTTGATCAGGGTGTGCACGACCCGGCCCTTGAAGTGGCCCGCCGCGACCGTCGTCGTCCCGCGCAGGTAGAGCGGGTGGTGGGTGACGATCAGGTCGGCGGCGAGGGCGACGGCCTCGTCCGCGATCTCCTGGACGGGATCGACGGCGAAGAGGACACGGCGCACCTCGGCGTCGGGGTCGCCGCAGACGGTGCCGACGGCGTCCCACTGCTCGGCCCGCTGGGGCGGCCAGAGGGCGTCGAGTTCGGCGATGACTTCAGACAGACGGGGCACGGAGGAAAGGCTACCTGTCCTCCGTGCCCCGCCGTCCTGGCCTGTGGACAACTCCGGGTTACTTGACCAGGTCGGCGCGCAGGTCGTCGAGGACGCTGTTCGCGGCGGTCACGCCGAGGCCGAGGTACCAGGTCTCGTCGGCGACGTCCTTGGCCTGGCCGCCCTTGACGGCCTTGAGGTTCTTCCACAGCGGGTTGCCCTGGGCGGCGTCCTTCTTGGTCGCCTTGGCGTCGCCGTAGACGCCGGTGAAGATCCAGTCGGCGTCGGCCTGGTCGATCTTCTCGGGGCTGATCTCGGCCGCCAGCTCGTCGATCTGCTGGTTCTCGGGCCGGGGCAGGCCGGCGTCCTCCAGGATGGTGCCGATGAACGACGCCTTCGCGTAGAGGCGGATCTTGCCGGGGAGGTAGCGGACCATGGAGATGGTCGGCTTGTTCGGTCCGATGTCGGTGCCGAGCTGCTTGACCTTGGTCTCGTAGGCGGCGAGCTTCGTCTTCGCCTCGGCGGTCTTGTCGAGCGCGGCGGCGTTGAGGAGGTAGTTCTCCTTCCAGGTGAAGCCCGGGCGGATGGAGAAGACGGTCGGCGCGATCTTCGACAGCTCGTCGTACTTGTCGGCGGCGCGCAGCTGGCTGCCGAGGATGAGGTCGGGCTGGAGGTTGGCGATCGCCTCCAGGTTGAGGTTGTTGATGGTGCCGACGGACTTCGGGCTGCCGGCGTCCTTGGCAAGGTAGCCGGGGATGCCGTCGTCGCCCTCGGAGGGGGCGTAGCCGACGGGCTTGACGCCGAGGGAGACGACGTTGTCGAGCTCGCCGACGTCGAGGACGACGACGCGCTTCGGGGCGGCCTTGACCTCGGTGGTGCCCATGGCGTGGGTGAGGGTGCGGGGGAACCGGCCCGGCTCGGCGTCGGTGCCCATGGCGGCGGTCTTGGCGGCGGCGTCGCCGAAGTCCTTGCCGCCGGTGGCGACGTCCTTCTTCTTCGCCGTGTCCTCCTTCTTGGCGGAGGCGTCGGACGAGCCGTCGCCTCCTCCGCAGGCCGCGAGGGAGAGCGCGGCGGCGAGGGCGACGGCGGCGGCGGTGCCGCGGCGGCGGAGGGACATCGGGAGGGCTCCTCTTCGATGGCGGACGTCGAGGGGGGACGACGCGGGACTGATCCACGGCGGACCCACAGGCTCCGCTTAGGCTCGCCTTACCTTACGTATCCCTGGTCCCGGCAGCACAACCGGCCCCCGCCCTCAATCGAACGAGCCGACCGCCACCCTTATGTGTGAAGTGCGGGGGCTCGTGTTGTTCGGCTGGAAGTGCGAAAACTAGCGTCGTGGCCGGAGGTGACGAGTCGATGACAGCGTGTGCCATCGAGACCACGGCCGAGGACGGCGACCACGAGGGGACGGCCGTCCCCCTCCCGGCGGGTTTCGCGATCACGGCGAACGGCGCCTACGGTGCCCGGCTCGCCGGTTCCGGGGACGCCCTGTACGCGGAGCGGTGGACGCTCGACGGCCCGGAGCCGTACGCCGTCCCGCTCCCGCTGGACCAGCCCGAGGAGCCGGACACCCGGCTGCTGCCGCTGGCCGACGGCCGGGTCCTGGTGTGCCGCCGGGTCGACGGGCGGCGCCACACCTTCTCGCTGCTGTACCCGACCGGCCCCGGCACCGGCGAGCTGCGGCTCGGCTCGGTGGAGGCCCCGGGCCCGGGGCCGGTGGAGCTGCTGCCGCCGTCCCCGGACGGCATCTGCGCGTACGCGGTGCACGCCGGCCCGGAGTCCACCACGCTGTGGCTGGTGGCGGGCGGGGCGTTCGGCCCGGAGCGGGTCGCGGAGCTGCCCGGGCACTGCGCGGGCGGGGTCTGGCTGGACCGTACGGGGCGGATGCTGGCGCTCGACCGGCGGCTCGGCGACGGGCCGGTGAAGACGGTGGCGGTGGACCTGGAGCGGGGCGGCGAGGTGTCGCCGCTGCTGCAGATCACCGAGGAGAGCAACGACCGGCTGCTGCTCGCGGACCCGGACAGCGGGCTGCTCCTGATCCGTTCGGACGCGCCGTCGCCGGGGCACGAGCGGCTGGGCTGGGGCGTGCTGGGCAGTCTGCTGCCGGTGCGGTTCCCGGAGTGCCTGCGGCTGGACGACGCGGCGGTGACGCCGTTCGCGATCCAGCCGGGGCAGGTGCTGATGCCGGAGAGCTGCGGGGTGGCGCTGCGGATCGACGCGGCGGGCGGCAGCTGGGTCGGCCTGTGGCGCCCGTCGGGGCGGCGGATGCACCAGGTGGCCGCGCCGCCCGGGTGGGTGGCGGGGGCCGGAACGTGGTCGCCGGAGGGCGTCCTGCGGCTGCCGTGCTCCACGGACGAGCTGCCGTGCGCGCTGGCGGGCCTCACGGTGCCGCCGGAGCGGGACCCGGAGCCGGAGCCGGCCGGGGTGCCGGAGCCGGCCGGGGTGCCGGAGCCGGCCGGGGAGGCGGGCCGGGGGCCGGACACGGAGGACGGGCGCCCGCGCGCGTGCCGGCCGGTCCCGCTCCAGCAGGCGCCTCTGACGGACCGTAAACCCGCTGGTTAGACTCACCGCCGCAGCAACAGCACAGCACCAGCATGTCCAACGGGGTGAGTACGACCATGACGGAGAACAGCACGGAGACGACGCAGGAGTCGCAGGACACGGGTGCCGGACGGCACCGCGGTTCGGCCGCGGCGGCGGAGGAGCCCTCCGCCGCGCCGCACGGCCGGCACCGGCGCGAGGCGGGCGAGCACTAGGGCTCGGCACGCGCGGGGCGAAGGGCCCCGGGGATCCGCTCCCCGGGGCCCTTCGCCGTTCCCACCGCCCCCCCGGCCCACGGACACGCCGGTGGTGGTTCAGCCCTTCTTCAGCCCGAGGACCTCGGAGGCCGCGAAGGTCTCGCCCGGCGGGCGCTCCGCGAAGTACGGGGTGAGCAGGGCGTCCAGCTCCTCGAAGCCGAAGGCTTCCTTGGCGGTGTCGAACTTGGCGGCCACCCGGGGCCGTTCGACGACGGCGACCATCCCGCCGTGGACGACGAGCAGCTGTCCGTTGACCCGGGCCGCCGCCGGGGAGGCGAGGTAGCCGACGAGCGGGGCCACGTGCTCCGGCGACAGCGGGTCGAGCTCGTCCTCGGCGGCCGGCTCGGCGAAGCCGGCGAAGACGTCCTCGGTCATGCGGGTACGCGCGCGGGGGCAGATCGCGTTGGCGGTGACCCCGTACCGGGCGAGGGCGAGCGCCGTCGAGGTGGTGAGGCCGACGATGCCGCCCTTGGCCGCGGCGTAGTTGGGCTGTCCGGCCGAACCGGCGAGGAACGCCTCGGAGGAGGTGTTGACGATCCGGCCGTAGACGCCGGTCTCCCCCGCCTTGGCGCGCCCGCGCCAGTGCACGGCCGCGAAGTGGGTGGTGTTGAAGTGGCCCTTGAGGTGCACGCGGATGACCGAGTCCCACTCGTCCTCGCTCATCGAGAAGACCATCCGGTCGCGCAGGATGCCCGCGTTGTTGACGAGGACGTCCAGCTTGCCGAACTCGGTCACGGCCAGGTCGACCAGGCCGCGCGCGGTCTCGAAGTCGGCGATGTCGCCGAGGTGGGCGACGGCCCGGCCGCCGGCCGCGGTGATCTCGGCGGCCACCTCCTCGGCGGGGGTGGCCGACGCCTCCCCGGAGCCGTCCCGGCCCGGCTGCCCGTAGTCGTTGACGACCACGGACGCGCCGAGCCGGGCCAGTTCGAGCGCCTCGGCGCGGCCGAGCCCGCGCCCGGCGCCGGTGACGATCGCGCTCAGCCCCTCAAGAGGCAGTGACATGTCCCGTGTCCTCTCAGATCTCGATGCAGGTACGGAGGGAGGTGCCGGTCCGCATCTGCTCCAGGGCGTCGTTGATGCCCGCCAGCGGGACCCGGTGGGTGATCAGCGACTCCAGGTCGATGCGGCCCGCCCGCCAGAGCGCGATGGCCCGCTCGTACGACCGGAGCACGTCGCCGCCGCCGTACATGGAGGGCAGGATCCGCTTCTCGTCGAAGAACAGCTCGAACATGTTGAGCTGGAGGTTGTCGTCCATGGCGCCCGCGCCGACCACGCAGAGGGTGCCGCCGCGCCGGGTGGTCTCGTACGCGGTCCGCGCGGTGGCGGACTTGCCGACGACCTCGAAGACGTAGTCGAAGCCCTCGCCGGCGGTGATCCGCTGCTTGGCGTCGCCGAGGGCCTCGGGGGCGACGGCCTCGGTGGCGCCGAAGCGGAGCGCGGCCTCACGGCGGGACTCGACGGGGTCGACGGCGACGATCTGGGCGGCGCCCTGGAGCCGGGCGCCCTGGATGGCGGAGATGCCGACGCCGCCGCAGCCGATCACGGCGACCGACGAACCGGCCTCCACCTTGGCGGTGTTGATGGCGGCGCCGAGCCCGGTGGTCACCCCGCAGCCGATCAGGGCGGCGATGTCGAAGGGCACGTCGTCCGGGATGGGGACGGCGCAGCCGGCGTCGACGACGACCTCCTCGGTGAAGGTGCCGGTGCCGGCGAAGCCGAAGACGTCCCCGCCGGGGCGCTTGAAGTTGGGGGTGCCGGCGTTCATGAAGCCGGCGAGACAGAGCTGGGTCTGGCCGCGCCTGCAGGCGGCGCAGGCACCGCAGGCGGGCAGCCAGCAGAGCAGGACCCGCTGGCCGGGGGTGAGTCCGGTGACGCCGTCGCCGACGTCGAGGATCTCGCCGGCGCCCTCGTGGCCGGGGATGAACGGCGCCGGCTGCGGCAGCACCCCGCTCATGGCGGAGACGTCGGAGTGGCACAGGCCGGTGGCCCGCACCCGGATCCGCACCCTGCCCGGGCCGAAGCCCACCGCCTCGACGTCGTCGAGGACCTCCAGTTTGTCCTGGCCGATCTCGTGCAGTACGGCTGCGCGCATGGTGCGGCTCCAATCGTCAGATCAGGAGTGTTCGACGAGCGTGTCGGCGAGGACGGGGGCGTCGTCGCGCTCCACGGCCGTCGCCGTCACCTGGACGCGGCCGTCCCCGGCCCACATCCGGATGCGCAGGGTCTCGCCGGGGAAGACGATCCCGGCGAAGCGGGTGCGGTAGGCGCGCACGCGGGTGACGTCGCCGCCCAGCACCGTGTCGACGACGGCCTTGAGGGTCATGCCGTACGAGCAGAGGCCGTGCAGGATCGGGCGGTCGAAGCCGGCCAGGGCGGCGAACTCGGGGTCGGCGTGGAGCGGGTTCCAGTCGCCGGAGAGCCGGTAGAGGAGGGCCTGCTCCTCGCGGATCGGGCGCTCGACGGTCTTGTCGGGCTCGCGGTCCGGGAGCTCCAGGCGCTCGGAGGGGCCGCGGTCGCCGCCCCAGCCGCCCTCGCCGCGGACGAAGATCTGGGCGTCGGAGGTCCACAGCGGGCCCTCGTCGTCGGCGGCCTCGGAGCGCAGCACGAGGATGGCGGCCTTGCCCTTGTCGTAGACGGCGGCGACGCGGGAGGTGGAGACGGCCCGGCCGCCGGTGGGCAGCGGACGGTGGAGGGTGATCGACTGGCCGCCGTGGAGGACGGCGGCGAGGTCGATGTCGATGCCGGGGGCGGAGAGCCCGCCGACGACCCCCATGCCGGCCCCGGCGACGGTGGCGAAGCTGGGCAGCACGTGGAGCCGGGATTCGAGGGTGTAGCGCAGCTCGGCCGGGTCGGTGGCGGGGCTTCCGGCGCCGAGGCCGAGGTGGTACAGCTGGACGTCCTTGTGGTCCCAGGCGATCTCGGCGCTGCGGGGTTCGGCGGCGAGGGCCTTGGCGGGGTCAATGGGCATCGACTTGCTGCTCCTTGGAGGTCCCTGGAGTGGAAGACCTCGGCGCGACCGTCCGCACCGTCGGTCACGCCGAGGCCGTGCGGGAACCGTCCCGTACGCGGCTGACTAGAACGCGTTCCAGTTCGGTGTCCCCCATGTATAGCGGAGGGGCCGGGCGTTGGGAACCCTCGCGCGCCAGACTCCTGACGATACGTCAGGTACCGTGCGGGGCACGGTCACCCAGGACATTTGTCACCGCCAGGTCCGTACACCGACGCCTGCCGGGGCGGGCCCTCCGCTCCGTACGTTCGAGGGCATGACGAACGAACCCGCGGCCGTCCTGGAGACGGTCACCAAGACGTACGGCGCCGTCCGCGCGGCGGACGGACTGGACCTCGCCGTGCGGCGCGGCGAGACGGTGGCGCTGCTGGGACGGAACGGCGCCGGGAAGTCGACGGCGATCAACCTGCTCCTCGGCCTCGACACCCCCGACGGCGGCCGGGTCTCGCTCTTCGGCGCACGACCGGGCCGGGCGGTCGCCGCGGGCCGGGTCGGGGCGATGCTCCAGGAGGGCCGGCCGGTCCCCCGCGTCACCGTCCGCGAACTGGTCGGCTTCGTCGCCCGGACCTACCCCGCGCCGCTGCCCGTCGCCGGCGCGCTCGCCGCGGCCGGCCTGACCTCCCTCGCCGACCGCCGGGTGGACCGGCTCTCCGGCGGCCAGGCCCAGCGGGTCCGGTTCGCCGTCGCGCTGGCGGGCAACCCGGAGCTGATCGTGCTGGACGAGCCGACGACGGCGCTCGACGTGGAGGCCCGCCGCGAGTTCTGGGAGGCGATGCGGGGGTACGCCCGCCGGGGCAACACGGTGCTGTTCTCCACCCACTACCTGGAGGAGGCCGACGACTTCGCCGACCGGGTCGTCGTCCTCGACGGCGGCCGGATCGTCGCCGACGGCACGAGCGCGGAGCTCAAGCGGGCGGCCGGCGGCAGCCTCGTCTCCTTCGACCTGGCGGGCGCCCCGACGGACCGGCTCGGCCTGCTGCCCGGCGTCGGCTCGTACGAGGTCAGGGGCGACCGCGCCCTGCTGCGCACCACCGACTCCGACGCCACCGTGCGGGCCCTCGCCGAGCGGGGCGCGATCCGGGCCCTGGAGGTGGCACCGGTCTCGCTCGACGACGCCTTCCTCGCCCTGACCTCCCCCCAGCCCCCACAGCACCCACAGCCCCGTCAGTCCCCTCAGCCCCTGGAGTCGGCCCGATGATCACCGCGTACGTGCGCCTCGAAGTACGCCGCACCCTGCGCGACCCCGCCTTCGTGATCTCCACGGTCGGCGTGCCGGTGATGATGTACCTGCTCTTCACCAACCTCCTGGGCGGCCAGGACACCGCCTTCCGCACGGCCGCGATGATCGGCATGGCCGCGTACGGCACCCTCGGCGCGGCCCTCTCGCTCGGCACCGGCGTCGCCGAGGACAAGTCCACCGGCTGGCTCCGGCAGCTGCGCGTCACCCCCGTGACGCCCCGGCAGGTGGTGACGGGCCGCGCCCTCACCGGCACGGTGGTCGTCCTGCCGGCGATCGTCTCGGTGCTGCTCGCCGGCGCCCTGGTCAACTCCGTCCGGCTGGCCGCCTGGCAGTGGGGCGCGCTGGCGCTCGCCCTCTGGGCCGGCTCGCTGCCGTTCGCCCTGCTCGGCATCGGCAACGGCTACCGGCTCACCGCGCAGACCACCGGCGTCGTGAACCTCGCCTGCAACCTCGGCCTCGCCGTCCTGGGCGGGCTCTGGTTCCCGGTGGCGCTCTTCCCCGACTGGATGCGGACCCTCGCCGCGTACACCCCGACCTTCCGCTTCGCGGAGCTGGGCGGGACCGTGTCCGGGGGCCACGCCCCCACGGCGGCGGCGCTCGGCGTGCTGGCCCTGTGGACGGTCCTCTTCGGCGGCTACGCGGCGGTCTCGTACCGTCGAGCGGCGAGAACGGTGTAGGGAGGAGTCCGTCATGGCGGTGACCCGGCTGAAGCGCACGACGACGGCGTGCCGTCCGGCGACGGTACGGGACCGTTGGCGGGCCCGGAACGGCCGCGGGCCCAACGGGTTCAGCATGCTGCCCTGGCTGCTCATGGGCCTGGGCGCCCTCTCCCACCTGGTCCGGGGCGAGGCCGCGAACCCCTGGTTCGGCGGGCTCGGTCTCCTCGTCTTCCACACCCTCTACATCGCGGTCGTCTTCCGCGCCTTCGACCGGGGGCGCCGCGAGGCCCCCCTCACCTGGGTGCTGCTCGCCGCCCTGGCCGCGCTGACCTTCGCGCTCGCCATCGGCTACGGCCGGGAGTGGCTGATGCTCTTCCCGCTCCTCGGTCTCGCGGTGGGGTCCGTGGCGCGCCGCCCCCGGCTGCTGCCGGCGCTCGCCTTCCCGCTCTGCGCGGCGGTCGCCCTGGTGACCGTCTGGCGGGACGGCTGGACGGCCATCGGGGTCGTGTACGGGACGTTCATCTCGGTCATGGTGACGGCGGCGATCCTCGCCCTGGACGAGACGGTGCGGGAGCTGCGTGAGACCCGTGAGGAGCTGGCGCGGGCGGCGGTGGAGCGGGAGCGGCTGCGGTTCTCCCGCGACCTGCACGACCTGCTCGGCCACACCCTGTCGGTGATCGTGGTGAAGTCGGAGGCGGCCCGGCGGCTCGCACCGCGCGATCTCGACGCGGCGCTCGGGCAGGTCACGGACATCGAGGCGGTGGGCCGGCAGGCGCTCACCGAGATCCGGGAGGCGGTCACCGGCTACCGCGAGGGCAGTCTCGGCACGGAGCTGGACCGGGCGCGGTCCGCGCTGGCCGCGGCGGACGTGGAGCCGGTGGTCCGCCGGTCGGGGCCGCCGCTGGAGCCCGCGGCGGAGGCGCTGCTCGGCTGGGTGGTGCGGGAGGCGGCGACGAACGTGGTCCGGCACGCGCGGGCGAGCCGGTGCGAGATCGTGGTGACGAGCGGCCCGGAGCGGACCCGCCTCACCGTCGCCGACGACGGCCCGGGCCCCTCCCCCGCCGCCGCCGGCGGCGCCGGCACCGGCCTGCGGGGGCTGCGCGAGCGGCTCGCGGCGGCGGGCGGCACCCTCACCACGGCGGCGGCCCCGGCCGGCGGCTTCCTCCTGACGGCGGAGCTCCCGGCCTCTCCGGACCCGACCGCCTCGCCCGGCGGGGAGGAACCGTCCGGCCTAGGCTCTCGGTTGTGAACGAGATGCCGCGGGACCACCGTCCGTCGAAGTCCATCCGGGTCCTCCTCGCCGAGGACCAGGGGATGATGCGCGGGGCGCTCGCGCTGCTGCTCGGGATGGAGCCGGACATCGAGGTCGTCGCCCAGGTCGGGCGGGGGGACGAGATCGTGGACCGGGCACTGGTGGCACGGCCGGACGTGGCGCTGCTCGACATCGAGCTGCCTGGGCGGTCGGGGCTCGACGCGGCGGCGGAGCTGCGGGACGAGGTGCCGGACTGCCGGGTGCTGATCCTGACGACCTTCGGCCGTCCGGGGTATCTGCGGCGGGCGATGGAGGCGGGGGCGGCCGGGTTCCTGGTGAAGGACGGGCCGGTGGAGGAGCTGGCGGAGGCGGTCCGGACGGTGCTGCGGGGCGAGACCGTCATCGACCCGGCGCTCGCGGCGGCGGCGCTGGGCGCGGGGCCGAACCCGCTGACGGCGCGGGAGCGGGAGGCCCTGTCGGCGGCGGTGGACGGGGCGACGGTCGCGGACATCGCGGGCCGGCTCCATCTGTCGGAGTCGACCGTGCGGAACTACCTGTCGGCGGCGATCGGGAAGACCGGGACGCGCAACCGGATGGAGGCGGCCCGGGCCGCCCGGCAGCAGGGCTGGCTCTAGGCGGTCCTGCCTCTGGCGGTCCTGCCTCTAGACGGTCGCGTCTCTGGGCGGTCGCGTCTCTAGGCGGTCGCGTCTCTAGACGGTCGCGTCTCTAGACGGTCGCGCCTCTAGGCGGTCGCGCCTCTAGGCGGTCGCGCCTCTGGACCGTCCCGCCTCTAGGCCGTCCCGCCCGGGACGACCAGGCCCGTCTCGTAGGCCAGGATCACCAGTTGGGCGCGGTCGCGGGCGCCGAGTTTGGCGAGGGCCCGGGTGACGTGGGTCTTGGCGGTGAGGGGGCTGATGACGAGGCGTTCGGCGATCTGGTCGTTGGAGAGGCCGGTGGCGATCAGACGGGTGACCTCCCGTTCGCGGGCCGTGAGGACGTCGAGGCGGGCGGAGGTCCCGGCGGGGGCGGCCGGGCGGTGGGCGAACTGTTCGATCACCCGGCGGGTCGCGCTCGGCGAGAGGAGGGCGTCGCCGGCGGCGACCGCGCGGACGGCCTGGCGCAGGTCGTCCGGTTCGATCTCCTTGGTGAGGAAGCCGCTGGCGCCGGCCCGGAGGGCGGCGAAGACGTACTCGTCGGTCTCGAAGGTGGTGAGCACGATGACCCGGCACCCGGTCAGGCCGGGGTCGCCGACGAGGGTGCGGGTGGCGGTGAGGCCGTCGGTGCCGGGCATGCGGATGTCCATGAGGACGATGTCGGGGCGGACGGCGCGGGCGGTGCGGACGGCCTCGTCGCCGGTGCCGGCCTCGCCGACGACCTCGATGTCCTTGGCCCGGCCGAGGAGGCTGCGGAAGCCGGCCCGCACCAGGGCCTGGTCGTCGGCGAGGAGCACCTTGATCGTCATGGCCGGAAGCCTGGCACAGGGATGACGGCCCGGACCAGCCATCCGCCGCCGTCGCCGGGCCTCCCGGCGGTGAGTTCGCCGCCGAGGGCGTGGACGCGTTCGGTCATGCCCCGGATGCCGTGTCCGGGGGCGGCCGCCGGGCCCGGCGGGGTCCGGCCGTCGTCGGCGACCGTGACCTCCACCCGGTCCGCGTCGCAGCGGACGGCGACGTCGGCGCGGGAGGCGCCGGAGTGGCGGGCGGTGTTGGTGAGGGCCTCCTGGACGAGGCGGTGGACGGCGAGGGAGACCGGGGCGGGGACGGCGGCGGGGTCGCCGGTCGTCTCCAGGCGGATGGCGAGGGCGGGGGTGCGCATGCGGGCGACGAGCGCGGCGAGTTCCGGCACGCCGGCGGCGGGCTCCTCCGGGGACGGGGCCGGGGCCGGTGACTCCCCCGGTGCGCGCAGGACGTGGACGAGGGCGCGGAGGTCGCGGACGGCGGCGGTGCGGACCTCCTGGGCGGTGGTGAGCGCGGCCCGGGCCTCGGCCGGGGAGTCGTCCAGGGACTCGGCGGCGACGCGGAGCTGGAGGCCCACGACGGTGAGGGTGTGGCCGACGACGTCGTGGAGTTCGCGGGCGATCTCCAGACGGGCCTCGGCGATGCGCCGGCCTGCCTCCAGGTCGCGCTCGCGGGCCGCCCGGAGGAGGCGGTCGTCGAGTTCGGCGCGCCAGCGGAGCCGGTTGCGGTAGGCGGTGGCGGCGGCGAGCAGCAGGGCCAGCCACAGGGCCTCGGCGCCCAGCGAGCCGAGGACCTCGCGGGGGCCGGTGCCGGTCGCGGGCAGCTCCCAGCCGGCGGCGAAGGCGAGTTCGGCGACGCCGACGGCGGCGGCCCGGGGCAGGCCGGGCCGGCCGGGGCGGTCGTCGGCGGCGAGCCCGGCGTACGCGGCGGAGACCGGCCACACCCAGCCGATGTCGGTGAGACCGGAGGTGCGGAAGACGATGACGGCCTGGACGGAGAGGAGGAGGACGGCGAGGGGCCACCGGCGGCGGGCCAGGAGCAGCAGGCCCAGCCAGAGGGCGAGCGGCAGGGCGCCGGCCGCCTCCAGCCGGCCGCCGAGGCGGGCGGTGCCGGCCAGTACCGCGACGAAGGTGACGGCCGCGAGGAGCCCGTCCACGGGGCGTACCGCGCGCAGGGCGGCGGTCGTACGGGCGAGCGCTCGGTCCATGCGCCGATCATGCACGACGGCCCCGCCCTCCGGTGGCGGTCGCGAGGAGTGCGACGGCGACCCAGCCGAAGTCGGCGGCGAGCACGAGCCGTTCGACGAGCCCGAGGGGGGTGGGGGCGCCGAGCAGGCCGAGGGAGGGCCCGCCGTCCATGACGTCGGCGAGGAGGACGGCGAGCGCGGCCGTGCCCAGGAGCGAGACGAGGGTGAGGGCGTTCAGGGCGGTGCGCAGCCGGGGGCGGGCCGCCGTGAGCGTGCGGCGGAGGAGGAGCGCGGCCGCGGGGAGGGCGGCGAAGGCGAGGAAGGCGGCGTTGCCGTGGACGAGTTCGGAGAGGGAGGGGCGGTGGTGGTGGCCGGGCGGGTCGGCGGGGAAGAGCCCGGCGACCAGGATCCCGGCGGCCCACAGCCCTACGGCGGTCCGTCCGGTGCCCCGGAGGCGGGCGGCGAGGACGGCGGAGGCCGCGGCGACCGCCAGGAGGCCGGCGGGGAGGAGGAGGCCGGCGGTGCCGTGCACGTAGCGGCTGAGGGTCTCGCTCAGCGGGTCGTAGCCGGGGTTCAGCAGCTCCACGGCCGTCAGGGCCAGGGCTCCGGTGCCGATCAGGGCGAGCGGGGCCCGTACCCCCGTGGTGGTGGTCGTCATCGTCGTCGCCATGCCGTCCTCTTCCGTCGTGGCTTCCGGTGGTGCTCCGGAAGTTACGGAGGGGAAGGGGGCGGCCGCGTCCTCCCGGCGCGGTCACCCCGGCGTACACCGGACGGTGACGGCGGCTAGGGCTTCTGCACCGTTCGGTGTACGGGGCGGGGCAGCCAGGCGGCCATCAGGACGGCCGCGGCGAGGAGGACGGCGGCGGAGACGCGGAAGGCCAGGGCGTAGCCGGGGACGAGCGACGCGCCGGGGTTCGCCGCGTACGCGGCGTAGGGCAGCGCGTCGGCCGGGGCGGAGGCCGCCACCGTCGTGAGGACGGCGAGGCCGAGGGCGCCGCCCATCGTGCGGGAGGTGTTGACCAGGCCGGAGACGAGGCCGGCGTCGCCGGGGGCGGCGCCGGAGGTGGCGAGGGTCGCGAGGGGGGTGGTGGCGAGGCCGAGGCCGCCCATCATGAGGAGGCCGGGGCCGAGGATGGTGGCGAGGAAGGTGCCGTCGGCGGTCATCGTCGACTGCCAGGCGAAGCCGGCGGCGGCGACAAGGAGTCCGGCGACGGCGAGGTTCCTGGCGCCGGTGACGGCCATCAGGCGGGGCGCGGTCTTGGAGCCGACGAGGACGGCGAGGGAGCTGGGGACGAGGGCGAGGCCGGCCTGGAGCGGGGTGTAGCCGAGGACGTTCTGGGCGTAGACCGTCATGAAGAACCACATGGCGAACGAACTGGCCCCGCCGAGCGCCATCCCGGCGTTGGCGGCGGACACGGCCCGGTTGCGGAAGATGCCGAGCGGGACGAGGGGTTCCGCGGTGCGCCGCTCGACGGCGACGAAGACGGCGAGGAGCCCGAGGCCGCCGAGGAGCGGGAGGAGGGCGGCGGCGGAGGTCCAGCCGGACGTCTCGGTCCGCACGATGCCGTACGCGAGGGTGGCGAGTCCGGCGGTGACGAGGACCGCGCCGGGCAGGTCGAGGCGGCGGCCGGCGTCGGCGCGGCCCTCGCGGAGCCACAGCGCGGCCGCGGCCAGGATGAGGAGGCCGAGGGGGACGTTGACGAGGAGGACCCAGCGCCAGTCGAGCAGGTCGACGAGGACGCCGCCGACGAAGCCGCCCGCGGCGCCGCCGGCCGCGCCGACCGCCGTCCAGGTGCCGATGGCCCGGGTGCGGGCGGCGCCGGCGGGGACGGCGGCGGTGACGAGGGTGAGGGTGGCCGGGGAGAGCACGGCCGCGCCGAGGCCCTGGGCGGCGCGGGCGCCGATGAGGTAGGCGCCCTCGGGGGCGATGCCGCCGACGGCCGAGGCTGCGGTGAAGAGGCCGAGGCCCGCCAGGAACATGGTCTTGCGCCCGTACAGGTCGACCGCTCGGCCGCCGAGGAGCATGAAGCCGGCGAAGGCGATCGAGTAGGCGTTGAGCACCCACTGGAGGCCGAGGGTGCTCAGGTCGAGGTCGGCCTTCATGGAGGGCAGGGCCACGTTCATGACCGACACGTCGAGGACGACGAGGAACTGCCCGGCGCAGGCGATGAGGACGACGAGCCAGGGGCGGGGGGTGCGTATGGAGTCGGGGGGCGTGGCGGTTCCGGTGGCGGAGTCGTTCTGCGGCATGCGTGTCATGGTCGCAGAACGGCTCCGACCCGTACATGAGCGGAGGAACCGGCCCTCGGGGGAAGAAAGTCCTACGTCCTGCGCAGGAGGGTCACGCCTGGCGCAGGAGGGTCACGCCTTGCGCAGGAGGGTGACGACGGCCGCGCCGCCGAGGCCGATGTTGTGGGCGAGGCCGACGCGGGCGCCGGGGACCTGGCGGGCGGCGGCCTCGCCGCGGAGCTGCCAGACGAGTTCGGCGGCCTGGGCGAGGCCGGTGGCGCCGAGGGGGTGGCCCTTGGAGATGAGGCCGCCGGACGGGTTGACGACCCAGCGCCCGCCGTAGGTGGTGGCGCCGGACTCGACGAGTTTGCCGGAGGCGCCCTCCTCGCACATGCCGAGGGCTTCGTAGGTGAGGAGTTCGTTGACGGAGAAGCAGTCGTGGAGTTCGACGACGTCGACGTCCTCGATGCCGAGTCCGGAGCGCTCGTACGCCTGCCGGGCGGCCTCCCGGGACATGGGGCGGCCGACGGCGTCGATGCACGATCCGGAGGCGAAGGACTCGCCGGTGTCGGTGGTCATGGCCTGGCCGGCGATCTCCACGGCGCGGGCCTCCAGACCGTGTTCGGCGACGAAGCGGTCGGAGACGACGAGGGCGGCGGCGGCTCCGTCGGAGGTGGGCGAGCACTGGAGCTTGGTGAGGGGCCGGTGGACGGTCCTGGCGGCGAGGATCTCGTCGACCGTGTGGACGTCCTGGAACTGGGCGTTGGGGTTGCGGGAGGAGTGCAGGTGGTTCTTGGCGGCGACGGCCGCGAGCTGCGCCTCGGTGGTGCCGTACCGCTCCATGTGCTCGCGGGCGGCGTTGCCGAAGATCTGCGCGGTGGGCGGGGACGCCTCGAAGCCGTGGGCGGCGGCCATGATGCCGTAGTGCCGGGCGACGGGTGACGTCGTGAAGTCGCCCGCCCCGCTGCCGCCGCCGAGGGAGCCCCTGCTCATCTTCTCGAAGCCGAGGGCGAGGACGCAGTCGGCGATGCCGCCCTCGACGAGCTGGCGGGCGGTCATGAGGGCGGTGGAGCCGGTGGCGCAGTTGTTGTTGAGGTTGTAGACGGGGAGGCCGGTGAGGCCGAGTTCGTAGACGGCCCGCTGACCGGCGGTGGACGCCTGGAAGCAGTAGCCGACGGCGGCCTGTTCGACCCGCTCGTACGGGATCCCGGCGTCGGTGAGGGCGGCGGTGCCGGCTTCGCGGGCCATGTCCCAGTACTGCCAGTCGCGGGTCTCCGGCTTCTCGAACCTGGTCATGCCGACCCCGACGACGTACGACTTCCCGGTGTGCCGCATGGCGTACTTCATGGCGTGCCCCTCTCGGTTCTCAGTCCCTGGGGAGGCCGAGCAGGCGCTCGGCGACGACGTTGAGCTGGACCTGGGTGGTGCCCCCGGCGATGGTCAGGCAGCGGGACATGAGGAGCCCGTGGACGGCCGCCGCGCCGGGCCCCTCGCGCACGGCGCCGTCGGGGCCGAGGAGTTCGAGGGCGAGTTCGGCGGTCTTCTGCTGGTGGAGGGTCTGGACGAGCTTGCGGACGCTGGCGCCGGCGCCCGGTTCGAGTCCGGAGACCTGGAGGAGGGTGGTGCGCAGGCCGATGCAGGCGAGGGCGTGGGCCTCGGCGAGGAGGGCGCCGGTGCGGGCCCGGACGGAGCCGTCGGCCTCGGCGGACGCCTTGATGAGGGCTTCGAGGCCGGTGTCGAAGACGACCTGGTCGGCCATGTGGACGCGTTCGTTGCCGAGGGTGTGGCGGGCGACCCGCCAGCCGTCGTTCACCTCGCCGACGACGGCGTCGGCGGGGAGGACGGCGCCGTCGAACCAGACCTCGTTGAAGAGGGAGTCGCCGGTGATCTCCTTGAGGGGGCGGATGTCGATGCCGGGGGTGTTCCTCATGTCGACGAGGAAGTAGGTGAGTCCCCGGTGTTTGGGCGCGTCGGGGTCGGTGCGGGCGAGCAGGATGCCGTGGTCGGCCGTCTGGGCGGCGCTCGTCCACACCTTCTGTCCGGTGATCCGCCAGCGGCCGTCCTCGGTGCGTTCGGCGCGGGTCCGCAGCGAGGCGAGGTCGGAGCCGGCGCCGGGTTCGGAGAAGAGCTGGCACCAGCGCTGTTCGCCGCGGAGGGTGGGGCCGAGGTGGCGTTCCCGCTGTTCCGGGGTGCCGTGGGCGAGGAGGGAGGGGACGACCCAGGTGGCGATGCCGAGTCCGGCGACGGTGATGCCGGCCTCGTCGAGTTCGCGCTGGACGGCGAGCTGCTGGAGGGGGCCCGCGCCGAGGCCGTACGGCTCCGGGAGGTGGGGCGCGGCGTAGCCGGTGGGGGCGAGGGCGCGGCGGGCGGCGGCCGGGTCGAGTCCGGCGGCGGGGGCGAGGGCCGCGCGGGCGGCGGCGCGGTAGGGCTCGGCGGCGGGCGGCAGGTCGAGGCGGAGGCCGCGGCGGAGGCCGGTGGCGGCGTGCCGGAGGGCGTCGAGCCGGAACCGGTCGCCGGTGCCGAGGAGTTGTCGGGCGACGAGGGCGCGGCGGAGCAGGATGTGGGCGTCGTGTTCCCAGGTGAAGCCGATGCCGCCGAGGATCTGGATGCAGTCCTTGGCGCAGCTGTACGCGGCGTCGAGGGCGGTGGCGGCGGCGAGGGCGGCGACGAGGGGCCGGGCGGGGTCGTGGGCGGCGCGGGCGGCGTCCCAGGTGAGGGCGCGGGCCTGTTCGAGCCGCACGAGCATGTCGGCGCAGAGGTGTTTGACGCCCTGGAACCGGCCGATGGGACGGCCGAACTGCTCGCGGGTGCGGGCGTGTTCGGCGGCGGTCTCGACGGCGCGGGCGGCGGTGCCGCAGGCGTCGGCGGCGAAGAGGACGGCGGCGAGGTCGTGCACGAGCCCCGTGTCGACGGTGAGCGTCCGGTCGGCGGGCACGGGGTGGGCGGCGGCGGTGACCTCGGCGGTGGGCCGGGTGGGGTCGGCGGAGGCGTGGGGGCGGACGGTGAGGCCCGGCCCGTCGGAGGCGGGTGCGTCGACGGCGAGCCAGACGGTGCCGTCGGCGGTGGCGGCCTGGAGGAGGAGCAGGTCGGCGTGGGCGGCGCCGAGGACGGGCGGCGCGGTGCCGTCGAGGACGTGGCCGGTGTCGGTACGGACGGCGGTGAGCGTACCGGTGCCACCGAGCGCGACGGCGCCGATCCGGCGGCCTTCGGCGAGGTCGGCGACGAGCGGTCCGAACGCCCCGGCGCGGTGGAGGAGTCCGGTGGCGAGGACGGACGGCAGGTAGGGGCCGGGGAGGAGGGCGCGGGCGGTCTCCTCCACGACGACGGCGAGGTCGTCGAGGCCGCCGCCCCCGCCTCCGTGCTCCTCGGGTACGTGGATCCCCAGGAGGCCCTGTGCGGCGGCGGCGTCCCAGTGCGCGGGCCGGCCGGCCGGCGGCTCGGGCGCGTCGAGCCACCGGCGGAGCTCCTCGGGGGGTGCGGCGCGGGTGAGCCAGGCGCGGACGGACCGGGCGAGCTCCCGCTGTTCGTGCGTGATGGCGATGCCCATGGCGCGCAGACTAGAACACGTTCCATTCTGACGGAAGGTCAGATACGGAGCGGATCCCGGCGCGCCAGGGGCTGCGGGCCCTAGGTCCTGTCGTCAAACTCCCGTCGTCGCCCGAAGGGCGGCCCCGCGGCGTCAGGTGCGTGCTCTCGGCGTGCCGGGTGGAAGTCCTCGTACTGG
>NZ_JOGX01000082.1 GCF_000719555.1 Streptomyces sp. NRRL F-5727
AGGCGGCGCGGGGGGCGGTTGCGGCGGGCGGGGTCGGGGGGCGCGGGGGGGGGGGGTTGGGCGGCGCGGGCGGGCGCGTGCGCCCGCGTGCGCGCCTCTCCGCACCGCCCAATTCCCCGGTCACAGCTTGGATTTGGCCTCGCTGGACCCAGGCGTTGCTCCGCTAGAGTGAAGCACCGGTTTCCTGGTGAAAGGGGAAAGCGAATGTCTCGCCACAACCCGGTAGAGGTGCAGATCCACACCGGGTCCTTATGGGTCGGCGGTGACGCGTACCCCCTGCGGAACATCTCGCACGTGGGACAGCGCCGGCTCGTTCCCGTGAAGAAGAAGATCGGCAAGGACCTCTTCGTCGGCATCGTCCGCATCTGGCTCGTCCTCGGCATCGGCGGGGCGCTCGCGCAGGCGTCGAAGGAGACCGTCGCCTACGTCGTCGTGGTGGTCATCGCCGCCCTGATGGTCTGGCGTCTCGTCGCCAAGGTCCGGCAGCCCGATCTCCCCGTGCTCTTCGGCCTGATCGTGAACACGGCCGGCACCCAGCGGGACACCGTCTGGAGCACCGAGAAACACGAGATCGACCACCTCGTACTGGAGATCACCAAGGCCATCAGCACTCCGGGCCAGGCTCAGATGATCTTCAACGTGCAGCACGCCGTCGCCGGTGACCTCATCCAGCAGTACGGCGCCAACAGCATCGGACAGGCCAGCCACTTCGGCCACGGCAACATCCAGGCAGGGTGACATGAGCAGCGATCAGATCCACCAGTACGGCGCGGGCAGCATCGGCAAGGCCAGCCACACCGGCTCCGGCGACATCGTCGCCGGCGGCAAGACGGTCGGTGCGGCGGCCACCCCCGCGACCGCCCTCGACGACCTCCGCTCGGCCATCGAGGGACTCCGCACCCACCTGGACGACACCCGCCGCGCGGAGCTCGACGCGGCCGCGGCGGACCTCGACCCCGCCGCCCCGCGCGCCGAACTGGAGGGCCCGCTCACCCGTATCGCCGGCATCGCCGCCCTCGTGGGCGCGGTCGGCGGCCCGGTCGTGGCCGCCGTGCAGGCCGTGCTGGCGGCGCTCGGCGCCTGACGCCCCCGGCTCCGCCACTCCCGCACCTCCCGTAACTCCCTTGCCTGGGACCTCCGTCCGGCGACACGGTAACCGGACGGAGGCCCCAGGCCACGCGCGGTAAAGTCCGTGGGCCACGCGCGATCGCCGCCCTGAGGAGCAAGGAGCACAGGTGTCCACGGCACCCCCGCCACCGAACAACACGCCCCACCCGTTCATGGGTTCACCGGCCGGGCCGCCGCCGCCGCAGCCGCCGCCCCCGCCACGGCGCGGGTGGTACGGAAGCCTGAGCGAGGGCGGGAAGGTCACGGTCATCGGCGCCGTGATCGTGGGCGTGTCCACGCTGGCCGCCGCGATCCTGCCGTCCGTGCTCTCCTCCGGCGACGGGAAGGGCGGCGGTGACGCCAAGCCTCCGGCCTCGCAGATCACGACCCAGGATCCGACCCAGGAACCGACGAAGACCCAGGAACCCACGCCCACCGCGGAGTCGGACCCGACCGGCGAGACGCCTTCCGGGACGCCGACGGCCACGGAGACGGCGACCGGCGGGACCGACGCCTCCGCGCCGCCGGCCTCGCGGACGTACGAGGTCTTCTACCAGGACCAGGCGATGTCGCTGGGGCTGCCGCCGGGCGAGGACGTCGGCTCGATCGACTTCGACGTGCCGGCCACCCGTCGTTACTCCGAGGAGGAATGGACGACGGAGAAGGAGAAGGCCGAGCAGTCCGGGGTGCCCGTCACCGCCGATCTGACGTACGCGGACACGTCGTACGGCTATCTGGCCCTCCGCAACGGCCGCAACGCCGCCCAGCTCCAGCCCACCGACCCGTCGGAGAAGGCCGCGGACTGCGCGAGGGCGGCGCAGGTGGGCGGATTCACCGAAGCGGTGATGGACGACTGGACGCTGCCGGCGCAGACGGTGCTGTGCATCCTCACGGACCAGGGCAACGTCGCCCGGGTCACGATCACCGGCTTCATCGGGGGCAAGAAGGACGGCCTGACCGATCCGCCGACCCAGATCTCCCTGAAGGTCACCCTCTGGAAGCCGAAGGGCTGAGAGCAGGAGAAGAAGGGGACGGAGATGTCTCGTGCGGTGCGGTGGACGGTCGCGGGGCTCGCGGCGCTGGTGACGTTCGGGCTGTCCGTGGCGGTCGTACGGGCGCTGCCGTGGGGCTGGCTCCCGCAGGAGGACGGGGCCCGGCTCGACACGGCCCTCGCCTTCGGCGCCGTCGCGGGCACGGCGGTCCTGGCGGGCCTCGGCTGGTGGGCCGGCCGCGAACAGCCGTCGCCCACCACGCCGACTCCTCCACGAAAGGTCACGCAGACCGCCACGGCCTCCGACGACGCCCAGGTCACGCAGGCCGGCGGCGGCGCCCCGCAGGTGGAGCAGCACGCCGAGGCGAGCGGGGAGGCGAGCGTCACCCAGACCGGCGGGCACCTGCCGTCGCAGGGGGCGGGCGGCTCCGCGCCTCCCGGGGACCTGCCCGACCAGGTGGAGCAGCGCGCGCAGGCGTCCGGGCGGGGGCGGATCGTCCAGTCCGGTGGCGACCAGCACGTCGACGGGGCCTGAGGCGGTGGAGCGGGAACCGCACGGCCCCGGCCCGGAGGGGAAGACGGAGGGGAACACGAAGGGAAACACGGAGGGGGACACGGAGGGGAACACGGAGGGCGACCGGCACGACCGGGTCCGGCAGTGGGCGGAGGCGTCCGACGACAGCCGGATCTACCAGGCCGCAGGCAACCAGCACTTCTCGCGGATCGGCACCCAGCACGTCTGGGCCCCGGGCGGCGGCCCCGCCCCGCGCGCCCTGGCCGCCCTCCCCCCGGACCCGGCGCCGGCGCTGGCCGGCCGGGAGGAACGGGTCGCCGAACTCCTGAAGCACCTGGGCCCGGAGGGGCCGCCGGCGACGCTGGTGACGGGCCTGCCCGGCGTCGGCAAGACCGCGCTGGCACTGCACACCGCGCACCGGGCCGTCGGCCTCGGGCTCTTCCCCGGCGGCACGCTCTTCGTCCGGCTGCGCGGCTACGCCCCGACGGGCGCGGTCGACGCCGCCCAGGCGCTGGAGGCGCTGCTGCGAGCGCTGGGCGTCCGGGACACCGACCTGCCGCCGACGCCGGAGGAGCAGGCGGCCCTGTACCGGTCGGAGCTGGCCCGCCGAGCGGCGGACGGCGGGGCGGTGCTGATCGTCGCCGACGACGCCTCGTCGGCCGGGCAGCTCGTCCCCCTCGTCCCCGCCCATCCGGCGCACCGGCTCCTCGTCACCTCCCGCGACGCCCTGACCGCCCCCGACTTCCGCCCCCGTCTCCTCCCCCTCGGCGAACTCGACACCCCGTCGGCCGCCGCCCTGATCGCCACCGCCCTCGCCCAGGTCGACCCCGCCGACCCGCGCGCCACGGAGGAGCCCGAGGCGCTGGAGCGGGTGACCGCCCAGTGCGGCCGGCTGCCGCTGGCCCTGACGATCGCCGCCGCCCTCCTCACCTACGACCCCGGCCTGCGGATCGCCTCCCTCGCGCACGAACTCTCGGACACCGGCCGGAGGCTGGGAGAGCTGCGGTACGAGGACGGCGACGGGCGCGCCTTCGCGGTCCGCACCGCCTTCGACCTCTCGTACCGTCGACTGCGGGAGCCGGAGGCCCGTCTCTTCCGCCTCCTGTCCCTCAACCCGGGCCCCGACGTGTCCACCGAGGCCGCCGCCGCCCTCACCGGCCGCCCCGCCCGCGAGACCCGCGCCGGCCTCGCCGCTCTCGCCCGCGCCTGCCTCCTCGGCGAACACCCGCCCCGCTCCGGCCGCTGGCGTATGCACGACCTGTTGCGTCTGTACGCCTCGGGACTGCCCGCGCACCGGGACGAGCACGAGGCCCGGCTCCGGCTGACGAGCTACTACCTGAGCTCGTGCGAGGCCGCTGACGTGCAGCTGCGTGCCGACCCCGGCCTCCGCGCCGGCCGCTTCCCGGACCGCGCCGCCGCGCTGGAGTGGCTGGAGGCGGAACGCCCCAACCTCGTCGCCGCCGTCGCCCTCGCGACCGCGCAGGAACCCCACACCGCTCTGCGCCTCGCCGCCGCCCTCTCCTTCTACCTGCGCCAGAGCCGCCACCTGCACGACACCCACGCCGCGGACGAGTACGTCATCACCGCGGCGCTCAGGGGAGGATCCCGGGCGGTCATCGTGAAGGGCGGCGCCGCCACCCAGAGGGGTCCCCTGCACGGCGACAAGGTGATCGTGCACCGCGCCGCGTACGGGGCGGTCCGGCACGTCGTCCCGCCCGAGGAGCTCATCCAGGCGCGGAAGATCGTGGAGCGCGGCCAGGCGGCGCGGACGAGGGGGCTCCTCGCCGAAGCCGCCGCGGCCTTCCGCGAGGCGGTCGACGTCTACCGACTGCTCGGCCACCCCCGGGGCGAGGGCAGGGCGCTCGACGCCCTCGGCCTCACCCTCCGCGAAACCGGCCGCCCCGGCGAGGCGGCCGCCGCCCACGCCCGGGCCTCCGGCGCCCACCGCGAGGCGAACGACCTCCACGCGGAGGCGACGGCCCTCGACCATCTCGGCCTCGCCCTCCGCGAAGCCGGCCGCCGCGCCGAGGCGGCCACGGCCCACACCAAGGCCGCCGCCCTCTTCCACAGGGAAGGCAGCCCCGCCGACGAAGCGAGGGCACGCCGGAACGCCGGACTGGCAGCGGGGCTCAGAACCCGTCCGGCAGACGGTTGAGGATCCGGAAGGGGAGCGAGAACCAGCGTCCGCCCTGGGAGAGGTGCCGGGTGTAGACGCCCTGGAGCACCAGGGCCAGCGCCAGGTCGACGGCGTCGGCCGGGCCCTCGGCCTGGACGTCGAGCCGCAGCGGCCGGTACCAGTCGTCCCGCGTGACCCGCACGAGGAGGCCCGCCCGCAGCAGCTCGTGGACGCACTTGTCGGGCCCCTGGCGGTAGCGGTACGCCCGCTCGCCGAGCCCGATGCGCAGGGCGCGCCCGTCGCGGGAGAGCCCGCTGCGGCGACGGCTCACGGTGCCGGTGTGCGGTCCGACCTGGAGGCGGGGGCGGGACGGCAGCGGCATCTGCGCGTAGTTGATGCCGCTGAAGACGGCGGGCGGTATCCGTTCGCCGCCGACGGAGAACTGCCGGAACGCGCTGCTCCGTCCGGCGGCGGCCCCGTACCGCAGCTCCACGTGCCCGAGACCGGGTACGACCCCGGCCCAGGAGGGCTGCCGCCCGAGCCGGCTGCGGCCGGTCTCCGGGTCGGTGTGGTGGAGGGAGAAGGAGGGGGCCGGGCCGCCGTATGAGGTGTTCATGGCGGCCCAGTATGCCGGTGCGGCGTGCGTCGCCTGCGTGGCCTGGGTGGGCTGTGTGGCCTGCGCCGCCCGGGTACGGCCCGGGCGGCGGCGGGCCGGATCAGGGGGCGGCGGCGGGCGGCGAGGTCCGCGGGAAGGAGATCTCCACGCGCCGGTTCTTCTTCCGGCCCTCCTCGGTGCGGTTGTCGGCGATCGGGTAGTCCTCGCTGTACCCGCGGATGTCGTACGCGGTCCCCGGGTCCAGCTCCCGCGCGAGCACCTGCTGCACGGCGACGGCCCGCTCCTTGGAGAGCTTGAGCCCGTGCTCGTACGTCCCCAGGTTGTCCGTGAACCCGAACACCCGCACCCGTCCGGACCCCTGCGTCCGCACCTCCGCCGCGATGGCGCGGATCCGCGCGGTGGCGGCGCGGCTGAGCTTGGCGCTGTTCTTGGCGAACAGCACCTCGGCCTGGAGCGCGAACGTCACGTCGACGTTGGTGTCCTCGCGCCGCTGCTCGCCACCTTCCTCTTCGACGATCTGCTTGATGTCCAGCACCTTGGCAGGTGCGAGCTGCGCGCCGTCCGGGAGCATCAGGTTCGGCGAGTTGGAGTCGATGGCGGGGGGCGGGGAGGACGAGGTGCTGCCGGGCGGATCGTCGGCGTACGCCGTGCCGGCGCCGCCGCCGAGGGGCCAGACCGTGATGACCGCCACGGTCGCGAGCGCGGCCAGCCTGCGTCGTCGTCCTGTAGTCGTTGTCGTCGTCGTTGTCATGACAGCGCCTCAGGAGAGCTTGAGGGTGGCGGGTTCGAAGGTGGGCAGCTGGAAGGAGACCTCGGTGGTGGAGGCGGGAGGTGCGGGGAATTGCATGAAGACGGCGGTGGACTTGCCGGGGCCGAGGCTGTCGAGACCGGTGGTGGTGAGCGGGCGACCGTCCGTGTCGCGGAGGACGTAGTAGCGCTTCTTGCCTACGGCGTCGATGAGGGTGGCTCCGCCGAGGGACTTCCCGTGTTTGACCACCTCGGTCTCATCGCCCCTCATTTCCGCAGGCAGGCTGACTGCCGAGCCCGAGGAATTCGAGAGACGCCCCTTGATGGTGAGGAAGCCACCTGCGTCACGCTCTGCGGATTCGATCGCCAGCTCCACCCCCTTCCGCCCCTTGGCGACCAGCAGCGGCTCCGTCGGCTGCTCTGCCGGTTCGCCGGTGCTCGGTTCCACCTGGGTGGGTGAGGTCTCCTGAGAGGGCTGATGCGCGGTCGTCGGCTTGTGCGACGCCTTGGGCTCAGCGTCGGCGCCACAGCCTGCAACAGTCAAGGAGGCCGCTACCGCGAAGGCGACCAACCCCCCTCTCCCGTACGAGATCTTCATGAAGAGCGCTTCCTTTACTCGTCGTCGCTGGTCAGTCGAACGCGGAAGAGTTCATCGGCTCCGGGCAGCACAGGGTCATCCGGATCGACCTCCCAATCCTCGTCGCCGCAGGTGAGGCCCAAGATCGGGTCAGCTTCCTCCTCCTCTGGTTCCTCAGGCGGGGTACTGGAGGGATCCGGTTCAATGGGCGGCTCAGTGCTGGAGTCAGGGCTCGGTTCGGGCGGCGCGAACGAACACAGAGGCTCGACCACCGCAGAGGCAGTTGCCGTGGCACGGCGCTCATCCGTGCCCGGGACGATCGATTCACCGACGGTTCCCTCGGTCTGGACCGTCACGCTGAAGCCGAGATCCCGCGGCACGCAGTCCTCGAGATCAAGCTCGGCACCATTGAGAGAGGCGAATGTGATGGCGTTCTGGCAGGCCCGTTCCGTGTCATAGCCCTCGCCCCGGACAAACTGCCGCCACTGAGCCGGATCGCCAATCTCGGCGAGCCAACGCTCCCGGAGTTGGTCTCTGGCATCTTGAGCCGCCCCAAGAGCCGCTGCGTCAGCAGCCGTTTGAGCTCCGTTACGCAAGGCTGCGGCCTGCCCGACAGCAAAGTAGACGAAAGCCAGGAACAACAGTCCACCGACAACCGCCACGTAAGCAGGGAATGCTTGCCCCCTATCCGCCGTGCCTCGCCTTACTCGCCACCGCCGCCAGTAAGCTCGGTGATCTTGTCCGTAATGGCGTTGAGGATCGACGAACCGATGTCGGTCCCGGTGATGGCCACCACGATCGCCACCACCACCACGATGATCCCCAGATACTCCACCGCCGTCTGCCCCCGGTCGCCCCGGGCGGTCAAGTGCAGCCGCGCCTTCGTCAGAGCCTTCAGCATCGCGTCGTACATCGTGGTCCCCTCCGCGTTCAGACGCCTGCGCTTGGGCGCGGTCCGCCGGCCAGCGGGACGGCGTGCCGTACCCGTAGGCCCTCGTACGGGCCCGGGTCATCGGGTGGGCCTGGTGCCCAGCCAGGAGGCTATGGCCTCGGCGGTTGTGCGGGTGCGGAGTTGGACGAAGACGCGGCCTTCGTGACCCTCGGACGCGACCTCGGTGATGCGGCGCGTCGCGTCGGCACGCAGGCTGTTCAGGCTTTCGGCGATCGCATCCATCACGCACACCCCTCCCACACTCGGTCAGCACTCTGTCACATGCGGTTGCCCGAGCGAAGGGGGATCGTCAACCTGAGGTGAGATCGAGACAGTTGCGCACCCGTGGTCAGCCGCGGGTCCGGTCCGTCTCGGGCGCGTCGGCCGGCGGCTCCCCCGCGACGAAGCCGCCCCGCTGCGGGAGCGTGATCACCCGGCCCTCCGCACGGAGGAGGGCGACGGCCTGGCGGTCCGTGTCCCTGGCGATGCCGGACGGGATCAGGTCCCTCGGCCGGAGTTCATCGGACTCGATCCGCTCGCGCATGGCGCGGGCGTCGGATCGGAGCGGTCCATATCCATGCACCGGACGTCAGCCTCGTGCCCCGGGGCCCGCGGCTTGTCCGCGTCCTCGTCCTCGTCCTCGCCCTCGTCCCTCCGGGTGAGGCTCGGACTCCGTCCGTCCTCCCGCACCGCGACACCAGCCCCGTCGCCGTACGGCCACCGCATCCCATCACCAGCCCCCTTCCCCACGGCCTCGGCCTCCCCCTCGACGGCGCCGCCTCCGTCCTCGTCCGGCCCTACCTGCTCGCCGACGAGCGGCGGCGCGAACAGGCTCGGCAGCGGTACCGGCGCCTCGCGCTCGTCCTCGCCGCCGGGCCCGTCCTCGTCGCCGAGGTGTACCAGAGCTCCGGGCCAATAGGGCTCGACGTGTACGCCTGCCCGGAGTGCGCGCCGTACTACCCGCCGCTCCCGAACGTGCCGGACCGGCCGCCGGTCACTCGCCCGCGATCGAGCCCAGGTCCGTGCCCGTGCCCAGGAACAGGCCCGCGCCGAGGAGGATCATCGTCGCCGGGACCATCAGCGTCGTGATGACCATCGTCGCCTTGGGCACGGCCTTCGCCGCTTTGCGGCGGGCGTTCTGGGCGTCCGTGCGGCGCATGTCCTCCGCGATCTGGATCAGCGTGTCGACGATGGGCGCGCCCAGTTCCTCGCCCTGCTGGAGCGCGGTGACGAACTGGGCGACCTGCTCGGAGTCGTTGCGGCGGCGGAGTTCGTCGAACGCCTGGCGGCGGGTGACGCCCATGTCCATCTGGCGGAGGGTGATGCGGAGTTCGTCGGACCAGGGGCCCGCGTACTTGTCCGCCACCCGCTCCAGCGCCTGGCGGAAGCCGAGGCCCGCCGAGACGACGACGGCGAGGACGTCGAGGAAGTCCGGGAGGGTGCGTTCGATCTGGTCCTTGCGGATGCGGACCGCCGACCAGATGCCGACCTCCGTCCAGAAGGCGCCGAACGCGAAGAGGAGGGCCGCCGTGACGTACGACCCCTTCGTGAGCATCAGCAGGCCGCCGAGGGCCCCGAGGAAGCCGTAGACGGCGCGCCGGGCGCCGTAACGGTCGATGGTCAGGCCCCCGGGGTTGCCCGCCAGGTCGATGCGGCGGCGGACCGCGTCGACCCGCTTGGGGCCCATCCAGCGGAGGACCGCCGGGGACCAGCGCATGCCGAGGCGGTCGACGGCGGAGTCGACCGCGCCGGTGCGGGTGGCGCCGACCTCCAGGGCGAGCCGGAGGTCGTCGGGGAGGCGGGCGTCGGCGCGGTACAGGCGGAGCCCGTACGCGACGCCGGCGACGGAGAGGCCCGCGAGGAGGGCGAGGGCGAGTTCCAGCACCTGCGTCTGGGTGTGCGTCTGCATCTGCGTCTGCGGCCCTTACACGTCGATCTTCGAGAAGCGGCGGATGACGGCGAAGCCGAGGACGTACAGCGCGCAGGCGACGACCACCGCGCCCTGGCCCAGCGGCGAGCCGGTCATCCGGTCCAGGGCGCCCGGCTGCATGTTGTCGATGAGGAGGAGCGAGCCGAAGCCGATCACGGGGACCGCGTACGCCGTCATGCTCACCTGGGAGAGCTGGGTGCGGACCTCGCGCCGGGTCTCCTTGCGCTGCTCCAGCGTCTCGGTGAGGTTGCGGAGCGAGGAGACGACCGTGCCGCCCGCCCGGTTCGCCAGGACCAGGGTGGTGACGAGGACGACGAGTTCGCGGGAGGGGAGGCGTGCCGCCAGTTCCTCCAGGGCGTCGTCCAGCGAGGTGCCGACCGCCAACTGCTGGGCCACCTTCTCCAGTTCGTCGCCCGCCGGGGCCTCCATCTCGTCCGCCGCCAGGCTGATCGCCATGCGGAGGGCGAGGCCGGCCTGGGTGGCGTTGGCCAGGATGCGGGAGAGTTCCGGGAGCTGGTTGATGAAGCGCTCGATGCGCTTCTGCCGCTGCCAGTTGAGGTAGCCGACGGCCACCCATATGCCCAGCAGTCCGCAGATCGGGCCGAAGAACGGGGAGAGGGCGGCCTGGCCGACGATCCAGAGGACGGTGACCGACGCCGTCAGGGCGACCGTGAACTCGCCCGGTGTCACGTCGAGTCCGGTCGCGGCGATGCGGCGCTCCAGGTGGCGGCCGAGGGCCGTGGCGCGGACCCGCCGGTCCAGGCCCGCGAAACGGCGCCGGCGGCGGCCGGTCGCCTCGGGCGCGGCGGTGTCGTCGAGGCGGGCGACGAGCGCCGCGTGGCGCCGGGCGCCGTTCGCGTACACCTGCACGCCGACGACGCCGAGGACGGCGGCGAGCAGCGCCGCTCCGGCCGTCAGCCAGAAGGGGTCGGTCATCGGGTCTCCTGTCTGGCCTCAGCCGGCGTCCCGGACGGCGAGCTGGGTGTCGTCGGCGGCGACGCCGAAGGCGGGCGGTATCGGCTGCCCCGCCATGTAGAGGCGCTCGGCGACGCGGCGCGGCAGCGGGTGGTGGACGTAACGGCCGTGCACGCGCCCGTCGGCGGCGAGCGGTTCGGCCTGGAAGCGGCAGACGGTGGCGAGGAGGAAACGCTCGCGGCCGTGCGAGGCGAGGATCGCGATCTCGGTGACCCGGCGGGTGCCGTCGGGGTGCCGGGTGAGCTGCACGAGGACGTCGACGGCGCTGTTGATCTGGTCGCGCAGCGCCTCGAAGGGGACCTTGACCTCGGACATCGAGGCGAGGGTCTGGAGCCGCATCAGGGCGTCCTCGGCCGAGTTGGCGTGGACGGTGGCGAGGGAGCCGTCGTGGCCGGTGGACATGGCCTGGAGCATGTCGAGGGTCTCGCCGCCGCGGACCTCGCCGACGATGATCCGGTCGGGGCGCATGCGGAGCGAGTTGCGGACGAGGTCGCGGATGGTGACCTGGCCGCGGCCCTCGATGTTCGGCGGGCGGGCTTCGAGGCGGATGACGTGGGACTGCTGGAGCTGGAGCTCGGCGGAGTCCTCGATGGTGATGATCCGCTCGCCGTCCGGGACGAGCCCGGAGAGGGCGTTGAGGAGGGTCGTCTTGCCGGTGCCGGTGGCGCCGGACACGATGATGTTGAACTTCGCCTGGACCAGGCCGGCGAGGAGCAGCAGCATCTGCTCGTCGAGCGAGCCGAGGCCGATCATCTCGTGGAGCGTGTAGGCGCGGGGGAAGCGGCGGATGGTGAGGGTGGCGCCGGTGAGGGACAGCGGCGGGATGATCACGTTGACGCGCTCGCCGGACGGGAGGCGGGCGTCGACCATCGGATTCGACTCGTCCACACGGCGGTTGACGGTGGAGACGATCCGCTCGATCGTCTGCATCAGCTGGTCGTGGGAGGCGAAGCGGAGCGGCAGCAGTTCGACCCGGCCGCCGCGCTCGATGTAGATCTGGTCGGGGCCGTTGACCATGATCTCGGTGATCGAGGCGTCTTCGAGGAGCGGTTCGAGGACGCCGAGGCCGAGCGCCTCGTCGACGACCCGGCGGATCAGCCGGCCGCGTTCGGCGGTGGAGAGCACCGGGCCCTCGCGGCTGATGATGTGGCCGAGGACGCGTTCGAGGCGGGCCCGACGCTCGGCCGCCGCGAGCGCGGACATCTCGGTGAGGTCGATCTCCTCCAGGAGTTTGGCCCGGAAGGAGGCGACGAGGTGGCCGTCCTCCCGGCCGCCGGGGCCGAGGGCGCGCGGGTCGTCGCCGGAGTGGTGGATGCGGGCGCGCAGGCTCATGGCCCCTCCTCGGGCGGTGCGGGCAGGGGCATGGTGGCGGTCTTCTCGACCTGGCCGAGGTCCCAGAAGGGGACGACCTGCGGGATCTGGACGGTGACGATGGCGGTGTACTCGCCGCCCCCGCCCCCGCCACCGGCCGCGACGCCGATGTCGAGCCAGCCGGACACGGCCGCCTCCGCCGCCGCCCGCGGATCGAGCGGATCCTCCCCCGGAGCCACGTCCCTGGTGGCCGCCCGCGCGGCCGCCCGCGCCGCCGTCCCCGCCTGCTGCGCCGCGTACGCGGCCAGTCCGAGCTGGAGTCCGGCGAGGCCGACGATCAGCAGGAGGGGCAGGAAGCCGAGGTACTCGATGGCCGCCTGGCCCCGGTCCCGCCGGCCGGGACGAGATGCGGTACGGCTCCGAGGGGCGTCGCCCCGCAGGCCCGTGCCGCCCGGCCGGGCACCGGCCCGCCCCACCCTCTTCCGGCTCACGGCGTCTCCCCCGACCCCTCGTGGACCGCGCCCGCCGTCGCCGTCACGCCGTCGAAGCTGCCCAGGCCGGGGAAGAGGATCGGGACGGGGACCTTCACCGTCACGGTGACCAGGCCGTCGGACGAAGCCCCGCAGCCGCTCACCCGGGCCCCCGCCCACGCACCGTCGAGGTGCCGGCTCGCCGCTCCCTGGCAGTCGCCGTCCACGGCGGCGGCCCGGGCGGCCTCGTCCGCCGCGTTCCCCGCGAGGACGAAGGTGTAGCCGACCAGGACGACCTGCCACAGCAGGGCCATGGTCAGCAGGATGACCGGGACCATGCCGGTGAACTCCACCGCCACCTGGCCCCGGTCGCCCCTCGTCCTCCCCCGCCGCACGGCTCAGCGCCCCGCCCCGCGCCGCCGCAGCCCCAGCGAGCCGCGGTCGCCGGCGCGGGCGAGCTGCTTGCCGGGGGCGGGGGCGGTCGGGGGGCCGGTGAGGCCGAGTTCGGCGGCGAGGGTCCAGAGGGCCTGCTTGACGGTGGAGCGGGCGTCGAGTTCGTGGAGGCGGCCGGCGTCGACGACGGCCTGGAGTTCCTTGTAGGCGGCGGGGACGGTGACGCCGGCGATGCGGGTGCCGGTGATCTTCTGGACCAGCGGCGGCTGGATCTCGGTGGCGCGGGAGTGGCGGTTCACCAGTGCGGTGCTCGCCTCTGCCCTGCGGACCTGGAGCCGTTCCCACATGCGGACCGTCCGCTTGGCGGCGCGGACGGCGATGACGTCGGGGGTGGTGACGAGGAGGGCGGTGTCGGCCATCTCGACGGCGGCGGCGTTGGCGCTGTCGAGGCGGGAGCCGCAGTCGACGACGACGACCTCGTGGCGGGCGCGCAGGGCGCTGACGATCTGGCGGGCGGCGCGGTCGGTGACCTCCTCGCCGCGTTCGCCCTCGGCGGGGGCGAGGAGGAGGGAGAGGCCGGTCTCGTGGACGAAGACGGCGTCCTGGAGGACGCGGGGCGAGAGGTCGGCGATGGCGGCGAGGTCGGCGGCGGAGCGGCGGAACTGGACGTCGAGGTAGGAGGCGATGTCGCCGCTCTGGAGGTCGAGGTCGACGAGGGCGACGGTGCGGCCGGCGGCGCGGGCGGCGAGGGCGAGGTGGACGGCGGTGACGGTGGTGCCGACGCCGCCCTTGGCGCCGCTGACGGTGACGACGGTGCCGCCGGGCCCGGCGGCGAGTTCGGCGGCGCCGCCGCCGAGGTGGCGGCGGAAGCCGGCGGACCACTGGGCGGCGGCCTGGACGCGGCCGGCCAGCTCCTCGTAGCCGAGGGGGAGGGCGACGAGGCCGCGGGCGCCGGCGTCCATGGCGGCGGAGAGCAGGCCGGGGCCGGTGTCGGCGGTGATGAGGACGACGCCGACGGCGGGGAAGCGGAGGGCGACCTCGCGGACGAGGTCGAGGGCGGGGACGGGGCCGATCCGCTCGTGGACGAGGACGACCTCGGGGAGCGCGTCGAGGGATTCGGCGGCGAGCCGGGCGAGGGTGTCGACGAGCTGGGTGGAGTCGGGGACGGGCGGGGCGGGTTCGGCGTCCGGGAGCTGGCCGAGGAGGGTGGCGACGGCCCGGGCGGCGTCGGGGTCGCCGACGGCCGGCAGGATCCTGGTGGGCATGGCCGGGCCTCACTTGTCCTTGTCGAGCGTGTAGGTGCGGTCGCCGGGGGCCGGCTGGGCGGGGGACCCGTCGGCGGGGGCGACGAGGGCGAGGCGTACGCGCTCGGCGAAGGTGTCGGCGTACGCGACGCGCTGGGTGTCGAGGGGCGAGAGGGCGAAGGTGATCGGGACGGCCTCGACGGTGGCGCGGGAGCCCGGCTTGCGCTGGTCGATCGGGGTGAGTTCGCCGACGTCGATGACGCGGGCGTCGGTGACGAGCAGCCGGGACTGGCTGGGCTCGCCCTTCTTCTCGCCCTCGAAGGTGGCGTAGATGTTGACGGTGGCGCCCGGGGTGATCTTTCCGGCGACGCCGGTGGCGGCGTCGATCATGATGGCGATCTCCTGCTCGCCGGGGCGGAGGGCCGGGCGGGCGACGATCATGTCGCTCTGGAGGAGGGAGCCCTTCTTGAGCGGGGTGACGGCGATCCGGCCGTTGATCTGGGCGAGGTCGGTGACGGCGGTGTCGGGCAGCCAGCGCTTCGGCATCGAGATCTTCTCGAAGTCGGCGGCCTTCAGCCGCTCGTAGGGCTCGACGCCCTTCTTGACCCGGTACGCGGTGGTCTCCGGCCCGACCTTGGAGTTCACGTCGCTGATGACCGCGAGGACGCCGGCGAAGGCGCCGAGGGCGCAGAGGACGGAGAGCAGCAGCAGGATGACGCCGCGGCGCTGGCGGGAGTTCATGGCTGTTCTTCCTGGGTCGGGGTCATCGGGTCGGTCCGGCCTGGGCCGGGATGCCGGTCGTCAGCGGGGCGGCGCAGAAGCCGCAGCGGTCGCCGATGAGTTCCATGCCGCACCAGTGGCAGGTCTCGCGGCGTACCGAGGCGACGAGTTGGTGGAGGACGGGCAGGTCGGGGAGGTACGCGGCGAACTCGACGAGTTTCGGGGTGCCCCACCAGGCGGGTGATCCGGCGGGCAGGGCGGTCTCCTCTGCGGGGCCGGCGACGGACCAGCGGGGGGCGAGGTGGGTGGTGGGCCAGTCGGTGGCGAGCTGGCCGCGGGCGACGATGAGGCGGGTGGTGAACTCGGGTCCGGTGAAGCCGGATTCGTCGGCGCCGACGCGGACGATCCGCGGGGTGGGCCCGGCGAGGACGGCGAACTGGGCGCCGGGGAGCCAGCTCTTGAGGTGGGAGCCGAGGGTGACGGGGACGCGGTCGAGGCGGGAGACGGAGCCGAGGACGGCGCCGGCGTAGATGTAGTGGGCGAGCAGCCGGGCGGCGGAGGCGAGGACGCCGGGGCTGAAGTCGCAGGCGGAGAGCTGCCGGAGCTGGCGGACGAGGACGGCGGCGCCGAGCGGCGGCAGGTCGGTCCTGACCAGGGCGATCCGGTCGCTCTCCAGGAGGCCGCGGACGGTGTGGAGGCGGTGGGCGACGGCGGGCGGCGCGGCGGAGGGGCAGACGACGAGGACGTGCCCGAAGCGGTCGACGAGCCGCCGCAGTTCGGTGACGGAGTCGTCGAGGGTGCGGGCCGCGGGGTCGGCGAGCACGGCGGCGTTGGGGGTTCCGGGGTCGGTGGGCGGCAGCACGAGTTCGGCACCGGTGACCGCGATCGCTGTCGGCACGTGAGCCCCCCGCCTTCCCGCGCCCCTTCCCCGTGAGGCGCACGTCACGACTGTTCTGCACCTTATCCACGCGGACCGGGGTGGTGAACACACAATCCGTCAACTCCCACCCCCCTCTTCGGCCGTCGGACGTTCTGGTTCCGCTTGCCGCAGACCTTGACAACGCAATTGGTCTGGACCAACTTGGTGCGACGACGGCGGTGGCCACCTCCCGAATCCCCATCCCCAGTTCGCAGTTCCCCCGTACGACGACGTACGGCACCTCCAGCTCCCGACTCCCCCACCGGAGGATGCACGTGGACCGCACCACCCCCCGCCGCCCGGCCGCCCGGCGCTGGCTCGGCGGAGCGCTCGCCCTGGCCGTCGGATCCGGGCTCGCCCTGGTCGGCGGTACCGGCACCGCCCTGGCCGCCGACGTCAACAACGCCAGGAACGCCGGCTTCGAGAACGGTCTGGCCAACTGGTCCTGCTCGGCCGGCAGCGGCACCGCCGTCGCGAGCCCGGTCCACACCGGGGCCGGCGCGCTCAAGGCCACCCCGGCCGGTCTCGACAACGCCAAGTGCGTGCAGACCGTCGCCGTGAAGCCCAACTCGACCTACACGCTGAGCGCCTGGGTCCAGGGCGGGTACGCCTACCTCGGCGCGTCGAACACCGGGACCGGCTCCGGCTCGGTCTCCACCTGGACGCCGGACTCGCCGTCCTGGAAGCAGCTGACCACCACCTTCACCACCGGCGCCTCGACCACCTCGGTCGAGATCTACACCCACGGGTGGTACGGCACCGCCGCCTACTTCGTGGACGACGTGAGCGTCTTCGGCCCCGACGGGGGCGGCGGCCAGGATCCCGACCCGGTCGTCCCGGCCACCCCGGCCGGGCTCGCCGCCGGCACGCCCACCACCAGCGCGGTCCCGCTGAGCTGGAACGCGGTCTCCGGCGCCACCGGCTACAAGGTGTACCGGGACGGCGTGCCGGCCGCGACCGTGACCGGCACCTCCACCACGGTCACCGGACTCGCCGCCGACACGGCGTACTCCTTCCAGGTCTCGGCCACCAACACGGCCGGCGAGTCCGCCAAGTCGGCCGCGGTGAGCGCCCGTACGGCGAAGACGACCACGCCCGGCCCCGGCCCGTCCGTCCCGAAGCACGCGGTCACCGGCTACTGGCAGAACTTCGACAACGGCGCCGCCAAGCAGAAGATCCGTGACGTCCAGGCCGCGTACGACATCATCGCGGTCTCGTTCGCGGACTCGACGGTCACGCCCGGCCAGATCGTCTTCAACCTCGACCCGGCCGTCGGCTACACCTCGGTGGCCGACTTCAAGGCCGACATCGCGGCCAAGAAGGCGGCCGGCAAGTCGGTGATCATCTCGGTCGGCGGGGAGAAGGGCAACGTCACGATCAACAGTGACGCCAGCGCCACCGCCTTCGCGAACAGCGCCTACGCGCTCTTCCAGGAGTACGGCTTCAACGGGGTCGACATCGACCTGGAGCACGGCATCAACTCCACGTACCTGACGAAGGCGCTGCGGCAGCTGTCGGCCCTGGCCGGCCCGTCGATGGTGCTGACGATGGCGCCGCAGACCATCGACATGCAGTCCACGGGCACGGAGTACTTCAAGACCGCGCTCGCCGTGAAGGACATCCTCACGGTGGTCAACACCCAGTACTACAACAGCGGTTCGATGCTGGGCTGTGACGGCAAGGTGTACAGCCAGGGGTCGGTGGACTTCCTCACCGCGCTCGCCTGCATCCAGATCCAGGGCGGCCTCGACCCGTCCCAGGTCGGCCTGGGCGTGCCCGCCTCCACGCGGGGCGCGGGCAGCGGCTACGTCGCCCCGTCGGTCGTGAACAGCGCGCTCGACTGCCTGACGAAGCTGACGGGCTGCGGCAGCTTCAAGCCCGCCCAGGCGTGGCCGACCCTGCGGGGCGCCATGACCTGGTCGACCAACTGGGACGCGACGGCCGGCAACGCCTGGTCGAACGCGGTCGGCCCGCACGTCCACGGCCTCCCGTAACCCCACGGGGACCTCGTCCGCCGGCCCCGGCGGCCCCCCGCCCCCCCACCGCGGCGCCGCCGGAACCCTCCGGCGGCGCCGTGCCGCGTCACCGGCCCGAGCGGGTCCGTGCGGCGCCCCTCTGGTCCCCGGTGGGGCCGTGCGGCGCCCCCCCTGGTCCCCGGTGGGGCCGTGTGGCGTTCCCCTGCCCCTCGGTGGGGTCGCCTGACGGTCCCCCGGTCCTCGGTGGGGCCGTGCGGCTTCTCCCCCGGCCCGCGGGGGCGCCGTGCCGCGGATTCCGGCCTCCCGTCACCTAGCGTGGCGTCGACCATGGCCGAACTCGCTACCTTGACCCGTCCATGACATGGCCTCACCCTGTGTCCCGGACACCCGCACCTGTTGTCGCACTCCCCCACACTCCCCACCCAGGAGACACCATGCGACGTCCCCGACGCGGCAGAAGGTCCGCCACCCTCGCGGCCCTCGTGGCGCTCGCCCTCGCGGCGCCCCTCTCCGCCCTCTCCTCACCCGCCGGCGCCGATCAGCCCACCGCCGCCAGGGGCGGCGAGGAGGTGATCCGGCAGTACGAGATCGCCGGGCCCTCCACCGTCGCCGCCCGCACCGCGCTCACCGCCACCGGCGTCTCGATCGACGAGGTCGACGCCCGGTCGGTCGTGGTCAGCGCCGACGCGCGGCAGCTGGCCCGGATCGAGGCGCTCGGCTACGAGCCGGTCGCGCTGCCGGCGCCGCCCGACCGGGGCGAGGCCGCAGGGTCCTCCCTCGGCCCGCTCGACTTCCCCTCCGCCGACGCCAAGTACCACAACTACGCCGAGATGACGGCGGAGATCGACCAGCGGCTCGCCGCCTACCCGTCGATCATGAGCAAGCGGGTCATCGGCAAGAGCTACCAGGGCCGTGACATCGTCGCCATCAAGATCAGCGACAACGTGGCCGTGGACGAGAACGAGCCGGAGGTCCTCTTCACCCACCACCAGCACGCCCGCGAGCACCTCACCGTCGAGATGGCGCTCTACCTGCTGCGCGAACTCGGCGCGGGATACGGCACGGACGCACGGGTCACCAACATGGTGAACGGGCGCGAGATCTGGATCGTCCCCGACCTCAACCCGGACGGCGGCGAGTACGACATCGCCTCCGGCTCCTACCGCAGCTGGCGCAAGAACCGGCAGCCCAACTCCGGCTCCTCGTACGTCGGCACCGACATGAACCGGAACTGGGACTACAAGTGGGGCTGCTGCGGCGGCTCCTCCGGATCCAAGAGCTCCGAGACCTACCGGGGCACCGCCCCCGAGTCGGCACCCGAGGTGAAGGTCGTCGCCGACTTCGTCCGCTCCCGGGTCGTCGGCGGCACCCAGCAGATCAGGGCCGCCATCGACTTCCACACGTACAGCGAACTGGTGCTGTGGCCGTTCGGCTGGACGACCGCCGACACCGCCCCGGGCATGACCCAGGACGACCGCGACGCCTTCGCCGCGGTCGGCGGCAAGATGGCCGCGAGCAACGGCTACACCGCGGAGCAGTCGAGCGACCTCTACATCACGGACGGGTCGATCGACGACTACCTCTGGGGCACCCACCGGATCTTCGGGTACACCTTCGAGATGTACCCGACCTCGTCGTGGAACGGCGGCTTCTACCCGCCCGACGAGGTGATCGAGCGGGAGACCAGCCGCAACCGGGACGCCGTGCTCCAGCTCCTGGAGAACGCGGACTGCATGTACCGCTCGATCGGCAAGCAGGCGCAGTACTGCGCGAGCTGACCGGTCTGACGCGGGGTCAGGACGCCTCGTCGAAGTAGGCGTCCAGGACCGCGTCCAGCTCGGCCTCCCAGCCCGCGATGCGGCCCCTGTCCGGCGCGACGATGTCGATCGGGTACCAGCGCCGGTCAGGGGTGTGCACGGTGACGGTGAACTTCTTGCCGAAGCGCCCCTTCTCGCTCTCGACGGCGGCGATCTCGTCCCAGCGGAACTCGCACGCCTCCTCGTCGTAGCTCAGCCGCACGCCCTCGGCGTCGGCGACGATCCGCCCCCGCCGGTCGGCGGCCTCGAAGACGGGGCCGTCGGCCGGCGCCGGCGCGTCCTCGGGCACGTCCTCCGTGACGGCGTCCTCGGCCACCTCCTCGGCCGCGGCCACCTCGTCGGACACGGTGTCCTCGACGGGCGCGTCCTCCGGGACGGCGGCGTCCTCCGGCGGGGCCGCCACTGCCGTGAGGCCGGGGATGAAACCCGGGTCGGCCGAAGCGGCGCGCAGGGGCTGCTGTATGGGTCCGTTGCTCTGCTCCACGGCGGCAGTATGGCCGACGCCCCTGTGAGCGGGGCAAGCGGGCTCAGCCGAGGACGGCGAGGGCGTCGATCTCGATGAGCAGGCCCTGGGGCAGGCCGACGTAGACGGTGGTGCGGGCGGCCGGCGGGGCCTTGAGCTCCTGCTCCTCGAAGTACTGGTCGTAGAGCGCGTTCATCTCGGCGAAGTGGTCGACGTCCGTGAGGTAGACGCGCATCATCATCACGTCGTCCCAGGTCGCGCCGCCCTCCTCCAGGATCGCCTTGACGTTGGCGAAGGTCTGGAGGGTCTGCTCGCGCAGGGTCGGGCCGGCCGGCGTCGGCGGCTGCCCCTCGACGGCGGGGAGGAAGCCGACCTGACCGGCGACCTGGAGGATGTTCCCCTTGCGCACGCCGTGCGAGAACGTCGCGGGCGGGGTGGTGTGGGTGGCGGGGGTGAGCGCGGTCTTCTCACTCATCGTCGGTGGCCTCTGCTTCCTTCGGTGGGGTGGTGGTGCCGGAGTAGTCGTGGCTGATCGCCTCCGCCGTGCGGCGCACCAGCGGCAGCAGGGCGAGCAGTTCGTCGGCGGTGACGACGACGTTGGGCGCCGAGACCGACATGGCGGCGACGACCCGGCCGTCGGCGCCGCGGATCGGGGCGGCGACGCAGTTGATGGACTCCTCGTGGCCGCCGAGGTCGGTGGCCCAGCCCTGCTCGCGGACGGTCGCCAGCTCCTGGAGGAAGGCGGCGGCGTCGGGGGTCGAGCGGGGGGTGTAGCGGGGGTAGTCGAGCTTGGCGGCGAGGGCGCGCCGTTCGGGTTCGGGCAGGTCGGCGAGGAGGAGTTTGGCGACGGCGGCGACGGTGATCGCGACGGGCTTGCCGATCCGCGAGTACATGCGGACCGGGTAGCGGCTCTCGACCTTGTCGATGTAGAGGACCTCGCCGTCCTCGTGGACGGCGAGGTGGACGGTGTGGCCGGTGCGCTCGTTGAGGGCGGCGAGGTGGGGGTGGGCGATCTCGCGGACGTCGAGGTTCTCGACGGCCTCCTGGGCGAGGGCGAAGAGGCGGGCGCCGAGGCGGTAGCGCTGGTCCTGCTGCCGGTAGACGAGGCCGTGTTCGTGGAGGGTGCGCAGCAGCCGCAGGGCGGTGGACTTGTGCACGCCGAGCCGGTCGGCGACCTGGCCCAGGTCGGCGGGGCCCCGGGCGAGCAGCGGCAGGATGCTGAGCGCGCGGTCGACGGTCTGGCTCATCGGTTACGTACCTCCTCGTCGGCCTCCGTGCCGGCGGACGTCCACCCGGGGCCGAGGTGCAGTCTCCCCCAGTCCCCGTCGCCGAGCGCGACGAGCCGGTCGGCGCGGTCGCGGTCGGGGGGCGCGGCGAGGTCGCCGGGGGCGGTGAGCGCGGCGGCGGCGGCGAGGTGGCCGTGGCGGAGGCGTGCCGGCATGTCGAGGCCGCGGAGGGTGGCGGAGAGGAAGCCGGCGGCGAAGGCGTCGCCGGCGCCGACGGCGGACACGACGTCGACGCGGGGGGCGGGGACGACGGTGACGACGTCGGCGGCGCGAGCCGCCGTTGCCGCGCGGGCCGTGTGCGGAGCCTCGACCGCCGCGGTCACCGCGGTCGCTGCGACTCCGTCGTCCATGGTCCGGACCTCGGTCGCTGCGGTCGCTGCGGCGGGGCGTTCGAAGGCCGTCGCCGGGCCGGCGCCGCCCTTGACGACCAGCACCGCCGGCTCCGGCAGGAGCGCGCGGACGGCGGCGGGGGCGGCGGCGGGGGCGGCGGCGCCCCAGAGGCGTTCGGCCTCGTCGGCGCCGACGAGGACGAGGTCGGCGCGGGCGGCGAGTTCCCGCAGGACCCCGCCCGCGTCGCCCCCGCGCCACAGCCCGGGCCGGTCATTGACGTCGAAACAGACCAGGGGGCGTCCGGCGCGGGGCTCGGTCAGCTCGTGCAGCAGGGCCAGGCAGTCGCCGGAGAGCGCCGCCGTGATGCCGGTGAGGTGGAGGATCCTGGTGTCGGCGACCGTCTCGTACGGGATCGTGTCCGGTGACATCGCGGAGGCGGCGGAGCCGGTGCGGTAGTAGACGACCTCGTGGGCGGCGGTGGCGCGGTCGGCGTCGGTGCGGAAGTAGACGCCGGTGGGCCGGTGCGGGTCGCGGCGGACGGCGGCGACGTCGACTCCGTACCCTGCGATGGTGTCGAGCAGGTGGTCGCCGAAGCCGTCGGTGCCGACCCGGCCGACCCAGCGGGCGCGGTGTCCGGCGGCGGCGAGGGCGCAGGCGACGTTGGACTCGGCGCCGCCGATGGCGCGGGTGAAGGCGGGGACGTCGGCGAGTCGGCCCGGCCGGGTGGGCAGGAAGGTCACCATGGACTCGCCCACGCAGACGACGTCGTACGACGGTCCTGGCACGGTCACGCTCCCGCTGGTCCTCGAACCGGTCCGTTGACCCGGCCTCGGCCCGGATGTTAGACAGCGGTGAGCGATATACGCAATGGACGTTGCACACAACGCAACGCCCTGGAGGAGGGATCCATGCCGACCGATCTGTCGGACGAGCGCGTCGACCACCGCTTCAAGGGCCTGCCGCCGGACGCGGACGGACTGACCGTCGGCGAGCTGGCCGCCCAGCGCCGGTCCCTCTTCACCGGCGGCTTCACCACCCCGGTGCTCGCCCTCTCCGCCGAGTCCGTCGAGCACAACCTGCGCGCCCTGGAGGAGTACGCCGCGCGGCACGGCCTGGCCTTCGCCCCGCACGGCAAGACCTCGATGGCCCCGGTCCTCTTCCGCCGCCAGATCGAGCACGGCGCCTGGGGCATCACGGCCGCCGTCCCCCACCAGGTCCGGGTCTACCGGGCGCACGGCGTCGACCGGATCTTCCTCGCCAACGAGGTGGTCGACCCGGTGGCGCTGCGCTGGCTCGCCGCCGAGCTGGACGCGCACCCGGAGTTCCGGCTGGTCTGCTACGCCGACTCGGTGCGCGGGGTCGAGCTGATGGACGAGGCGCTGCGGGCGGCCGGGGCCCGCCGGCCGCTGGACGTGGTGGTGGAGCTGGGCGCGGGCGAGGGGGCCAGGACCGGTGCCCGTACGGAGGCGGAGTGCGCGGCGGTCGCCGACGCGATCGCCGCGTCCGGCACGCTCCGGCTGGTCGGCGTGGCCGGGTACGAGGCCGAGGTGCCGGGCGCGGACGGGGAGTCGGTGCGCGGCTGGCTGCGCCGGCTGACCGGGCTCGCCGCCGCCTTCGACAAGGAGGGCCGCTTCGACCCGGCCGTCGGCGAGATCGTGGTGAGCGCGGGCGGCAGCGCGTGGTTCGACGCGGTCGCGGACGTGTTCGCGGAGATCCCGGAGCTCTCCCTGCCGGTCCTGAAGCTGCTGCGCTCGGGCGCGTACGTGTCGCACGACGACGGCCAGTACCGGGAGAAGACGCCGTTCAACCGGGTCCCCGAGGAGGGCGCCCTCCAGCCGGCGTTCCGCCTCTGGTCGCAGGTGGTGTCGCGGCCGTCCGCCGGGCAGGCGTTCACCAACGCGGGCAAGCGGGACGCCGCCCACGACCTCCACCTGCCGGAGGCGCAGGTGGTGCGCTCGGCCCGGACCGGTGAGATCCGGCCGGCCGACGGGGTCACGGTCACCGCCCTGTCGGACCAGCACGCCTGGCTGGCCACCGAGGACGGGGCGGACGTGGAGGTCGGCGACTGGGTGGGGATGGGCCTGTCGCACCCGTGCACGTCCTTCGACAAGTGGCAGCTGATCCCGCTGGTCGAGGCGGACGGCACGGTCGTCGACTACGTCCGCACCTTCTTCTGACGGGGGCCGGGGATGTGGGATCTCGTCTTCCGGGACGCCGAGGTCGTGGACGGTTCCGGCGCGCCCTCCTACCGGGCGGACGTGGCGGTCGACGACGGCAGGATCGTCTCGGTCGTGCGGGAGGCCGCGGCGGCCGGCTGCCAGCGGCCCACCGCCACCCGGAGCGTCGACGCGGAGGGCCTGGTCCTCTCCCCCGGCTTCGTCGACATGCACGCCCACAGCGACCTGGCGCTGCTCCGCGACCCGGACCACAGCGCCAAGGCCGCGCAGGGCGTGACCCTGGAAGTGCTGGGCCAGGACGGCCTGTCGTACGCGCCGGTCGACGACCGCACCCGGGAGGAGGTGCGGCGGGCGATCACCGGCTGGAACGGCGGTGGCCCCGACGACACGAGTCTGGACCTGGACTGGCGGACGGTCGGCGAGTACCTGGACCGGCTGGACACGGCCCACGGCGGCGAGGGCATCGCGGTGAACGCCGCCTACCTCGTCCCGCAGGGCACCGTCCGGATGTACGCGATGGGCTGGGCCGACCGGCCCGCGACCCCGGCCGAGCTGGACCGGATGCGGCGGCTGGTCGCCGAGGGCCTGGAGCAGGGCGCGGTGGGCATGTCCTCGGGCCTCACCTACACCCCCGGCATGTACGCCCCCGACGGCGAACTCACCGAGCTGTGCCGGGTGGTGGCCTCGTACGGCGGCTACTACTGCCCGCACCACCGCAGTTACGGGGCGGGGGCGCTGCGCGCGTACGAGGAGATGATCGCGCTGACCCGGGAGGCGGGCTGCGCGCTCCATCTCGCCCACGCCACGCTGAACTTCGGGGAGAACGCGGGCCGGGCGCCGGAGCTGCTCGCCCTGCTCGACCGGGCGCTGGACGCGGGCGCCGACCTCAGCCTCGACACGTACCCGTACACCCCCGGCTGTACGACCCTGCTCGCGCTGCTCCCGTCGTGGGCGCAGGAGGGCGGCCCGGCGGCGGTGCTCGGGCGGCTCGCGGACGGGGCGGCGGCGGAGCGGATCCGGCACGACCTGGAGGTGACCGGTTCGGACGGCTGCCACGGGGTGCCGGTGGAGTGGGCGACGGTCGAGGTCTCGGGCGTCGCGGATCCGTCCCTCGCGGACCGGGTGGGACGGCGGCTCGGCTCCTGGGCGGAGGCGCGTGAGCTGCTGCTCGCCGACCGGCTGGGGACGACGATCCTGCAGCACGTGGGGCACGAGGAGAACGTGCGGGCGATCATGCGGCACCGGGTGCACACCGGCGGTTCGGACGGCATCCTGCAGGGCGCGAAGCCGCATCCGCGCGCCTACGGCACCTTCCCGGAGTACCTGGGCCGGTACGTGCGCGAGGAGGGCGTGCTCTCCCTGGAGGAGTGCGTGGCCCATCTGACCTCGCGCCCGGCGGCCCGGCTGCGGCTGCCGGACCGGGGTCTGGTGCGGGAGGGGTACGTGGCGGACCTGGTGCTCTTCGATCCGGAAACGGTCGCGGCGGGAGCCACCTACGACGCCCCGCGCACGCTGCCGGTCGGCATCCCGCACGTGCTGGTCGGCGGCCGCTTCGTGATCGAGGACGGCCGCCGCACGGACGTCCTCGCGGGCCGCGCGATCCGCCGGACGCCGGTCTAGGTCCGACGGGGCCTAGGTCCTGTCGTCAAACTCCCGTCGTCGCCCGAAGGGCGGCCCCGCGGCGTCAGGTGCGTGCTCTCGGCGTGCCGGGTGGAAGTCCTCGTACT
>NZ_JOGX01000083.1 GCF_000719555.1 Streptomyces sp. NRRL F-5727
GGCGGGGCGGGTGCGGCGGCGCCGGAAGAGGGAGGTTCCCCGGCGCCGCCCCTTCCCGTCATCGGGGGCTCCGCCCCCGGACTCCCGCGCCTCGACCGCCGGTGGGGCTGGATGCGGGCGCGGCGGCGCGTCCCGCCCCGCCAGCCGCTCCTTCAGCTCGCCCGCCCGCCTCCGCGCGTCCCGGACCGTCAGCGGCAGCGGGTCCCAGCCCGCGGCCCGACCCAGGGCGACGACCGGCGGGTGCACCGGCGAGACGGCCATGATCTCGGCGGGGGTGCCGAGGACCGCCTCCGGCAGCAGCAGGACGCGGTCGGCGTACTGGACGACCCGCTCCAGGCGGTGCTCCGCCATGAGGACCGTCGTGCCGAGGTCGTGGACGAGCCGCTGGAGCACCGCCAGGACGTCCTCCGCCGCCGACGGGTCGAGCGCGGAGGTCGGCTCGTCGAGGACGAGGACCTTGGGGTGGGTGGTCAGGACGGAGCCGATCGCCACCCGCTGCTGCTGCCCGCCGGAGAGGGTCGCGAGGGGCCGGTCGCGGAGGTCGGCGAGGCCCAGCAGGTCCAGGGTCTCCTCGACGCGCCGCCGCATCACCGCCGGGGCGAGGCCCAGGGACTCCATGCCGTAGGCGAGCTCGTCCTCGACGGTGTCGGTGACGAAGTGGCCGAGCGGGTCCTGCCCGACCGTGCCGACAAGGTCGGCCAGCTCGCGCGGGTGGTGGGTACGGGTGTCCCGGCCGTCCACGGTGACCCGGCCCCGCAGCGTCCCGCCGGTGAAGTGGGGGACGAGCCCGGAGACCGCGCCGAGGAGGGTGGACTTGCCGACGCCGGACGGGCCGACGAGGAGGACCAGCTCGCCCTCGGGGATCGTGAGGTCGACGTCCCGAAGGGTGGGGCCGGCGGCGTCCTCGTACGTCACGGAGACGTTGTCGAAGCGGATCACGCGGACGACCCTTCGGCGGCAGGCGGTACGGGGGCGATGAGGGCGGGCAGCAGGCCGGGCAGGACCGACAGGGCCGGCCACAGCGGCAGCTCCGGCGCGACGAGCGGCACGACGCCCGGGTGGAGGGCCTCCGGCGCGTACGCGTTGGCGCGGATCATGAGGACGGCCACGGTGACGCCGGACGCGGCGACCAGCCAGGACCGGGGGCCGAAGCGGTCCGGCCGGTAGCGGGTGCGGACGCTCCGCCGGCCGCCGAGCCGCAGCCCCGCGACGGCCGCGAGGAGCCCGGCGGCGAACAGCGGCAGCCCGTATCCGGCGCCCTGGGCCGCGAGCAGCCCGTACGAGCCGGCGCAGACGCCGAGCAGCCCGCCGAGGGTGAGGACGTCGGTGGTGCGGCGGACGGCCGGCGGGACCTGGGCGGTGCGCCCGTACCCGCGCGCGTCCATCGACGCGGCGACGGCGACGGACCGTTCGAGGGCGCCCTCCAGGACGGGCAGGCCGATCTGGAGGACCGCCCGTACCCCGCCGGTGGGCCGGCCGCGCAGCCGCCGGGCGGTGCGGAGCCGGACGACGTCGGCGACCAGGTTCGGCGCGAAGGTCATCGCCACGACGACCGCGACACCGGCCTCGTACAGCGCCCCGGGCAGCGACTTCAGCAGCCGCGCCGGGTTGGCGAGCGCGTTGGCCGCGCCGACGCAGATCAGCAGGGCGGCCAGCTTGAGCCCGTCGTACAGGGCGAAGACCAGCTGCTCGGCGGTGACCCGGCCGCCGATCCGGATGCCCTGCGCCCACGCCGGCAGCGGCAGCTCGGGCAGGACGAACAGCTCGTGCGCGCCCGGGATCGGGGAGCCCAGCACCACCGAGAAGACGATCCGCAGGGCGACGACGAACAGGCCGAGCTTGACGAAGGCCCCGTACGAGCGGGCCCAGGGCGCGTCCGTACGGCGCGCGGCCACCACGTATCCGGCGACGCCGACGATCAGCCCGAGCAGCAGCGGGTTGGTGGTCCGGGAGGCGGCGACGGCGAGCCCGAGGGCCCACAGCCACCAGGCGCCCGGGTGCAGCGCGTTGCCCCGGTCCGCCACGGGCGCGAGGAGGCGCCCCGGCAGGCCGGGGGTGACGGACGGGGCCTGGCTCATGCGCGTCGGCGGGACTTCCAGACGGCGGCGGCGCCGAGGGCGAGGACGGCTCCGCCGCCGACGAGGAGGCCGGCCGACGGGCCGCCGTCGGAGGGCTCGGCGGCCCGGGGGGCGGCCTTCGGGGCGGTGGACGCGGGGGAGGCGCCGGAGTCGGCGACCGCCTCGCCGCAGCCCTGCCGCGGATAGCCCGCGATGCCGCAGAGCATCGCGGAGCTGTCGTAGCGGAGCGGCTTGGCGACGGCCGCGAGGGCGTCCGCGGCGGTGGCGTTCTCGGCGACACGTGCGCAGCCGGTCGTCGGCTCGTCCTTCGGCGGGGTCTCCCCGGCGGGCGCGTCCTGCGCGGTGCCGAAGTCGACGACGACGGCGATCCGCTTCGTCCCGGCGCTTCGCTCCACGCCGCCGCAGAGGGCGGCGAAGTCGGGTGCGGCGGTCGGCTTCGCCGCGTCGGCGGAGTCCTCGCTCAGCGCGAAGCGGAAACCGACGGCGGCGCCGTCGGCGGGCCGGGCGGTCGCCGGGCCCTGGTGGGCGTAGCTCCACTTCCCGGCGTCGGCCTCCCAGTACGACCAGTACCGGTAGCCGGCCGCCTGGGCGGGGGCCGCCGCGCCGAGGGCGAGCAGCAGCCCGGCGGCGCCGCACGCCAGCGCGCCGGAAGCCTTCCTGGGGAGGGTCACTTCTTGCGGCCGCTCAGGAGGAAGCCGATGCCGACGCCGACGACCATGCCGATGCCGATGATCCACCAGACGTCGAAGCCGAGGAACGAGTCGTCCTCCTCGTCCTCGGTGGAGGCGGCGGAGGTGTCGGGGGTCTTGGGCGTCGGGCCGGTCGCGTTCAGCGCCTCGACCAGGTCGACCTTGCCGAACTCGCGCGGGTCGGCCTCCATCGCGCGCGCGGCCAGGATGAGCTGCGCGTAGGCGGCGGGGCCGGACTGCTTCGCCCACGGGCCGGCGTTCTGCTCCAGCCACTGGAGGGCGGGCTCGGCGAGCCGGGCGGTGCCGGCGGCGGCGAGGGCGACGACCGCGTCGGCGGTGTTGCCGAAGTCCGGCTTCGGCTCGGCGTCGGTGGCGCCCGGCAGCGGCGGGGTGGTCAGGTGACCGGTCTGTCCGATCGACTTGGCGAGGTAGGAGGCGCCGTTGAGGGCGGCCCGCTCGACGGTCGGCTCGGAGAGGTCGACGCAGGTCGGGGCCTGCGGCGGGGTGGCCTTCACGGCCGTGATGCCCTTGCCGAGCCCGGCGAGGGTGGCGGCGGCGGTCGCGTCCGCGTTGGCGAGCAGCTTGCCCGTCTTGTCCGGCTGGTACGCGAAGGCGCCCGGGCCCTCGTCGTCGGAGCAGGGCAGCGCGAGCGCGAGCAGCGCGTCGTAGGGGGTGCGGCCCTGGGCCGAGGTGTACGAGCCGGGCTTGACGCCCGACGCGGCGAGGGCGCTGACGACGATCGAGGTCGAGTTGGCGTCGCTGGGGCCGCCGGGGGTGTAGCTCCAGCCGCCGTCCTTGTTCTGCACGCCGCGCAGCCAGCCGTAGCCGGACTTGACCGCGGTGTCGATCTTCGTCGGGTCGGCGGCCTCGCGGCGGACCGCGCCGAGCGCCTGGAGGGCGACGGCGGTGGCGTTGGAGTCCCGCATCGTCTTGTCGTCGCAGGGCTTCGTGGTGTCCGCGCGGTAGGAGGCGAAGGAGCCGTCCGCGCACTGCTGGCCGAGCAGCCAGTCCACCGCCTGGTCGGCCGGCTGGTAGCCGCTGGCGCGCTGGGCGAGGAAGGCGAGCGACTGGCGCCAGACGCCGTCGTAGGTGGGGTCGCCCTTGCCGTACAGACCGGGCGGGAGCGCGGCGGCGGAAGCGCTCGGCGAGGGGGCGGCGGCGGCCGTGCCGGTCGCGGCGGTGCTGAGCACGGCTGCCGCTGCGGTGAGCGCGGCGGCGGCGCGGCGGACGCTGATCATGGTTGCCTCTCGTGCGGGCACCGGACACCGGCGCCCCTGAGGGCCCGCGTCCGGCGCCGTATTCCTCGACGGTGCCGGCGCTCACGTCCCAGAGGCAGGGCGTTCCGGCTCCGTGCCTCGGGGCACGTCACGGTTGCGGGTCAGCGCCGGAGTCGCACCGGCTTTCCCCTGCTCGGGCATGAAGACGACCGGGCCACTGTACCGGCCCGTACGGCCCTGTCCCCGGGGTGCGAGCCGCGTCACACCGCCACGTACGCCACCGGCTCCGTCCCGGTCACGGCCTCCGCGCGGCCCAGCTTCACCAGGCGGCGGATGTGGGCCTCGGCCTCGCTGACGGCGATGTTGCGGGAGCCGTAGGGGATGTGGTCCCAGGGCCGGTTCCACTCCATGCGCTCGGCGAGCTGCCAGGGGGTGAGCGGGGTGGTGAGGAGGGCGAGGAGGCCGGCGAGCCGGTCCTCGTGGTGGTCGAGGAGTTCGCGGACGCGCCCGGCGGCGTCGGGGAAGGCGTGCTGGTGGGCGGGGAGGACCTCGGCGACGCCGAGCCGGCCGATCCGCTCCAAGGAGTCGAGGTAGTCGCCGAGGGGATCGGTCACAGTCGCATCGTCGGGGTCCTCGTAGAGGCCGATGTGCGGGGAGATCCCGGGGAGGAGGTGGTCGCCGGAGAAGAGCCGGCCGTGGCCGGGGAGCCCGGCGGGATGCTCCTCCTCCAGGTGGAGGCAGACATGGCCGGGGGTGTGGCCGGGCGTCCAGACGGCGCGGAGCCGGCGTCCGGCGAGGTCGAGGAGCTCGCCGGGGACGATCTCCCAGTCGGGGAGGGCCGCGCCGAGGCCGGGCAGGGTGCGCATCCGGCCCCCGGAGCGGGCGGCGCGCAGCGGCGCGAGGTGTTCCTCGGGGGCGCCGGCGGCGGTGAGCTTGCGGGCGAGGTAGTCGAGCCAGGCGGCGGGGTCGGAGTCGCGGGTGCGGCGGACGACGGCGGTGTCGGCGGCGTGCATGGCGATCCAGGCACCGGACTCCTCCCGCACCCGGCCGGACAGCCCGTGGTGGTCGGGGTGGTGGTGGGTGATGACGATGCCGTGGATCTCGCTCACCCCGATCCCCAACGCCCGCAGTCCGTCGGTGAGTTCGGTCCAGGAGTCGGGGTCGTCCCAGCCGGTGTCGACGAGGACCGGGCCGCGGTCGGTGTCGAGGACGTGGACGAGGGTGTGCCCCAGCGGGTTGTCCGGGATGGGCACCCGCAGCGACCAGACGCCACCGCCGTGCTCGGTCACCCGGTCGTTCGCCTGCCTCATGAGCACCCTCGTCTCCGCGCGGCGGTAAGGCCGTTGCTCACTATAACGGCAACTGACGCACCGTCAGAGACTTGGTGCGGACCGTCCTCGAATCACCCATCGCAGTGACGGAGGGTGAGATTTTCCGCCCCTGATGGAGCAATATGCGGATAAACGATCACGTGCCGTGACAGAGATGTCCCGTGGCTCGCTCCGGGGCTCCGGCGCTCCGGCGCCGGTCGGCCGCGGCTCTCGTCAGCCTCGTCCCCCGCCCCACCCGCAGCCCCATCCGTCATCCACACCCCACGGAGACTTCATGCGTCGCGCTTTCGCCACAGCCCTCATGACGGCGGCGGTCACCGTCGCCGGCATGGCCACGGCCACGGCCCAGAGCCCCCACTTCATCGGCGAGGTCACCTGCACCAAGTCGATCACCACCGGTCTCAGCTGCAGCGGCAAGGCGGCCGGCCTGGGCAGCAGCCCGACCGCCGCCTTCCTCACGGCGTCCTCGATCGACGCCGAGTACGTGTGCGTCAACCGCGGCGGCAACGTCGCGCCCGGCCAGGGCGTCGAGTTCCAGCAGGTGGTCGGCCCGGTCCAGCAGATCGCCCCCCGCAACGGCCAGATCACGTTCAGGGACGTGCGGATCCCCGTGCCGGAGTCCCCCTCCGCGCGGGACGTGTGTCCCAACGGGAACTGGAGGGTGCAGCTGCTGCACCTGACGTTCAACGACGTCACGCTGCACATCCAGCAGAACGGCGTGGACATCCTCACCCGGGACCTCGGCGACATCGACCCGTGATCCGGCCGCGCGGCCTGCCGGAGGGCCTCCCCGCGCGGGGGAGGCCCTCCGGCCCGTCCGGCCCGTGCCGGAGCCTGGCGTACTGGAACTAGAACTGGTATCAGTTCTGAGGCACAGTCAGATTACGTCGGGTACCGCGTGGTTCGGGAGGCGTCCGGTCATGACCGAGCTTGTGGAGCACGGAAAGCTGTTCATCGGCGGGGAGTTGACCGATCCGCTCGGGGACGCCTCCATCGAGGTGATCTCGCCGCACACCGAGGAGGTCATCGGCCGGGTCCCGCACGCCTCGCGCGCCGACGTCGACCGGGCCGTCGCGGCCGCTCGGCGGGCCTTCGACGAGGGCCCCTGGCCGCGGACGAGCCTGGAGGAGCGGATCGAGGTCGTCTCCCGGATCAAGGACGCCGTCGCCGTCCGGCACGAGGAGCTGGCCCGCTCGATCAGCTCCCAGAACGGCTCCCCGTACTCCTGGTCCGTCCTCGCCCAGGCGCTCGGCGCGATGATGGTGTGGGACGCGGCGATCACCGTCGCCCGCGACTTCGTCTTCGAGGAGCGGCGTGGCGGCGTCCTCGGCCCGCTGCTCGTGCGGCGCGAGCCGGTCGGCGTGGTCGCCGCGGTGGTGCCGTGGAACGTGCCGCAGTTCACCGCCGCCGCCAAACTGGGCCCGGCGCTGCTCGCCGGCTGCACGGCGGTCCTCAAGCCCTCGCCGGAGTCGCCGCTCGACTCGTACCTCCTCGGCGAGATCGCCGCCGAGGCCGGGCTGCCCGAGGGCGTCCTCTCGATCCTGCCCGCCGACCGGGAGGTCAGCGAGTACCTGGTCGGGCACCCGGGCGTCGACAAGGTCTCCTTCACCGGCTCGGTCGCGGCCGGCAAGCGCGTGATGGAGGTCGCCTCCCGCCACCTCACCCGCGTCACCCTCGAACTCGGCGGCAAGTCCGCGGCGGTGATCCTCCCGGACGCCGACGTGGCCACCGCCGTCGCCGGGATCGTCCCGGCCGCCTGGATGAACAACGGGCAGGCGTGCGTCGCCCAGACCCGGATCCTCGCCCCGCGCTCCCGGTACGAGGAGATCGCCGAGGCGCTGGCCGCCGCGGCCTCCGCGCTGGTCGTCGGCGACCCGCTCGACCCGGCCACCCAGGTCGGCCCGCTCGTCGCCCGCCGCCAGCAGCAGCGCTCCCTCGACTACATCGGCATCGGCCAGCAGGAGGGCGCCAAGATCCTCGCGGGCGGCGGTCGTCCGGACGGCCTCGACCGGGGCTGGTACGTCGAGCCGACCCTCTTCGGCGACGTCGACAACGCGATGCGGATCGCCCGCGAGGAGATCTTCGGCCCGGTCATCTGCCTGCTGCCGTACGGCGACGAGGCCGAGGCCCTGCGGATCGCGAACGACTCCGAGTACGGCCTCAGCGGCAGCGTCTGGACCGGCGACGTCGAGCACGGCATCGACTTCGCCCGCCAGGTCCGCACCGGCACCTTCAACGTCAACACCTTCAGCCTCGACATGCTCGGCCCCTTCGGCGGCTACAAGAACTCCGGCCTGGGCCGCGAGTTCGGCCCCGAGGGCCTGGGCGCGTACCTGGAGCACAAGATGATCCACCTGCCGGCCGGCCACGGGGGGCACTGATGGGCGACCGCTGGCACCTGGAGGTCGACCGGGGCGTCTGCATCGGCTCCGGCATGTGCGTCACCCACGCCCCCGACGGCTTCCGCCTCGACACCGCCCGCCAGTCCCACCCGGTGACCCCGGAGACCGACGCGGGCGAACGCATCCTCGCGGCGGCGGAGGGCTGCCCGGTGGAGGCCATCCTCATCACCCTCGCCGACGGCGGCGACCCGGTCTACCCGCCGGAGGAGTAGCCCGGCGCCGCCCGGCCCGGGCCCGTCAGCGGGCGGCGCCCGCCCGGGCCGGGGCCGTCAGGTCGATCAGGCGGCAGACCGTCTCGATGTCGATCTTCACCTGGGCGATCGAGGCGCGGCCCGACAGCCAGGTGATGAGCGCCGAGTGCCAGGTGTGCTCGATGACGCGGACCGCCGACAGCTGCTCCGGCGTCGGCTGCTCCGCGCCCATCGCGTCCAGGATGATCGCCGTCGTGAGCCGCGAGACCGTGTCCACCTCGGGGCTCACGCTGCGGTCGGCGAAGGTCAGCGCCCTGACCATCGCGTCGGCGAGCTGCGGCTCGCGCTGGAGCGCCCGGAAGGTCCGCATCAGGGTCTCCGCGACCCGCTCCGCCGGGGCGGCACCCGCCGGGGGCCGCTTCCGGAGCGTGGTGTGCAGGTGCTGGAGCTGGTCCTGCATGGTCGCGACGAGCAGGTGGATCTTGGACGGGAAGTAGCGGTACAGCGTGCCGAGGGCGACGCCGGCCGCCTCCGCGACCTCCCGCATCTGCACCGCGTCGAAACCGCCCCGGGCGGCGAGCTGGGCGCTGGCGTCCAGGATGCGCCGCCGCCGGGCCTCCTGGCGTTCCGTCAGCGGCGGCGTGGCGGAGGGGCGGTGGTCCGCTCTGCTCTCTGCGGTCATCGGGGTCCCGTTCCGTGCGGTGGGGAGCGCCAGTATGGCGGAGGACGGCCGTGGCGCGAACCTCCGCGACCGGGTGGTGCGAATCACCTGTTCCGGTGCTCACACGGCAGCTACCTGCCGGTAGATTCGGTGCCTCCCGGAGGTCCGGGACGCGCCGAGAACGATCAAGTCTGTAACTTGTTCTACATTAGCGCGAGCGGTTACGCTCGCGCGAAACGCACGCTCGAAGGGGGTCGCGCATGACCGCTGAGGCCATAGAGGCAAGCCCCCGGCAGGGCGCCGCCCCGTCCGGTGACGGTCCGTTGCGGATCGCTCTCCTCACGTACAAGGGGAACCCGTTCTGCGGCGGCCAGGGCGTCTACGTCCGCCACCTCTCCCGCGAACTGGCCCGGCTGGGCCACACCGTCGAGGTCTTCGGCTCGCAGCCCTACCCGGTCCTCGACGAGGGCGTCACGCTCAGCGAGATCGCCAGCCTCGACCTCTACCGCCAGCCCGACCCCTTCCGGACGCCGAAGCGCGAGGAGTACCGGGACTGGATCGACGCGCTGGAGGTCGCCACCATGTGGACCGGCGGCTTCCCCGAGCCGCTGACCTTCTCGCTGCGCGCCCGCCGCACCCTCGCCGCCCGCCGCGGCGACTTCGACGTGGTCCACGACAACCAGACCCTCGGGTACGGGCTCCTCGGCGGCCCCCGCGCGCTCGGCGCCCCGCTCGTCACCACGATCCACCACCCCATCACCGTCGACCGGCAGCTCGAACTCGACGCCGCCGCCGACTGGAAGCGCCGCGCCTCCGTCCGCCGCTGGTACGGCTTCACCCGCATGCAGAAGCGGGTCGCCCGCCGGCTGCCCTCCGTCCTCACCGTCTCCGGCACCTCCCGCGACGAGATCGTCGAGCACCTCGGCGTCCGCGAGGACCGCATCCAGGTCGTGCACATCGGCGCCGACACCGAGCTGTGGTCCCCGGACCCGTCGGTCGCCGAGGTCCCCGGCCGGATCGTCACCACCTCCAGCGCCGACGTCCCCCTCAAGGGCCTCGTCTTCCTCGTCGAGGCGCTCGCCAAGCTGCGCACCGAGCGGCCCGACGCGCACCTCGTCGTCGTCGGCAAGCGCGCCGAGGACGGGCCGGTCGCCCAGGCGATCGAGCGGTACGGGCTCGAGGGCGCCGTCCGGTTCGTCAAGGGCATCAGCGACGCGGAGCTCGTCGACCTGTACCGGTCCGCCGAAGTGGCCTGCGTGCCCTCGCTGTACGAGGGCTTCTCGCTGCCCGCGGCCGAGGGCATGGCCACGGGGACGCCGCTGGTCGCCACGACCGGCGGGGCGATCCCGGAGGTCGCCGGGCCCGACGGGGAGACGTGCCTCGCCGTGCCGACCGGTGACGCGGGGGCCTTGGCGGCCGCGCTGGGCCGGGTGCTCGGTGACGCGGAGCTGCGGGCGCGGCTCGGGTCCGCGGGGCGGGCGCGGGTGCTGGAGCGGTTCACCTGGGCCAGGGCCGCCCAGGGGACGGCGGAGCTGTACCGCGAGGCCCTGGAGCGCCAGGGCGCCCGCCGGTGACACCTCGCCTCGTTCGCCGGGTGCGGCCCGGTGGGTGGGTCGTGCCCACCCGTTCCTCCCCCGAGGACCTCGTCCAGGGGGGACCCCCGTGCGGAACGCCTGCCCACAACTACCCCGAAAGGCAGACCTCGTGCTGACCGTCGACTTCACCCGCTTCCCGCTCGCCCCCGGCGACCGTGTGCTCGATCTGGGCTGCGGTGCGGGGCGGCACGCCTTCGAGTGTTACCGGCGCGGTGCGCAGGTCGTGGCGCTCGACCAGAACGGCGAGGAGATCCGCGAGGTCGCCAAGTGGTTCGCCGCCATGAAGGAGGCCGGCGAGGCCCCCGCCGGGGCGACCGCGACCGCGATGGAGGGCGACGCGCTCAACCTGCCCTTCCCCGACGAGTCCTTCGACGTCGTCATCATCTCCGAGGTCATGGAGCACATCCCGGACGACAAGGGCGTGCTCGCCGAGATGGTCCGCGTCCTGAAGCCCGGCGGGCGGATCGCGATCACCGTCCCCCGGTACGGCCCCGAGAAGATCTGCTGGGCGCTCTCGGACGAGTACCACGAGGTCGAGGGCGGCCACATCCGGATCTACAAGGCGGACGAGCTGCTCGCCAAGATCCGCCAGGCCGGCCTCAAGCCGTACGGCACCCACCACGCGCACGCCCTGCACTCGCCGTACTGGTGGCTGAAGTGCGCCTTCGGCGTCGACAACGACAAGGCGCTGCCGGTCCGCGCCTACCACAAGCTCCTGGTCTGGGACATCATGAAGAAGCCCGCCCTGACCCGGGTCGCCGAGCAGCTGCTCAACCCGGTCGTCGGCAAGAGCTTCGTCGCGTACGCCACCAAGCCCCACCTCCCGAAGGCCGACGCCCGGTGACGTCTCCCGAGCGGATAGCGGAGCACCTCGTCCTGCCCGGCGTCCTCACCGCCGAGCAGGCCGCCGGCACCGTCGCCGGGATCCTCGCCGGGCAGCGCGAGGACGGCGCCATCCCGTGGTTCCGCGGTCACCACCTCGACCCCTGGGACCACACCGAGGCCGCCATGGCCCTGGACGCGGCCGGCGAGCACGAGGCCGCCGCCCGCGCCTACGCCTGGCTCGCCCGGCACCAGAACGCCGACGGCTCCTGGTACGCGGCCTACCGGGACGGCGACCCGGAGGACGTCACCGACCGCGGCAAGGAGTCCAACTTCACCGCGTACATCGCCGTCGGCGTCTGGCACCACTACCTGTCGACCGGCGACGACGCCTTCCTCGACCGGATGTGGCCGGTCGTCTACGCGGCGGTCGAGTTCGTCCTCCGGCTCCAGCAGCCCGGCGGCCAGATCGGCTGGAAGCGCGACCCCGACGGCACCCCCGTCGCCGACGCCCTCCTCACCGGCTCCTCCTCCATCCACCACGCCCTGCGCTGCGCCCTCGCGCTCGCCGAGGCCCGCGAGGAGCCGCAGCCGGACTGGGAGCTGGCGGCCGGCTCCCTGGCCCACGCGATCCGGCGCCACCCCGAGCGGTTCCTCGACAAGTCCCGCTACTCGATGGACTGGTACTACCCGGTCCTCGGCGGCGCCGTCACCGGCGCCGAGGCGAAGGCCCGGCTCGACGCGCGCTGGGACGACTTCGTGGTCCCCGGCCTCGGCGTCCGCTGCGTCGTCCCCAACCCGTGGGTGACCGGCGGCGAGAGCTGCGAACTCGCCCTCGCCCTCTGGGCGGCGGGGGAGTCCGACCGGGCCCTCACGATCCTCCAGGACATCGGCCACCTGCGGGCGCCCAGCGGCCTGTACTGGACGGGGTACGTGTACGAGGGCGCGGACGGCGGCGAGCCGGCCGTCTGGCCCGAGGAGCAGACCACCTGGACGGCGGGCTCCCTCCTCCTCGCGGTCGCGGCCCTCGGCGGCGAACAGGCCACCGTCGCCGTCTTCGGCGGCGAGACCCTGCCCAGGGGCCTCTCCCCGGACTGCTGCGGGGACTGACCCCCGGACCCCCTTTCGCGGGGGCGGCGGCGCACCCGGACGGGTCGCCCGGATGGCGGCCCGCCGGGGGGCGGGTGAGGCTGGCGGGACCAGTCCCCAGGGAGGTTCCGCTGTGCCCAGAAGCCTGTCCCGCGGCGTCGCCGCGCTGCTGCTGTCCTGCGCGCTGCTGCTCACCACCGCCGCGTGCGGGAGCGACACCACGCAGAGTCTGTCGACGGGGGCGGTCGCGTCCCCGTCCGCGTCGAGCACCTTCGAGCAGCAGAAGCTGGCCAAGACCCGGTTCGTCGCGAACGCCGGGCTCGCCGCCGGCGCCGCGTACCAGTGGATCGTGAAGCCGTACCGGGCGGGCAAGTTCAAGAAGGGCGCCGACGGGCGCACCTTCGCCCTCGTCAAGGCGGGTCTCGCGGGCGCGTTCACCTACAACCGGCTCAAGGCGGCGGTGAACAACGCCAAGGGCGACCCGCTGCTCTCCAAGGCGGTGGCCCCGCTCTCCGCCGGCATCGAGTCCCTGAAGGAGCTGGGCATCAAGCTCCGCAAGGGCGAGGTCGACGCGGCGGACGTCGGCGGCCTGGAGGGCGTCGTCAACGGCATCAAGGACGCCGGCAGGTCCGCCGGGGCCGAGGTCGTCGACAAGGTCCCCTCGGCCTCCCAGCTCAGCGGCGGCTGACCGGTCAGACGGCGGCCGGGGCGGCGGTCCCGGCCAGCGTCGGGTAGTCGTTGTAGCCGGCCTCGTCGCCCGAGTACATCCAGTTCGTCTCCCGGAGCGGGTTGAGCGGCGCGCCGAGGCGCAGCCGCTCGACCAGGTCCGGGTTGGCCAGGAACGCCCGGCCCAGCGAGATCAGGTCCGCCCCGGCGTCGAGCAGCCGCTCGCCCGCGGCCTTCCCGCCGTCGGCCGGGAGGGGCCCGCCGAAGCCGAGCACCGGGTTGGCGATCAGCGTGTGCGGCCAGGCGGCGCGGATCCGCCGGTACAGCGGCTGCCCGGGGTCGGCGAAGATCACGTGCAGATAGACCGGGTCCAGGGCGGCGAGGGCGGGGACGAGCGCCGCGTAGATCTCGTTCGTGTCGCCCTCCTCGACGCCGTTCACGGTGACCCCGGGCGAGATGCGGACGCCGACCCGGTCGGCGCCGATCGCGTCGACGACGGCCCGGACGACCTCGACCGCGAACCGGACGCGGTGCTCCACCGGCCCCCCGTACCCGTCCGTCCGCCGGTTGGTGTTCTTCGCCAGGAACTGGTGGAGCAGATGCCCGTTGGCGGCGTGCACCTCGACCCCCTCGAAGCCCGCGTCGACGGCCCGGCGCGCGGCGGCTGCGAAGTCGGCGACGGTCTCCCGGATGTCGTCCGCCGTCATCTCGCGCGGCACCACGGCCTCCTGCCGGCCGCTCGGCGTGTGGATGGTCTCCGGCAGCGCGACCGGCGAGGGCGCGACGGGCCGGTGCCCGCTGTTGTCGGGGTGGCCGACCCGGCCGCCGTGCTGGAGCTGGAGGAACATCCGCCCGCCCCCGGCCCGTACCGCGTCGGTGACCGCGCGCCAGCCCGCCACCTGGGCGTCGGTGTGGATGCCCGGGATGTTCGGGTAGGTCTGGCCGACCGCGTTCGGGGTGGTCCCCTCGGCGATGATCAGGCCCGCGGTGGCCCGCTGGGCGTAGTGGGTGACCATGAGGGGCCGGGGGACGCCGTCGGCGCCGGCCCGGTTGCGGGTCAGCGGCGGCATCACCAGCCGGTTGGGCAGGGCGAGCGGGCCGAGGGAGGTGGACTCGAAGAGGCGGGAGGAAGCCGTCGTGTGCGTCATGCGGGTACCGTAGGAGTTGACACCAGTGTCAGGTTCAAGTCCCTTCTCCCGGAGGCGAGGCGGCGGATGCGCATCGGTGAACTGGCCCGGCGCAGCGGCGTCAGCGAGCGTTCGCTGCGCTACTACGAGACGCAGGACCTGCTGCGGTCCGAGCGCACCCCGGGCGGCCAGCGGCAGTACGGCGAGTGGGCGGTGGACCGGGTCATCCGCATCCAGGCGCTGTACGCGGCGGGCCTGAACAGCCGCAAGATCGCCCACCTGCTGCCCTGCATGCGCGACGCGGACGGCGCCCCCAGCGAGATCGCCACCTCGCAGCTGGTCGACGAGCTGTCCGCCGAGCGGACCCGCATCGACGCGCTCATCGCCGACCTGGTCCGCTCGCGCGCCATCCTGGACGAGGTCATCGAGACGGCCTCCACCGTCGCCCGCGACCGGGCCCGCGACTAGCCGTTCAGCTCCGCCAGGGTCCGCAGGGTGTCCAGGTCCGGGGCCGTGACCAGCAGGTCCGTCACCGGGCCGGTGCGCCACCGCTGGAGCCGTTCCGCGATCCGCTCGCGCGGGCCGACCAGGGAGATCTCGTCGGCGAAGGCGTCCGGGACGGCGAGGACGGCCTCCTCCCGGCGGCCCTCGGTGAAGAGGTCCTGGATGTGCCGGGCCTCTGCCCCGTACCCCATGCGGGCCATCAGGTCGGCGTGGAAGTTGCGGGTCGCGTGCCCCATGCCGCCGATGTAGAAGCCCAGCATCGCCTTGACGGGCAGCAGGCCCTTCGGCACGTCGTCGCAGACCTGGGCGCGGACCATCGGCGCGACCCGGAAGCCGTCGGGGAGCCGGTCCGGCAGGGCGTACACCTCGCGGAAGCGGGCGGGCGACCAGTAGAGCGGCAGCCAGCCGTCGGCGATCTCCAGCGTCTGCGCGATGTTCCGCGGGCCCTCGGCGCCCAGCAGGACCGGGAGGTCGGGGCGGAGCGGGTGGGTGATCGGCCTGAGCGGCTTGCCGAGGCCGGTGCCGTCCTCGCCGGCGTACGGGAAGGAGTGGTGCCGTCCGTCGAGCCGCACCGGCGCCTCGCGGCGGAGCACCTGCCGGATCACGTCCACGTACTCGCGGGTGGCGGTCAGCGGGGAGCGGGGGAAGGGGCGTCCGTACCAGCCCTCCACCACCTGCGGGCCGGAGAGGCCCAGGCCGAGCCGCATCCGCCCGCCCGACAGGTGGTCCAGGGTGAGCGCGTGCATCGCCGTCGCGGTCGGGGTGCGGGCCGCCATCTGGGCCACCGCCGTGCCGAGTCCGATCCGGCTGGTGTGGGCGGCGATCCAGGTGAGGGCGGTGAAGGCGTCCGAGCCCCACGCCTCCGCCGTCCACACCGAGTCGTAGCCGAGCCGCTCCGCCTCGCGCGCGAGCTCCAGATGGGCGGGGGAGGGGCCGCGGCCCCAGTAGCCGAGCGCGAGTCCCAGGCGCATGACCGGGCTCTCCTTTCTGACGGATCGTCAGGTAGGTTCCCGGGGACTGTACGACAGCGGCCCCCCGACCGGAAGGACTTCCGGTCGGGGGGCCGCTGTCACGGCTCGCGCGATCAGCCGCGCTGGATGCCCGTGGCGTCCTGGAGGACACCGCGGCGCCCGTCCTGCGTCTGGGCGATCAGCGCCTGGCCGCGCTGCTCCACGGCCAGGTACCAGGTGCCGGGGGCCAGTTCGGCGATCTGCGCGCCGGAGCCGTCCTCCGCGTACAGCGGGCGGGCGACCGGCACGGCGAACCAGAACGGCGTGAAGTCCGAGCCGCCCTGCGGAGCGGCCTGCGGCTCCGGCTGCTGCGCGGCGGCCGGCTGCGGCTGCCCGAACGGCGTACCGCCCTGCGAGGCGTCGTGCGGCGCCGGGTAGGGCTGCTGCTGGCCCTGCTGGGCGCCCGGGTAGCCGTAACCGCCGGGAACGCCCTGCTGCGGCTGGCCGCCGTAGGTCTGCGGGGCGGCCGGACGCGGGGCGCCGACGAGCGGGGCCTTCAGCGCGGGGACCATCGGGGCGGCGACCGCGGCGGCGGCGGCGACGAGCGCGGCGATCACGCCGAGGATCAGGCCGGCGCCGGCGTTGGCGGACTCGAAGACCCACATGAGCGTGGTCCACGCGGAGGCGATGGTGAAGGCGGCGCCGACCTGGCCGAGGTCCAGGCCCAGGACCTTGCGGGGCTGCGGCAGGCCGTGGGAGAGGACGACGAGGGCCGCACCGGCGATGCCGAGGAAGAAGGAGCCCCAGCCGAGCGGGGAGTCCTCCCAGGCGTTCGCGAAGTCGATCTGGTCGCAGATCGCGGCCGGGCCGTCGCAGCCGGTGGTGTCGAGGAACGAGGCGATGAACAGCACCACCGCAGCACCGATCAGCACGCCATCGCCTCGGGTGAGGGAGCGGATATTCACGTAAGAAGTCCTTCGTCGGGTCGTCGTCGCGTCGGGCAGGCGCCGGTTCTTGGCACGGGGGCGGCCCCATCGTACGGAGCGAATCTATCGCTCGCCGGTTCTACCCCTGGAGGTAGGTCACGATGCCGTCGGCGATGCCCTGCGCCGCCTTCTGCCGCCACACCCCGGACGTCAGCAGTGCGGCGTCCTTCGGATCACGCATATTGCCGCATTCGACGAAGACCTTGGGCACCGTTGACAGATTGAGACCTCCGAGATCCGAACGGACGTCCAAACCGGTGCCGCCGCCGAGGTAGTTGGCGGGCGAGGTGCCGGTCGCCCGGCGGAAACCGGTCACGATCCCCTCGCCGAGCGCGCGCGAAGGAGCCACGATCGGGCCGGTGTCGGCGGCCCCCTCCCTCACCTTCGCGGGCACGATCACATGGAAGCCGCGGTGGCCGGCCGCCGAGCCGTCCGCGTGCACGGAGACGACGGCGTCGGCCTTCGCCGCGTTCCCGATCCGGGCCCGCTCGTCGATGCACGGCCCGAACGGCCGGTCCGCGTCGTGCGTCAGGACCACCTTCGCCCCCCGCGCCTCGAGCAGCTTGCGCAGCCGGTGCGAGACGTCGAGGGTGAACGCCGCCTCCGTGTACGCCGCCCTGCCGTCGGACGCGTTCGTCGAGGTCCCGGTGGTGTCGCACTCCTTGCGGGCGGTCCCGATGTCCACCTTCTCGTCGATCTCCCGGGAGTGCCGGAAGTTCCCCGGGTTGTGCCCCGGGTCGACGACGACGGTCCGCCCGGCGAGCGGACGCGCGGGGGCCGTCGTGGCCGCCGTGGCGGCCTGGGTACGGGTCGCGGCGGCGGGCGTCGTGGCCGCCGCGCCCGGCCCCTGGGTGCCCTCCGCGGCCTCGGAGGCGGCCCCGCACCCGGCCAGGGCGGCGGAGCAGACGAGGACCGCGAGGGCGGCGCGGGCGGGGGGAGCGGAGCGGGTCACGGGGTTCCTGTGGTCGTACGGCACCCCGCGACTCTAGGCCCTCCGGTGGCCGGAAACATGGACCGCATGTACCGGCTCGGTCACTGCGGCGCCAATCCGCTGGACGCGTGTGCGGGTCCGGTGAAGGGTAGGTGGAAGAAGCGGCGGTGGCGGGGTCACCGCGCCTGGACCACGAGGGGGAACCGTGGCGGGGGAAGAACCGAACGACGCACGACCGCGACGCGACGCGGAGACACCGCAGGACGCCCGACCGGCCCAGGCGGCCCCGGGCCCGGACCTGAGCAAGCCGCCGGCCGAAGGCTCCGGCGAGACGATCATGATGCGCCCCCGCAGGCCCGGGAGCGCCGACCCGGGCTCCACGCCCGCGGGCGCCTCCGGCGGCGGGGACACGAGCTCCGCCCCGGCGGGCGGCTTCGGCGCGCCCGGCGCCGGCGGTGGCCCCGGTTCCACGGCGGCTGACGCCGACGCGTTCGCCCCGGGGACGGGCTCCGGCACCGCGGGCGGCTTCGGGCCGCCCGGATCCGGCGGCGGTACGGACGCCTCCGCCACCGGCTCGTTCAGGCTTCCGGCACCGGCACCGGCACCGGCACCGGCTCCCGCGCCCTGGGAGGCGCCGCAGAACGGCGGGTCCCACGGCGCGGCGGGGACCACGGCCGCCGCCGCGGGGCCGGGCGCCACCTCCGGCGGCGGTTTCGGGCCGCCGACCGAGGGCTACGGCGGCAGCTATGGCGGCGGCTACGGGCCCGCGCCCGGGCAGGCCCCCGCGGCGGCGCCCGGGTGGGCCGGTGCCGGGACGCTCCCGCCGCCGCCCCCCGCCCCGCCGGGTGGCTCCGGCGGCGGCTCCGGCGGGGAGGCCCGGCCCCTCCAGGCCGCGCTGATCGCCCTGCTGAACCTCTCCTGCCTCGGTCTCGGCTACGTCGTGCTCCGCCAGTGGCTCTTCGCGGCCCTCTGCTGGGCCGCCACCGCCGGGCTCCTCCTGACGGCGCTCCCGGCGGACGCGGACGGCGTGCCGCAGGGCGTGCTGATCGGGTACGGCGTCTTCCTGCTGGCCGCCGCGGCCGACGGGGCCCGCCGGGGCCTGCGCGCCCGGATCGCCTTCGGCACCACGGTCCGCCGCCTGGCGCTGCCGCTCGCCGTCCTGCTGCTCGCCGCGCCCGTCGGCGGCGCCGTCGCCTGGGCGGGCGCCCACGAGGACGCCCGCGAGGAGGCCCGCCAGCAGGCCCTGCTGGCCCGGCTGGCCGACGCCGACGCGCTGGTGAAGAGCGGGGCGGGGACGGACTTCGCGACCGCCGAGCCGAGCTACCGCAGGGCGCTCACCACGTACCAGGAGCTGGCCCGGGACCACGCCGGCTCGCGCGCCGCCAAGCTCGTACCGGCCAGCCTCGACGCGTACTACAAGGCGGTCTCCGCCCCGTACGACGAGAAGAAGTACTGCGCGGCCGTCCTGCCGCTCAAGCACCTGCGGTCGCTGCCCGACACCGTCGACAAGGCGCTGCTCGGCGACCGCCCCGCCGGGACGGACGAGCCGCTGGCGCACTCGCTGTACGAGTGCGGCGCGGGCGCGCTCAGCGGCACCGCGACCGCGGCCGCCACGGACAACTTCAACGACCTGACCGCCACCTTCCCGCAGTCCCCGTACGTCGGGAAGGCGACGACCGCCGTCCGGGACGCGATCCGGGCCAAGGCCGCCGCGATCGGCGACACCTCGGTCGACCGGTGCGACACCACCGAGGAGCTGCGCGCCCTGCGGACGGTCGCGACCGGCGCCACGGGCCTCTCGCTGGCGGGCGCGCGGGCGGACGCGGACCGGGGGGTGCGCAAGGGCGTCTTCGCCTGCGGCACCGACCAGTTCGGGGACAAGGAGTTCACCGAGGCCGTCGAGACGATGAACCAGTACGTCAAGGACTACCCGGACGGCGAGTCGGTGGACCACGCCCGCTCGATCGCGATCGCCGCGCAGATCGCCGCAGAGGAGCCGGAGGCCGGCAAGAAGCTCCCGCCGGCGACGGTGCCGGGCGGCGCCCGGATGACCATGGTGGTCAGCAACGACGCCAACGACGCGGTCGAACTCCTCTACACCGGCCCGGTCACCGGCAAGATCACCCTGAAGGCGTGCGGCGGCTGCCGCAGCTACGAGCCGGTGGACACCCTCCGGCCCGGCTTCAAGCCGTGCTCCGGCCCGTCCTCGACGTACCCGAAGGTGACGATCCAGCTGCCCGCCGGCAAGTACCACCTGCTCCAGAAGCGGGCCGGGACGGGCTTCTCCACGGCCGGCGACACCAAGAGCAGCAAGGCGACCATCGAGCCCGGCTACTCGTACACCAACTGCCTCTACGTCACGAAGGGCCTGTACTGACGAGCCCCTACCCCACGTCCTGGCGGGCGAAGACGATCCGGTCCACGGCGGCCGCCACCAGCGCGTCGCGCTCCTCCTCCGAGAAGACGTCGGGGAGGGTCAGCTGCTCCACGACCAGCCAGTTCAGGGTGAGGACGAGCAGCTTGACGGCGGTGGCGTCGCCGGGGAGCCCGGACGCCTCGTGGAAGGTCACGTTCTGCTCGACGTCGGCCCGGACCCGCTCGGTGAGGATCGAGCGGAGCGCGGGCCGGCGAGTGGCCTCCAGGCGCAGTTCCAGCAGGGCGAGGTAGCCGGTGCGGAAGGCGGAGATCCGCCCGACCAGCTCCCGCATCAGCCGGGTGTAGGTCTCCTTGTCGTGGGGCGCGGTCCGGGTGCCCTCCATGGTCGCCTCGTCCGGCTGGAGCCGTTCGTAGACGCGCGCCCCGGCCTGGGTGAGCAGGTCGTCCCGGTTGGCGAAGTAGTTGGACGCGGTCCCGGTCGGCACCCCCGCCTCGGTGTCCACCGCCCGGAAGGTCAGCCCCCGGGCGCCTTCGCGGGCCAGCACCTCGATCGCGGCGTCCACCAGCGCCGTGCGCCGCTCCGGGTTCCGTCGGGCCATGGGGACCACTCCGTTCGTAGTACTACACCTGAACCCCTTCGCTAGGTTACGCGCCCCTGCGATGAGTTCGCGCCGCCCGGGCAGTCATCACTGCGCAACGACCGACCGAGGAGGAACCCCATGCCCCCGTTGTTGAAGGTCCAGAACTTCTTCGTCTCCGCCGACGGGATCGCCGCCGGCGAGGACCAGTCCCTGGAGCGGCCCTTCGGCCACGTCGACCCGACCCGCCTCTTCTCCTGGGCCGGGGCCACCGCGAGCTGGCCCACCCGCACCGACCCCGGCGGCAGCCGCGGCCTCGACGACTACCTGGTCCGGGACTTCCACCACAACATCGGCGCCGAGATCATGGGCCGCAACAAGTTCGGCCCGCAGCGCGGCCCCTGGCAGGACGAGGAGTGGAAGGGCTGGTGGGGCGAGGAGCCGCCGTTCCACACCCCGGTCTTCGTCCTCACCCACCACGAGCGCCCGTCCTTCACGCTCTCCGACACCACCTTCCACTTCCTCGACGCCGACCCCGCGACCGCCCTGGAGCGGGCGAAGGAGGCCGCCGAGGGGAAGGACGTCCGCCTCGGCGGCGGGGTGACGACGATCCGCGAGTTCCTGGACGCCGACCTCGTCGACACCCTCCACGTCGCCGTCGCCCCGGTGAAGCTGGGCAGCGGACTCAAGCTCTGGGACACGCCCGAGGAGCTGACCGACCGCTACCACCTGGACGTCGTCCCCAGCCCGAGCGGGGTCACCCACCACCTCTTCTGGCGCAGGTGACCCGCCCGGCCGGCCTCAGGCGACCCGCCGCAGCACCCGCAGCGAGTCCGTGACCGAGATCTCCTCGAAGTCGCCGGATTCCAGCGCCCGCAGATAGATCCGGTACGGCGCCTGGCCGCCGTCCGCCGGGTCCGGGAAGACGTCGTGGATGACGAGCAGGCCCCCGGGGGCGACCCGGGGGGCCCAGCCCTCGTAGTCGTTCGTGGCGTGCTCGTCCGTGTGCCCGCCGTCGATGAAGACGAGCCCCAGCTCCCCGCCCCAGACCTTCGCCACCTGCGGGCTGCGCCCGACCACCGCGATCACGTGCTCCTCCAGGCCCGCCTTCCGCAGCGTCCGCCGGAACGTCGGCAGCGTGTCCATCACACCCACCTCCGGGTCCACCACCGTCGGGTCGTGGTACTCCCACCCCGGCTGCTGCTCCTCGCTGCCCCGGTGGTGGTCCACGGTCACCGCGACCGTCCCCGCCGCCCGCGCCGCGTCCGCGAGCAGGATCGTCGAGCGCCCGCAGTACGTGCCCACCTCGAGCAGCGGCAGCCCCAGCTTCCCGGCCTCGGCCGCCGCCGCGTACAGGGCCAGGCCCTCCCCGACGGGCATGAACCCCTTCGCTGTCTCGAAGGCGGCGAGGATCTCGGCACGGGGCTCGGACATGGCGGGTCTCCTACTGGCGAGTAGTACGTCGTTACGGGCGCCCATCGTGCCCTACGCGTCGCACTCGAACCGTGCGGGGGAGGAGATCCCGTCGGGTCGACCGTCACGTCCGTCGCGCCGGTGGCCGGGAACCGGCGTCGCCGGTGGGGGAGAGGCGGAAGGTCCAGGTGTCGACCGTGTGGCGGGCCGGGTCGGCCGGGTGCGGTTCCGCGACGGTCGCGGTGAGTTCGGCGCCGTCCCACCGCAGGGTCCGTAGCGTCCGGGTGTCCGCGGGCGGCTTCAGTTCGGCGAGGACGGTCGTGCCGAGGTCCCGGCCGACCGCGCGGATCACGCCGCCGTCCAGGACGAGGACCGTCCCGTCCGGCAGGACGACCGGTCTCGGCGGCTGCGGGTCGCTCAGCCGGGGACCGGGGACGACGGTGCCGCCGGGCAGGAGCCGTACGACGCGGCCCCGGGTCGGGAGGCGCCGGTCCGCCTCCACGACGCGGACGCCGCTGCCGACGACGTAGTGCCCGTACGACGGCCAGTGATCCGTCTCGGCGCCGTCGCGGTCGTAGGCGCGGGTCTCGAAGATGCCGTAGCCCTCCAGGCCCAGCAGGAAGCGGCCGCCGCCGAGGGCCGCGCCGCGCTCGCCGCGCAGCTCGGCGACGAGCCGGCCGTCGGCCAGGTCGAGGAGGTACGCGGGGCCGAGGAAGCCCCACGGCGTGTACTCCAGGGAGTCCGTGGTCACGAGGACCCGGCCCCCGGAGACGTGGGCGGCGTTGGGGCGGCCGGCGAAGGTGTGGGTCCAGAGGGTACGGCCTTCGGCGCCGGTCACCCGGACCTCGCCGTCCCCGCCGTGGACGGCGAACCCGCCGGACCGGGCCAGGGGTTCGCCGGGGCTCAGGGCCCACTCGTACGGCGGCGGGCCCTCCGCCCGCCGATGCCCGACGGCCTTCGCGCGCCACGCCCCCATGCCCGTCATGGCGGGAGCGTACGCCCGCCGGGCCCTCACCGACCGTCGAACAGGTGGGCCAGGGGAGTCGCGGTGAGCCGGAGGCCGTCGAACCGGACCAGGCAGCCTTCGCCGACGGGCGACTGGGCGACGACACCGACCCGCACGGGCCCGTCCGCGCCGAGTGCGAACTGCCGCACCAGCAGCCAGCGTTCGCCGTCCTCGGACGAGTGGAAGGCGAAGCGGTCGCCGGTCCGGCTGATCCGCAGCCACAGCGCGTCCACGGCCGCCGGCGCGGCGACGGCGTCATCCGAACGCCCCCGGGTGACGACGGAGAAGACCCCGGCCGTCCCGTCGGGGGCCTGCTCGAAGGTGAGCTTGGCCCAGTGCTCGTCGCCGGCGTGGACGACCAGCGCCCCGGCGTCCCACGCGCCGGCGAACCCGACCCGTATCCGCGCGGCGAGCTGCCAGTCGCCGTCCGGCGGCACGGTCAGCGCGAGGGCGGCGTCGCGGCGTGCGGTGCCGTCCAGCGGATCGGTGAACAGGTCGGTGCGGGCGGCGGCGGTGACGGCCAGGACGTCGCCGTCGAGGGACCAGGAGGCGGGCGCGGTCACCCACGCCATGCCGAGCGGAAGCGCGGGACCGGAAGAGGCTGCGGCGTTCATCCCGCCATGATCGCGCCAGGCCGCCCCCGGAGCCGCCCCCCTGCCGAAGGATCCAACAACCCGCACAGAAGTCCATGGGGGTCCCCCGCAGAGGGTCTGTCCATCCAGGTGTACCGCATCACCCGCCTCCACCACGCCGCGGTCCGTACACCTGGCGGCGGCTCAGCCCCCCGCCAGCACCCCCCGCAGCCTCAGCACCCCCGCCTTCCACTCCTCGCCGTCCGACTCCTCCCACAGCTCCAGGAGTTCCGACGGCTCGGCGAGCACCCGGTCGAGCGCGGCGACGGCCTCCGCCCGCAGCTCCACCGGCAGGTCACCCAGCGGCTGCTTCGGCCCGTACGAGGTCGTCACCGCCTCCCCGCCCTCGCACTGCGCCGCCACCAGCGCGGCGGCCGCGATCGCCTCCGCCCCGAAGTCCGCGTCCAGGTAATCGTCCCCGGTCCCGGTCACCTCCCGGAACGCCGCGAGCAGCACGTCCGCCTTCTTCCCGTCGGCGGCCTCGTCCACCCGGTACGAGAAGTCGGCGGCGGTGTCGTTGTCGAACGGTCCGATGTCCCAGGTCCCCATGGCCGTTACGCCCTTTCACGATCGTGTCGTCCGGTCTGATCGCTATCGTGACAGGGCCCACTGACAACGCGAGGTGACGCCTACAAGGCCGAATGTCCCTCAGGCGACGTGGTCTTCCGGGTGGAGCAGCCGGAGAACGTCCAGGACCACCCCTTCGACCTCACCGCCGCCCTCCTCCCCGGCTACGTGTCGGCCGAGGCGGAGCGCGTCGGCTGCGGCCCGCTGCGGATCCGGGTCGGCGCGGAGGACTGAGGTTCAGTCGCCCCGCGCGCGTGCAGGTGCGTGTCGTCGCCGTCCGCGTACCGGCGCCGCTTCGGGCCGGACACCGCCGCAGACGCCGACGGGGCGGCGTGCTCCGGCGTGGTGCCGGAACAGGCCGCCCCGGGAGGGGGACGCGGCGGGTGCCGGGGGTGGCCGGCACGGCGGTTACTTCGGGTCCTTGTTGAAGGTCTTCGTCGACCAGACGTAGCCGAGGACGGCCAGGCCGACGCACCAGGCCACCGCGAGCCAGCCGTTGTGGCCGATCTCGGTGCCGAGGAGCAGACCGCGGAGGGTCTCGATGGCGGGGGTGAAGGGCTGGTATTCGGCGATCGGCTGGAACCAGCCCGGCATCTGGGCGACCGGGACGAAGGTGCTGGAGATCAGCGGCAGGAAGATCAGCGGCAGGGCGTTGTTGGACGCGGCCTCCGCGTTGGGGGAGACCAGGCCCATGCCGACGGCGATCCAGGTGAGCGCCGTGGCGAACAGGACGAGCAGGCCGAAGGCGGCCAGCCACTCCAGGGCCGTGGCGTCCGTCGAGCGGAAGCCGATCGCCACGCCCACCGCGCCGACGAGGACGACGCTCGCCACCGACTGGAGGACGCTGCCGACCACGTGCCCGACGAGGACCGACGGGCGGTGGATCGCCATGGTGCGGAAGCGGGCGATGATGCCCTCGCTCATGTCGTTGGAGACGGAGACCGCCGTGCCGATCACGGTGGAGCCGATCGTCATGAGCAGCAGGCCGGGGACGAGGTAGGCGACGTACGCCGAGCGGTCCGCTCCGCCCATGCCGGCGCTCATCACGTCGCCGAAGATGTAGACGAAGAGCAGGAGCAGCATCACCGGTGTGAGCAGCAGGTTCAGCGTGAGGGAGGGGTAG
>NZ_JOGX01000084.1 GCF_000719555.1 Streptomyces sp. NRRL F-5727
CCACCCCCCCCCCCGTCACCGTGCCCCCCGGCCCCCGCCCCACCCCCACGGTCGCCGACACGCCGGGACACCCGCGCCCGGCCGCCCCGGCGGAGGAGACGCCCCCGCCGCCGGCGCCCACCCTCACGGCGGACGCGAGCGGCACGACCCCGGCGCCCGAGCCCCGACGGACCCCGGCGCCCGCGCCCGACGCGCCCCCGGCGCCCGCGCCCACCGGCGAGGCGGCGCCCGCGCCCGACGCGCCGTGGGTCGCCCCCCGGCCGGACGCGGCGCGCCCCACGCCGTCCGGCGTCGCCTCCCCGCTCGGCGTACCGGCCGCCGACGGGTCGGCCCCGGCCACCGTCCGCCCGGAGCCGGAGCCGGAGCCGGAGCCGGAGGCCGGCGCCGCCGCGCGTACGCCGGTCGGCTCCGCCTCCGCCGCCCGCCTGGCCGGCACGGCACAACCGGCACGTACCACCGACACCGCCCCTGCGAACGACCCCGCCCCCGTCCCCGACACCGCGTCCGGTGACGCCGCCGCGGCCGGCAGCTCCGATCTGCCGGGCGCCGTGGGGGTCGGCGTGTTCAAGGAGGAGCGGGACGTGCTCGACTTCGGGCGGATCACCGGCGGGAAGGTGGCGTCCGTCGCCGTGCCGGTCGCCGCCGTGGGACGGCTGCCGCGCCGGAAGAACGTCATCGGGGCGGAGACCACCGGATCGATCCCCGTCCACCTGCTCTTCCGCGACGGCGGCGACACCCCCGGCACCGCCGCCGCCACCGACGACGACGGCGGTCCCGACACCGTCGCGATGGCCCCGCCCGCCGTCCGGGCCGCGCGGGCCGCGCAGCCGGCGAAGGCCGCACAGGCCGCGATCCCCAGGCCGGCCAAGCCCGCGCGTACCGCGTCCGCGCGGCCCGCGCCGACGGCCGACCCGGCGCTCGTGGAGCGGGCCGCGGCGGTGCTGCCGGGCTGGGTCGGCGTGGCCGGCGGGCTGCTCGCGCTCGCGGGGTGCGCGGCGGTCGTGTGGTGGGCGGGCGTCGTGCCCGCCGAGGCCGCGCGGATGCTGCGGCTGCCGCCGCGTCCGTACCACGGGGTCCACCTCGCCCAGTGGGCGCTGCTGGCGCTCGGCGTGCTGGTCCTGCTCTTCGCGGTGGGCGGGCTCGGCCGCGGCAGGGTCGGGTACGCCTGGGTGCTGACCCTGTTCGGCGAGTACCGCGGCACGGTGCGGCGTACCGGCCTGGTCTGGGCGAGTCCGCTGCTGCTGCGCCGCCGGGTGGACGTCCGGCTGCGGCACTGGCGCAGCGAGCCGCTGCCGGCGGTGGACGCGAAGGGGACGGCGCTGGACGTGACCGTGCTCGTCGTGTGGCGGGTCCGGGACACCGTGCGCGCCGCGCTCGGGGTCGACGGCCACGAGGACTACCTGCGCGAGCAGGTGGAGGCGGCGATGGCCCGGGTGCTGTCTCAGTTGCCGGCGGACGCGTTCCACGAGGACGCGCCGACGCTGCGGGACGCGGAGGCGGTCGGCGAGGCGCTGACGCGGATGCTGTCGGCGGAGTGCGCCCCGGTCGGCCTGGACGTGTTCTCGGCGCAGCCGACGCGGATCGAGTACGCCCCCGAGGTCGCGGAGGCGATGCGCCGCCGCCGGATCGCGGCGATCGACGCGAAGCACCGGGACAGCGTGCTGACGTCGGTGGTGGACGCGGTGGACGACGTGGTCCACCGGCTGACCAGTCGTGGTCTGGTCGAGCTGGACGACTACGAGCGGAAGGCGCTGGTGAAGGACCTGACGGTGGCGTTCTACACGGGCCGTGGGGGTCCGGGGGAGGGTGCCTGAGGCCGGTCGGGGCCGCGGGTCCCCGCGGCGCGGCGAGGGCGGTCGGGGTCTCCCCGGCCGCCCTCGCCGTTGGTATGGACATGTTCAACTTCCCTCCCTACCTTGGTACTTGGTCTAGACCTAGAGCGGTTCCCTCCGCACGCGTGCAGCACAGCCCACGGGCATCACAGAACTCCCCCACGTTCTCCCTGGAGCGACAGCATGCGCAAAAAGACAGGGCTGGCCGCCGTGGCGCTCGGCGTCACGGCCGCCTCCCTCTTCGCCACCAGCACCGCGAACAGCCACGGCTACACCGACTCGCCCATCAGCCGCCAGAAGCTCTGCGCCAACGGCACGGTGACGAACTGCGGCGACATCCAGTGGGAGCCGCAGTCGGTCGAGGGGCCCAAGGGCTTCCCGTCCGCCGGCCCCGCCGACGGCACCCTCTGCGCCGGCGGGAACTCCCGCTTCGCGCAGCTGGACGACCCGCGCGGCGGCACCTGGCCGACGACGAGGGTCACGGCCGGTCAGAGCTACACCTTCCGCTGGCAGTTCACGGCCCGCCACCGCACCACGGACTTCCGGTACTACATCACCAGGAACGGCTGGAACCCGGCCGCCAAGCTCACCCGGGCCCAGCTCGACCCGCAGCCGTTCCTCACCGTCCCGTACAACAGCCAGCAGCCGCCGTCGACGCTCTCGCACTCCGGGACCCTCCCGGCGGGCAAGACGGGCCGCCATCTGATCCTGGCGGTGTGGACGATCGCGGACACCGCGAACGCCTTCTACGCCTGCTCGGACGTTCAGTTCTGACGTATCGTCAGTTACAGTCCGGGCCATGACGGCCACACCACGGGCAGGCGCGGACACCGTCGCGGAGCTGATACGGCGCCGCTGGGGCGACCACCGGACCGGGCTGCGGGACGAGCACCACACCCTCAGCCACCACCGGGCCACCGCGGGCGCCGCCGCCCGGGCCGCCCTGCTCGTGGACCTGATGCCACCCCGGTCGGGGGGCGAGCCGCACCTCGGCCTGCTGCTGGACAACACGCCGGAGTACCCGCTCTGGCTCGGCGCGGCGGCCCTCGCGGGGGCCGCCGTCGTCGGGATCAACCCCACCCGGCGGGGCGCCGAACTCGCCCGCGACATCACCCACACCGCCTGCCGGGTCCTCGTCACCCAGCGCGCCCACCTGCCGCTCCTCGACGGTCTGCCACTGCCCGGGGTCCGCCTCCTGGTCACCGACACCGCGGCGTACCAGGACCTCCTCGCGCCCTACGCGGACGCCCGCCCCGGCGACGCCGTCCTCGGCCCGGTGACCCCCGCCACCCGCTACCTCCTCACCTTCACCTCCGGCTCCACCGGCGCGCCCAAGGCCGCGCTCCGCAGCCAGGGCGCGGTCGCGTCGGCCGGTGCCGCGCTGGCCCGCGCGTTCTCCGTCGGTCCCGACGACACCCACTACATCTGCATGCCGATGTTCCACGGCAACGCCGTCATCGCCGACTGGGCCCCGGCGCTCGCCGCCGGCGCCGGGACCGCCCTCCGCGCCCGCTTCTCCGCCTCCCGCTTCCTCCCGGACGTCCGCCGCTTCGACGCCACCTACTTCACCTACGTCGGCCGGGCCGTCCAGTACCTCCTCGCCACCCCGCCCGGCCCCCACGACCGCGACCACCGACTCCGCCTCGGCTTCGGCACCGAGGCGGGCGCCGTCGACGCGGCCCGCTTCCGCGAACGCTTCGGGGTGCCGCTCGTCGAGGGGTACGGCTCCTCCGAGGGCGGCGCGTCGGTCCAGCGCACGGCCGACACCCCGGCCGGCGCGATCGGCCGCGCGGCACCCGGCGACGACCTCGCCGTCGTCGACCCCGAGACCCTCCGCGCATGCCCGCCGTCCCGCTTCTCGCCCACCGGCCGCCTCCTCAACGCCGACGAGGCCGTCGGCGAACTCGTCAACCGCGGCGGCACCGGCACCTTCGAGGGCTACTGGCGCAACCCGGACGCCGAGGCGGCCCGCCGACGCGGCGGCTGGTACTGGACCGGCGACCTCTTCCACCGCGACGAGGCCGGCTTCCTCTACTTCGCCGGCCGCACCGACGACCGGCTCCGCGTCGACGGCGAGAACCTCGCCGCCGCCATGATCGAGGCGATCCTCTCCCGCTGGGACCGCGCGGCCGGCGTCGCCGTCTACGCCGTCCCCGACCCGGTCTCGGGCGACCAGGTCATGGCCGCGCTCGCCCTGCGCCCCGGCGCGACCTTCGACCCGACGGCCTTCGCCGCCTTCCTGGCGGCCCAGCCCGACCTCGGCACGAAGATGCCCCCGCGCTTCGTCCGCGTCACCCCCGCCCTCCCCCTCACCGCCACCCACAAGATCCACCGCGTGGCCCTCCGCCGAGCCTCCTTCCTCTGCGACGACCCGGTCTGGTGGCGCCCGGCACCCGGCGTCCCGTACGAACCCCTCACCGCCTCCGCCCTCACCGACCTCCGCGCGGAATACACCCGCCACGGCCGCACCCCGACGTAGCCGTCAGGCCGGGCGGCAGACCAGGTGCCCGGTGAAGAACACGGCCGCCGCCTCGCCCCGCACCGGCCGAGGCCGCCCCGGCTCCCGGTAGTCCTCGCGCGTCTCGTCGGACAGCACCCGCACGCATGGCCCGACGCCCCCGTTGATCGTCATGGCCGGTAGGCCCAGCCCCACCCCCGCCACACCCACCCGCCCCCTCGCCCCGGCGAGTCGGCCCCGCCTACGGTGGGCGCTCATGGAAGCCCGTGACGTGCGGCAGGCGCTGGTGCGCCGCCCCTGGCAGTACCCGTTCGGCGCGTGGCCGTGGCGGGCCGCCGCGTATCTGGTGGGCGGGGCCCTCGGGGGCGCCCTCGCCTGCGTGGTCCTGCTCGTGCTGCTCCTCGCCTCGCTGCTCCTCGTCGGGATCCCGCTGCTGCTGTCCGGCGGGGTCGCGCTCGGCGGGATCGAGCGGCTGCGGCTGCGGCTGGTGGACCGGCGGCCGGCCGCCGACCCGCACCGGCTGCCCGCCGCGCCGGGGCTCGGCGCCTGGGTGCGGACGCGGGCGGGGGAGCGGGCGACCTGGCGGGAGCTGGCGTACGCGCTGCTCTTCGCCACCGTCCTGTGGCTCCTCGACGCCCTCGTGCTCGCCGTCGCCGTCGCCGCGCCCGGCACCCTGCTCGCCGCGCCGCTGCTGCTCGCCGCCGACGGCAGGGAGACCAAGCTCCTCAAGAGCGTGCTGGTGACCTCGTACCCGGGGGCGTTCGCCGCCGTCGTCGTCGGCGCGCTCGCCCTGGTCGTCCTCTCCTACCCCCTCGGCCTGTACGCGGCCGGGCGCGGCGCGCTCGCCCGGGCGCTGCTCACGTCCGGCGAGCGGGACGGGCTCGGCGAGGTCATCGCCTCCCGGGCCCGGCTGGTCGACGCCTTCGAGGCCGAGCGCCGCCGCATCGAGCGGGACCTCCACGACGGGGCCCAGCACCGGCTCGTCGCGCTCACCATGACGCTGGGCCTGGCCCGGCTCGACGCGCCGCCGGGCGGGCCGCTGGCCGAGCGGCTGGCGCAGGCGCAGGAGGAGGCCGGGCAGGTCCTCGCCGAGCTGCGCGAGCTGATCCACGGCATCCATCCGCAGGTCCTCGCCGACTACGGCCTCGGCCCGGCCCTCGCCGACGCCGCCGACCGCACCGCCGTCCCCGTCGACGCCGACCTCGACGGGCTGCCCCGGCTGCCGGCCGCCGTGGAGAGCGCCGCGTACTTCACCGGCCGCGAGGCGCTCGCCAACGTCGACCGGCACAGCGGCGCCGGCCGCGCCCGCCTCACCGGCCGCCACGACGGCAGGGTCCTCGTCCTGACCGTGGAGGACGACGGGCGCGGCGGCGCCGACCCGGCCGGGGGCTCGGGGCTCACCGGACTCGCCGACCGGCTCGCCGTCCTCGATGGCACACTGACGATCACCAGCCCGCCGGGCGGGCCGACGGTCCTACGAGTGGAGATCCCGTGCCGCGTGCGCTCCGAGTCGTCCTCGCCGAGGACGGCGTCCTCCTCCGGGAGGGCCTGATCGGGCTGCTGTCCCGTTTCGGCCACGAGGTGGTGGCCGCGGTCGGCGACGCGGAGGCGCTGCGCGCGGCGGTCGCCGCCCACGACCCGGACGTGGTCCTCACCGACGTGCGGATGCCGCCGGGCTTCCAGGACGAGGGGCTGCGGGCCGCCGTCGCCCTGCGCGCCGAGCGGCCCGGCCTGCCGGTCCTCGTCCTCAGCCAGTACGTGCAGCGGGACTACGCCTCCGACCTGCTCGACTCGGGCGACGGCAGCGGCGTCGGCTATCTGCTGAAGGACCGGGTGGGGCAGGTGGAGGAGTTCGTGGACGCCCTGGACCGGGTCGCCGCCGGCGGCACGGTCGTCGACCCGGAGGTCGTACGGCAGCTGCTGCGCCGCCGCCGGGACCCGCTGGCCGCGCTGACCCCGCGCGAGCGGGAGGTTCTGGCGCTGGTCGCGGAGGGGCACTCGAACGGCGAGGTGGCCCGCCGGCTCGTCGTCACCGAGGCCGCCGTCGGCAAGCACATCGGCAACATCCTGGCCAAGCTCGACCTGCCGCCGGCCGAGGACACCCACCGCCGGGTCCTCGCCGTCCTCGCCTATCTCCAGGCGTGAGGGCCCCCGGGGCATGCAGAAGAGGCCCCTCGCTTTCGCGAGGAGCCTCCTCCTGTCGGTGCGCCGCCAGGGACTCGAACCCCGGACCCGCTGATTAAGAGTCAGCTGCTCTAACCAACTGAGCTAGCGGCGCCTGCTGACAGAGAAAATACTACCTGGTCCCGGGGGGTGCTCGTGACCACCCCGCCGGGACCGCTCCGCCGGACCCCGGTCCGCGCGCCTCAGATCGCCAGCGACAGCACCACCGGGGCCGCCCGCCGGTTCAGCGTGTCGGCGGCCGAGCGCAGCCGGTGCGCGTGCTCGATCGGGAGGGAGAGCGCCAGGCAGCCCACGGCGGAGCCGGCCGTCAGCGGGACCGCGGCGCAGACCGTGCCGACCGCGTACTCCTGGAGGTCGAGGACCGGGACGGTGGGCGGCTGGCTGTCCAGCTTGGAGAAGAGCACCTTCTCGTTGGTGATCGTCCGGGAGGTGAGCCGGGCGATCTTGTGCCGGGAGATGTGGTCGCGCCGCCCGTCGAGGTCGAGCTGGGTGAGCAGGCACTTGCCGACGGCGCTGGCGTGGGCCGCGGAGCGGAAGTCGACCCACTCGTGCACCTTGGGGGTGCGCGGGCCGTCGGCGAACTGGGTGATCTTCACCTCGCCGTCGATGTACCGGCTGATGTAGACGGCGGCGCCGACGGAGTCCCGCAGCTCGGTGAGGGTCTCCTGGAGCTTGGCCTCCAGGGCCTCGCGGCGGGTCGAGCCGGAGCCGAGGAGGACGAGGGAGTCGCCGATGACGTACGCGCCGTCGGAGACCTGTTCGACGTACCCCTCGCGGCGGAGCATGAGGAGCAGCGACGACAGATGGGCGACGGGCAGTCCGGCCTCCCGTGCGATCTGCACGTCCGACACCCCGCCGCCGTGGCGCGAGACCGTCTCGAGGACGCGCAGGGCGTACTGCACCGAGTGGAACGGCGCGGTGGGCTCGGGCTTCAGCGCCACGGTTTCCCCCTACCAGGTTGTGACCGCAAGCTTCCGTACCACGATAGCCGCCAAGGGCCCTTTACGGGGCGGCTGTTGGCGAGAATCATGCGGGGGATCCCCGCCCTGTACTGGGGCGCGCCACCCTGGCATATGACAGGGGCATGGCCAGCTGTAAGAGTCGGAGGTCAGAAGCGTGCGGGCGTGCGCTCGCGCGGGTGTTCGGCCCGCGGGGAAGCGAGGAATTCCTGGGGGGATCCGGACCCGGAATCCGCCGCTCCGTTGGCCGGAATGTGACTCCGGTCACCCGGATCGCCCCGAACGCCCCGGAATAAGGGCCGGAGCACCCCTGTTGGCGATCCGATGGACGTACCCGCGCGGAGGAAGGACCGGACGGTGAGCGAGACCGGCACCCAGGAAGAAGCGGCCACGGCGGACCACGCCATACGCGGAGAGGCCCTGGGCAGCGCCCCCGTACCGCTCTCCGTGCTGGACCTGGTGACGGTCGGCAGCGGCTCCACCGCGAGCCGCTCGCTCGCCACCAGCGTGGAGCTGAGCCGGCTCGCCGAGCGGCGCGGCTACCACCGGCACTGGGTGGCCGAGCACCACTCGATGCCCGGGGTCGCCTCCTCCTCCCCGGCGGTGATCCTCGCCCACCTCGCCGCCCACACCCGCCGCATCCGCCTCGGCTCCGGCGGCGTGATGCTCCCCAACCACGCCCCCCTGGTGATCGCCGAGCAGTTCGGCACCCTGGAGGCGCTCGCCCCGGGCCGGATCGACCTCGGCCTCGGCCGCGCCCCCGGCACCGACGGCGCCACCGCCGCCGCCCTGCGCCGCAGCGACACCCTGAACGAGGGCGCCGACGACTTCCCGGAGCAGCTCTCGGAGCTGACCCGGTTCCTGGACGACGACTTCCCGGACGCGCACCCGTACTCCCGGATCCACGCCGTGCCCGGGCCGGTGCAGGGCCCGAAGGGGCGCCCGCCGGTCTGGCTGCTCGGCTCCTCCGGCTTCAGCGCCCGGCTGGCCGGCCTCCTCGGCCTGCCCTTCGCCTTCGCCCACCACTTCTCGGCCCGCAACACCCTCCCCGCCCTCGACCTCTACCGGGAGTCCTTCCGTCCCTCCGCGGTGCTGGACGAGCCCTACGCCCTGATCGGGGTCGCCGCCCTCGCCGCCGACGACGAGCGGGAGGCGCACCGCCAGGTCCTCACCGGCGCGCTGTCGATGCTGCGGCTGCGCACCGGCCGCCCCGGGCTCATCCCGACCCCGGAGGAGGCGGCGGCGTACGGTTTCGCCCCGGCGGAGCGGGAGTTCGTCGACGGCTGGCTGGCGAACGTCGTGTACGGCACCCCGGACGCGGTCCGGACGGGCCTGGACGAGCTGGTGAAGCGGACCGGCGCGGACGAGCTGATGCTCACCGCCAACGTGCACGGCGGGGCGGCGCGACTGCGGAGCTACGAACTGATCGCGGACGCCTACGGCTTGCCCGAGCTCGACTGAATCCCGGATTCCGGCGGGGAGCGGTTCCTTCCCGAACCACCCCGCCGGCTTCCCTAAGTGAACCTTAAACCGCTCGTCACCGATGGTGGCGGGCGGTTCCGTTTTGTGCTGCACGCCGCTGACAAGGGCTTTCTCCGCCCAATTGGTCTAGTCCTCAATCTGGTTCAGACCATTGACGCGCCGTTCACGCGGGGGCTATCACTGCTCCAACTCCTGTACGGCACCACCAGTACCCCCCCATCGGAGGACGCTCGTGCACCCCCGTAAGTCATTGATCGCCGCGCTGCTCAGCTCGGCCCTCGCCGCCGGCGCCCTCGCCGCGACCGCGGGCCTCGGTTCCGCGCAGGCCGCCGACGCCTCGACGACCGCCTCCGCCGGCGGCGTGCGCATCGCGTACTACGACCAGTGGAGCGTGTACGGCAACGCGTTCTACCCCAAGCACCTCGACACGCGGGGCATCGCGAGCCAGCTCGACGTCATCAACTACTCGTTCGGCAACATCCACCCGACGAACCTCACGTGCTTCATGGCCAACAAGGCCGCGGGTGACGACAACAACCCGAACGCGGGCGACGGCGCGGGCGACTCCTACGCCGACTACCAGAAGTCCTTCTCCGCGGCCGACTCCGTCGACGGCGTCGCCGACAAGTGGGACCAGCCGATCGTGGGCGTCTTCAACCAGTTCAAGGAGCTGAAGGCGAAGTACCCCCACCTGAAGATCAACATCTCGCTCGGCGGCTGGACCTACTCCAAGTACTTCCACGACGCCGCGAAGACCGACGAGAGCCGCAAGAAGCTCGTCTCCTCCTGTATCGACCAGTACCTCAAGGGCAACCTCCCGGTCGAGGGCGGCTTCGGCGGCCCCGGCACGGCGGCGGGCATCTTCGACGGCATCGACATCGACTGGGAGTACCCCGGCTCCTCCGGCGGCCACCTGGGCAACCACTACGGCCCCGAGGACAAGCAGAACTTCACCCTGCTCCTCGCCGAGTTCCGCAAGCAGCTCGACGCCTACGGCGCGGCCAACGGCGGCAAGAAGTACCTGCTGACCGCGGCCCTCCCGGCCGGCCAGGACAAGATCAGGTACATCGAGACGGACAAGATCGGCGCGTACCTCGACTACGCGAACATCATGACGTACGACATGCACGGCGCCTGGGACGGCGACGGGCCGACGTACCACCAGTCCCCGCTGTACTCCGGCTCGAACGACCCGACCGACGTCATCGCGCCGGGCCAGGAGAAGTACTCGATCGACGCCGCCATCGACTCCTGGATCGACGGCAACCCGACCTACGGCATCACCGGCGGCTTCCCGGCCGGCAAGCTGACGCTGGGCTACGAGTTCTACTACCGCGGCTGGAAGGGCGTGCCCGCCGGCACCACCAACGGCCTCGCGCAGACCGCCACCGGCGGCTCCAACGCCCGCCCGCTCTCCCAGCAGGCCGGCATCGCCCACTACAAGGAGCTCGGCGGCGTCGTCGACAACGCCTCGACCACCTTCTGGGACGACCAGGCCAAGTCCTCGTACTTCTACAAGGACGGCGAGTTCTTCACCGGTCTGAACCAGCGCTCCATCCAGGAGCGGGTGAACTACGGCAAGCAGCGCGGCCTGGCCGGCGCGATGATGTACTCGCTCCTCGGCCTGGACGAGAACGCCACCCTGCTGAAGCAGATCAACACCGCGCTCGGCGGCACCACCGTCCCGCCGACCACGCCGCCCACCACCACGCCGCCGACCACCCCGCCCACCACGGAGCCGACCACGCCTCCGACCACCACCCCGCCGACCACGCAGCCCCCGGCCGGCTGCGGCTCGCTCCCGGCCTACGTCGCCGGCCAGGTCTACACCGCGGGCAACGAGGTCTCCCACAACGGCCGCAAGTGGAAGGCCAAGTGGTGGACCCAGAACGAGACCCCCGGCACCACCGGCGAGTGGGGCGTCTGGCAGGACCTCGGCGCCTGCTGAACCCCTGACCGCCCCGCGTAGAACCGCATGAACCGCTGCCCCCGCCCGGAATGTCCCTCCGGCCGGGGGCAGTCCCATGCCCGGGTGCTCCCGCGCGGCCTCAGACCCGCAGCGGGGTCGTGCCCTCCAGCATCGCGGCGATCCGGTCCGGGCCCACCGCCCGCGAGTACAGCCAGCCCTGCCCGGTGTCGCAGCCGATCCGCCGCAGCCGGGCCGCCTGCCCGGCCGTCTCCACGCACTCGGCGGTGACGGTGAGCCCGAGCCGGTGGGCGAGCTGCACCAGCGCCTCCACGATCAGCTCGTCCGCCGGGTTGGCGTGCTCCTCGTCCTGGAAGCCGCGCACGAAGGAGCCGTCCAGCTTCAGGACGGAGACCGGCAGCCGGCTCAGATAGGCCAGGTTCGAGTAGCCGGTGCCGAAGTCGTCGATGGCGATCCGCACCCCCATGTCGCTGAGCGCCTGGAGCGCCTGGAGCGGCCGGCCGGCCGAGCCCATCACCGCCGACTCGGTCAGCTCCAGCTGGAGCAGGTGCGGGGCGAGCCCCGTCTCGGCGAGGATCCCCGCCACGTCCGCCACCAGGTCCGAGTCCCACACCTGACGGACCGCCACGTTCACGCTCACGAAGAGCGGCCGCTCGCGCGGATGGTCCTTCTGCCACTGCCGGGCCTGCTCGCAGGCGGTCCGCAGCACCCACCGCCCCAGCTCGACGATCGAGCCGTCCTCCTCGGCGATCCCGACGAACCGATTCGGCGGCAGCACCCCGAACTGCGGGTGGTTCCAGCGCACCAGCGCCTCCACCCCGCGCACCGCCCCGCCCGCCAGATCGACCAGCGGCTGGTACTCCAGGGCGAACTCCCCGCGCTCCACGGCCGGCCGCAGCGTCGAGGAGAGCGCCTGCCGCGTCATCCGGTGCGCGTTGCGCTCCGGGTCGAAGAGCGTCCACCGGGCCTTGCCGTCGGCCTTCGCCCAGTACAGCGTGGTGTCGGCGGCCTGCATCAGACAGGTGGCGGTGGCGCCGGCGGCGGCGCGCTCGACGACGCCGATCGAGGCCGAGACGGAGAGCCGCTGCCCGCCGAGGTCGAAGGGCCGCTCCAGTGCGCGCAGCACCGAGCGGGCCAGATCCGCGAGTTGTTCCGTACCGGTGGAGTCCTCGACGAGGAGGGCGAACTCGTCGCCGCCGAGCCGGGCCACGAGGTGGCCGCCGCTGCGGGTGTAGCCGGCGCTGTCCGCGCACTCGGTGAGCCGCCCGGCGACGGCGGCGAGCAGCCGGTCGCCGATCCGGTGCCCGAGCGTGTCGTTGACCGCCTTGAAGCCGTCGAGGTCCAGGTAGCAGAGGCCGATCCGCCCTGTTCTGCCATGGCCGTGCGACTGATACGACCGCGGGGTGCGGTGGGCCCGGTACGGCTCCGGCGCGTCGGCCTGCCCGAGCGGCCCGCCCGCGCCGGCGGTTGCCTCGGCGCTCTCCGCCGCCGCCGTCTCCAGGGCGGCCGAGAGGCGCTCGAAGAAGAGCGCCCGGTTGGGCAGCCGGGTCACCGGATCGTGCATCTGGAGGTGGCGCAGCCGGGCCTGGAGCTCGCGCCGCTCGCTGATGTCCGCGACGGAGAGCAGCACCCGGCCGGTGTCGGGGACCGGGGCGACGGTGACCTCGGCCCACAGCCTGCGCCCGTCCGGGTGCTTGAGCCGGCGGGTGCAGCGGAAGCGGGAGCGGCGGCCGCGCAGCACCTCGCGGTAGGCGTGCCAGGTGCGTCCGTCGGCGGCGAGGTCCACGAGGTCGGCGGCGGCCTGCTCGCGCAGGGCGGCGCTGTCGGTGCCGAGGAGGGTGCCGAGCGAGTCGTTGGCGGCGATCACCAGGCCGTCCCGGTCCACCAGGGCCATGGCCAGCCGGGAGACGCGGAAGGCGGCCCGGTAGTCGCGGAGTTCACGCTCCGTGAGTGCCGGGCGGGCCGGCGGGATGCCGGGCGGTTCTGGGTGTGCCGGTCCTTCGGGGGTTCCGCTCACCGCTCGCTCCCGTGGTGCAGGGGGGCCGTTCACATGTGGTCGGGATGGTCGGCCTGGGACAAGTGTGCCGATCATAGAGCCAGCGCGGGTGGCCGTTCCAGCGACGGAGCGGGTGGCCGGGGCCCCGGACGGTGTGAGGCTGACCACCGGACGCCGACTCCGCGACCGTTTCCGCACGGGTCTGACGTGCGACGGCGCCGGGATGACCGAAGGTGACTGTCCGTGAGCTGAAGTCCGATCGTCTCGTGTCCACCCGGCGCCGCGCTCTCACCCGACCGGGGCAGCGGAAACATGCGAAACACCGCGAACCATCACAAGGTGGTGGAGGTGTCCCGCACTCGCGAACCGGAGGTCCACGTGGAGGGTCAGCAGCCACCCGAGGGAGTGGAGCGCTCCCGGCTGCGCGCCGGAGCCGCCTCGTTCACCGCGCTCGTCGCGCTCGCGGCCACCGGCCTGGTCACCGGGCCCGCCGTGGCCGCGTCCTCGGCCGGCCCCTGCGCCCTGCCCCGTACCGCCGCGCACCACTCGCTCGGCCTCTCCAGCTGGAACGGCTCCTATCCGCGCCCCGAGCGTGCCCTCGACGCGGTGATGATCTTCCTGTCGTTCCCGGACGCGGCACCGCTGACCACTCCGGAGCAGCTGACCGCCGACCACTTCCCGGCGACCACCGAGTTCTTCCAGCGGGCCTCCTACGGGCGGTTCACCCTGCGGCCGCACCCCCGCACCGCCTGGACGGAGATGCCCCGCCCCTCCACGGAGTACGACATACGGCGTGACTGGGACGCCGGGAAGCGGGCCGCCTACCTGCGGGACGCGATCGCCGCGGTCGACGACTCCGTCGACTTCTCCCGGTACGACATCGTCTACCTGGTCGCCGACCCGGACGCGCCCGGCGTGGACTCGGACGCCACCAAGGTCGTCAACCTGGAGCGGCCGCTGGAGGCCGACGGCACGCCGATCCGGCGGGTCGTCACGGTCTTCGAGCGGCATCCGCCGGACCGGAACGTCCTCGCCCACGAGACCGGCCACGTCTTCGACCTGCCCGACCTGTACCGCCGGCCCGCCGACGGCAAGGGCGACTGGGACACCCATGTGGGGGACTGGGACGTCATGGGCAGCCAGTTCGGGCTCGCCCCGGACCCCTTCGGCTGGCACAAGTGGAAGCTGGGCTGGCTCGACCGCTCCCAGGTGGCCTGCGTCCAGGGCGGCGAGCCGCGGGTGGTCGGCCTGGAGCCGGTCTCCGCCGCCCCGGCGACCCCCACCACGCGCTCCACCCGGCTCGCCGTCGTCCGCACCGGCCGGGACAGCGTCCTCGCGATCGAGGCCCGCGCGGCCACCGGTAACGACGCCGACACCTGCACGGAGGGCGTCCTCGTCTACCGGGTCCGGGCCGGCGCGCCCTCCGGCGACGGCCCGGTCGAGGTCGTCGACGCCCACCCGGACACCGAGGCGTGCTGGGAGCGCTCGGTCTACCCGCCGCTCGCCGACGCGCCGATGGAGGTGGGGGAGACGCTCACCGTGCCCGGCACGGGCGTCCGCGTCGAGGTCGCCGACCGCAGCGAGGCCGGCGTCTGGACGGTGAGGATCACCCCGCCGATCACGGAGTAGACCGGACCCGTCCCGGCACGCAAGAAGGCCCCTCACTCGCGTGAGGGGCCTTCTCTGTCGGTGCGCCGCCAGGGACTCGAACCCCGGACCCGCTGATTAAGAGTCAGCTGCTCTAACCAACTGAGCTAGCGGCGCCTGCTGACGTCGTAGACATTAGCATCCTGAGCGGCGGGAGTGAAAATCGATACCCGCACGTCGGCCGCGGAAACCGTCCGGGCCGCCCGCACAGAGGCCCACAGCATCACCTCGGGCCCGGGCAGCCACGGCCTCCGGGTGTCCGGGGCGACCAGCCAGCGCGGCCCGGACCCGCTCCCGCCCGGCACCAGCGCCGGCACGGTCACCGCGTCGCCGGTGCCGTGACAGAGCGGCCGCGGCACCGCGTCGCCCCACTCCTCCCAGTCGAGCAGCGCGGGCAGCCGCTGCGCCGTGCCGGGCGCGGCGAAGAGCAGCATCCGCCCCCGGTGCGCGGCGACCGGGCCCGAGCCCGGACCCTCCTCCCAGAGCCGGTCCAGCATCCGCCGCCCGAAGACCGGGTCCACGCTGACCACGTCGAAGACCGTCCCGCACGGCAGCACCGCCGGCGACTCCGGCCGCGCCTCCCAGCGCGCGAGCGACGCCCCGGGGTCCCCGCTCGCCGCCGAGGCCAGCCAGGCGGCGCCGTCCGCCGTCACCCGGGCGGTCTGGTGCCGGTCCTCGTCCCCCGTCCGCAGGAAGCGGAAGACGTCGGGGGTGTACGGGGTCTCGTCGCGCATCCAGGTCGTCGTCGTCATGCGACAGGTCTACCGCCGGTGACGAAGCGAAAGCCGAGAGTTCCGGAAACGCGGACAGCGGCGCCGCGGGAGGAGTATCGTGCGCCCCGCATATGCCGAACGCCTGTTCCGGCCCGGCCGTGCCGATCCGCCGGGGGCCGCCGGCCCACCCCACCGAGGCCGCCCGTCAGTCCTCCGCGGGCCGCCCGTTCGTACGGATCAGATCCCGCCCGAACTCGATCATCTTCCGCGCGTAGTCCTCGGTCCAGGCCGCCCGCTCGGCCACGTCCGCCGCCGTCAGCCGGTCGAACCGCTTCGGATCGGCGAGCTGCGCCGCGGCGACGGCCTGGAACTCGATCGCCCGGTCCGTCGCCGCCCGGAACGCCAGCGTCAGCTCGGTCGCCCGGGACAGCAGCTCCTTCGGGTCCTCGATCGACTCCAGGTCGAAGAAGTGCTCCGGGTCGGCGGTCGCCTCGGCAGGCTCGAAGATCAGGGGCGCGGGACGCAGCCGCCGCTGTCCGCTCCGCTCCGCGGGTTCCGCCATCGTTCCGCTCCTCCTCGCACACGCAGATGACCCGGACACCCGGACCACCCCCCATTGTCCCGCGCCCCGCAAGACCGCCCCGCGGCCGCCGCTCAGGGCGTCCAGGGCACCCGGTGCTCCGCCAGGTGGGACAGGACCGCGTGGTTCGCCTCCCACCCGTCGGGGAACTTCACGGTGACGCCCAGCTGGACCGGTTCCGTGGAGGGGTGCTCGTCGAGGAGGTCCGTGACGCCGGCGCGGCAGACGACGACGCAGGCGTGGCGGTGGCGGGAGGCGAGGACGCAGAGGCGGCCGGTCTCCAGGTGGAAGGCGGTGGCGTCGGGCCGGCCCGACAGGGGGTGGAGGACGACCGTGACGTCGTACTCGCGGCCCTGGAGCCGGTTGGCCGTGTCGACCGTCACCCCTGACACGCCGAGGTCCGCCAGGGCCGCGCGGACGGCCGCCGCCTGGTCGCGGTGGGCGGTGCCCACCGCGATCCGGTCCGCGGTCAGCGGCACGGGCGTGTCGGAGCGCTCGCTGACCGCCGCGCCGCCCCGGTCCAGCAGGCGGCGGACCACCAGGGCGACCGCGTGGACGGCCTCCGGGTCGGTGCGCGGGGTGTGCCGGGCGGGCAGTTCGAGCAGACCCCAGCCGGACTCGGCCGCCTCGTCCAGGACCCGGTCCGGGGCGGAGCCGTCCGAGGCCGTGCCGAAGGCGAGCCGGCGGTCCCCGGGGCCGGTGCCCGAACGGAACGGCGTGTACGGGTAGAAGGCGTCCGACACCAGCGGCGCCGCCGACGCGGGCAGCCGCCAGGAGACCGGCAGCCGGTGCTGCGGCAGCTCCGGGTTGTGCGCGAGCAGCGTCGAGACCGCCGAGGCGGACGGGTCGTACGAGAGCCCCGCCCACTGGTCCGCGCCGACCACCGAGAACGGGTCCAGCTGCCCCGGGTCGCCCACGAACAGCGCCCGCTCGAACAGCCCCGCCACGGCGAGCAGCGCGTCCGAGCGCATCTGGTACGCCTCGTCCACGATCGCGTGCGCCCACGGCTCCACGTTCTTCACGTGCGCCCACTTGGCGGCCGTCGAGATCACCACCGGCAGCCCGGCCAGGTCCCCCGCCTTCGCCGACTTCCGTACGTGTTCCAGCGCGTCGAGCGCCCGGTCGTACGGGTCGCTGTCGCTGGAGTGCAGCCGGCCCACCTCCAGGTCCGGCTCCTTCTCGGCGAGCCGCAGCACCAGGTCGTCGACCTGCGCGTTGGTCTGCGCCACCACCATCAGGGGGCGCCCGGCCGCGGCCAGTTCGAGCGCGGCCCGCACCACCAGCGTCGACTTGCCGGCGCCGGGCGGGGAGTCGACGACGACGCCCCGGGCGGTGCCGTGCAGGGTGCTCTCCAGGATCGCGGCGGTCGCCGCCGCGGCGGCCGCGCCCGGGTCGGGCACGGCGGGGTCGTACAGGGTCACAGCAGGTCCTCGGGGGTCACGGCGTCGGGCAGCTCGGCGTCGGCGGAGCGCGGCGGGCCGCCGTGGGTCCACGGCGTCTCCTCCGGGTCGGGCAGCTTCGGCCCCACCCGCTGGTCGTGCTCGAAGAGCGTCCAGGCGATCCGCTCGCCCTTCTCCGGCACCGTGCCCTCCGCGGGCTCCTTCGACCGGCCCATCTTGTCCAGCAGCCGCAGCACCAGGGAGCCGTCCTCCTCGCGGCGGACGAACTCCGCCGACTGCGGCTTGCCGCCCAGCGAGCGGTACACCTTCACGCCCTCGTCCAGATGCGGCCGGTCCTCGGTGCGGACCGTCAGCAGCGGGCGCGGCGCGGGCCGCTTCGACTCCGTCCACGCCATGGTCACCTCGGTGACCTCCCCGGTGAACGCCTCCCCGGAGAGCCGCCGGCCGGCGAGCACCAGCGGATCGTCCAGCGCCTCCTGGGCGTCCAGCTGCCCCTGCGCCTGCTCGCGCGCGGCGAGCTTGGCGGCGGCGGTCACGGCGTCGTCGCGGCGCGGCTGCGGCGGCTCCCCGGCGGTGATCCGGTCCCGGTGCGCCGTGAAGGACCAGCGGTCCCGGGTCCACCGGTCGGCGACCCGGGCCCCCTCGGGCAGCTCCCGCAGCAGGCCGAGCGCCCGCCAGGTCGCGTCCCAGACGGGCTTCAGCTGGGAGCCGACGAGCCGCCGGATCTCCCGCTCGGCCCGGTGCAGGCCGGCGAGCGCCGCGTCGGCCGCCTCGCCGTCCTCGGCGGCGCCGACGGCCTGCCGGGCCCGGTCGTACGCCTCGATCGCGGGCGCGAGGAGCCGGTTGTCGAAGGCAGGGTCGGTCGCGGGCCCGGCCGGCGGGCACAGCAACTGCCCCTCCGCGTCCCGCCCCAGCTCGGCCCGGTACGCGGCGCGGGCGCCGGACTCGCCCTCCGGCGGGTCGATCCAGGCGAGCAGCGCCCCCAGGTGCTGGTCCTCCAGGGAGGACTGGCCGGTCGCCCAGTGCCGGTTGAGCAGGTCGGTCGCCGCGAGCAGCAGCGAGGAGCCCGGCACCCGGGCCCGCTCGCCGTAGTGGGTCAGCCACCGCCCGAGCAGCGGCACGCGCGGCGGCGCCGGGTACGGCGTGTCGGGGTCCTGTTCGGCGGTGCGCCGGAACCGCGTGGACCGCCCCAGCAGCCGTACGTACTCGATCCCGGCCCGGCTGGGCACGATCAGCTGCGGCGCGTCGGCGCACAGCTCGACCTCGACCTTCGCCTTCTTCCCGGTCTCCGGGTCCGTCTCGTTCCGCTCGACGAGCTCGACGGCGTCCGCGTACCCGTCGACGTACGGCAGCACCTCCTCGGCCAGCTCGGCGAGGAACGCGAACCGCAGCTCCCGGTCGCGCGGCTGGGGCACCACCAGGAGCCGCGGCTCCTCCGGGTCGGTGCCGACCAGCGCGCCGAGCGGGGCGCCCGCCTCGCCGGCCGTGGTCAGCGGCACCAGGACGAGCGGCCGCGCGCCGAGGTGCCGGTGCCGGACGGTCGCCAGCGGTTGCGCCCGGCCCGCCTCCACGGCCTCCATCCGGGCCAGGTGCGCGATCAGCGACATGCCGCGGCCTCCGTCAGCGCTTCCTGCCGCAGCGCCCGCGCCCGGCGCAGCGCCGCCACCGCCGGGTCCCGCGGGTCGCCGTCCTCCCCGCGCGCGGCGGCCAGCACCGCGCCGACCGTGGTGAGCCCGCCCAGCTCGCCCCGCACCGACCGTCCCAGGGTCTGCACCGCGTCCGCCTCCCGGGCCCGCGACCGGCAGTGGAAGCCCAGCTCGCAGGCGGCCAGGCACTCCGGCGCGTACGCGTGCGGGACCGCCTCCACGGCGGCCGCCAGCTCCTCCGCCGAGCATCCCCGCACGTCGAAGCTCAGCCCCTCGGGCAGCGCGTCGGCGATCTCCTCGATCCGGGTCAGCCGCGCCAGCTGGCGCCGGGTCACCGCCCGCTGCCTGCGCACGTCCACCACGGAGGCCGTCGGCAGGTTCGAGAAGTCCTTCGGGCAGACCAGCAGCACCGCGTGGCCGACCTCGGCGCCCTCGGTGAGCGCCGCGACCCGCTCCAGCGCCAGCACGTACACGGCCGCCTGCCGGGCCGCCGCGCCCACCTTCGCCGCGTCCGCGGCCCCGTCCACCATCGGGAACGACTTGATCTCCACGACCGTCCACCGCCCGGCCGGGTCCACCACCACCGCGTCCGGCTCCAGGTGCACGGGCGACCCCGCCACCTCCAGCGTCAGCAGCGGATGGTCGAGCAGCGTCCACCCGCCGGCCGCGGTCGCCTCGCGCAGCGCGAGCGCCGTCCGCGCGGTCCGCCCCTCGGGCCCGGACGCCGACAGGTCCGGTACGGAGACGGCCCCCGGGTCCTCGACGCCGAGCAGCCGCAGCAGCTCCCGCCCGCCGTCCGCCTTGACCTTCGCCTCGAAGCTGTTGCCCCGCACGATCGCGAACTGCGACTGGCCGAACGGCGCCGGCGAGCCGAGCCGCGACGCGAGCGCCCCCTTGTCCACCCCCGCGCCGTCCAGCAGCGCCCGGCGCCTGCACCCCGGGTTCGCGGCGAGCGCGGCCAGCGCCCGCGCGTCCAGCGGGCGCGGCGGAACGGCCGGCCCGCGCAGTTCGGCGAGTCTCTCCCGCGTCCTGCGCCGGCTCGCCGGGGTCGGCTCGGGGTCCGTCGTGTGCGGCGGCCGTGACCCGCCGTCGTCCAGGGATGCGCTCACCCGCGGAAGTGTCGCATCCGCCACTGACAACGCGGGCGCGTTCCGGCCCGGGGACACCGGGAGTTCGCGCCCGGGCCGCCTGCGCGATGATGAGGAGACCCGTCCCATCCGCGTCGCACCCTCCGGAGAGCCCCACCCATGGCACCGCGCATCCTGCTCGCCCGTCACGGCCAGACCGAGTGGTCGCTCCTCGGCCGCCACACGGGCAGGACCGACATCCCGCTGCTCGACGAGGGCCGGCGCGGCGCCAAGCTGCTCGGCGAGCGCCTGCACCGGGGCCCCTGGCAGGGGCTGCCCGGTGTCGAGGTGCGCACCAGTCCGCTGGTCCGGGCGCGCGAGACCTGCGACCTGGCCGGCTTCGGCGACCGCGCGGAGCCCTGGGACGCCCTGATGGAGTGGGACTACGGCGCCTACGAGGGCCTCACCCCGGCCCAGATCCACGCCACCCGCCCGGACTGGCTGATCTGGCGCGACGGCGTCCCGGAGGGCGAGTCGCTGGCCGGGCTGTCGGCCCGCGCCGACGAGGTCGTCGAGTGGGCCCGCTCGGCCGACCGGGACGTCCTGGTCTTCGCCCACGGCCACATCCTCCGCTCCATCGGTGCCCGCTGGCTCGGCGAGGACGTGTCCTTCGCCGCCCGCATCCGCCTGGACCCGACGAGCCTCTCGGTCCTCGGCTGGGCGTACGGCGCGCCGGCGATCGAGCGCTGGAACGACACCGGGCACCTGGAGGGCTGACCCCGGGCGGCTCACGCACCCGTCAGGATGAGGCGGGTCTCGGCCAGCAGCCCCCGGATCCGCGCCGACGCGATCCCGTCCATCGAGTCCGCCACCCGCCGCGCCTCCGCCTCCGCCTCGTCGCGGCGGCCGGCGCGGGCGAGGTTGCCGGCGAGCTGGGCGCGGTAGAGGGCGAGGTTGCGGGCGAAGCGGGGGTGCTGGAGGACGGTGGCCCGGTGGGAGTGGCGGGCGGCGCGGCTCCAGTCGCCGAGGGCGGCCCAGCAGTGCGACTCCAGGGCCTCCAGTTCGGGTTCGCCGAAGAAGGACATCCACTCGGGGTCCTGTTCGGCGTGGCCGCGGCCGAAGTGGTCGTGGGCGCGGCCGAGGCACTCCTCCGCGGAGGACCGGTCGCCGAGCCCGGCCCAGGCGGCGGCCTCGCGCAGGGAGAGCAGGGCGAGCAGCCGGGGGGAGGCGAGCGGCGCGGCGGCCCGCAGTCCGGCCTGGGCGGCGCGGACGGCCTCGCGGTAGCGGCCGGTGTCGCGGGCGAGGAAGGAGGTGTTGCAGAAGGCGTGCGCCTCCAGGGCCGCGTTCCCGGAGACCCGGGCGGTGGCGAGGGCCTCGGCGTAGTGGGAGCGGGCGTCCTCGTGGCGGCCCGAGTCGTGGGCGAGCCAGCCGACGGAGAGCGACAGCTCGCCGGCGCCGGCGAGCAGCCGGTCCTCGGTGGAGCGGCGGGCCGCGGTGCCCTGGTCGAGCAGCGCGTAGGCGGTGCGGAGCGGCTGGGCGGCGACCTTGTAGAGCCCGTCGGCGCCGTGCCGGTCGTCGAGCAGGCGGATCTGCCGTACGGCGTCCTCGACGGCGAGGACCTCGGCCTCGCCGATGCGGTGGGTGCCGCGGGGGCTGGGGATCGCGGCGGCGGTCGAGCCGAGTCCCCAGGAGGCGGCCGCCAGGGTGGCGGTGCCGCTCGTCATGAATGCGCGACGCAGCACGTCGCTCTCCTCATCGTTCCGGGTCGGGAGGGCGGGGGGCCCCGAGGCCCCGGCCGGGGCGGCCTGCCGTCGGCCGCGTACCGCCTCCCGTGCGGAGAAACCCAGGTCGGCAAGGGTCAGCCCGGGGAACATGTGCAGGAAGACCCGCTCGTACGCGTAGTTCGGGCAGCGGATCTCGCCCGCCTCCACGCGACCGATGTAGCGGGCGTCGCACGCGACCTGTTCGCCGATCTCCCGTGCCGCCCGGCGGACCGAGGCGGCGAACTCCGCCGGCGAGTGCTGTCCGCGGAGCCGTCGGAAGGCGAGATTGGGAACTGCCCGTGACATGGCCATGGCCGAGCCCTCTCCTGGTGCTGCCGGGTGTTCCGGCGGCATGAACGTACCTGCTGTGACCGGATGCGTACGCTGAGTTTGGCTACAAATCGGATATCTCGCCTGCGATCTGCCATGAACTGCCATCCTTTGCGGCGGCGTGCCGCCGTAGCCGTTGACGCGCACGGGCGTTGAACCGTATGGGAGAGACGGAACGTGTCTCCTCTGGGAAGCGAGGAGGGGTCCATGTCCGAGAACGCCGCGCCATTCGAGACGACCGTGACGACCGCGACGCCCACGGCGACCGTGCCGACCACACCCGCCACCGGGCCCGAGGAGCCCTGCGACCTGGTGACCGTGCCCGCCCGGCAGGGCCTGGAGGCCGTCGACATCCTCCGCCGCCGCGGCGCCCCCGCCGTCGGGCCCGTGCTGCACGACGGCGCCTGCGACACCCTCGGCTTCCTCGTCCCGCCGGGCACCGCCGCCGGCTGGGACCTCCCGGGCAGCGCCTGCACCCGCACCTCCGGCCGCGGCCTGCGCCTCCCCGAACTCCCCGAACTTCCCGAGCCCGCGGGCGACGCCCCCCGCCCGGCCGGCTGGCTGCTGCCCCCCGGCGACACCGGACCGGTCACCGACCCCGCCGTCCTGCGCCGCGCCCTCGGCGAGGCCGCCCGCCTCATCGAGGCGGCCGACGGCTGTCACTGAGGCCCCCGGCCGGATCCGTCCGATAATGGGCGGATGGCCAGGAACAAGCAGCGCGAGCGGGCGGCGGCCGACGCCGTCTCCGAGACCGTCGACGGCGGGCTCGCCGAACTCATACCCGACCGCGACCGCCCGCGCGCCTGGACGCTGCTCCTGGACGGCGCCCCCCAGTCCCACGTGGACCTCGACGACCCCGCCGCGCTCACCTTCGAGTACCAGCGCCGGCTCGGCCACGTCGCCGACCTCGCCGCCCCGCCCGGCCGCCCCCTCCAGGCCGTGCACCTGGGCGGCGGCGCCTTCACCCTCGCCCGCTACGTCGCCGCGACCCGGCCCCGCTCCACCCAGCAGATCGTCGAGATCGACGAACCCCTCGTCCGCCTCGTCCGCCGCGAGCTGCCGCTCGACCCCGGCGCCCGGATCCGGGTCCGCGCCACCGACGCCCGCGCCGGACTCGCCAAGGTCCCGGACGGCTGGGCCGACCTGATCATCGCGGACGTCTTCCGCGGCGCCCGCACCCCCGCCCACCTCACCAGCACCGAGTTCCTGGACGAGGTGCGGCGCGCGCTGCGGCCCGGCGGCACGTACGCCGCCAACCTCGCCGACGGCCCGCCGCTCGCCCACCTCCGCGGCCAGATCGCCACCGCCGCCGCCGTCTTCCCCGAACTGGCCCTGATCGCCGACCCGACCGTGCTCCGCGGCCGCCGCTTCGGCAACGCGGTCCTCGTCGCCTCCGGCCGCGAGCTGCCCGTCGCCGACCTGACCCGCCGGGTCGCCACCGACCCGCACCCCGGCCGCGTCGAACACGGCCGCCCGCTGGCCGACTTCACCGGCGGCGCGGCCCCGGTCACCGACGCCACCGCGAAGGCGTCACCCGCCCCGCCGCCCTCCGTCTTCCGCTAGGGCGGCCTAGGTCCTGTCGTCAAACTCCCGTCGTCGCCCGAAGGGCGGCCCCGCGGCGTCAGGTGCGTGCTCTCGGCGTGCCGGGTGGAAGTCCTCGTACTGGGTGAAGGTCACCCGGATCCACGTCGGCTGCTTCCACACCTGCATCTGCCAGCCCGCGGCCGGCACCGCCGAGACCAGCTCGGCGGAGGTCTCGCCGAGGTCGAACGTCACCCGGCCGCCCTCGGACGGATAGCTCTCCACCCCCGAGGACGAGCCCGAGGGGGCCGGGGGAGCCGTGGTCGCAGCGGGGGTGGTCCGGGGCGGGGCGGCCGGGCGGGTGGACGCCGGGGCCGTCGGGGCCGCCGCGGACGGCGGGGGCGTGGTGGTCCGGGGCGGGGCCGCCGGACGGCTGGTCGAGGACGTCACCGGGTTGCCGATCGCCGTCTCGGCGGGGACGGGACCGTCCGGGGTGCCGACCGGCAGCGGCAGGGCCCGCGGCGGGTCGTAGACCGTGCCGGACAGCACCGTGTGCACTCCCCACCAGGAGAGCGTGACCGCCGCGCCGGTGGCGAGCGACCAGGCCAGGGCGTGAACGAGTCCTCTTCGCATCCGGGCCATAGTGCACCACGCCCGGCGGGCGCGGACCGGAAGGTGGGGAGTGACCGAGGTGTCCCCCGAATGGCGTACGGTGCCGCCCATGGCAAGTGTGCTCGTGGTCGAGGACGACCAGTTCGTGCGCTCCGCCCTCATCCGGCAGCTGACGGAAGCCTCCTACACGGTACGGAGCGTCGGCACCGCCCTGGAGGCGCTGCGCGAGGTCGCCCATTTCCGCTTCGACGTGGTCGTGCTGGACCTCGGACTGCCCGACCTGGACGGGTCCGAGGCGCTGAAGATGCTGCGCGGCATCACCGACGTACCGGTGATCATCGCGACCGCCCGGGACGACGAGGCCGAGATCGTCCGGCTGCTGCACGCCGGCGCCGACGACTACCTCGTCAAGCCGTTCTCCGTCGAGCACCTCACCGCCCGGATGGCCGCCGTGCTCCGCCGCGCCCGGTCCGTCTCCGGGGAGCCCGCGCCGCCGACGGAGCTCCGGGTCGGCGGGCTCGCCATCGACCCGCTGCGCCGCCAGGCAGAACTCGACGGCGTCCCCCTCGACCTGACCCGCCGCGAGTTCGACCTGCTCGCCTTCCTCGCCGGCCGGCCCGGCGTCGTCGTCCCGCGCAAGGAACTGCTCGCCGAGGTGTGGCAGCAGGCGTACGGGGACGACCAGACCATCGACGTCCACCTGTCGTGGCTGCGCCGGAAGCTGGGCGAGACGGCCGCCCGGCCCCGCTACCTCCACACCCTGCGCGGCGTCGGCGTGAAGCTGGAACCGCCCAGGGAGCCGCAGCCGTGAGATGGGCGCTCGTGAAGGTGTCGCTGGCCGTCACCGCCATGGTCGTCATCGCCTTCGCCGTCCCCCTCGGCCTCGTCGTCAAGGAGATGGCCCGCGACCGGGCCTTCTCCAACGCCGAGCGGCGGTCGTCCGGGCTCGCCCCGGTCCTCGCGATCACCACCGACCGGGCGGAGCTGGAGAAGGCCGTCGCCTCCACCGAGGACGGCGCCGCCGGCCGGCTCGCCGTGCACGTCCCGCCCGCCACCCCGGACGGCCAGGCCCTGGAGATCGGCACCCGCCGGGCCGACCCCGGCGAACTGACCGCCACCCGCACCCTCGGCCGCGCCTCCATCGCCGAGGTGCCCGGCGGCTACGCCCTGCTCCAGCCCACCGCGCTCAGCTCGGGCGAGGTCGCCGTCGTCGAACTCTTCGTCCCCGAGGCCGAGGTGACCAACGGCGTCGCCACCGCCTGGCTCGTCCTCGCCGGCGTCGGCGTCGCCCTGATCGTCGGCTCCCTCGCCGTCGCCGACCGGCTCGGCGTCCGCATGGTCCGCCCCGCCCAGCGCCTGGCCGGCGCCGCCCACGAGCTGGGCGAGGGCCGGCTCGGCGTCCGGGTCGCCGAGGAGGGCCCGCCCGAACTCAAGTCGGCGGCCGTCGCCTTCAACTCCATGGCCGACCAGGTCGTCCAGCTCCTCGCCAACGAGCGCGAACTCGCCGCCGACCTCTCCCACCGGCTCCGCACCCCGCTCACCGTGCTCCGCCTCAACGCCGCCTCGCTCGGCTCGGGCCCCGCCGCCGACCAGACCCGGGCCGCCGTCGAGCAGCTGGAGCGCGAGGTGGACACCATCATCCGTACCGCCCGCGAGGCGAAGCCGCAGACCACCCCGCCGACCGGGCCCGGCACGGGCTGCGACGCCGCCGAAGTGGTCCGCGAGCGCATGGAGTTCTGGTCCGCGCTGGCCGAGGACGAGGGGCGGCTCGTCCGCCTCGCCGGGGTGGAGCGGCCGGTACGCATCCCGGTGGCGCGGCCCGAACTCGCCGCCGCCCTCGACGCCCTGCTCGGCAACGTCTTCCGGCACACCCCGGAGGGCACCGCCTTCTCCGTCGACGTCCACAACGGCGAGGACGCGGTCATCGTCCTCGTCTCGGACGCGGGCCCCGGCATCGCCGACCCGGACGCCGCCCTCGCCCGCGGCAACAGCGGCACCCGCGCCGGCTCCACCGGCCTCGGCCTCGACATCGTGCGCCGCATGGCCGAGGCCACCGGCGGCGACGTCCGGATCGGCCGCTCGGTCCTCGGCGGCACCGAGGTGCGCGTCTGGATCGGGCTCGGCGGACACCGCCCCGGCGCCGAGGGCCGCCGCTCGCACCGCCCGGCCCGTCGCCGCAAGGCCCCGCGCCGCTGAACCTTTGCCCCTGGTGATGGCTCCCTTAAGCGGAGCCTAAGGATCCCGACCACCGCCCCCGGTGCGGCGATTGTCCGTTTCCCCGGCGCTAGCGTGCTGCCCGCACCCCCCCACCGCACCCCGGATCCCCCGCACCACGGAGGCAGCACCCATGGGCAGCAACGCGCACCGGCGCAGGACCAGCGGCCGCACGAAGGCCCTCGGCGCGGTCGTCGCGGCCGCGATCACCGGGGGCACGGTCTTCGCCCTCACCGGCACCGCCCAGGCCGCCGCCGTCGGCGCCGCCTACACCCGGACCTCCTCCTGGACCGGCGGCTACACCGGCCAGTACGTGATCACCAACGAGACCTCCGCCGACCAGTCCGACTGGACGCTGGAGTTCGACCTGCCCGCCGGGACCACCATCGGCTCCCTGTGGAACGGCGACCACACCGTCTCGGGCCGGCACGTCACTGTGAAGCCCGCGAGCTGGAACCGCCGGCTCGCCCCCGGCCAGTCCGTCACCGTCGGTTTCGTGACCTCGGCGGCCGGACAGGCCGGGGACCCCTCCGGCTGCCTCATCAACAAGGTCGGCTGCTCCGCCGGCGGCCCCGCCCCCACCCCCAGCGGCCGCCCCACCGACCAGCCCACCGCGACCGCGAGCCCGAAGCCCACCGCGACCGCCACCACGACCCCGAAGCCGACCCCGACAACGGCGCCCCCCACCACCGCGCCGCCCACCACGGCACCCCCGACCGCCCCGCCGACCGCCGCCGCCCGGTACGCCCCGTACGTCGACACCTCGCTCTACCCCTCGTACGACCTGCTCGCCACCGCCGACGCCACCGGGGTGAAGGAGTTCAACCTGGCCTTCATCACCTCCGGCGGCTCCTGCGCCCCCCTGTGGGGCGGCGTCACCGACCTCGCGTCCGACAAGGTGGCCGCCCAGATCGGCGCCCTGCGCGCCAAGGGCGGCGACGTGCGGGTCTCCTTCGGCGGCGCCGCCGGCCACGAGCTGGCGCTGAACTGCGCGAGCGCCGCCGACCTGGCGCAGGCGTACGGCAAGGTCGTCGACCAGTACAAGCTGACCAAGGTCGACTTCGACGTCGAGGGCGCCGCCCTGCCCGACACGGCCGCCAACACCCGCCGCTCCCAGGCGATCGCCCAGCTCCAGAAGACCCACCCGGGCCTGAACGTCTCCTTCACCCTGCCGGTGATGCCCGAGGGCCTCACCCAGCCCGGGGTGAGCCTGCTCGCCGACGCGAAGAGGAACGGCGTCCGGATCGACGCCGTCAACATCATGGCGATGGACTACGGCCCCGCCTACAGCGGCGACATGGGCGGCTACGCGATCCAGGCGGCGACCGCGACCCAGGCCCAGCTCAAGGGCGTCCTCGGGCTCTCCGACGCGGCCGCCTGGAAGACCGTCGCCGTCACCCCCATGATCGGCGTGAACGACGTGGTCAGCGAGGTCTTCCGGGTCGACGACGCCACCCAGCTGGTCGACTTCGCCCGGTCCAAGGGGATCGGCTGGCTGTCGATGTGGTCCTCGACCCGGGACAAGCAGTGCGCGGCCGGCGCCGTGAACTACGCGGACGCCACCTGCTCCTCGATCCTCCAGCAGCCGCTGGCGTTCACGAAGGCGTTCGCCGCCTACCGGTAGCCCCTCCGTCCCCCCACACCGCGTGCCCCGGCCGGGGGGGGGGGGGGTCCGGCCGGGGGACGCGGGGGGGGGGGGCGGAGGGGGTACCGGGAGGGGGGGGACGGCCTCGTGAACGCCAG
>NZ_JOGX01000085.1 GCF_000719555.1 Streptomyces sp. NRRL F-5727
CCGGCGGGGACGTCGACGACGGTGGTGATGGGGGCGGTGGTGGCGAAGGTCTGCATGGCTGGTTTCTCCTGTGGAGTCGCGGTCGGTGTTTCCGACATGAGAAAAGCTACGTTGCTTTCTAGGGCGTGGCAACAAGTGCGTTGCACTGGAATGGCATTCATGCAGCTCAAAGCCTAGATTTCATTGCAATGAAGGCTGAATTGACGCAACGGCATATGCCGTGACGTTGCAATCGACGGCGGTGAACGCCACGGCGGCCGACGCTGGACGCGGGTGGGGGGCGCTTCTCGCCGTTCGTTACTTGTTGGCGAGCCGGGCCTTCTTGACCTTGGTGCCGCAGGCTCGCATGCCTTGATCCGGTCGCACTCGGGACCTCCGAGGACGTGGGTGGCGTCGGCGGCGAGCACGCCGAGTGTGGGCGGGACGGGGCGGGCGGTGCTCGGCAGGGTCGGCGTCGCGAAGGCCGGCGCGCGGAACATCCTCATCGAACGCGGCCGAGGCGCGCTTCGCCGCCCACGCGCCCGCAGGATCGCCGGCCCCGGGGCACGGCGGTCCTGGGCGGCGCCCGTGACGTCGGGTCAGTCGAAGAGGGCGATGACTCCGTTGACCCAGACCGCGAGGAACGCGAGGACCCCCACCAGGCAGCCGATGCCCGCCAAAACGCCGCCGACCGTCCACGGTTCGGCCGGCACTTCCTCGTACCCACCCTCCAGGCCGTCCTCGTAGGAGGTGGGGTCGTCCCAGTCGACCGGATGCCCCAGCTCCTGGGCGCAGGCGGTGCGCACCGCGGTCAGCTGCTTCTCCGCGAAGGGGGTGGCCGCCATCGCCTCGGGGCCGCGCCAGGCGAGGGCCTTCATCCGCCAGGCCGGAGATCCGTACCGCGCCTCGAAGGCGACGGTCTCGTCGGCGTCGCGGTCCTCTTCGAGGTACGTCCAGCGTCCGGCCTCGGCGGCCTCGCCGTACAACCGGTAGACCTCGGCCAGCCGCCTGCGGAGTGTCAGGTCGTGCGGGAAGGAGGCGACGAGACCGCGCAGGCGCTGACGCGCGAGAGGAACGCGGCCGGCGGCCAGGTCCGCGTCGACTCGGGCAAGGGTCTCGTTCAGGGGCATGAACAGATGATCGGGTATCGCCCTGACCCCCGTCGACCTGGTTTCTTTGCGCGATCGCACCCGGCCGGCGGGCTCGGCCGACGGGTTCGACCGATGCGCTCGGCCGATGGGTCGGCCGAGGAGTCGGCCGATGGGCTCGCCACCCTGTCCCTCGATCCCGGAGGTCCCCGCAGACGGGGTGGGTCGTTGGGTTGCGGTCTTACCCATGGCTGGTTTCGTACAACCATTCGGCTCGATCGCGAGTCTCGTCGGGCGCGGGCGCAGCCGTGCCCGATCCATCTCGTGGGGGTTCCACCTTGCCGCACCACCGCACCACCGGCCGACGTCTCGGCCTGGCCGTCACGGCCGCTCTCTCCGTCTCGGCCCTCGGCGCCGGCACTCTGGCCACCGCTCCGACCGCGCTCGCGGCCACGGCATCGGTTCCGCTCACGATCGACCAGGTCAACGTCCCCGCCGTGGCGGAAATCGACAAGACCAGCGGCAGAGTCACCATGGAGTGGACTCTCTCGCGCGGAAACGCCGACCTGGACGTCACGATCACCCATGTCGCCACCGGCAAGAAGGTCACCCAGCGCCTGACCGCCCCGACGTACAGCACCGTGTTCTCCTTCACCTGGGTGCCGAAGTTCGAGGAACAGGAACCCGACAGCCTGTCCGAGGTGGACGCGCCGAACGGCGCGTACTCGGTTGCCGTGAAGGCGACGTCGGACGACGGCGTCGGCACGCCCGCCTCCAAGACCTCGACGATGAGCATCGTCCGCGCCTTCAACCCGCACGACTTCAACGACAACGGCTCCACGGACGTTCTCGCCCGGGACTCCATGGGCGTGCTGTGGCGCAGTGACCTGACGGACCGCCCGTACTACAACGAGATCCGGCTCGCCAAGACCACCCGGATCGGCTCGGGCTGGAACGTGTACAAGCAGATCGAGGCCGTCGGCAACATCGCCGGCAGCAAGCACGGCGACGTGCTCGCCCTCGACGGCTCGGGCGTGCTCTGGCACTACCAGGGCAAGGGCGACGGTGGTTTCGCCACCCGCGTGCGGGTCGGTTCCGGCTGGGGCGGCTACAACAAGCTGGCCGGCGGCTCGGACCTCAACGGCGACGGCCGCCCCGACCTGCTCGCCACCGACGGTGCCGGCTCGCTCTGGTTCTACAAGGGCACGGGCAGCAGTGCGTCGCCGTTCGCGACGCGCGTGAAGGTCGGCGGTGGCTGGGGGGTCTACAACCATCTGACGGCCGTCGGGAACATCGCCGGTACGGCCGCCGGTGACCTGGTCGCCCGCGACACCGCCGGCGTGCTGTGGCTCTACCAGGGCGACGGCCGGGGCAAGTTCGCCACGCGGGTGAAGGTCGGTGGCGGTTGGGGCGGCTTCAGGCAGCTCGTCGGTGCCGGTGACCTCGACAACGACGGGCGTCCCGACCTGATCGCGTACGGGGCGGACCGCACCGACGGCGCGTACGTCTACCGCTCCACGGGCGTCGTCACCACGCCGTTCACCCGCCGGAACACAGACCTGTACAACTACCAGGGCGACAATTACAGCAGCGTCGCCTGAGACCTGCCGCTCCGCGCGGCACGACGGCTCACATGCCGGCGGAGCGCTGTCGTACAACCTTGGACCGCTGTCGTGAGTCCTGTGGTCGTGGCGCAGTGGAACGGGTACACCCTCCTCACCGCCACCGGTGACATCGGCGGCGCCAAGGCCGGCGACCTGCTCGCCCGCGACCGTGACGGCGTCCTGTGGCGGTACCTCGGCCGGGGCGACGGCACCTTCGCGCCCCGCACGCGCGTCGGCGGCGGGTGGAAGGCGTACCGGCAGCTCGTCGGCATCGGCGACGCCGACCACGACGGACACGCCGACCTCATCGCCGAAGAGGGCTGGGACGGCGTCTCCCACCTCAGCGTCTACAAGGGCAACGGCAACTGGAAGGCCCTGTTCGGTCCCGGCGAGTACCTCGACCGCCCCTCCCCGTACTCGGATCTGGGCGCACCGTATCCCCTCCCGTTCTGACCGGACGCGCAGGAGCCCCGGCCGTCTCGTCGGTCGTGCCCGAACGCGTCATGGCAGTCGGCCGGGTGTGGTTCGCTGCAGGGGTGACTCAGGACTTGGAGATCGTCGCCTTCGCATCCGCCGAAGCCTTCCAGGCATGGCTCGGTGAGAACCATGCCGACTCGCCCGGCATCTGGCTCAAGCTCCGCAAGAAGGGGCCCGGGATCGTCGCGCTGGACTACGCCCAGGCGCTCGACGTGGCGCTCTGCTACGGCTGGATCGACGGCCAGAAGCGGACGTTCGACGACCAGTGGTGGCTCCAGCGGTTCAGCCCGCGGACGCCGCGCAGCAAGTGGTCCAAGATCAACCGGGACAAGGTGGCCGCGCTGATCGAGCAGGGCCGGATGCGTCCGCCGGGGCAGGCCGAGATCGACCGCGCCAAGGCGGACGGCCGCTGGGAGGCGGCCTACGACAGTCCGAGGACCGCGACGGTGCCGGACGACCTCGCCGCGGCCCTGACCGCCGTCCCCGGCGCGGCGGAGTTCTTCGAGACGCTGGACCGGCAGAACCGCTACGCGATCCTGTACCGGATCCAGGACGCCAAGAAGGCCGACACCCGGGCGCGCCGGATCGAGAAGTACGTCGCGATGCTGGCGAAGGGCGAGAAGCCCTACCCGTAGCCATATGTGCCTGGTCGCCAAGGGCTGCTCAACATCCTCGTTCAGAGCGCGTTGAGCGGCTACCGACGCGTGTGCCGCCCACGACGATCCGGCCGGCACGGCCAGGACCCGGGCCTCGGACAGCAGGACCGGCCCGGCGACCGCCTGGGAGACGGGGAAGGCCGTGAGGAGGACGTCCAGGTCGCCGCCGTGCAACCGCGTCATGGCGTCATGGATCTGGCACTCGTGGATGGTCACCCTGCAGTCGGGGTGGCGCCGGCCGAACACTTCGAGGCCCTTGAGGAGGAGCTGTCCGGCCGCCGCCCCGAGGAATCCCGCCCGCAGCAGGCCGGGGGGTCGACCGCCCGGCGGACCGCCTCGTCCATGCCCTGCGCCAGCGGGGCCAGGTCCGCGGCGAGGTCACGGCCGAGCGGGGTCAGGCTGACCTGGCGGCTGGTGCGCTCGAACAGCGGAGCGCCGATCCGCCGCTCCAGCTTCTTGATCGTCTGGCTGATCCGGCCGGTCGTCAGGCCGAGTCGCTCGGCGACCCGGCCGAAGTGCAGCTCCTCGGCGAGCGCCAGGAAGGTCTGCACCTCCGTGCGTTCCCACAGCACTTCCACTCCCCCAGCCGTTGGGTTCCGCCGCGCCCTCCCGCTCCGATGGCGCTGTGACGGCCGGCGTCGCGGGGCGGTCGAGTGGGCGACACGCTGTCCCGGCCAGCGGAAACAGCGGAAAAACAGCGGACCCGTGATCGTGCGCGATCAAGGGGAGGGAAGTCGCACCCTCACCGGAACTCTCACCCTCACCGGAACTCTCGCCCTCATCGGAACCGGCGGACCTCCTCCTTCCACGGCCTGAGCTTCTCGGGGTTGAGTACGGCCCAGATCCGCCGGATCCGGCCGTCCGCGATGTCGAAGGCGTACACGGACACGACGGCGCCGTCCAGGTGGGCCGCGAGCCCGGGCTGCCCGTTGACCGCGCACTCCCGGACCTCCAGGCGGCCCGGAAGGGTCCGGTCGGCGAAGAAGCGGGCGATCCGCTCGGCGCCCTCGATCGGCTGGAGCAGTGCCGTGACGAGTCCGCCGCCGTCCCCGACGGCGGTGGCGTCGGGGTCGAGCAGACCGATCAGGGCGCCGATGTCCTTGGCCTGCCACGCCAGCCTGAACTCCCGTACGACCCCTGCTCGCTGGGCCGTGGGCGTCAGGGGCGCGCGCGAGGCGTCGATACGGCGCCGGGCCGTGGAGGCGAGCTGACGACAGGCCGCCGGGGTGCGGCCGACGATGTCGGCCACCTCGCCGAAGGGGTAGCGGAAGACATCATGGAGGACGAACGCCACGCGTTCCGCCGGCGTCATCGATTCGAGCACGACGAGGAAGGCCATGCCGACCGACTCGTCGAGCGTGACGCGGTCGGCCGGGTCGGCCGTGCCGTCGTCCGCCGCGCCGGCCGCCCACTCGGCGCGCGCGGGCAGCGGCTCGGGCACCCACTCCCCCACGTACTGCTCCCGCCGCGTCCTGGCCGAGCGCAGCACGTCGAGGCAGATGCGGCCGGCGACCTTGGTCAGCCATCCCCCGGGGGACGCCACCGCCTCCCGCTGCCGCGCGGACATCGCGTACCAGCGGGCGTACGCCTCCTGCACGACGTCCTCGGCTTCGGCGAGGGAGCCCAGCATCCGGTAGGCGAGGTTGATCAGCCGTCGGCGTTCCACGGCGATCGCGCTCGCCGTCGACTCCGGTCGGCTGTCCTGCGGCGCGGTCGAACGGTGCGTCATGGTCCTGCGGCTCCTCGGTCGGGTCTTCCGTCACCGGTATGACGCGGCAGCTCCCAGAAATGTGATGCGACCGCCGCCTCACATTCCGCCGGGCCATCTCGTCATACCCGGCGGAGGAACACGACGGCCGTCGGAAGCAGACGGAAGCAGTCGGACACCGATGGAGGTAGAACGGCATGGAGCCCGTCAACGTCGCAGTCATCTACTACAGCACCAGCGGCACCGTGCACGCCCTGGCGGAAGCCGCCGCCGAGGGCGCGCGGAAGGCCGGGGCGCACGTCCGGCTCCGCAAGGTGGCCGAGACCGCCCCGCAGGAGGCGGTCGACGCCCACCCGGCCTGGGCGCGTCACCACCGGGACACCGCCGAGGTCGCCGAGGCCGGGCACGACGACCTGGAGTGGGCGGACGCGGTGCTGTTCGGCACGCCGACCCGATTCGGCAACCCGGCGGCCCAGTTGCGGCAGTTCATCGACACCACCGGGCCCCTGTGGTTCGCGGGCAAGCTCGCGGACAAGGTGTACTCGTCCTTCACCTCGTCGAACAGCGCCCACGGAGGGCAGGAGTCGACACTCCTGGCCCTCGGCAACACCTTCTACCACTGGGGCGGCGTCATCGTGCCGCCCGGCTACACCGACCCGATCCAGTTCAAGTCCGGTAATCCCTACGGCACTTCGGCCGTGGTCGGCGAGGCGGGGCCGGGCGAGGTGAGTCTGGAGGCGGCTCGCCACCAGGCCCGCCGGGTCGTCGAGGTCGCCGCCGCGCTCAAGACCGGCCGCGCCGCCGCCTGAATCCACTCCCCAGCAGCACACCAGCACACCCACACACACCAGCACAACCAACACAACCAACACAACCAACACACCGTCACCGAAGGAGTACGCGATGACCACCACCCACGAGTCCGAGATCCGGGCGCTTCTGGCGAACCGCGCCGACGCGCAGCAGACCAAGGACATCGACCGGCTCATGTCGTTCTACGCCGCCGACGCCGTCTACTACGACGTCGTCCCGCCCCTGCGGTTCACGGGAACCGAGGAGATCCGGCGGAACTTCCTGCGCTGGTTCGACGGATACGTCGGCGGGATCACCCTGGAGACCCACGACCTCACGCTCGTGACCAGCGAGGACACCGCGTTCGCGCACATGCTCCACCGCGACTCGGGGGAGCGGAAGGGCGGTCTCCAGGCCTCGATATGGGTACGGGAGAGCGTCTGCCTCCACCGGTCGAACGGCACCTGGTCGATCACGCACGAGCACATCTCGATCCCCGTCGACCCGGCCACCATGACGGTCTGGCTTCCGTCCGACAAGGACCAGCTCGCCTGACCGCGTTCACATACGTCATCACTTCACACCGAGGAGCAACGGTCATGTTCACCAAGAGGAAGAGGTTCGCCGCGGCATCGCTCGCCGCGGTCGCGGTCGGTCTCTGGGCGGTCGAGGGCGCCGGCGCCCAGACCCCGAAGAAGCCCGAGGTCATTGAAGTCGCGGTCCGCAACGACCAGTACACCGCCGTCGATCTCGGCCCCGCGGGGCCGAGCCTGGGCGACATGGACGTCTACTCCGGCACCGCCGTCAAGGACGGTCGCAGCATCGGCCGCGGGGGCGGACACTGCCAGGTCATCCACCTGAAGGGCGGGGAAGCGACCTCGCAGTGCCTGATCACGATGGAGGTCGAGCAGGGTTCCCTGACGATGCAGTCGCTGTGGACGAAGGGAACGGCCTCCCTCGACATGGCCGTCACCGGCGGCACGGGCGTCTACCGCAACGCACGGGGCGTCGCCCGCTTCTGGGACATCGCGACACCGGACGAGCGGGCGCGGATCGAGATCCTCCGCTGAGGACGACCGAGGCCCTGCCGCACGGCGCGGCAGGGCAGGCCCTCGCCCCGACCATGAGGAAGCGGCGCGGGACACGGACGTCGGCTCACGGTGCGGCGAGCGTGGCGAGGAGCTGTCGGGCGACGTCGGGGTCGCCGAGGAGGTCGTTGTGGCCCATGTCGGCCACCTGCACGTTGCGCGCGCCCGACAGGGCGGTGCTGCTCGTGGGGAGGATCTGGCCGTCGCCGGCGGACCAGAACGTGGTGTAGCGGACGTCGCCGGGCGTCTCGTCGCCCTCGTTCAGGCGGGACACCACGTACGAGCCGGGCGTCATGTCCCGGCAGCCCTGGTCCCACAGCGCGCAGGCCCACGCGAGGCTGGTGCCGTGGTTGGGCCCGGCGAGCGAGACCCAGTTGCGGACCTTGGCCCCGCCGCCGTACTTCACGTACCAGCGCGTCGGCAGCGAGCCCAGGCTGTGCGCCACGAGGTCCACCTGGTCGGCCCCGGTCTGCCGAAGGACGTCGTCGACGTAGGCGGCGAGCCGGCCGGCGAGGACCTCGTTCGTCGACTGCGACGAGTCGTAGCTCCACGCGAAGATCCGGTCGGCGGGCGTCCCGGCGGCGACCAGCCGGTCCGTCAGCGCCCCCCAGACGCCGGGGCCGGCGTTGCGGCCGTGGACGAACACGACCGGCCGCGGCGCGCCCGCCGAGACGTCCCGGGACGCGGCCTGGGCGGTGGCGGGGAGGGCGGCCGTACCGGCGAGGAGCACTCCGGCGAGAAGCAGGGTGGCACTGCGGCGCATGGGTGACCTCCGACGAAGGGCTGCGGGACGGGTCTCACCTTTATCTGACGCATCGACAGATGTCCTAAACCCCCTACATCACAGCAGACTTACCGTCGGTAGGCCCGGCGCGGCCAGAACGCCACCCGTACGGTCGGCCCGGCGCCCGCGCCCTCCGGGTACACCGACGCCGTCGGGGTGGCGCCGTGCGCGCATGGGCGGCGGCCGCGGGCTTCGTCGGGGCGCTCGCGATCAGCACGGTCGCGGGCCTCCATCCGGCGGTCCGCGCCTCCCGCCAGTCGCCGACCGCGGCCCTGGCGGCGGGCTGGCACCCGGCCGGTCCGCCGTCCGCACGCTCGACCGGTGCCACCGGCACGGGCACGCGAACGGCGGACCGCCGGGCTGGAGTGCGTACCGCCGGCGACGAACGGGGACGGAAGGGGGGTGAGGGAGGTGGTTCGCACGTCAGGCACACGGGTCGTGGGATCCGCCGGACGCCTCCCGGACCCATGCGCGCCAGACGTGCCGGGTGTTCGGCACCCCGGGACGTTCGAGAAGCCGGAGGACGTAGCCGGCGTGGAGTCGCGCCCACGGGTTGTCCGAGGCCGCGACCTCACCGAGCCTGCGGCGCAGATCCTCCCCGTCGACCGCACGCGCGACACGCACGTACTCGCGGTCCTTGCAGCGGTAGGCCCGCTGGACGACGACCTCGACGAGGTCGATGAGCTTCGCCCTGGTCGGCTGCGTGTGGTCGGCGGCGGCGACGCTCCGGATGAGCGACTGCTTCGTGCCCCACGCCTTCGCGTGCCGTGTCCACTCGCGGGGAAACCGCGCCTCCCACTCCAGGAAGAGAAGCGCATAGGGCAGCCCCGGCCCGAGGACGTCCTCGCCCACCCACAGCCCTTCGGGCAGGGAACGGCCACACACGTCCCCGTACACCTCGCGCGCCCGCCTGAAGCCCGGCTCCCGGTACTGCTCGTCCGGACCCAGCGGACTCGTGAGGTGCCACAGTTCGTTGCACCGGTCGCGGGCAGCCCACGTGTTCTTCCTGGCTCCCTCCAGATGCGCCAGCGCGGCCGCACGCTCCGCGGGGTCGTCGGCCACGAGGCCGAACGCCCAGCCCAACCGGGCGCGCCAGTCCTCGGCTCCACCGCCACCCGACCCCGCCCCCGTCCCTGCCATTCCGTCGGCCATGCCCGAGATGATCGCTCAGACCGCGGAGCCACGCAGAAGGATTTCCTAGGCAGCACGGAGTCGGTGACGACCTACAGTCCGTCGCCCCACCCGAAGGTGAGGTTTTAGGCGCGCTGAAGTGCGTGACGGCCGTGGTCTCCGTCGGCGTAGGCCCATGCGAGGGCCGCGGCGAACCAGAGCAGGAAGACTCCGCTCACGACGCCCAGGGCGACCGTCTTGCCGAACCAGCCCAGGAGCACCAGGCCGACGGTCACGATCGCCGCGCCGATATGGGCTCCCCCGCAGTCGAGCACCGCGGTCCTCCGCGCCTCTCTGCGACTGGCGCGTTCGGCGGCGAACCGTTCCTCTCGAACGGACTGTGGCTCGTTCTCATCGAAGTACATCTCAATCCCTCCCCTGTTCGTGACCCTAACCCCGTGTGAACGCCGTGGCGTGGTCGAGGGTCCGTTGGCGGAGCGTGCGCGGCGGTGGCACGCCTGCGCGCCGCGCAGGTGCTCGCGGTCCAGCGGGTGCTCGCGCGGGCCAACTGGCGGAAGATCGCCGACGGCCGGACCGCCCACGACGTCCACCCCGAGGCCGTCGCCGATGCCGACCTGGTTCGAGCGGCTGCGCTGACGGGGCTGTACCGCGCGGAGGGCGGCGCAGGCCGTCAGCCGATGCGTTCGGCCAGGGCGACGATGATGCCCGAGGGGCCGCGGAGGTAGCAGAGGCGGTAGACGTCCTCGTACCGAGCCACCTGGCCCAGCAGTTCGGCACCGTGGGAGCGCAGCCGGTCGATGGTGTCGTCGATGTCGTCGACGGCGAACATGACCCGGTGCAGGCCCAGGGTGTTCGGCGGGTTGTGCGCACCGGCGCCGATCGCCTCGGGGGCGTGATACTGCGCGAGCTCCAGCCTGCCGTGGCCGTCAGGGGTCCGCATCATCGCGATCTCGCTGCGGACGCCGTCGAGTCCGACCGCCTGGTCCGCGAAGAGGCCCTCGATCCGCATCCTGCCTTCGACTTCCATGCCCAACGCGGTGAAGAAGGCGACGGCGGCGTCCAGGTCCTCGACGACGATGCCGACGTTGTCCATACGCTGAAGCGCCATGACGGTTCTCCCTCTGCTGTGCGCGACCCTTCGAGAGCACCGGTATACCGAGGACCCACCCGACGGCTCCGTCGCGACACCCGACAACCACGCGGCTTCGCGTCCTGTCCAGCGAGGAGGTCTCCCCCGCACGCCCGGCCCGGCCGGATGCGCTCTCGCACCGACCGCAGTCTCCGGGCTCAGCCGGGCGCGTGGTCGTGGGCGGTGGCCGCCGCCCGGGTCGCGGCTGCGGCGATCGTTTCGGCGGCGCGGGCGGCGCGGCCGTCCGCGTGCCAGTCGGCGATGCGCTGGACGGTGGGGCCGGGGGGAAAGATGCCGAGCTGCCCGAGCAGGGCGAGGTCGTCGCGGACGGCCTCGTGCCGGACGACCTTGCCGTCCCGCAGGTGCAGGACGTGGACCTGCTCGGAGTCGATCTCGTCGCCGGTGGGCGGGATCGCCTGGAGCAGCTCGCCGTCGCGGTAGTGGACGAAGGGGCCGGTGTGCCGGCCCCGCATGTGCAGCCGTATCCATACCTGGTCGCCGTCGTGGACGAGGTCGGTGACCGGGAAGCTCAGGTCGGAGAAGGCGGAGCGCAGCCACGCGCCCGACGCGAGGGCGCCGGCCGGGCCGGGGAGCGAGCAGGCGGCGGGTGAGACGACCGCCTCGCGGTTGGTGAAGTCCTCGTGCACGACCGCTTCGGCCAGCGCCGCGTCCCCGGTCGCCAGGACCGTGAAGAGACCGCGTGCCGCGTCCTCGGGTGACATTCCCATCGGTTCGATTCCTCTCGCTGAGGGGGCGGTTCCCCGCCCTGACCATATTCAGGTTACACACCGCCTATTGAATAGGTCGACAACTTCCTCGACTAGACTGGGCCCATGCCGACCACCCCACGCACGTATGTCTCGCCCCTGCGCGCGCAGGCCGCCGCCCAGACGCGCGAGCGGATCCTCCAGTCGGCGACCCGACTGTTCGCGGAGCACGGCTACGGGCGGGTGACCGTGGCGAACATCGCGGACGAGGCGGGCGTCTCCGCCAAGGCCGTCTTCGCGAGCGCCGGAAGCAAGAGCGACCTCCTCAACGAGATCGTCGACACGGCCGTACGGGCCTCCGGCCACGAGCAGGCCATCGCGGCCGTACTTGCCGCGCCTGACCTGGAGTCGGCCGTCAGCGCACTGGCGCACGGCACCCGGGCGGGCAACGAGAGCATGTTCAGCGTGCACGAGGCCATTCACAAGGCGCTGCCGTCACACGAGGACGGCGAGGCCCTGTGGGAGCGCGCCACCGCCGACTACCGTGCCGCCCTCCGCACCGCCGCGCGCCATCTGCACACCCTGATGGCGTCCGACCGCCGGGGCGGCCGCCGCCCGGAGGAGGAGACGGCGGACCTGCTGTGGTTCTGGTTCGGCCCTGGCGGATGGCGCACGCTGGTCGTCGAGAACGGCTGGCCCTGGGACCGCGCCGAAGCCTTCCTCCTGCACACCGCGCTCGCCACCCTGCGAACGCCGTGATCCCCCGGCCGGGCCGTCACCGTCAGGCGGGCGGAAGCAGATCGCTCTCGCTGATGGTGTACGTCAGGGGCGGGTAGGTGAAGTCCGTCTCGTCGTTCTCACGGCGCCGCAGGCGATAGAACTCGCGCGCCTGCTCCTCGTCCGCCAGGGTGAGGCGCTCGCCCTGGGGGAGGCGGGCGTGTCCCTCGTCGAACCGGATCACGGTCTTCGAGGTCCGGAAGGTGACGCCCAGCCAGGGGTTGTCCGGCTCCGGCGCCCGCCCCTGGGAGGCGGCGGGCGCGTCCCACACGATGCGGTGCCTGAGGCGCCGGTTCGCGTCGACGGAGAACGCGACGACGCTGTGGTGAGCCAGGGGGATCTCGTATCGCTCGTCAGCGGACTCCTTCGACTCGACGATCAGCTTCCGCTGCGGGTCCGCTTCGGGAAACCGGTAACAGGAGTAGACGGCGATGAACGAGGCGTCGGCCAGGTCGAGGGCCTGGTCGGAGTGGGCGCCCATCCTCCGGTAGGCGTTCGTGTAGCTCTCCATCAGGGCGTTGTTGAAGGCGACCGGAATCGCCGCGCGCTCCTGGATCCGCCGCGCCAGGCGTTCGTGCACCGGCTGGAAACGCTGTGCCGGGCCGGCGTACCGCGTGGTCGTACGGACCAGGGGCACACCGCCGGTTGCGTCGATCCTGCTCAGCACGGCGCCGGTCCGGCCCTTTCCCACGTCCTCCAGGTGCGCCGATGCCATCAGCTCGGCGAAGGGGTCCCCCTCGGCCGGGAGCGTGCAGGAGATGATCTCGTCCTGGATCCTAGACGCGGGGGGCACGGTAGTCTCCCGTGTTCATGCTGAAGAGGAAGTCGGCGCCGTAGTCGATGAAGGACGAGGTCCTGTTCTCCTCCGCGTACAGTCTGCGGAGCTCGTCCATCCCGGCCGGCGTGGGTGGTTCCAGCTTCACCAGGTCTCCGGCCACCTTGAGGAACGTCTGGCCGTTCTTGTGCACGGCTTCGGTGCTCGAACAGCGCACGACGTATCCCAGGCGGGTGGGGATCGACTCGGCGTCCAGGGCCGAGGGCCGGATCTCGTGCGTGTACAGGCGGTTGGTGGAGAGCGGCATGAAGAAGACGGAGCCGGGATAGAGCGTCACCGTGAACTGCTCGGGCAGGGCGACTCCGTCGAGCGCTTCGGTGCGGTCTTTGCGGCGGAAGTGGAGTCTGGTGAGTCCGCTGACGCCCTTCAGGCCGTGGTCGAAGGGGTCCTCCGCCAGGGGCCGCAGCTTCTCCAGGCCGTCGTAGAAGGTGCAGAAGGCCATGATGCCGTTGGCGGGCATGTCCTTCGTCTTGTCGGCGTGGGCCGAGATCCTGGCCTTGGACTGCTTGCGCTCCGGCGTGGCGAGGGTGTTGTGGTAGATCTGCGCGAGGACGTGGTTGAGCGGCGCCTGGTCGCGAAAGACGGCGGCGGCCTCGCGGTTCAGGTCCTCGACGATGCGGGTGTCCGTCGGGCCGAAGCCCTCGGTCGGGCCCGAGAGGTTCGTGGAGCACCGGAGCAGGCGGAAGTGCAGTTCCCCGCCGTCCTCTTCGACGGGGGTGAGGTAGATGCCGCTGCGACGGGCCGCCCCCGGCTTGGTGGACTCCGTCAGGGACTGGAACGTGTGCTCCGCGCTGATCCGCCGGAAGTGGTCGGCGCCGCGTTCGAAGAAGCTGCGGTAGTACACGCCGACGCCGTGGACGCGGACGGGGACCCGGCCGAGGTCGACGACGGGCCAGGGGCCGGCACCGTCCTCACGGTGACCGTGCGAGAGCTCCCGGACCACGAAGACCCGGGCGGCCGTCCGCAGGGGGCCGTCGCCGATCGCGGCGACGTCGCCACAGACGTAGACCGTCTTCCGCGCGAAATCGGGGGTCCCGGAGGCCAGTTCCTCCGGAGTGATCACGCTCCCGAAGAAGTCCCGGATCGCGGCGGTTCCGTGCAGCGCCGCAGGGGCGATCAGGATGCTGTCCGCGTCGTCGATGCGGGCTTCCGAGGACTCTGCTCCGTGCGTCACGCGCTACCCGCCCCTTGCGGTCTCGAGGATGGCCAGAAGTGCCGACATGCCAACGGCCCGCCCCCTCCTCCGTTCGCGTGGCGAAGCGCGAGCGAAGGGGGACGGACCGGTCGGCCTCGATGCTCTCACGCGGCTCGACGGAGGGGCAACGCATTCTGCGGCCGCACGGCCCCGGCCGTCAGGCTCGGTGCCGCGCCCGAGGCTGTGCGGCGTGTCGCCCGCGGAGCCGCCCCTCCGTGACGGCACGCGCGCGTCAGGCCCGGACCGCCGTGTACGCCTCGAACCGGCCCGCCGCGATCCGGTCGCCGCGACCGAAGACCGCCGCGCCGCAGCGGCCGGCCGACGGGTCGGCCGGGTCGGCGACCGGGAGCGGGAGCGTGATCTCCTCGCCGTCGGAGGTGTACGAGGTGGTGGTCGCGCCGTTCCACAGGTGGACGACGGCTCCGGGCGGTGCCCAGGCCCGGACCGTGTCCGCCTGCAGCGCGAGTCGCGTGCCGGTGACGCGTTCGGCCAGCAGCGACCGGTAGCGGTCCGGGGGCAGGGCGCAGTCCCCGGGCGGCGTGGTGCCGGGCCAGTCGGGCGCGTCGATGCCGCGCGCCCGGGCCGCGTGCCACAGGCGGGGCACGAGCTGGGGCGCGAGCGGGGCGGTGGCCATCCGCTCGCACATCCAGAGCAGCCGCCCGGCCCCGCGGCCGGGCCCCAGGGCGCGCCAGCGGATGCGCAGCGCGAGGTCACCGGCGGCGACGGCGACCCAGGGGTGGACGGTGCCGAGCGGGCCCTGGGCGCCGAGCCAGGCCAGGTAGCGCTGGGCCTCCTCCAGGATGCCGGACATGGACTCGACGGGGATGCCGAGGACGTACGAGGGCCGGCCGCGGAAGAGGGCCGGGCGGGTGGCGGCGAGCAGCAGGACGGCCCGGGCCAGGTCTCCGGCCTGCGGCGGCTCCTCGTCGTCGTCCGGCGCCGGCTCCTTCACCGGGCCGATCCCCCAGGCGTCGTCCGGCTCGTCGTCGCCCGTGCGCTCGGCCTCGCGCAGGACCCGGCGCAGGGCCGCCTTCGCCCGCTCGGTGAACGGCGCCGTCTCGAGGACGGGCAGACGGGTGCTGAGCAGGGCCGCGAGGACCGGCTCGGCGGCGAGCGGGTCCTCCGGGACCGGGGCCTGCCGCAGGGCCGTCGCGAGGTCGTCGGCGAGTGTGGCGTCGACCATGAAGCGGCTGGTCAGCAGGCCGAGCGGGCTGGGTTCGAGTCGGTCCTCGTCCGCGGCGGTACGCAGGCACCCCACGTCCGCGAGGAACCGTGCCGCCTCGTGCAGCGGCTCGACGCTGTCGTGGCCCTGGTACGCGGCGAAGGTGCCGGCCCACCACCGCTCCGCCTCGTCGAGGGTCGCGAGCCGTTCCTGCACGGCCTCCGCGAGGAGGTGGTCGGGCAGCGACTCGTCGAGGCGTGACCGCACGGTGTATCCGGCGGCCAGCCGGGCCTGCCAGTGCGCCCGTTCCGCCGGGTCGGTGAGCAGGAACGCCCAGCCCTCGCGTTCGCCGGCGCCGATGCGCCCGGCGCGGCCGAACATCTGCTGGACCATCGACACCTCGACGCGGTCCAGGCCGAGGGTGGTGTCGCGGACGATGACGGCGCGGGCCGGGAGGTTGACGCCGGCCGCGACCGTGGAGGTGGCGACCAGGACCTCCGCCTCCCGGGCGCGGAACGCCTGCTCGGCCTCCCGCTTGTACGGCCAGTCCCGGTAGTGGAGCCGTACGCCCGCCTTGGTGCAGAGCCGTTCCACCTGTTCGGCGTCGTCGGCGTCGACGCCGGTGGTGGGCACGCCCCGGTCGGCGGCCAGCGCGAGCGCCGTGGCGCGGACCCCGCGCTTGCTGCCGCAGAAGACGAGGACGCTGCCGCCGTCCTCGGTGACCTGCCGGGCGATGCGGACGGCGGCCTCGGTGCGGACGGCGACCCGCGCCGCCCAGTCCGTCTCGTCGACCGGCGGCAGATGGGGCAGCTGCCAGGTGAGCCGGGTGGGCCGCCAGGTGGTCCGGACGAGCCGGGCGCCGAGCCAGTCGGCGACCTCGTCGGCGTTGGCGACCGTCGCGGACAGGCCGACGATGCGGGTGGCCGCGCTGTCGTCGCGTACGCGGGCGAGCAGCGCCTCGAGGACGGCGCCGCGCCCCGGGTCGCCGAGCAGGTGGATCTCGTCGACGACCAGACAGCCGACCTCGGCGAGCGCGTCCCGCAGCGAGCCCGCGCGGCAGATCGCCTCGAACTTCTCGGTGGTCGCCACCCACACGTCGGCCGACCGGATCAGCTCCGTGTCCACCGCGGCCTCACCGGAGAGGCGCACCACGCGCAGTCCGTGGCGGCGCCACAGCCGGAGCTCGCGGTCGAGTTCGTCGGTGAGCGAGCGCTGCGGCACCAGCCACGCCGCCTTGCGTCCGCGGGCGTGCGCCGCCAGCGCCGCGACCATCCCGATGGGGGTCTTCCCCGCGCCCGTCGGCGCGACGACGACCAGATGCCCGGTCTCCTCCAGCACCGCGGGCACGGCGGCGGCCTGCACCGGATTGAACGACGGGTGCGGCAGCAGCCCGGCCCACTCGGCCGGCACCAGCTCGCCGACGGGCACGTAAGCGTCCCCGCCGGCGTCCGCATCCGCGTCCGGCAGTGTCTCCAGCGCGTCCCACTGGGCGGCGAAGGCGTCCCGCGCCGCGACCGCCCACGGTCCCGCGGCGGGCGCCGCGCCGTCCGGACCGGCCGCGACCAGCTCCGTACGCCCGCCTGTGTCGCCGACCGTGCCGACCTGCCCGGCCTCCTCCCAGTAGCGGCTCACCCGGTACGGGACGTCCCGCTCCTCCAGCCACGTGCGCAGCGCCTCGTATCCCGTCCCGTCGGGGAGGATCACCCGCACGTCCTCGGCGGCGGCGAGCGCGGCCTCGGCCGGGCGCCACGCGGGGTCGGCGGTCTTGCACCACAGCAGGGCGCGCCGCTCGGTCCCGTCGGGCACGGCCAAATCCTCCGGCCACGCCGGTCCCCGCTCGGTGCGCTGCCCCGGGACCGTGACCCGCACGGTCACGGTCGCGGCGGGCCGCCTGTCCGGGCTGGTCTCGCGCGGCGCGGGGGCGGGGGCGGGGGCGCGTCGGCGGGAGGCGGTGCCGGTCAGCTCGTCGTACCGCCGGGCACCGAGGTCCGCGAGGGTGAAGGCGGCGGGACAAGCGGGGCAGACGAGCGCCGTGTACCGGTACGTCCGGCCCTGGGACTCGTACGGTCTGCGCAGGGCGTGCAGGGTGCCGTCGCAGCCGGGACAGCGGCGCGCGACCATCTCCTCGTAGCTCCACCCCGGCTCGGCGAACCGCGCGGGCAGCTCTCCACTCAGCGTGATCTGCCACCGCTCCTGTGCCAGATCGGCGACGGTTCCCTGCCCGACGGCCTCGTCACTGCGCATGGCACGACTGTGCCAGACCATGATCATCGTGCGCTCGCGAATCCCGGGTTTGCCCGGGATAGGGTGTGGCCGCGACGACCGCGACGACGAACCCCGTTCAGGAGGTCACGAGTGGGGCGGGAACCCCTGGCGCTTCGCGTACCGGTCGGCGAAGGCGCCTCTCGGTGGGCGAGCCGGACCACCCGACGCCGGGTCCTGCTGGTGGTCCACAACGTCACCTCGGCCGGCCGCCTCCTGGACCTGGTGCCGCTGTTCCACGACGACTTCCGCGTCCAGCTCCTGGTGACCTCGACGGGCTCCTCCCCCTTCCAGGGCGGCGTCCGCGAACTCCTCGACGCGCTGCAACTGCCCGAGCTGCCCTGGGAGCAGGCGCTCGCGACCCCGGTGGACCTGGCGATCTCGGCGAGCTTCGGCGGCGAACTCGATCTGATACAGGGCAAGTTGAGCGTGCTGTCGCATGGCGCCGGATACACCAAGAGACTGAGCAGGCCGGGATCCGGGGCGCCGACGTCCGAGACGCCGACGTTCGGGCTGTCGCCGGAGTGGCTGCTGTCGGACGGGAAGCCGTACGTCGACGGCCTGGTCCTCTCCCACCCCGAGCAGCTCGCACGTCTCGGCCTGGTCTGCGCGGAGGCGGTGCCCTCGGCCGTCCTCGCCGGGGATCCCTGCTTCGACCGCATGCTCGCGGCGCGTCCGTACCGGGACAGGTTCCGGCGGGCGCTGGGCGTGCGCGGCGGGCAGCGGCTCGTCGTCCTGAACTCGACGTGGAACCCTGAGGGCCTGTTCGGCAGTGGCGGTGGCGCGGACGTGCTGCCCGCGCTCCTCCCCCGGCTCGCCGCCGAACTGCCGGCCGACGACTACCGTCTGGCCGCCGTGCTCCACCCGAACATCTGGTACGGGCACGGCCCCGGCCAGATCCGGGCCTGGCTGGATCGCGCCCGGCGCAGCGGTCTGACCCTGGTCGACCCCGTCCACGCGTGGCGCCAGGCCCTGCTCGCCGCCGACCTCGTCCTCGGGGACTTCGGCGCGGTGTCCTACTACGCCGCCGCGCTGGGCACCCCCGTACTGCTGGCCGCCGACGGGGCGGGCGTCCTCGACGCCGAGGCGCCGCTCGCGGAGTTCGTCCGGTCCGCGCCCCGGCTCGATCCGAACGCCTCACTCCTCCCCCAGGTGCGGCGGGCGATCACCGCCCACCGCCCGGATCCCGCGCTCACCGGCCTCGTCACCTCGGAACCGAGGCGGTCGGCCGAGCTGCTGCGCCGGCACTTCTACGCGCTGATGAACCTGCCCGAGCCTCCCGTCCCCGCGTCCCTCGAACCGCTCCCGCTCCCCCCGTACGGCCGGGGGCGGGTGACGGCTGCCCTGCGCGTACGGACCCGCGTGGAGGGGACGGACATCGCGCTCGAACGGTCCGCCGGCCATCCGCCCGGTGCCGCCGGAGACGCGCATCTCGCCGTGCACGAGGAGACGCGGCACGCCGGTGACCTCGACGTGGCCGACGTGGTCCTGCGCGACGGGCCGACGCACGACCCCCGGCTGGGCGGCCCCGGCGCGTGGACCGAGGAGGTGCTGCGCCTGTACCCCCACTGCTCGACCGCGGTGTACGTGACGGGCCCGCACACCTGCGTCGTCCGCGGCCGGGCGCGGGGCGCGTTCCGGCTCGCCGCCGACACCCGGGCCGGGGCGGACGCGGACCCGGCGGCGTACGCCTCGGCCCTGCACGCCTGGTGGGCGTACGGCGGCAAGGTCCCCGCTCAAGGCGTCGTCCTCCGCATGCACACGGCCGGCGGCGCACACCCGTTCCGCGTGGCCCCGGCCACTGTGGACCCGCTCGTCTGACCTGCCCGCCCGGCCCGGTAGCCGGCGGGCCTACCGGCGGGCGCCCGCCTCGCACCGCTCCCGCAGGCGCGCGAGGTAGGCGCGGTGCGGGGCGGCGGAGGCGGGGAGGAGCGGCTCGGCTTCGGCGGTCCTGGCCAGGGCCGCCGTATCGTCGCCCGCCTCGTGGAGGGTCTCCGCGAGGTCGGTGCGGGCACGGGCCTGGTGACGTTCGATCAGCGCCAGAGCTCTCCTAGTACCGCTAGTCGGGGAGCCGGCCGCGCGCCTTCGCCCCAACCGCAGCGGCACCGACGTGGAGCCGCTGCCCGCGGGTCCCGTCAGCAGGACGCCCCAGGGCCGGCACGTGGCAGGGCGAACCCGTGGAGACCGGAAACCGACGTGTCCCCGCACGAGACGGTTGCCATCCAACTCCCCTACCGTAGAGGATTGTTGAACGATCCGATCGAAGGACGAACCCGCCCCCAGCTCAGCGCCACCGACGGCACGACCACGCACGCACCCCGGAGGAGAAGCATGCTGACGACGGTCACGACGGCGCTGGAGAGTTCCTCCGGGCCGGGCCCCTGGTATCTGTGGCTCCTCGCGCCGGTGATCGCGGCCGCGCCCGGTGCGGGCTTCGCGGCGCTGGGACGGCGCGGCGCCTTCGTGACGTCCCTCCTCGGGACGCTGGCGCTGTTCGGCCTCGCGGTGTGGTTGAACGCGGGGACGGCTCCGACGGTCTGGACCGTGCTGTACGTGCTGTGGGCGGGCGTCCTGGCCTTCGCTCTGACACGCGCGCTGCGGCGCCCCTCCCCTGTCCGTCTCACCCTGCCCACCGTCCGGGAACGGCGGCGGGCGCTGTTCGCCGCCGGGCTGGGTTTCGTCGTCGCCGTCGGCGGCGTCGCCGGGCTGCGGCTCGCCGCGGACAGCCGCCTGGAGAAGGCGGACGCGGCGCAGCTCGCCGGGGACTGCGCCACCGCGCTGGAGCACTACACCCGGATCGAGGGCGATCTGAACGAGTTCACCCTCGGCCCGGCGCCCGCCGCGGCCCGCACCGGCCGGTTCGCGTGCCGGCAGACGCTGCTGGCCGAACGTGCGGTCGAGGACGGGGACCACGAGGCGGCCGAGGACGCGTACGCGCTCGCCACCGTCCACTTCGAGGCGCGCTTCGGAACCTCGTCGCCCCGCCTCGCCGCACTGCGCCTCGCCCACGGTGACGCCGTGGTCGCGGCCGCGCGGAGGCGCACGACGTACGACGACTCCGGCGCGGTGAGCGGGTACTGGTCCGACGAGTACGCCATCCGGACGTACCAGTCCATCGTCGAGGACACCCCGGACTCTCCGCAGGCCGCGCTCGTCCCGGCGCGGATCGACGCGCTGTACACGCACGCCGCCGAGGACGCCGCGCGGCGGCCGTGCTCCAGCATGGGGCGGATGATCGAGCTCGTCGGCCTCGGCGACGCGAACGAACCCGGCGCGAAGTCCGTCGCCGACAAGTCCCGTGTCGCGCTGCCGGGGGTCCGCTACGCCTGCGGCACGCTGCAGTACGACAAGGAGAAGTACCGGGAGGCGCGCGACACGCTCAAGGAGGTGACCACGGGGCCGTACGCGAGGAAGGCCGCCGACCTGCTGATCGCCGTGGACGTCGCCGACGCCGCGAAGGGCAGCGCGGGCGCCCTGCCGCCCCCGGCCGCCGAGGGCGGCGCCCCCGCGGGGACCACCGAGCTGGTGATCGCCAACGACTCCACCAAGACCCTGGAGGTCCTGTACGCGGGCCCGGAGAACGGCACCGCCGAGATCGAGGCGTGCGTCACCTGCACGACCCGCCGCACCCTCCCCACCAGCCCGCCGGGCGGCCTGTACGACTCCTGCTCGACCGCCGCCAAGAGCATCACGATCCGCCTCAGGCCCGGCACGTACGACGTCGTGGTCCGCGGCGCGGGCTCCGGCACGGTCCGCCCCTACACCGGCAAGTGGGCGCTGAAATCGGGCACCTCGTACGCCAGTTGCTTCTACGTCAGCTCGGGCCTGTACTGACGAGGCCCTGGGGCGGGCAGGGCGGTGAAGCGGTCACGACCCCGTCTCAGTAGGCTGCGGCGATCACCTCTCCGGCTCAGCCGAGCCGGGTGACGGAGCGGTACCGGGGGAACGGGGAGAGAAGAATGGCTCTGGCGGAACGGCCTTCACGTGCCTGGGAGGTCGCGGACTCGGTGCACGACAGGCTGTTCGTCCTGCCCAATCCCCTCGCCGCGTGGGACAGCGACCCGTTCTGGGTCTCCGTGTGGGACTCCGACCCCGGAAAGGTCCTGGTCTCTCTCCACGCGCCCCGTGAGAACGCGCACCCTTCCGTCCAGCTGATCATCGGCTTCGAGGTGACTCCGGAGAGCCCCGAGGTCCAGGCCGACCGCATCGTCGCCGCCGTCCGCCGCCCCCACCCTCTGGAGAACGCGGTCGTCAGCGGCGGCGACCGCGCGTGCGCCGAAGCGTACGGATACGTCTGGCCGCCCTCGCTGGAGGAGTGAGGCACGGCGAGGCACGGCTTCGCGGCACGACCACGCCTCGCGCGTCCCGCCGGCGTACCGGGCCCGCCTCAGGAGGTGGCGGAGAGCAGGTCCACCACGAAGACGAGCGTCGAGTTCGGGGGGATGGCCGACGAGGGCGACTGCTTGCCGTAACCGAGGCGCGGAGGGACGACGATCTCGCGCCGGCCGCCGACCTTCATGCCCCGGATGCCCCGGTCGAAGCCCTTGACGGCCCTGCCCCCGCCCAGGGCGAACTTGAACGGCTCGTCCCGGTCCCAGGAGGCGTCGAACTCCCTGCCGGACGCGAAGGTGACGCCGACGTAGTGGACCCTGACCACCATGCCGGGCTTCGCCTCGACGCCGTCCCCGACGACCAGGTCCCGGACGGCCAGCTCGGTCGGCGCGTCCCCCTCCGGTACGTCGACCTCGGGCTTCGTCGGTGCGCTCATGGTGCCTCATCACTCTCCGCCGCAAGCCCGCGCGGGGACCGCGCGGGCCCATGGACGTTCCATGCGGCAGGCGATCACGCTACCGACTGCCGGGCTCGCGCAGCACATCGGCGTCCCCGCGCGGCGCGGGCAGCGCGGGGTCGGCGAGCCTCGCCGCCGCGATGCCAGGCCGCTCCCGCGCGCCGGGCGGCCGCCGGACGGTGATCCCGGCGTCGGTGAGGATGCCGAGGTCCAGCTCCCAGACGAGCTGCGAGCGGCGCCGCCACGTCGTGAACGCGGCGTCGACGTGGCCGCGGGCCGTCGGCCCGTCCATCCCGGTGACCTTGGTCAGATGGGCGAAGGCCTGCGCCTCCAGGCCGCGGACCTGGGCGTACCCGAAGTGGGTGACGGTGTGGCAGTCGGTGCACAGGCAGATCAGCCGCCTCAGGTACTGGACGCGGGCCGGCTCGTCGTACACCCACCGCTCGTGGGCCTCCAGCCACCGTCCGGCCCGCCGGTCCTCGCCGGCGCCGCACGCCTCGCAGCGCATCCCGGCCCGCCGGGTGATCATCCGGCGGAGCCGTTCCCAGTCGCCCGGGGACACGCAGGAGCGGACGTTGGTGAACCAGCAGCTGGACGGCACCAGATCGACGAACAGCCCGTCGCCGAGCGTGCGGTCCTCGCCCGGCAGCAGGTCCGGCACGTCCGGGGCCGCCACCCACGGCTCCAGCGCGGCCATGCCCTCGCGGGGCGCGTACCAGCGCCTGGCGGCCGGATCCCATCGCGCCCCCGCCGCCTTCGCCCGGTCCTTCTCCGCGTACGTGACGTCCAGCCAGATCCGCTCGACCACCGGAACTCCCCTCCCCGTCCTCCGCGTCGCCACGCTACCGGCCGTCCGGCGCCTCCGTGCCCACGTCGACGGCAGGGACGACATCGCAGCCGAGACCGCCGGAACGCCTCCCCTCCCCCTCCCTCCGAGGTCTGGTAGGAAACCTTCCTGTCCGCTAACATCCCCGCAGCGGCTCGGCGCGGCGGCCTCCTCGGGAGGACGTGACGCGCTCAGCGAGAGCTCTGACCCGGCCGCCGCGCACCCCCCGTGGTGCGCCGTGCCGGTGTCCAGCTCTCGTCCCCTCAGGCCAGGGAGCCCAGGTATGCGTCCGTTCGCATCCGCCCCACCCCGCCGCCCCACCT
>NZ_JOGX01000086.1 GCF_000719555.1 Streptomyces sp. NRRL F-5727
GGGCGGGGCCGGCGGGGCGGGCGGGCCGCGCCCCCGCCGCACCGGCGCCGCCTCCGCCCTCACCTGGCTGACCCCGGCCCTCCTCGTCGTCGGCCTCGGCCTGTGGGGGGCGTCGCTGCCCCTGGTCGACTTCCGCTCCATGGACGACTTCGGCCTCCTCGACCGGCTGCCCGTCCCCTTCTACGCCTCCCTCGTCGTCCTCACCGCCGGGTTCCTGGTGGCGCTGCGCCGGGCCGGGACCTCGCCGGGCTGGCCGCTCGTCTACTGCGTCGGCCTCCTCGTCGCCCTCAAGGCGGCGCCCGCCGTCCTCTACGACTCGGTGCGCTACCCGTGGGCGTCCAAGCACGACGCCGTCGTCAACACGATCCTCGGCGCCGGCGAACTCCGCCCGGGCGCCGCCCTGTCCGGGAACATGTCGGCCTACGACCAGTGGCCCGGCTTCTTCACCCTCAACGCCGCCCTCGTCCGCGCCTTCGGCGTCGAGTCCACCGCCGTCTACCTCAACTGGGCGCCCATCGTCCTCGGCCTGATGCTCCTGCCGGTGCTGGTGCTGCTCTACCGCACCTTCACCGAGGACTGGCGGCTCGTCTGGACCGCCGTCTGGATCTTCCAGCTCGCCAACTGGGTCGGCCAGGACTACCTCGCCCCGCAGGGCCTCGCCTACGTCCTCCACCTGACCGTGCTCGCCGTCGTCCTTCGCCACTTCGTCCGGCCCGGCAGCGCCGGGCGGCTGCGCGACCGGACGGCGCTCGACCCGGCCGCGGCCACCGTGCCGCCGTCCACCACCACCCGGCAGCGGGCCGTCGGCGTGCTGATCCTGTCCCCGCTGATCCTCGCGGTGAACGCGGTCCACCAGCTCACCCCGGTGATGCTCTGCGTGGTCCTGGCCGCCCTCTGCCTCACCCGCCGCTACCGCAACCTCGGCCTGCTCGCCGTCGCCGGCCTGATCATGCTCGCCTGGGACCTCACCATGGGCCGCCCGCTCTTCCTGGAGACCCTGGGCACCCTCAGGGAGTCCCTCGGCCGGCTCACCCAGAACTCCCGCGCCGGATACGCCGGACAGCTCACCGGACCCGGGCCGGAGCTCGCCGGCAAGGCCGGCATCGCCATGGCCCTCGCCGTCGTCCTGTGCGCCGGGATCGCCGTCCTCGCCCGCCGCCGGCTCACCCGCGGCGCGCTCCCGCTGCTGCTCGCCTCGGCCGCCCCCGTCCCGCTCTTCGCCGTCAACGACTACGGCGGCGAGATGCTCTTCCGGGTCTACCTCTTCGGGCTGCCCGGGGCGGCGTTCTTCGCCGCCGCCGCGCTCGTGCCCGCCGCCGGCGGCGCCCGCCGCAGCCGCGGCGCCGTCGTCCGCCGCCGGGCCGCCGCCGTCGCCCTGCCGGCCGTCCTGCTCGCCCTGACCGCCGGGTTCCTGCCCGCGTACTACGGCAAGGACGCCATGTACTACACCCCGCCCGTCGAGTCCGCGCTGGTCACCCGCGCCATCGACCGGCTGCCCGAGGGCGGGCTGCTCCTCGCCACCTCCGGCTCCTTCCCGCAGGCGCTGCACCGCTACGACGAGGTCGAGCACTGGTTCTTCGCCGAGCAGGAACTCCCCGAGAACGAGCGGATGCTCGCCGACCCGGCCCGCTACCTCGCCGACCGCATCCCGCCCGGCACCACCGCCCATGTCGTCCTCACCCGCACCCAGGACATCTACACCGCCGGCGAGGGGCTGCTGCCGCCCGGCGGCTTCACGACACTCCGCGACCGGCTCAAGGAGTCCCCGCTGTTCCGGACCGTCGAGGAGCACCCGTACGGGATCGTCCTCGCCTACACCCCGTCGACCACCACCTCAGGCGGTGCCTCATGACCACGCCCTCGAACCGGGCCCGGGCCGCCGTCGCCGCCTCCGGCTGGCTCGCCCTCGCGGCGACCCTGCTCCCCGACGGCTCCGTGCTCCGCTGGCCGCCCGTCCTCCTCTTCGTCTGCCTCGGCCCCGGCCTGGCCCTGCTCCACCCGCAGCCGCGCGGACTGCGGCCCGGCGCCCGCCTGGAGGCGTTCGCGCTGGCGGCCCCGCTGAGCCTCGCGCTCGCCGCGCTCACCGCCACCGTCCTCTTCCTGATCGGAGGTTTCTCCGTGCCCGCCTTCCTCGTCCCGCTCGCCGCCCTCACCACGGTCGCCGCCCTCCTCCCGGGCCTGCCGCTGCCCGCCGCCACCAGAGGCGCCGTCGAACCCGACGGCGCCGAATCCTTCCTGTCCCGTGAACGAGGGCCCGGTGGGGGCCGGTGACCGGCCGGCACGCCCGGGGCACGGCCGCCGGACGGCTGGCGGTCGCCCTCGCCGCCGTCGGGGCGCTGACCGCCGGGATAGGGGTGTGGGCCACCGTCGCCGAGGGCGGCGACCGCTGCGCCGCCGACTCCCGGCTCGTCTCCCCCTGCGGGGCCTGGTGGGGCGCGTACCTCCCCTACGACCAGGACGGCTCGCTGACCCGGCCGGTGTACGCCTTCGAGCGCAAGATCGGCCGCAGGCTCGACCTGGTGTACACGTACCACGACATGTCGGGCAACGCGCTCGACGGCACCCTCCTCACCGACGACGAACGCGAACTCGGCCGCGACCGGCTGCTGATGCTCGCCTGGGAGTCCACCGTCTGGAAGGAACCCCACCACGCCGGCTGGACCGAGACCCAGCTCGGCTGGAAGAACATCGCCTCCGGGCAGTACGACGCCGAGATCGTCGACCCGCAGATCCGCCGCCTCAAGGCGTACGGCAAGCGGGTCTTCCTCTCCTTCGACCAGGAGGTCGACGCCCGGATCAAGGAGGGCGCAGGCACCCCCGCCGAGTACGTCGCCGCCTACCGGCACCTCCACGACCGCTTCCGGCTGCTGGGCGCCGACAACGTCGTCTGGGTGTGGACCGTCTCCGGCTACCTCGGCATGGCCGACGAGATGAAGAAGCTCTACCCCGGCGACCGGTACGTCGACTGGATCGGCATGGACCAGTACAACTACTACCGCTGCCACGGCACCGACACCTGGCGCGACTTCGACGCCAGCCAGCGCCCCACCTACGACTGGCTCCGGGAGAACATCTCCGACCGGAAGCCCGTCATGCTGGCCGAGTTCGCCACCGCGCCCGACCCGGAGCGCCCCGACCGGCAGCGCGACTGGTACGCGCGGATCCCCGAGGTCGCGCCCACGCTCCCCGAGGCGAAGGCGTACGTCCACTGGAACCGGCCCGTCCCCGGCCCCGGCTGCGACCTCACCGTCAACGCGGGCCCGGGACTCCAGGGGTACCGGACCGCGGGCCAGGACCCGTACTTCCGGCAGCCCCTGCCGAGACGGTGACACCCGTCAGGAGCGCAGACCCCGGATCGCGTACGCCGCCATCGTGACCCCGGCCAGACCCAGCAGCGGCGGCAGCGGGGCGGCGGCGACGGACTGCTGCCCGGCCCAGCCCGCCCAGACCAGCACCCACACCACCCCGGCGGTGATCCGCCCGCCGGCGCCCAGCACCCGCAGCAGCGCCGCCGCGAGCAGCAGGCACAGGCCCTGCGCCACCACCGGCGCCACCCAACCGGCCGGGCCCGGCCCGAGCAGCTCGGCGCCCGGCCCCGCGGCCGCCGGCGGCAGCAGGCCGAGCAGCGGCGGCGCGGTGTGCAGGGCGAGGAAGGTGGCCGCGACGACGGCGCCGGCGAAACCGGAGCGGAAGACGCGCAGGCCGACCGCCGTGCCCTGGAGCGCGACCAGCGCCCCGGCCGCCGCCAGGGTCGGCACCGGCAGCGCGGACAGCAGCCCGGTGCCGGAGAGCCGGGCCACGTCCAGCGGCTCGGCGACCGCCAGCGGCAGCCAGAACGCCACCGCCGCCGCCCCGAGCAGCGCCCACAGGACGAGCCCCCACCGGTCCCGCACCGGAGCCGGCGGCGGTTCCCGGCGTACGGCGGCGGGCCCGGGCGCGCGCGGCCGGGGCACGTACACGGGGATGCCGAAGGCGGGCGTCACCGTGTCGTGCGCGGCCGTGGTGCGCAGATAGGCGCTCTGCCGCGCCCAGTTGGTGCCGAAGTCGTCGGCGGCGGGGGAGCTCTCCGGCGCGGGCGGCTCCGGCGCGCGCTCCGCCGCCCGGCCCCGGAGGACCGCCCGCAGCCCCGGCACGCAGGCCACGGCCATCACGGTCATCCCGCCGAGCACCGCCATCCCGGCGCCGCTGATGCCGTACGGGCCGAGCAGGACGGTGGCGCTGCCCAGCACCAGCACGCACATGCCGCCCTGGACGGCGGCGAGCATTCCGGTGCGGCCCTGGACGCGGAGCACGCCGATGTACAGCTCCACGGCGACCCGGGGGAGCGCCCCGGCGGCCAGCAGCCGCAGCACGGTCGAGCCGTTGTCGGCGTAGCCCTGGCCGAAGGGGGCGAGGATCAGCGGGGCGAAGAGGACCAGGACGAGGACGACGGGGACGAGCAGGAGCACCATCCGGCGCAGCGCGCCGCGGACGCCGTCGGCGAGGGACTCGGGGCTGTGGGAGGCGTGCGCGGTGAGCGAGGAGGCCATGTTGATGGCCATGAACTCCATGGTGCCGCCGACGGTGTACGCCGTGTAGAAGAAGGCGTTGTGGGCGGCGTCGAAGCGGACGGCGACCATCACCGGCAGCAGGCTGATCATGAGCAGGCTGAAGAAGGCGCCGACGGCGTCGCCGGCGACGAAGCGGCCGATCTCGCGGTACGTGGGCGGCTCGCGGTCCCGGTCGGCGCGGGCCTGCTGCGGGATGAGCCGGCGGAAGACCAGCCAGGCCAGCGGGACCGTGGAGAGGGCGATGGCCGCCGCCCAGGAGACGAAGACGCCGAGGACGGGCAGCGCGGCGGCGAGGACGACGAGCAGGACGAGCTTGCCGACGGAGAAGACGGCGTTGCCGACCGGCACCCAGAACGCCTTGCGCAGCCCGGTGAGGACCCCGTCCTGGAGGGTGAGCAGCGCCCAGCCGACGGAGGAGAGGGTGAAGAAGATCCCGGCGGAGAGGGTTCCGAGCGGGGCGTACGAGGGTCCCCACCAGTCCAGGGTGAGGAGGAAGATCCCGGAGGCGGCGGCCACCACGACCGTGCTGAGCAGGTAGAGGCGGGCGACGAGCGGGCCGGTGGCGCGGCCGGCCCGGGGCACGTAGCGGACGACCGCGCCGGAGAGGGTGGTGGCGGTGATGGAGGCGAGCATCCGCTGGGCGGCGATGGCGGCGGAGCCCTGGCCGACCGCGTCCTCCGTGTAGTAGCGGGCGGCGACCAGCCAGAAGCCGAGACCGAGGGCGGCGGAGACGCCGGTGGAGAGCATGAGGGCGTAGGCGTTGCGGAAGAGCGAGTCGTCGCCGGAGTCCTTGCCGCCCTTGGCCTCGGAGGCCCCGGCGCCGGACGCCCCGGGGGCGTCCGGGTCGGCGCCCCGCGCCCGTACGGTCTCGGTCACCGGGCGCCGCCGAGGGCGGGTGAGGGCACGGCGGGCCGGGCGCCGGAGGCGCGCAGCGCGGCGAGCGCCTCGTCGGCGCGGCGGGGGTCCACGGGCAGGGCGTGCCGGGCGAACCAGGCGGCGGCGGCCGGGGCGGGGGAGGGGTCGGTGAAGGCGTCCCCGGCGTAGCTGTCGAGGGGCGGGTCGTAGAGGTAGCCGACGGTGATCCGGCGGCGGGCGAGCGCGGCGACGGCGGCGTCCCGGTCCTCGACGAGGAGCGGCACCCGGAAGAGCGGCGGGACGGCGCCGTCGGCGGGGAGGCCCTGGGCGGAGTACTCGCTGGCGAGGAGGCGGGCGGTGCCGGTCCGGTGGGCGTCGAGGACGGTGTCGAGGGCCGCGAACCTGCGGCGGGTGCGGTGGAGGCGGCCGGCGCCGGGGCGGAGCCGGTAGTCGTGCATGTCGACCCGGACCCAGGAGTGGAAGGGGTCGAGGGCGGGTGCGGCGTCGAGGGCGCGGGCCAGTTCGTCGGGGCGCAACGGCATCCGGATGCCGGGCCGTTCGTGCAGGCCGAGGGTGCGGAGGGCGGCGTGCGCGGCGCGGGTGAGGCGCAGGCCGCGGGCGGTGGACTCGGCGTAGGGGCGGGCCAGGTAGGCGAGTTCCCTGCCGAGCCGGGCGGGCCGGAGCAGGGCGTCGCGGGCGGCGGCGAGTCCGTCGCGGAGCGCGGGGTCGGCGACGCTGAGGAAGCCGCCGGTCTTGGCGCCGGTGTGCTTGGAGAGGCTGAAGACGGAGGCGTCGCCCCAGGCGCCGGCCGGGCGGCCGCCGACGGCGGAGCCGATGGCGTGGGCGGCGTCCTCCAGGAGCGGGATGCCGAGCCGGTCGCAGCGGGCGCGCAGTTCGGGCGCCGGGTCGGGGTTGCCGTACAGGTTGGTGGTGAGGACGGCGGAGAGCCCGGACCAGACGGAGTCGGGGACGGCCGCCGGGTCGAGGGAGCCGTCGCGCGGGTCGAGCGGCGCCTGGACGGGCCGGAGTCCGGCGGCGAGCACCACGAAGAAGATGACGTCGTCGTTGACGGGTGACATGAGCACCCGGCCGCCCGGTGCGCACCAGTGGCGCAGGGCGAGGTAGAGGCCGAGCCGGCACGACGGCACGTAGAGGCACGCGCGGCCCCCCAGCCGTGCGCGCATGCGGTCTTCCAGTTCCGCGTACGCAGAAACCATGACAGATTCCCCCCTGAATCCCCGGGCTCAATGTCGCCCATTCCGGACGGGTCGTCAACAACACCCGGTCCGTGGCCCGCTGTGGTCGCGCGGAAGGGCCCGTCCGGGTCGGTCGACCGTGAACGGGCCCTTTCCGTCGCCATTTTGGCGGTTCGCGGGGGTCTTCGGAGGTGATTCCGCCGGAGAGGGGGTCATTCCTCCAGGGTGAGTCCGCGGCGGAGCCGGGCGAGGGTGCGGGAGAGCAGCCGGGAGACGTGCATCTGGGAGATGCCGAGTTCGGCGCCGATCTCCGACTGGGTGAGTCCGGTGACGAACCGGAGGGAGAGGATGAGCCGTTCGCGTTCGGGGAGCGAGGCGATCATCGGTTTGAGCGAGGCGATGTACTCGATGCCGGTGAGGCCGTGGTCCTCGTAGCCGAGCCGGTCGGCGAGGGCGGTCTCGTTCTGTCCGTGGTCCTCGTCCTCGGTCTGGGCGTCGAGGGAGGCGGCCGTGTAGGCGTTGCTGGCGGCCATGCCCTCGACGACCTCGTCCTCGGTGATGCGGAGTTCGGCGGCGAGTTCGGCGACGGTGGGCGCCCGGTCGAGGCGCTGGGAGAGGGCGTCGCCGGCCCGTGCCAGGTCGAGGCGGAGTTCCTGGAGCCGGCGGGGGACGTGCACGGACCAGGAGGTGTCGCGGAAGAAGCGCTTGATCTCGCCGATGATGGTCGGCATCGCGAAGGTGGGGAACTCGACGCCGCGGGTGAGTTCGAAGCGGTCGATGGCCTTGATGAGGCCGATCGTGCCGACCTGGACGATGTCCTCCATGGGTTCGCTGCGGGTGCCGAAGCGGGCGGCGGCGAAGCGGACCAGGGCCAGGTTGAGTTCGACGAGGGTGTTGCGGACGTACGCGTACTCGTGGGTGCCCTCCTCCAGCTCGGCGAGCCGGGCGAAGAGGTCCTTCGAGAGGGCGCGGGCGTCGGCGGGGGCGACCCGGTCGAGCGGGCCGTCGAGCGCCGGGTGTTGCGCGGGTGTGGGGTGGGTGGGGTGGGGAAGGGGTGGTGTCGACGGCGCGGTGGGGGTGCGCGGGGCGTCGAGCCGGGGTGACATGTGTCTCCTCCTGGGTGGGGGTCAGGGTGCGGTGTGCGGCGCCTCCAAAGCCGGCTGGATCGGGTGTTCCTTACTAGCCCTACCTGCTCGGCGGCGATCGTCGCAAGTGGCGAATGTCCTGTTTGTGCGTTATATGGGGGGCTCGTGTGCGCCGGAAGGCGCCCCGCTAGTAGGGTTTCCCGGAGTCGATCGAGGAGGGCCCCGGCCATGGACCGCCAGCACATCGGCAGCGCGCGGCTGCGGGTCGACGCCAGGGCCGTGGACGGCGGCGCCGAGCTCCTCGTACCGGTGGGTGAGCTCGATCACCACACCGCCGAGCTGCTGCGCGCCCCGCTCGACGCGGCCCTCGACGCCGGCCGGGTCCGGCTCGTCGTCGACTGCGCGGGGCTCGACTTCTGCGACTCGACCGGGCTCAACGTGCTCCTCGGGGCGCGGCTGCGGGCCGAGGCGGCCGGCGGCGCGGTCCATCTGGTGGCCATGCGGCCCGCGGTGGCCCGGGTCTTCCGGATCACCGGCGCGGAGGCGGTCTTCACCGTGCACGACACCCTCGCCACCGCCCTGCCCGGCTCCGGCTGACTCCGGACGGACCCCGCACCGCCCCTCTTGCTCGTCCCCTGCCCCTGCTGTCTCGTCGACCGGTGAGGTGAAGTGCTGATGGACCAGGCTTCCGACGTCCGTACGCTCGCGCTCGGCGAGACCAGTGGCACCGTCCCGCTCGCCCGCGACTTCACCCGGACGGCCCTGACCGAGTGGGGCTGGCTGCCCGCCGCCACCGCCGACCGCCGGGCCGCCGCCGACGACGTCCTGCTCGTGGTCTCCGAACTCGTCACCAACGCCTGTCTGCACGCCGAGGGCCCCGAGCGGCTCAGGGTGGTCCGCCTCAGCCGCACCGTCCGCCTGGAGGTCACCGACCGGGGCGCCGGACACCCCGCGCCGCGCACCCCGCACCGGGCCGGACGCCCGGGCGGACACGGCATGTTCATCGTGCAGCGGCTCTGCCTGGACTGGGGCATCCACCGCGTCCCGGGCGCCCCCGGCAAGACGGTCTGGGCCGAACTGGCCTCGCCCGCCTGACGGTTGCGGGCCGTCCGCCCGACCGCCGCAGGACTTTCACCGTCACTCTTCTTCCCTCCGTACGGCCCCAGGCGTACCTTGACGCCCAATCTGATGGCGCGTCAGGAAAATGCGGTGAGGGGTCGCGGGTGGACAGGAAGCCGAACCGGAGGAGGGCGGCCGCCGTGCTCACGGCCGCCGTCGCGGTCTGGACGCCGGCCGGTCTGGCCGCCGCGCCCGCCGCCCACGCCGAGGTCGTCGACGTGCGGTACGCCTGCGAGACCAAGATCGGCGACCGCACCGCCGTCTCGCCCGTCGACATCACGGCCGAGAAGAAGGGCGACGCCTACGCGATCACCATGACCTTCGACAAGGGCGTCTCCGACAGCCCCGTCGAACTCCCCAAGGGCGTCATGACCCCCCGCGCCGACCTCGTCCTCGGCGGCGACGACCAGGGCACCGTCAAGGTCGAGGGGGTGCCCAACGCCGCCGCGATCCCCGCCTTCACCCCCATCAGGATCGGCACCCTCACCGGCACCTACACGCCGAGGGCCGACGGCACCGTCACCTTCACCGCGGGACTGCTCACCGTCCACGCCCTCGGCATGGACGCCGCCGTCTGCACGCCCGCGAACAAGCCCGCCCCGTCCCTCACCCTCACCGTCACCGGCCTCTCCGGGGACGAGCCCACGCCGGCGCCCGAAGCGGCCCTGCCCGGCGGCGAACTGCCCAGGACCGGCGGCCTCTCCACCACCACCGCCCTCGCCACCCTCGGCGGCACCGTCCTCCTCGGCGGCGTCGGCGCCCTGCTCTGGCTCACCCGCCGCCCCCGCCCGGCCCGCCCATGACCAGGACCCGGTACGCGCTCCTCGCCGCCGGCGCCGTCCTCGGCACCCTCGCCGCCGTGCCCCCCGCCACCCCCGCCTGGACCGCCGCGCCCGCCGCCGGACGGCCGTACGCCTATCTCGAAGGCCCGGCCGGCAGCGTCCTGGAGGACACCCTCTCCGTCACCAACCCCGGCCCCCGCCCGCTCACCGTCACCCTCACGGGCGACGGGCCCGCCGCCGTCGCCTTCGCGGCCCGCACCGTCACCGTGCCCGCCCGCACCCGCGCCGACGTCCCCTTCGCCGTCACCGTCGCCGCCACCACCCCGCCCGGCGAACACCGCGGCACCGTACGGGCCTCGGCCGGCGGCCGGCGGTCCGACGTCGACCTGCGGCTGAAGGTCAGCGGCCCCCGGCTCGCCGCCCTCACCGTCGAGGACGCCCGCGTCGACCGGGCCACCGGCACCCTCCACTACACCCTCGTCAACCGCGGCAGCACCGTCCTCGACCGGCCCCGCCTCTCGGTCCGCGCCGACGGCCTCCTCGGCACCGTCCTCGACCGCCCCGAGCGCGCCCTGCCGCTCACCCTCCGCCCCGGCGAACGCACCGCCCGCACCGAACCCTGGCCCGACCCGCCCGCCCTCGACTCCGTCACCGTCCGGCTCACCGCCACCGCCCCCGGAGCCACCCCCGCCACCGCCGCCACCGACACCGTCTTCGCCTCCGGCCCCGCCCTCGCCGGCACCGCGGCCCTGCTGCTCGCGGCCGCGGGCGGAGCCGCGTACACGGTCCGCCGCCGTACGAAGGGAGCCACCGCATGACACCGGCCGCCCGCGCCCGTACGGCCCTGGCCGCGCTGCTCACCGCCCTCGTCCTCGCCCTGCTCCCGGCCCTCCCCGCGACCGCCGCACCCGCCGCCGCACCCGCCGCCGACCCCGCCGCGCCCGCCGTCGCCGTCTCGCGGAACCAGGCCCCCAAGGGCGGCGAGATCACCGTCAGCGGCACCGGCTGGAAGGCCGGCGCCCTGCTGATGGTGCTGCTCTGCGGCCAGGGCACCCCCGAGAAGGGCGTCATCGGCGGCACCAACTCCTGCGCCAACACCGACGGCCGGGCCGCCACCGTCGACGCGCGCGGCGCCTTCAGCGTCAGACTGCCGGTGGCCGCCCCGCCCCGGCCCTGCCCCTGCGTCGTCCACGTCTCCGGCGTCACCGGCACCCAGGACGTCGTCGACGCCGCCCTCACCGTCGCCGGACACCCCACCGCCCCGCTCCCCGACGCAGCCGGCGACGGCCGCCTCGCCGTCCTCACCGCCGCCCGCCTCGACGGCTCCGGCGGGATCCTGACCTGGTTCGGCGCGCCACCGTCCCGCACCCTCGTCCTCACCGTCGGCAACCTCGGCACCGCGCCCGTCCGCGACCCCGTCTTCCTCGTCGGCACCGCCCGCGGCGTCCTCGCCCCCCGCGACGAGGAGCACCAGTGGCGGGGCACCATCAAGCCCGGGCAGAAGGCCCAGATCGAGCTGGACGTCGAGCTCGCCGCCGGCGCCCACGGCGACTACCGGGTCTCCGTCTCCTACGGCGGGAAGCTCCTGGCCGAACAGCCCTGGACGGTGGGCCGCCCCTGGGGCGTGGTCCTGTTCTGGGTCCTGCTCGCCGTGGTCGTGCCCACCGCCCTCTTCCGGATCGGCATGGTCCTCGTCGACCGGGCCGGCGGCCGGAACCGCCACTCCGTCCCCGTCCCCGTACCGGCGGACGCGGACGGCCCCGGGACGACCGCGGTCCTGCCGTGGTTCCTCCCCGACTCCGCACCGTCCGAGAACAGTCCGACGACGAAGGGACATTCGTGAGCACGCAACGGAGGACGATCGCGGCCGGGATCGCGCTGATCCTCGGCGGCGCGGGGATCCTGCTGTCCGCCGGCCCCGCCCAGGCCGCCCCGATCTCGTTCAAGACGGAGTGCATCCCGCCCTCGATCTCCGGCCTCCCGCCGGTCCAGGGCACCACCACCGTGCTGGTCACCGCACCCGCCACCGCCAAGGTCGGCGACACCGTCGAGGTCGTCTGGAAGACCGTGAAGCCGGCCTCCAAGAACCCCGGCCTGATGGACCTGGAGGCGAACACCGTCAAGCCGACCGGCACCATGAAGGTCGGCGGGGCGCAGAGCGGCACGATCGCCATGGAGGGCCCCCGGCAGAACCCGCCGATCCCCAAGAACACCGACATGGTCCTGCCCGAGATGAAGGGCACCCTGAAGCTGACGAAGGCGGGCGACGTCACCCTGACGCCCGACGCGTACGACATCAACGTGTCGAAGCCGATGTCCACGAACACCAAGTGCACGCCGAAGGAGCAGGTCCCCGTCGGCGCCACGATCAAGGTGACCGACGGCGGCGGCTCCGGCGGCGGCTCCGACAGCGGCGGCGGCTCGGACAGCGGAGGCTCCGACAGCGGTGGGGGCTCCGACAGCGGCGGCGGGTCCGACAGCGGTGGCACCGGCGGAGGCCAGACCGACTTCCCGGGCAAGGAGGTCAAGGTCGCCTTCACCTGTACGTCCCCCGGCCCCGCCTCGATCAACTCCAAGGTCACCATCAGCGCGCGGAAGAACGGCGGCGCGTACGACCTCACGGTCAAGACCGCCAAGGGCGTCATGAACAGCCCGGCCCCGCTGCCCGCCAAGGCCCTCACGCCCTCCATGGACATCAGGATCGGCGGGGACGACAGCGGCACCGTCAAGGTCACCGGCGCGCCCAACCCCACCGCGCTCAAGATGAACGACCCGGTGAGCCTCACCGACATGAAGGGCACCTACAAGCCCGGCGCCACCGGCAAGGCCACCCTCTCGCCCGGCGCGCTCACCATCAGCGTCGTCCTCGCCCCGGGCGCCGACCCGATCAAGATCCCCTGCCAGGTGAAGGGCGCGGTCGAGGCGTCCCTCACCCTGGACACCGCCAAGCAGTCCGGCGGCGCCTCCGGCAGCGGCGACAACGGCGGCTCGGACAACGGTGGTGCCGACGGCGGCGCCGACGACGGCGGCTCGGACGGGAACGGCAACGGCTCGGGCAACGGCTCCGGCGGCGGGAACCTCGCCGAGACCGGCGCCGCGTCCGACGGCGCCCTGCGCGCCCTCGGCCTGGTCGCCGGCACCGTGATCCTCCTCGGCGGCGCCGTCTTCACCTTCACCCCGTGGCGACGGCTGGCCCGCCGCACCCGCTGACGGGCACGGAGCGGAGACGGGAAGGCCCCGGGACACAGTGCGGTGTCCCGGGGCCTTCCCGGCGTGTGGAGCGGTGCGTCAGTGCACGTCGCCCATGAGGGCCTGGACCTTCTTGCGGTACATGTACACCGCGAGGCCCGCGACCACGGCCAGCGACGCCTCCATGGCGATCACCCCCGTGCCGTTCAGGTCCACACCGGCCAGCGAGAGCAGACCCGTGGTGCAGTCACCGGCGGTGACGGCGAGGAACCAGACGCCCATCATCTGGGAGGCGTACTTCTGCGGCGCCATCTTCGTGGTGACCGAGAGGCCGACCGGGGAGAGGCACAGCTCACCGATGGTCTGGATCATGTAGATCGAGACGAGCCACATCGGGGAGACCTTGGTGCCGTCGCCCGCCATGTTCATCGGGACGATGAAGACGAAGAAGGAGGCACCGACCAGGACCAGGCCCATCGCGAACTTCACGATGGTGTTCGGCTCCTGGTTCTTGCGGGCCAGCCACAGCCACAGCCAGGCGAAGACCGGGGCCAGCGCCATGACGAAGAGCGGGTTCAGGGACTGGTACCAGGTGGCCGGGAAGCCGAAGCCGAAGACGGTGTCGGCGGTCTTGCCGTCGGCGAACAGCGACAGGGTCGAACCACCCTGGTCGTAGATCATCCAGAAGACGGCGGCGGCGACGAAGAACCAGATGTAGCCGGTCATCTTCGACTGCTCGGTGGTCGACAGGTCCTTGTCGCGCTTGATGCGGACGAGGACGGCGACCGGGATGATCAGACCGGCGAGGGTGATCGGGACGATCGCCCAGTTCAGGGTGTACATGCCCATCGCGATGACGACGCCGTAGAAGGCGGCGGCGACGACGAGGACGGCGCAGACCTTGACCAGGATGCTCTTGCGCTCGGCGGCGGAGAGCGGGTTCGGGACGACGTTGCTCTTCGGGCTCAGGTTCTTCGTGCCGATCAGGAACTGGAGCAGACCCAGACCCATGCCGGCCGCGGCGAGCGCGAAGCCGAGGTGCCAGTTGACCTTCTCGCCGACGGTGCCGACGACGAACGGGGCGACGAAGGCACCGAGGTTGATGCCGATGTAGAAGAGGGTGAAGCCACCGTCACGGCGCGGGTCGTCCGGGCCGTCGTAGAGGTGGCCGACCATCGTCGAGATGTTGGCCTTGAGCAGACCGGAGCCGGCGGCGACGAGCGCCAGGCCGACGAAGAACATGGCCTGGCCCGGGAGGGCCAGCGACAGGTGACCGGCCATGATCACGAAGCCGGCGATGGCGACGGTCTTGCGCGCGCCCCAGACCCGGTCGCCGAACCAGCCGCCGGGCATGGCCATCAGGTAGACCATCGACACGTACACGGAGTAGATCGCCGTGGCCGTGGCGGCCGTCATGGCCAGTCCGCCACCCTGGCTGCCGGTCGCCGCGTCGGCGCCGCCGGAGACCAGGTACAGGACGAGAAGCGCCCTCATGCCGTAGTAGGAGAAACGCTCCCACATCTCGGTCATGAAGAGGGTGGCGAGGCCGCGGGGGTGCCCGAAGAAGGTCTTCTCCGAACCCGCGGAAACGGTCGTTGCCGCCATGTCGATCCTTGCTCTGTCGGGACGCGCCGCTTCGTGAGCGGGAGGCGCCCGGTGGGGGGTGGCCGGCACCGGCCGGGACGTGTGCGTCCCGCCCGGGATCCACGCCCCGCCGCGCGTCTTCGCGCCGCGGGACCCGGCCCACAGGTCGTTCACCGTCTCAAGGCTGGCAGGGCCAACCTCGCGCAGAAAAGAGGACCTTGGCTGACGAAGCATGCCGAAGGTCCCCGATTACCGCGACTGACGTCTCGCCACCATACGACACGACAGTGCCGGATATGGAAGGACTTGAGAGATGGATCACAGGTGACCATGGAACCAACGGGACCCATTCCAAGGTGATGGCAAGGTTACGCACCCTGCTTCGGAGGCGATCGCGGGTGCCTCGTGATCCCGCCCCGGCCCGGCACCCGTGCGGACTACCATCACCCCATGACCCGTGTACTGCTCGCCGAGGACGACGCATCCATCTCGGAACCGCTGGCCCGCGCCCTGCGGAGAGAGGGGTACGAGGTCGAGGTCCGCGAGGACGGGCCGACCGCGCTCGACACCGGACTCCAGGGCGGCGTCGACCTCGTCGTGCTCGACCTGGGCCTGCCCGGCATGGACGGTCTGGAGGTCGCCCGCCGGCTGCGTGCCGACGGTCACACGGTCCCGATCCTGGTCCTCACCGCCCGCGCGGACGAGGTCGACACCGTCGTCGGGCTCGACGCGGGCGCCGACGACTACGTCACCAAGCCGTTCCGCCTCGCCGAGCTGCTCGCCCGGGTCCGGGCCCTCCTCCGGCGCGGCGCCACCGAGCCCGCCCCCGCGCCCGCCACCCACGGCGTCCGCATCGACGTCGAGTCGCACCGCGCCTGGATGGGCGACGAGGAGCTCCAGCTCACCGCGAAGGAGTTCGACCTCCTCCGCGTCCTGGTCCGCGACGCCGGCCGGGTCGTCACCCGCGACCAGCTGATGCGCGAGGTCTGGGACACCACCTGGTGGTCCTCGACGAAGACCCTCGACATGCACATCTCCTGGCTCCGCAAGAAGCTCGGCGACGACGCGGCCAACCCCCGCTACATCGCCACGGTGAGAGGCGTCGGCTTCCGCTTCGAGAAGAGCTAGCCCGGGGCGGCGCGCCCAGCCGCGCCCAGGCTCCCGCGCCTGAACCCGCACCCGAGGGCCCCGCCCCGACAAGGCCCCGCCCACCCGGAAGGCACCGTGCGCCGCCGCCTCATCACCAGCACCCTCGCCGTCGTCCTGGTCGTCATCGCCGTCTTCGGCGTCTCCCTCGTGCTCATCGAGACGCGAACGATCACCAGCAGCGCCCAGGAGAGCGTCGACGCCGAAGCCCTCCGCATCGTCTCGATCGTCGACAGCCGCCTGATCGGCGGCGAGCCGGTCAACCCGGACATCCTCGCGGAGCAGAGCGGCGCCAAGCGGTACGTCCTGGTCACCATCCCCGGCCGGCCCGCCATCGAGATCGGCACCCGCCCCACCGGCAGCGTCATCCGCGGCTACGCGGAGGGCGAGCGCGGCGAGACGGCGGTCGTCGAGGAGTCCCGCTCCGCCGTCACCTCCGAGGTCGGCAGCACCGCCCTGATCATCGGCGCCGTCGCCGGGCTCGCCGTGATCGCCGCGGTCCTCCTCGCCGTACGCCAGGCGAACCGGCTCGCGTCCCCGCTCACCGACCTCGCCGAGACCGCCGAACGGCTCGGCTCCGGCGACCCCCGGCCGCGGCACAAGCGGTACGGGGTCCCCGAGCTGGACCGGGTCGCGGACGTGCTCGACGCCTCCGCCGAGCGGATCGCCCGGATGCTCACCGCCGAGCGCCGGCTCGCCGCCGACGCCTCCCACCAGCTCCGCACCCCGCTGACCGCGCTCTCCATGCGCCTGGAGGAGGTCGCCCTCGCCGACGACCTGGACACGGTCAAGGAGGAGGCGACGATCGCGCTCACCCAGGTCGAGCGGCTCACCGACGTCGTCGAGCGGCTGCTCACCAACTCCCGCGACCCCCGCTCCGGCTCCGCCGTCGCCTTCGACCTCGACGAGGTCGTCAAGCAGCAGATCGAGGAGTGGCGCCCGGCCTACCGCAGCGCCGGCCGCGCGATCGTCCGCTCCGGCAAGCAGGGCATGCGGGCCATCGGCACCCCGGGCGCGGTCGCCCAGGTCCTGGCCGCGCTCATCGAGAACTCGCTCATGCACGGCGGCGGCACCGTCGCCCTGCGCACCCGGGTCATCGGCAACCAGTCGGTGATCGAGGTCACCGACGAGGGCCCCGGCGTCCCCGCCGACCTCGGCGCGCGGATCTTCGAGCGGGCGGTCAGCGGCCGCAGCTCCACCGGCATCGGCCTGGCCGTCGCCCGGGACCTCGCCGAGGCCGACGGCGGCCGCCTGGAACTGCTCCAGCAGCAGCCGCCGGTCTTCGCGCTCTTCCTCAGTCGGGAGGCCCGCAGCGTCCGCGAGGACGCCGCGGAGCGCCCCGTACGGTAGAAGGCCAGGCCAGGCCAGGCCAGGCCAGGCCAGGCCAGGTCAGTCGGGCCGGGCGGGCCGGGTCGGGCCGGGGCGGCCGTCAGACGCGGTCGGGCTGGCGGCGGCGGGCCTGCCGCGGCGCCACCGGCTCGGCGCTCTCCAGGAAGGACTCCGCCGTCTGCACGGCCTCCTTCGCCGGCAGCGCCCGGAACACCCACGTGCGGTACGACCAGAAGCGGAACAGGGTCGCCACGCCGATGCCGAAGAACTTGAAGAAGTTGCTGGCCAGCGGCGAGTTCCAGCCGAGGCCGTAGGTCGCCGCGTAGAGGATCCCGTTCTCGATGACCAGCCCGACCAGGCTGAACAGCAGGAAGAGGGTCATCTCCTTGGTGCGCCCCGACTTGTCGCGGTCGCGGTACGTGAAGTAACGGAACCCCACGTAGTTGAAGGCGATGGCGACGACCGTGGCGATCAGGCTGGCCCGCACCACCGGAAGCTCCGTGGTGTGCCGGACCAGGTTGAAGACGGCCAGGTTGACCAGGACACCGAGTCCGCCGACCACTCCGAACTTGGCGACCTCTCGGCCGAGCAGGGCGAGTCGCATGCGCAGCGCGCCGGGTTCGCTCATGGGGTCGGTCCGTCCGTCGGGTGACGTCCGGGTGACGTCAACCCACTCATGCTAACCAGCCTCCCCTGTCACCCGCCCGAGTAGCCGGGAAACCTGTGGAAAACCAGGCCGGACGCCGTCACGCCTTGTGTCAATCCACAGCCGGAAACGTGTTCACGGATGGTGCGGATACCCTAAGAGGGTGACGTTCCCGGTAGTAGGCATGGTCGGCGGCGGGCAGCTCGCCCGTATGACCCACGAGGCGGGCATCCCCCTCGGCATCAAGTTCAAGCTCCTCAGTGACACCCCGCAGGACTCTGCGGCGCAGGTGGCCGGCGAGGTCGTCATCGGCGACTACCGGGACCTGGAGACGCTCCGCGCCTTCGCGCGCGGCTGCGACGTGATCACCTTCGATCACGAGCACGTCCCCACCGAGCACCTGCGCGCCCTGGAGGCCGACGGCATCCCCGTCCGCCCCGGTCCCGACGCGCTCGTGCACGCGCAGGACAAGGGGGTGATGCGGGCGAAGCTCGACGAGATCGGCGCGCCCAGCCCCCGCCACCGCATCGTGGCCGACCCCGCGGACGCGGTCGCGTTCGCCGAGGAGGTCGGCGGCTTCCCGGTCATCCTCAAGACCGTGCGCGGCGGCTACGACGGCAAGGGCGTCTGGTTCGTCCGCAGCGCCGAGGAGGCCCGCGACCCGTTCCTCGCCGGCGTGCCCGTGCTCGCCGAGGAGAAGGTCGACTTCGTCCGCGAGCTGGCGGCGAACATCGTCCGCTCCCCGCACGGCCAGGCCGTCGCCTACCCGGTGGTCGAGTCCCGCCAGGTCGACGGCGTCTGCGACACCGTGATCGCGCCCGCCCCCGACCTGGACGACGAGCTGGCCGGGCAGGCCCAGGAGCTCGCCCTGCGGATCGCCAAGGAGCTCGGTGTCGTCGGCCACCTGGCCGTCGAGCTCTTCCAGACCACCGACGGGCGGATCCTCGTCAACGAGCTGGCGATGCGCCCGCACAACTCCGGCCACTGGACCCAGGACGGGGCGATCACCAGCCAGTTCGCCAACCACGTGCGGGCCGTCCTCGACCTGCCGCTCGGCGACCCCCGCCCGCGCGCCCCGTGGACCGTGATGTGCAACGTCCTCGGCGGCGACTACCCCGACATGTACCAGGGCTACCTGCACTGCATGGCCCGGGACCCGCAGCTCAAGATCCACATGTACGGCAAGGACGTGAAGCCCGGGCGTAAGGTCGGTCACGTCAACACCTACGGCGACGACCTGGACGAGGTGCTGGAGCGCGCCCGCCACGCCGCCGACTACCTGCGAGGGACGATCGTTGAGTAACCAGGCGAGCAACCCGCTCATCGGCATCGTGATGGGGTCCGACTCCGACTGGCCCGTCATGGAGGCCGCCGCCCAGGCGCTCGACGAGTTCGAGATCCCGTACGAGGTCGACGTCGTCTCCGCCCACCGGATGCCGCGCGAGATGATCGCGTACGGCGAGGAGGCCGCCGGACGCGGCCTCAAGGCGATCATCGCGGGCGCCGGCGGCGCCGCCCACCTGCCGGGCATGCTCGCCTCCGTCACCCCGCTCCCGGTCATCGGCGTCCCCGTGCCGCTGAAGTACCTCGACGGCATGGACTCGCTGCTGTCGATCGTCCAGATGCCCGCCGGCATCCCGGTCGCCACCGTCTCCGTCGCCGGCGCGCGCAACGCGGGCCTGCTCGCCGTCCGCATGCTCGCCGCCGCCGACCCGGAGCTCCAGGCCCGGATGGGCGAGTTCCTCCAGGACCTCAACGGCCAGGCCACCGAGAAGGGCAAGCGACTGCGCGCCAAGGTCGCCGGCGCCGACTCCTTCGGGTTCGGCAAGTGAGCGCGGCCGAGCGGCTCGCCGAGGCCCGCGCCCTCCTCGCGGAGGCGCCCGTCGTCGACGGGCACAACGACCTCCCGTGGGCGCTGCGCGAACAGTGCGGCTACGACCTCGACAGGCTCGACATCGCGGGCGACCGCTCGGCCACCCTCCACACCGACCTCGCCCGGCTCCGCGCCGGTGGGGTCGGTGCCCAGTTCTGGTCCGTCTACGTGCCGGGCCGGCTCACCGGCGACCACGCCGTGAGCGCCACCCTGGAGCAGATCGACGCCGTCGACCGGCTCGTCGAGCGGTACGCGGCCGACCTGGCGCCCGCCCGGACCGCCGACGACGTCGCCAAGGCCCGCGCCGAGGGGCGGATCGCCTCCCTCAAGGGCGCCGAGGGCGGCCACTCGATCGACAACTCCCTCGCCACCCTGCGCGCCCTGTACACCCTCGGCGTGCGGTACATGACGCTCACGCACAACGAGAACAACGACTGGGCCGACTCCGCCACCGACGAGCCCCGGCACGGCGGCCTCACCGCCTTCGGCCGCGCCGTCGTCCGCGAGATGAACCGCTGCGGCATGCTCGTCGACCTGTCGCACGTGGCCGCCACCACCATGCGGGACGCCCTCGACGAGAGCGCCGCGCCGGTGATCTTCTCCCACTCCTCCGCCCGCGCGGTCTGCGACCACCCGCGCAACATCCCGGACGACGTCCTGGAGCGGCTGCCCGCCAACGGCGGCGTGGCGATGGCGACCTTCGTCCCGAAGTTCATCCTCCCCGCGGCCGTCGAGTGGACGCTGCGCGCCGACGCGAACCTGCGCGCCCACGGCCTGAACCACCTGGACACCACCCCGCGGGCGATGGAGCTGCACGCCGCCTTCGAGGCGGAGCACCCGCGCCCGGTCGCCACCGCCGCCACGGTCGCCGACCACCTCGACCACATGCGCGAGGCCGCCGGCATCGACCACATCGGCATCGGCGGCGACTACGACGGCACCGCCTTCACCCCGGCCGGCCTCGACGACGTCGCCGGCTACCCCAACCTGATCGCGGAGCTCCTCGACCGCGGCTGGTCCCGCGCCGACCTCACCAAGCTGACCTGGTCGAACGCGCTCCGCGTGCTGGGCGACGCCGAGTCCGTCGCCCGCGACCTGGCGGCCCGCACCCCCGCCTCGCACGCCACGATCGCCCAGCTCGACGGCGCCTGACCGGGCTCACCCGGATGGCGCAGCCCGACGGGCCCCGGCGGGGCCCCGGTGGCACGGTGGACCGTACTGCCCCGCCCCTTCGGCGGGGTAGTACTGCATCACCGAGTTTCGGAGTAGTGAGTCGTGCCATGGCAGATCTAGACGACCATCCCCCCTTCTCTGCCGCCTCCGGCGCCGTCGGCGCGCTGGAACCCCCGGAGTCGCCACCCCCGCTCGACGAGACCGCCCGGGCCCGGGCGCTCCTCGCCGCCCAGCCCGTCTTCGAGGGGCACACCGAGCTCCCCGCGCTCCTCGACCCCGAGGACCTGCCGCCCGCCCGGGCCCGGGAGACCGGCGCGCAGTTCTGGTCGCTGCACGGGGACGCCGACGACGGTGCCATCGGCACCCTGCGCCGCATCGACACCATCCGCGCGCTCGTCGCCGCCTGCCCCGAGGACCTGCGGCTGGCCCACACCACCTCGGAGCTGGTCCACGCCCGCAACTGCGGCCGGGTCGCCGCGCTGCTCGGGCCGGTGGACTGGACGGCCCTCGGCGGCTCCGCCGCCACCCTGCGGGCCTACCACGCGCTCGGCGTCCGGGCCGTGAACCTCACCCGCTTCGACCGCTTCGCCCGCGAGGCGGTCCGGGAGATGAACCGCATCGGCCTGGCCGTGGACCTCAGCGGCGCCGACCAGGACACCGTCCGCAAGGTCCTCGCCGTCACCCGCGCCCCCGCGCTGGTGACCCGGGCCGAGCCGGACGCCCTCCCGGACGACGTGCTGCGGCTCCTCGGCGAGAACGGCGCCGTCTGCATGGTCGCCGTGGGGGACGACCCGGCCGCCACCGCCGACCTCCTCGACCGGGTACGCGACGGGGCCGGGCCCGGGTCCACGGGCCTCTCCCGGCCGGCGGGCCCGGCGGCGGGCTACGTCCCGCTCTTCGCGGAGCTGCTGCGGCGCGGCTGGCCGGCCCGGGACCTGGTCGGCCTGGCCCACGGCAACGCCACCCGGGCCCTGCGCGACACCGAGTTCCTGTCGCGCACGAACCGGATCAGGCCCGTCGCCGCCTGACCCGTACCCGTACGCCCATGCGGAAGGGCCGCACCGGATCCGTCCGGTGCGGCCCTTCCGCCGTGTGTTCCGAAAGCCTAGGCGCGCGGGCGGCCCATCGCCCGGTACGTCCAGCCGGCCGCCCGCCACCGCTCGCCGTCCAGGGCGTTGCGCCCGTCGAGGACGACGGGCGAGGTGACGACCGCGGCCAGCTCGGCCGGGTCGAGCTCGCGGAACTCGCGCCACTCGGTGAGGTGGAGGACGACGTCCGCGCCCCGGACGGCCTCCAGGGCCGAGTCCGCGTAGCCGAGCGTCGGGAAGACCTTGCGGGCGTTGTCCATGCCCTTGGGGTCGTAGACGGTCACCTGGCCGCCCTGAAGGTGTATCTGGCCGGCCACGTTGAGCGCGGGGGAGTCGCGGACGTCGTCCGAGTCCGGCTTGAAGGTGGCGCCGAGGACGGCGACCCGGCGGCCCAGGAACGAGTTCCCGCCCAGCGTCTCGCGGGCCATCTCGACCATCTGGCCGCGCCGCCGCATGTTGATGGAGTCGATCTCGCGGAGGAAGGTCAGCGCCTGGTCGGCGCCGAGCTCGCCCGCGCGGGCCATGAAGGCGCGGATGTCCTTGGGCAGGCAGCCGCCGCCGAAGCCGATGCCGGCCCGCAGGAACTTGTCGCCGATCCGCTCGTCGTGGCCGATCGCCTCGGCGAGCTTGGCGACGTCGCCGCCGGCCGCCTCGCAGACCTCGGCCATCGCGTTGATGAAGGAGATCTTGGTGGCGAGGAAGGAGTTCGCGGCCGTCTTCACCAGCTCGGAGGTGGGGAAGTCGGTGACGACGAAGGGCGAGCCCTCGGCGACCGGGGTGGCGTACACCTCGCGGAGCGTCTTCTCGGCCCGCCCGGCGCCCTCGCCGGACACGCCGACGACGATCCGGTCCGGGTGCAGGGTGTCCCGGACGGCGAAGCCCTCGCGGAGGAACTCGGGGTTCCAGGCCAGGTCCACGCCCGCCGGCAGCACCGCGGCCAGCCGCTCGGCCGAGCCGACGGGCACGGTCGACTTGCCGACGACCAGGGAGCCCTCGCGGACGACGGCGGCGAGGGAGCCGAAGGCCGCGTCGACGTAGCTCATGTCGCAGCCGTACTCGCCGTGCTTCTGCGGGGTGTTCACGCAGACGAAGTGGACGTCGCCGAAGGCGCCCACCTCCTCCCAGGAGGTGGTGAAGCGCAGCCGGCCGGTGGAGCCCTCGATCCCGGCGACGTGCCGGCCGAGCAGTTCCTCCAGGCCGGGCTCGTACATCGGGACGCGGCCGGAGGCCAGCAGCTCGACCTTCTCCGGTACGACGTCGAGGCCGAGGACCTCGAAGCCCATCTCCGCCATGGCCGCCGCATGGGTGGCGCCGAGGTATCCGGTGCCGATCACAGTGATCTTCAGGGCCATGCGGGACTCCAGGGACGTCGGGCGAAACTGCCTGCCCGAGCATAGTCGGGCGCTGACAAGCTCCCCGCTCACGGCCTACCCTTTGGGTTACTTAACGGTAGTTAGCAAGCCAGGGAGCTCAAGACCATGGGCAAGGACTTCGACCTGTACCGGACCTCCGAGGAGCACGAGATGCTCCGGGAGTCGGTGCGCGCGCTGGCGGACGCGA
>NZ_JOGX01000087.1 GCF_000719555.1 Streptomyces sp. NRRL F-5727
ACGCACGGCCGCCCCCCCGGCCGCCCCCTCCGGCCGCCCCCGGGCGGTCCCGCACCCGGACGGGGCGCGCGGAGGCGCGGGCGGAGTGCGGCGGGACCGGCCGGGGCACGCTCCCGGTGCCGCCGGGTACGGGCCCGGCCCCGTCCGGCCGGGCCCGTACCCGGCGCAGTATCCGAGGAACCGAGGTGAGGAACCGCATTGGCGACCGACCGTCACGGCACCACCCTGCACGCCTGCACACCCGAGGGGGCGGACCATCTGGACCGGGCCGTCGAGGCCCTGCTCTTCTTCCGGCCCGAGGTCTCCGCGGCCGTCGAGGACGCGCTCGCGGCGAGCCCCGAGTCGCCCGACGCCCAGGCGTTCGCCGTCTACCTGGGGGTGCTGGGCACCGAACACACCGCCGCCGCGGCGGCCCGCACGCGCTTCGGGCGCTATCTCGCCGGCCGCGACACGAGCGCTCTGCCCGCGCGCGAGCGGCTCCACCTGGCGGCCGCGGCGGCCTGTCTCGCGGGCGACCTGCACGGTGCGGGCGACCTCCTGGAGGAGCTGTCCCTCGCGTACCCGAGGGACGTGCTCGCGCTCTTCGCCGGGCACCAGCTGGACTTCCTCACCGGGGACGCCGTCCGGCTGCGGGACCGGATCGGCGGGGCCCTGTCGGCGTGGGGGAGGGCGGACGAGCCCTGGGGGCCGCTGCTCGGCATGTACGCCTTCGGTCTGGAGGAGTCCGGGCACTACCGGCGCGCGGAGGAGAACGGACTCGCGGCGGTCGAGCGGCAGCCGAGGGACGTGTGGGCCGTGCACGCCGTCACCCACACCTACGAGATGCAGGGCCGGATCGCCGAGGGCGTCGCCTTCCTCGACGCGCGCGCGGACGACTGGGCCCGCGGCAACTACCTGACCGTGCACAACTGGTGGCACTACGCCCTGTACTGCCTGGAGGCGGGCGCCGAGGAGACCGCGCTGCGCGTCTACGACGCCGCCGTCCACCCGGCGGAGTCGGCGGGCCTCGCGATGGAACTGCTCGACGCCGCCGCGCTGTTGTGGCGGCTGCGGCTCGCAGGCCGGGAGGAGCCGGCGCGCTGGGCGCGGCTCGCCGACGCGTGGGCCGCGCGGGCCGATCCGCCGTTCTACGCCTTCAACGACGCCCACGCGGTGATGGCCTACGTCGGAGCGGGCCGGATCGCGGAGGCGGAGGCGCTGGTGGCCGACCGCCGGCGGTGGCTGGCCGAGGGCGGCGAGGACCGGCGGACCCTCGCCAACCACGCCATGACGGCCGAGATCGGCCTTCCCGTCTGCGAGGCGCTGCTGGCGCACGGGAGGGGCGACCACGCGGCCGTGGTCGAGCTGTTGTGGCCGGTGCGGCGCCGGATCCAGGTGTTCGGGGGCAGCCACGCCCAGCGTGACGCCGTGCAGCGGACGCTGCTGGAGTCGGCGCTGGCCGCCGGGGACCACGACCGGGCGCGGCTGCTGCTGAGCGAGCGGGACGGGCTGCGTCCGGACAGCCCGTACAACTGGCTGGGCCGGGCCCGGCTGGCCGACGCGATCGGCGACGCGGCGCTCGCGGCGGTGGCGCGGGAGCGGGCCGCGGGTGCGGCGAAGGGGCTGAGGCCGACGGCGCCCGGCCTCGGAGCCGTACCGAACTCCCCGTGCTGACCTGGGGGTTCGGTCCCGGATGAGCAGGGCCGGGCGTCCGCCTCCCCCCGTTCCCTCGCGGAGGCGGACGCCCGGTCCTCGCAACTGACCCGTGCACAGGGGTTGTCAGTGCAATTTCACATTACTATGTTACAGCTCGTGCGGCGGACGGTCGTCTCTCCGTCAACTCGCGTTCAGGCTCCTCTGATCGGCCGCGCAACCCCCCTCATCCCCACCCTCTTCAGGAGACCTCGTGTCCCAGCACAGCGTCGTGCGCTCCTCCCTCCTCGCCACCGCGATCGCGGTGACCCTGGTGGCCTCCGCCGGCCAGGCCGCGACCGTGGCCGCCGAGGCACCCGCGCCGCGCGCCGCCGGCGCCGCCCTGCCCGGCGCCTTCGCGCCCGCCGCCGAGCCGAACCCCTTCGACGAGGTGGAACGATTCGCCAACGCCCGGACGGCCAAGCCCGCCCCGGCCCCCGCCCCCGGCGGCACCGGCGACACCCGGGCCCGCGTCCCCGGCCGGGCCGAGAAGAGCCCCGAGGCCACGGCCGAGCGGCAGGACGCCCCCGCCGCCACCACCCTCGTCGCCGGTGTCCCGTGCACCCTCGACGGCATCACCGGGCTCTCCCCGGCCGCCTTCGCCGACTTCCTCGCCGACCCCGCCGTCACCGCCGACGGCTGTCTGAGCGGCCTCATCTGGACCTGGGACGCGCGGCTCGCCCGGGTCATGTCCGACGCCCACGTGCAGGCCGTCGCCCAGCGCATATCCGGCCTGGCCGCCGCCCACGACGGCCGCAACTCCTCCCACCTGGAGGAGATGTTCACCTATCTGCACGCGGTCGCCTACCACGACTTCTCGCGCTCCGAGATCGACATCACGGACGCCCCGACCGTCGACGCCGTCCGGCGCGCCATCGCCGCCTTCGGCTCCGCCGCCCGCACCTTCGACGTCACCGCGTCCAACGCCCGCACCCTCCGCGAGGCCCTCTACATCGGCAGCGCCCCCGGTCTGCGCCAGCACCAGCTCGGCCTCATCACCAAGGTGCTCGCCACCATGGACCCGGCGCACACCGCCACGAACCAGGACCCGACCTGGGCCGGGGCCGCGCTCGCCGCGCTCTCCGTCAACTACCTGGGCATCTACTCCGGCAACCAGGACGCCGCCTTCCACGCCGCCGTCGCCGCCGACCCGGCCTACCGCGCCGTCTTCAAGGCGTTCGCCGGATACACCCACCTCAAGGGCACCGCCAACGCCTGGGTCGTCCGCGACGCGCTGAGCGAGTACGGCCGCTTCGGTGAGGTCGCCGGCCTGCGGAACGGGATCGTCGCCGACCTCGGCGCGCTGATCGGCCCCGTCGAGTCCGCCTGGGGCTCCGGCAGCCAGCCCTGGGCCAAGATCGTCTCCTGGCTGAACTTCTACGACGCCTGCGCCCCGTACCGCGTCTGCAAGGCCGACATCGAGGCCCGGATCTTCCCGTACACCTACACCTACGACACCGGGACCGGCGCCGCCCTCAAGGTCCGCACCGGCCTCGACCGCGCCACCGTCGACCAGCTCTACTACGCGAGCAAGCAGGTCAAGGCGCAGTTCCACCGGGTGGTCGGCAGCGAGCAGCCGCTGGCCGGCGACCCCAACACCACCCTGAACATCGTCCTGTACGGCTCGCGGGCCGACTACGAGAACTACCACCCGATCCTCACCGGGTACGACACGAACAACGGCGGCATCTACATCGAGAACGGCGCCACCTTCTACACCTACCAGCGCCGCGTCCCGCAGGACTCCTCGCTCACCCTCGAAGAGCTGTTCCGCCACGAGTACACCCACTACCTCAACGGCCGTTTCGCCGTCCCCGGCTTCTTCGGCCAGGGCCCCTGGTACCAGGGCGACCGCACCACCTTCATGGACGAGGGCACCGCCGAGTTCTTCGACGGCGCCACCCGCGACGACGGCATCGCCGTCCGCAAGTCCCTGGTCCGCGGCATCATCAACGACACCGCCGGCGGCGGTCCCCGCATGAACCTCCGGCAGATCCTGCACGCCACCTACGACGGCGACGGCTTCCGCTTCTACAACTACGCGGGCACCTTCTTCGAGTTCCTGTGGACCGAGCGCCCCTCGCTGATCCGCGAGATGTACACCCGCCTGCGCGCCGACGACGTCGCCGGCTACGACGCCTGGCGCGAGCGGCTCAGCTCCGACGCCGGACTCCAGCAGGCGTACGACCGCTTCCTCGACGCGCAGATCGCCAAGGTCGACGAGCTGTTCGTGCCGAACACCGCCTACGTCCCCAACGCGCAGCTCACGTACTCGACCGTCGCCGGGGTGAAGGCGGCCTTCGCCAACGCCACGTACAACACCCCGGACTGCGTCGAGAACGGCGAGCCCGGCAAGCGCCGCTTCGTCTGCACCGGCCGGATCACCGCGAACCTGGCGAACGCGAACAGCGACGACCAGAACTTCAAGGACATGTCCGAGACGGTCGACTACTTCATCCTCGACCGCGCGGGCGAGGCGCTGAACAACCTGGCCGACATGAACTGCAGCTTCGGCCCGATCGACATCTGGTCCAACCGGGTCGCGGGCACGTCGGACTTCCGCTGCGAAGGCCCGCTGCGCAGCTGACCGCACATCCACCGTGCCCAGGTGCCGGAAGGCCCTGGGCACCGCCAGAAGAATGTGACATATTACTGTCGTGCCCAAGAGACACTCCCCGGACGTCGTGATCATCGGAGCCGGCGTCGTCGGCGCCGCCTGCGCCTACTACGCCACCCGCTCCGGACTCACCGTCGCCGTGGTCGACCGCGGTCCCGTCGCGGGCGGTACCACCGGCGCCGGGGAAGGCAACCTGCTCGTCTCCGACAAGGAGGCGGGCCCCGAGCTCGACCTCGCGCTGCTGTCCACGAGACTCTGGCGCGAACTCTCCGCGACACTCCCGCCGGAGACCGAGTACGAGCCCAAGGGCGGGCTCGTCGTGGCGCCCGACGAGCCCGCCCTCAAGGCCCTCCGCACCTTCGCGGAGGGCCAGCGGGCCGCCGGCGTCGACGCCGCCGAGATCCCCGCCGACCGGCTCGCCGACCTCGAACCCCATCTCGCCCCCGGCCTCGCCGGCGGCTTCCACTACCCGCAGGACGCCCAGGTCCAGCCCGCCCAGGCCGCCGCCCGGCTGCTCGCCGCCTCCGGCGCCGCGCTCCACCTCGGCGAGGAGGTCACGGCGATCCTCCGCGACCCGGCCGGAGCCGTCCGCGGGGTGCGCACCGCCCGCCGCGAACTCCTCGCCCCCGCCGTCGTCAACGCCGCCGGCACCTGGGGCGGCGAGGCCGCCCGGCTCGCCGGCGTCCACCTGCCCGTGCTGCCCCGCCGCGGCTTCGTCCTCGTCACCGAACCCCTGCCGCGGATCGTCCGCCACAAGGTCTACGCCGCCGACTACATCGCCGACGTGGCCAGCGGCTCCGCCGCCCTCCAGTCCTCCGCCGTCGTCGAGGGCACCCCCGGCGGGCCCGTCCTCATCGGCGCCACCCGCGAGCGCGTCGGCTTCGACCGTACGCTCTCCACCGAGGCGCTGCGCCGGCTCGCCGCCCAGGCCGCCGCCCTCTTCCCGGTCCTCGCCGACGTACAGGTGCTCCGCGCCTACCACGGCTTCCGCCCCTACCTCCCGGACCACCTCCCGGCGATCGGGGCCGACCCGCGCGTCCCCGGCCTCCACCACGCCTGCGGCCACGAGGGGGCGGGCATCGGCCTCGCCCCCGCCACCGGCCTCCTCGTCGCCGCCGCCCTCACCGGCGCCGCGCCCCCGCTCGACCCGGCGCCGTTCCGTCCCGAGCGAGACTTCGGCCCCGCCGACCCGATCCCCCCGCAGGAGCAGCAGAGTTGAGCCGCCGCACCCCGCGCGACCTCGTCGGAGGCGCGCCGCAGGAGACCTTCACCTTCCGCTTCGACGGACGGGAGATCCCGGCCGCCACGGGCCAGACCGTCGCCGCCGCCCTCTGGGGCGCGGGCGTCCTCGCCTGGCGCACCACCCGGGGCGCCGGCGAGCCGCGCGGCGCCTTCTGCGGCATCGGCCAGTGCTTCGACTGTCTCGTCACCGTCGACGGCACCCCCAACCGCCGCGCCTGCCTCGTCCCGGCCCGCCCCGGCGGCCTCGTCACCAGCCAGGAGGGAACCGGCCATGACGACCTCGCCGTCTGACCCCACCGCGCCCGCCGACCTCGCGATCGTCGGCGCCGGGCCCGCCGGGCTCGCCGCCGCCGTCACCGCCGCCGCGCTCGGCCGCAGCGTCACCCTGCTCGACGCGGGCGCCCGCCCCGGCGGCCAGTACTACCGCCACCCCGAGCCGGCCCTCGGCGCCGTCCGGCCCCAGGCCCTGCACCACGACTGGGCCGCCTTCGCCGGCCGCGAGGCCGAACTGCGCGCGTACGAACGGGCGGGCCGCATCCGGTATCTGGCGGAGCATCAGGTGTGGAGCGTCACCGGGGCCGGCGCCGACTGGACCGTCCACTCCCGCACCGACGAGGAGGCCGGGCGGCCCGTCCGCGCCCGCGCCGTGCTGCTCGCCACCGGGGCGTACGAGCGCCAGCTGCCCTTCCCCGGCTGGACGCTGCCCGGCGTCGTCGGCGCCGGGGGAGCCCAGGCCATGCTCAAGAGCGGGCTCGTGCTGCCGGGACGCCGGGTGGTGGTCGCGGGCAGCGGGCCGCTGCTGCTCGCCGTCGCCGCCTCGCTGGCCGCCGCCGGCGCCCGCGTCCCCGCCGTCGTCGAGGCCGCCGGATACGGGCCGTACGCCCGCCACACCGGCACCCTGCTGCGCAACCCGGCCAAGCTCGCCGAAGGCGCCCGCTACGGAGGCGCGCTGCTCCGCCACCAGGTCCGCCCGCTGCTCCGGCACGCCGTCGTCGAGGCGCACGGCACCGACCGGGTCGAGGCGGTGACCGTCGCCCGGCTCGACCGCGACTGGCGGCCCGTGCCCGGCACCGCCCGCCGCATCCCCTGCGACGCGCTCGCCGTCGGCCACGGCCTGGTCCCCGAACTCTCCCTCGCCACCGCCCTCGGCTGCGCCACCCGCACCGCCGCCGACGGCACCGTTGCCCTCGTCCTCACCCCCGGCCTGCGCACCTCGGTGCCGGGCGTGTGGGCCGCGGGCGAGACCGGCGGTGTCGGAGGCGCCCAACTGGCCCTCACCGAGGGCGAGATCGCGGCCCATGCGATCGCCGGACGGGCCGTCCCGGCCGCCCTCGCCCGGCGCCGCGCCCGGCTGCGGGCCTTCGCCGACGCCATGGGCGCCGCCCACCGGCCCGGCGCCGGCTGGACCGGCTGGCTCCGCGAGGAGACCGCCGTCTGCCGCTGCGAGGAGGTGCCCGCGGGCCGCGTCCGCGAGGCGGTGGAGGAGCTGGGCGCCACCGACGCGCGCACGGTCAAGCTGCTGACCCGGGCCGGCATGGGCTGGTGCCAGGGCCGGATGTGCGGTCCGGCCGTGGCCGCGCTGGCCGGCGGCGGACCGGCTCCCGACCGGCGCCCGCTGGCCTGCCCCGTACGTCTCGGGCAGCTCGCCGAGCTCCCCGCCGACTAGCCCTTTTCCGTGGTGGCCGCGCTCTTGTGGCCGCCGTACACCCCTTAGTAAAATGTCACACACTACAAAGGAGTACGTCACGATGACCGACACCCGCACCCGCCCCTGGCACGGCATCATGGTCGCCACCACCCTGCCGCTGCGCGAGGACCTCTCCGTCGACCTCGACGCCTACGCCGCCCACGTCCGCTGGCTCATCGACAACGGCTGCGACGGCGTCGTCCCCAACGGCTCGCTCGGCGAGTACCAGACGCTCACCGACGCCGAGCGCGCCGCGGTCGTCCGCACCGCCGTCGAGGCCGCCGGCGACGGCGCCCGCGTCATGCCCGGCGTCGCCGCCTACGGCTCCGCCGAGTCCCGCCGCTGGGCCGAACAGGCCGCCGAGGCCGGCGCCGGCTCCGTCCTCCTGCTGCCGCCCAACGCCTACCGCGCCGACGAGGAGGCGGTCCGCGCCCACTACGCCGAGGTCGCCAGGGCCGGGCTGCCGATCGTCGCCTACAACAACCCCATCGACACCAAGGTCGACCTCACCCCCGCCCTCCTCGCCCGCCTCCACGCCGACGGGAACATCGTCGCCGTCAAGGAGTTCAGCGGCGACGTCCGCCGCGCCTACGAGATCGCCGAACTCGCCCCCGGACTCGACCTCCTCATCGGCGCCGACGACGTCCTCCTGGAACTGGCCCTCGCCGGCGCCGTCGGCTGGATCGCCGGCTACCCCAACGCCCTGCCCGAGTCCGCCGCCACCCTCTACCGGGCCGCCGTCGCCGGCGACCTCGCCACCGCGCTGCCGCTCTACAAGGCGCTGCACCCCCTCTACCGCTGGGACTCCAAGACCGAGTTCGTCCAGGCCATCAAGCTCTCCATGGACCTCGCCGGCCGGCCCGGCGGCCCCACCCGCCCGCCGCGCCTGCCGCTCACCGGCACCGCCGAGACCGCCGTCCGCGCCGCCACCGAGAAGGTCCTCGCCGAAGGACTCCGCTGATCCCAGGGGGAAGACAGCCCATGCGCACCCGACACGTCTACCACGCGGTGGACTCCCACACCGAGGGCATGCCCACCCGGGTGATCACCGGCGGAGTGGGGGTGATCCCCGGCGCCACCATGGCCGAGAAGCGCCTCCACTTCATCGAGCACCGCGACTCCCTGCGCACCCTGCTCATGTACGAGCCGCGCGGCCACGCCGCCATGAGCGGCGCGATCCTCCAGCCCGCGACCCGCCCCGACGCCGACTACGGAGTCCTCTTCGTCGAGGTCTCCGGACTGCTCCCGATGTGCGGCCACGGCACCATCGGCGTCGCCACCGTCCTCGTCGAGACCGGCATGGTCCCGGTCACCGAACCGGTCACCACCGTCCGCCTCGACACCCCGGCCGGACTCGTCTCCGCCGACGTCCGCGTCGAGGACGGCGCCGCCCGCTCCGTCACCCTCACCAACGTCCCCGCCTTCAGCGTCGGCCTCGACCTGAAGACCGAGGTCCCCGGGTACGGCACCGTCACCTACGACCTCGCCTACGGCGGCAACTTCTACGCCTTCGTCGAACTCGACGCCCTCGGCCTCCCCTTCGACCGCGCCCACAAGCAGGAACTGATCACCGCCGGACTGGCGATCATGGACGCCGTCAACGCGGGCGACGACCGGCCCGTCCACCCCGAGGACCCGGCCGTCGCCGGCGTCAAGCACGTCTACCTCGCCGCTCCCGGCTCCGACGCCCGTCGTTCCCGGCACGCCATGGCCATCCACCCCGGCTGGTTCGACCGCTCCCCGTGCGGCACCGGCACCAGCGCCCGGATGGCCCAGCTGCACGCCCGCGGACAGCTCGCCCTGGACACCGACTTCGTCAACGAGTCCTTCATCGGCACCGAGTTCACCGGCCGGCTGGTCGCCGAGACCACCGTCGGCGGCCGGCCCGCCGTCGTCCCCACCGTCACCGGACGAGCCTGGATCACCGGCACCGCCCAGTACTTCCTCGACCCCACCGACCCCTTCCCCGCCGGATTCCTGCTGTGACCGTCCTCCCCGCGGACGGCGTCCGCGTCACCGACTACCACACCGCCGGCGAACCCTTCCGGATCGTCGCCGACGGCCTGCCGCCCGCTCCCGGCGACACCGTCGCCGAGCGGTGCGCCACCGCCGTCGGCCCCGGCGGCTCCGGCACCGCCCCCCGCCCCGGCCCCCTGGACGCGCTGCGCCGCCTCCTCGTCCAGGAACCGCGCGGCCACGCCGGCATGTACGGCGGGTTCGTCGTCCCGCCCGACGACGACGGCGCCCACCTCGGCGTCCTCTTCTGGCACAAGGACGGCTTCTCCACCGCCTGCGGCCACGGCACCATCGCCCTCGCCGCCTGGGCCGTCGACACCGGCCGCGTCCCGGCCGGCGACGGCGACCGGGACGTGCCCGTCCGCATCGACGTGCCGTCCGGCCGGGTCACCGCCACCGTCCACCGGTCCGGCGGCCGCACCACCGGCGTCACCTTCCGCAACGTGCCCGCCCGGATCACCGCCCGCAAGGTGCCCGTCGCCACCGGCCTCGGCATCGTCGAGGTCGACCTCGCCCACGCCGGCGCCTGCTACGCCTCCGTCCCCGCCCGCGAGCTCGGCCTCACCGTGGACAAGGCGTCCCTGCCCGCGCTCACCCGGGTGGGGCGGGAGATCCGCACCGCGCTCGCCGGCCACCCCGCCACCTGGCACCCCGACGGGCCGCTGCTCTCCGGCGTCTACGGCGTCATCCTGTACGAGGACCTGCCCGACACCCCGGAAGGGCCGCGCCAGCGGAACGTCACCGTCTTCGCCGACGGCCAGATCGACCGCTCCCCGTGCGGCTCCGGCACCTCCACCCGGCTCGCCCTCCTCGCCGACGAGGGCCGCCTGAAGGAGGGCCAGGTGCTCACCCACGAGTCGATCGCCGGCACGGTCTTCACCGGCCGCGCCGTCCCCGGCGCCGACCCGGACGGCGGCCTCGTCACCGAGGTCACCGGCACCGCCCACCGCACCGGCGAGGCGCACTTCACGCTCGACCCGGACGACACCCTCGGCGCGGGGTTCCTCCTGTGACCGCGCTCCCGTACCTCGACGGCGGCGCCGTCACCCGGGCGCTCGCCCCGGCCGCCGCCGTCGAGGCCCTCGCCGCGGTCCTGCGGGACGGGCTCGACCCCGAGACCTGCCCGCCCCGCTCCGCCGTCCCCGTCCCGGCCGGCGAGCTGCTGCTCATGCCGGCCGCGGCCGGCCGCTGGGCCGGAGTGAAGATCGCCGGGGTGGCGCCCGGCAACGCCGCCCTCGGACTGCCCCGGATCACCGGCAGCTACCTCCTCCTCGACGGGGCCACCCTCCGGCCCCGCGCCCTGCTCGACGGCGCCGCCCTCACCGCACTGCGCACCCCCGCCGTCTCCGCCCTGGCGGTCCGTCACCTCACTCCGGGGGAGCGGCCGTTGCGGGCGGTGGTGTTCGGTTCGGGACCGCAGGCGTACGGGCACGTCGACGCGCTCCTCGCGGTGCGGAAGCTCGCCTCCGTCACCGTGGTCGCCCGCGACCCCGGGCGGGCCGAGGGGCTCGCCGCGTACGCCCGGGGCATCGGCGTCCCCGAGGCCCGCCCCGGCACCGCCGCCGAGGTGGCGGAGGCGGACCTGGTGGTCTGCTGCACCACCGCCCGGACCCCCCTCTTCGACGGGCGGCGGGTGGCGTCCGGAGCGGTGGTCGTCGCCGTCGGCTCGCACGAGCCGGACGCCCGCGAGACCGACACCGCCCTGGTCCGCCGCTCCGAGGTCTGGGTCGAGGCGCGGTCGGCGGCCCTGCGGGAGGCCGGTGACCTGCTGATCCCCGAGGGGGAGGGGGCGATCGGGCCCGGCCACATCACCGGCACCCTCGCCGACCTCGTCCGGGGCCCGGCGCTGCCCGTCCCCGGGCCGGCCCCCCGCCTCTTCAAGAGCGTGGGCATGGCCTGGCAGGATCTCGCCGTGGCCGTCGCGGTCCACCAGGCGGCCCCCGGCTGAGCAACGTGACATTGTACGCTGGGCGCCTGCGGATTCTCGGAGGAACGGCGTGGGTGACCTGAAGCAGCACAGTCTCATCAAGGCCCAGGAGCGGCTTCGCGACCAGGTGGGCCACGCACTGCGCGCGGCCCTCACGGCCGGTGAGCTGAAGCCCGGGACCGTCTACTCGGCCCCGGGCCTCGCGGCCGAGCTCGGCGTGTCGGCCACCCCGGTGCGCGAGGCCATGCTGGACCTGGCCCGCGAGGGCCTCGTCGAGCCGGTCCGCAACAAGGGCTTCCGGATCACCGAGGTCAGCGAGCGCGAGCTCGACCAGTGCACCGAGCTGCGCATGCTCATCGAGGTGCCCACGGTCGGCCGGGTCACCGACACCGCGACCGCCGAGCAGCTGGAGGCGCTGCGCCCGCTGGCCGAGGAGATCGTCGTCAACGCCCGCGAGCACAACCTGATCGGCTATCTGGAGGCGGACCGGCAGTTCCACCTCACCCTCCTCGGGCTGTCCGGAAACGACCGGCTGGTGGAGACCGTGGGCGACCTGCGCAAGCGGTCCCGGCTCTACGGGCTGACCGGTCTGGACGAGGCCGGCAAGCTGGTCTCGTCCGCCGAGGAACACGTCGAACTGCTGGACCTGATGATCGCCCGCGACCGGGCCGGCGCCGAGGCGTGCATGATGCGCCACCTCGGCCACGTCCGCTCGCTCTGGGCCGAGGCCAGGGACGAGCCGGTCGAGCCGGCGGCCGGCGCCCTGCGCTCGGTCCGCAAGCGCTGACCCGGGACCGCCCCGGAAACGACGAACGGCGCGCCGCACTCCACGAGGGAGTGTGGCGCGCCGTTCGCGTGGGCGGGGATCAGACCGCCGGGGCCGGGAAGGTCGGGTACTCGACGCCCGAGACGTGCTGGACGACCCGGATGACCTGGCAGGAGTAGCCGAACTCGTTGTCGTACCACAGGTACAGGATCGCGTTGTCGCCGTCGACCTTGGTCGCGCCGGCGTCGACGATGGACGCGTGGCGCGAGCCCACGAAGTCCATCGAGACGGCGTCGGGAGCCGTGGTGAAGTCGATCTGACGCTTCAGCGGCGAGTGCAGCGAGACGTCGCGCAGGTACTCGAGCACCTCGTCGCGGGTGGTCTCGCGGCCCAGGCGCAGGCTGAGGATGGCGATCGAGACGTCCGGGACGGGGACGCGGATCGAGCTGCCCGTGATCGGGGCCTTCAGCTCCGGCAGCGCCTTCGCGACGGCCGAGGCGGCACCGGTCTCGGTGATCACCATGTTGAGCGGCGCGGACCGGCCGCGGCGGTCGGCCTTGTGGTAGTTGTCCAGCAGGTTCTGGTCGTTCGTGAACGAGTGGACGGTCTCCACGTGACCGCGCAGCACGCCGTACTCGTCGTCCATCGCCTTGAGCGGCGGGACGATGGCGTTGGTGGTGCAGGAGGCGCAGGAGAGGATCTGCTCGTCCGGCTTGATCGTGTCGTGGTTGACACCGTGCACGATGTTCGGCACGTCGCCCTTGCCGGGCGCGGTCAGGACGACCTTGTCGATGCCCGGACGCAGGTGCTTCGACAGGCCCTCGCGGTCGCGCCACTTGCCGGTGTTGTCGATCAGGATGGCGTTCTCGATGCCGTACGCCGTGTAGTCGACCTCGGAGGGGTCGTTGGCGTAGATGACCTTGATCGTGTTGCCGTTGGCGACGATGGCGCTGTTCGCCTCGTCGACGGTGATCGTGCCCTGGAACTGGCCGTGGATCGAGTCCCGGCGCAGCAGGGAGGCGCGCTTGACGAGGTCGGCCTCGCCGCCGCCGCGCACGACGATGGCGCGCAGCCGCAGACCGTTGCCCGAACCGGCCTTCTCGATGAGGAGGCGGGCGACGAGACGGCCGATGCGGCCGAAGCCGTAGAGGACGACGTCCCGGCCGTCCCGGCGCTCGATCTTGTTCGCACCCGTGGCGCCGGCGACGGCCTCCGCGGTGAACTCCTCGACCGTCAGACCGCGCGAGTCGGCCTTGTACTCGGCGGCGAGCATGCCGATGTCGATCTGCGAGGGGCCGAGGTCGAGCGTGGTGAGCGTCTGCAGGAAAGGCAGCGTCTCGGTGACCGAGAGCTCCTCGCCGGCGATCTGGCGGGCGAAGCGGTGCGTCTTGAGGATGCTGACGACCGACTTGTTCACCAGGGAGCGGCTGTGAACGAGGACGGTGACGTCCTGCTCACGGTGCAGCTTCCCGATGATCGGGATCATCGACTCCGCGATCTCCTCACGGTTCTTCCAGCTGGTGAACGAGTCATCATTGACAGTCACAAGATTTATCTTTCGAGCTAGACGGCGCTCATATGGTAACCCGGGGCTCCTTCGCCCCCACAAGGGGGCCCGAACGCATGTCCTGCAGCTCACACCTCCGCTCCGCCGCTCAGGCGAAGGCGGACGCGCGGAACGCCTCGCGGATCCGGGCCAGGGGGGCCGGGTCCCGGGTGACGTAGAGGCGGTTGGTCAGGAGGACCGCCCAGCGCCCGCGGGCGGGGGAGACCCACATCGCCGTGCCGGTGAAGCCGAAGTGGGCCCACACGTCGTCGGCGGGCGTGGTGCCCGGCGCCGGGTGCCAGAGCAGGCCGCGCGCCGGGCCGAGGTTCCCGGTGCCGACCCGCAGCGAGGCCGCCGTCCAGGCCGGGGAGAAGGTCCCCGGGGGCGGGTCGAGGACGCCGCGCAGGAAGCGGCCCGTGTCGCCGGCCGTGGTGAAGACGCCGGCGATCCCGCACGCCCCGCCGAGCAGCCGGGCCGAGAAGTCGTGGACCGTGCCCCGCAGATGACGGCCGGTCTCCTCGTCGTACTCCGTGGGCGCGCAGCGGGCCGCCGCCTCGGGCGGCAGCGGGCCCCAGCGGGTCTCCCGCATGGCGAGCGGCGCCCAGACGCGCTCCTCGGCGAGGCGCGCGAGCGGCCGGCTCGTCAGGTGCTCGGCCAGCCAGCCGAGGACGAGCGCCGCCCGGTCGGTGTACGCGACGGCCGCGCCGGGCGGGTGCCGCAGCGGCTCGGCGAGCACCCCGTCCCGCACGTCCTGCGGGTCGGAGCCGTACAGGAAGCGCAGATTGGCCCGGAGCGGCATGCCGGCGGTGTGGGTGAGGAGGTGGTGCGCGGTGACCGCGCCGACCGGGCGTCCGGCCGCGGCCGGCCAGAAGGTGCCGAGCGGCGCCGACAGGTCCAGCTTCCCGGCGTCCACCAGGGTGCCGGTCACCGCCCACACCGACAGGATCTTGGTGAGGCTGGCCACGTCGAAGAGGGTGTCCGGACGCACCGGCTCCTCCGGCCGGGCCGGGTCGAGGACCCCGACCGCGCCGGTCGACCGGGTGCCCGAGGCGTCGCCGACCGCCCACACGGCGCCTGGACACACCCCGTCCCGGACCGCGGCCGCGAGCAGCCGGGCGCAGGGGGGAACCTCACCGGTCTCCGCCACGGCACACCTCCCACGGGGCGGGTGCGGCCGGGACCGGCCGCACCCCAGGCATGCATGCCCGCACGCGGCGGGGAGGACACCGTTCCGCCGCGGCCGGCGTCAGTTGCAGACGACCTCGTCGCGTGGGGTGTAGTGGGTCTTGAAGGTCTGCCGCTTGACCTCCTCGCCGCCGTTCTCGAAGACCCGGTCGACCGCGATGTCGAAGCCCTCCAGCGGCTCCTGCGGCACGCACGAGTCGCCGGTGGCCTCGCGCTTCTCCGGCTTGGTGATGTTCGTCCGCGGCCCGGCGACCGCCTCCACGGAGTCGTACTTCTTGGTGCCGTAGAAGGTGATGGTCACCGAGGAGTCCGTCGCGCTCGCCGCGATGTAGATCGGCTTGCCCGAGTCGTTGCGGAACTTCTGGTCCAGGCTGCCCCAGGCGACGGTGGCCTCCCGGCCCGCCGGGTAGCGCTCGATGTAGAAGGAGTGCGCGCCGTACTCGACCGGCTGCACGCCCGCGAAGAAGACCGCGTTGAAGACGGTGGTCGCCACCGCCGACACCCCGCCGCCGGGCGCCTCCTGGTAGCGGCCGTCGAGGATCATCGTGCCGTCGACGAAGCCGTTCTCCTCGGTGCGCTCGCCCACCGTCTCGTTGAAGCTCCACACCTCGCCCGGCTGCACCAGCGAGCCGTTGATCAGCTCGGCGGCCCGGCCGATGTTCACCGTCCGGTACGGGGCGGTGGGGAAGTTCACGGTGAAGGTGGACATCTGCTCCTTGATGCCCAGCGAGCCGAGGGTGGCGGTGCTCACCTGCGGCTGGGTGACCTTGGTGGCCACGGTGGCGGTACGGGCCGCCTCCCCGGTCCGGGTGAGCAGCGGGTCCACGGCGGCGCCGAGCGACCGCTCGGTCACCTCGCGGCCCGGCCTGCCCTCCTTCACGACGACGACCTTGCCGTCCCGCACCCCGAGGGTGCCCTCCACCGGCGCGCCCGTCATCGCGGCCAGCGGGCGGGCCACGTCCGGGTCGCGCAGCAGCGCGGCGGAGTCGAGGGAGCCGGTCAGCCGGCCGTTCTCGTTCTTCACGGTCAGGTGGTCGCCCAGGGTCTCGGGGGAGATCCGCAGCTTCTGGTCGCCGACGGTCAGCGTGACCGGGCCGGAGACGGCGGGCTTCGCGTACGCGTCGAGGAAGCGGGTGACCTCGGCGGCGGGCAGCTTCGGCTGGGTCACCGACACGGGCAGGCTCACGGCGGCGGCGCCGGGGGCGGCCGGGTAGGCGGCCCGCAGGGCCTCGGCGGCCTTCGCGGTGTCGAGCCTCTGTCCGGCGACGGACCGGGTGGCGACGGCCTCGCCGTCCTCGAAGGCGACCGAGCCCTCCTTGACGGCCCGGTCGTTCTCCTTCGCCAGCGCGGCGACGGCCGCGTCGGTCTTCGCCGCGTCATGGGCGAGGACCGGTTCGATCTCGCGGTCGCCGGAGGAGAAGAGGCGGCCGATGACGGTGAACGGGTCCCTGGACGGGTCGGCGGCCCGCTCGGCCGTGGCCTCCGCGTCGACGGACAGCCCGGCGGCGGCCGGGGAGACGCTCTCGGTCCGCTCGCCGACCGTCACCGGGATCGGCGCGGTCCACGCGGCGGGGGCCTGCGCCCTCAGTCGCTCGGCGGCCTCGGACTTGCTCAGGCCGCCTATGTCCACGCCGGCGACCCGGGTGCCGGCGGATATGTCGTCGCCGGTGGTCACCAGCCCGGCCACGTACAGTCCGCCCGCCGCGACGGCGACGACACCCGTGGCGATCGCGACCGTCCGCCACCGTGGGCGGCCGCCGGCTGCGGGCGTCGGGGCATGGTCGGTCCTGGGGCGGGGCACACGCTCTCCCGGTGCGTCGGGGACAAGGGGATCCTCACGACGGTACGTCGAAAGAGTGTCAAATGCACATAAAGCCGGTCTGACCTGCGACGATACCGCCTGGAACGAGACCGCCACGCAGGGTGCCGACCGGGCCGGGCCGGGGACCCGCGGGACGGGGGGACGGCCCCGGCGGCGGAGCTCGCGCCCGCCGCCGTCCCCTTTGGCCGCCTCCCGATCCCGCCGGGCCCCGCCGCCCGCCTGATAGGTTCGCCGCACATACGGGCGGTCGACGGGCGGCGGGCCCGGGGCCGAGGGGAGAAGCGGCACATGGCGTCGAGCGGGCGACAGACCGGCAGGCCCACCCTGGAGGAGGTCGCGGCCCGGGCCGGTGTCGGCCGCGGCACGGTCTCCCGGGTCATCAACGGCTCCCCGAAGGTGAGCGAGCAGGCCAAGGCGGCCGTCGAGAAGGCCGTCGCCGAACTCGGCTACATCCCCAACCGGGCCGCCCGCGCGCTGGCCGGCAGCCGCACCGACGCCGTCGCCCTCGTCGTCCCCGAGACCGAGGCCCGGCTCTTCGCCGAGCCGTACTTCCTCGACATCATCCGTGGCGTCAGCGGCGAACTCGCCGCCGCCGACAAGCAGTTGCTGCTCACCCTGATCCGCAGCGACCAGGAGCGGCAGCGCTTCGAGCAGTACCTCGCCGCCCAGCGCGTCGACGGCGTGCTGCTGGTCTCCGTGCACGCCGACGACCCGCTGCCCGACCAGGTGCGCGCCCTGGGCCTGCCCGCCGTGCTCAACGGCCGCCGCCGCGAGGACGAGCCGGTCGCCTTCGTCGACTCCGACAACACCGGCGCCGGCCGCACCGCCGTCGCCCACCTCGCCGCCCGCGGCCGCACCCGCGTCGCCACCATCACCGGCCCCCTCGACATGTACGGCGCCCGCTGCCGCCTCGACGGCTACCGCGAGGGCCTCGCCGAGGCCGGCCTCGCCCCCGACGACGCCCTCGTCGCCACCGGCGACTTCACCGAGGAGGGCGGCCGCCGCGCCATGCGGGAGCTCCTCGACCGCGCCCCCGACCTGGACGCCGTCTTCGCCGCCTCCGACGTGATGGCGGCCGGCGCCCGGGCCGTGCTCCGCGAGGCCGGCCGCCGGGTCCCCGAGGACGTCGCCCTCGTCGGCGTCGACGACTCCGCCGTCGCCCGGCTCATGGACCCGCCGCTCACCAGCGTCCGCCAGCCCATCGAGGAGATGGGCCGCACCATGGCCCGGCTGCTGCTGGCCGAGATCGCCTCCCCGAGCGAGCCCGACGACCAGCCCCGCCGGATGCTCCCCACCGACCTCGTCGTCCGCGCGTCCTCCTGACGACAGCCGCACGTTCACCCGGTCATGGCATGATCGCGCCACCGCCGGCAGGGGGCCGGCGGGGACCGGGGGGCCGTTCATGAACTGGTACGTCATTCCGGGGGCGTTCGCGCTCCTCCTCGCCGTCAGCGGCATCGCCACCCTCCGCACCGGCTGGGTGCCGCACCGGCTCCGTCACCGGGTCCGCCGGGTCGCCCTCCACGGCTGGGCCCAGGTGCTGATGGCCGGATCCTTCGGCCTCCAGAGCGCCGGCGGATTCGCCGGGGAGCCCGCCACGGGCTCCGCCGTCGGCCTGATCGCCGTGCTCACGATGCTCGCCGCCCTCGTCCTGCTCCTCGTCTCCCAGCTCGGCCCCCGAGACGAGTGACCCCGCGGCGAGCGACCCCGCCGCGACCGAATCCGCGCCGACCGAATCCGCGGCGAGCGAATCCGCGCCCCCTCGTGTCGTTCGGGTGAGCCCAGCAGGCGGCCCGGCCGCCCGTGGGTTCGAATCGGGTCATGGCTTCCTACGACAGGCGCATAGGCGGCTCCCCGAGACCGCCCAAGGCCGGTGACACCTGGTGGTACGCCGCCGTGGCCGGCGAGGCCGCGGGCTCCTTCAGCACCCGCGTCCGCACCCGGACCCGGCGTGCCTGCCTCGGGGCCGTCCTGCTGCTCACCCTCGTCTACGCCGGTCTGGTCCTCACCGCGACCGGCCGCCGCTGGGGCGACGCCGCCGTCACCGGCCGGCGCGCCGACACCCGCGTCGCCGCCTTCGTCCGCGACCACCCCTCCCTGGCCGGGGCCGCCACCCTCTCCCTCGTCCTCGCCTGCGTCCTCCTGGTGGGCCTCGGCGTGCTGCGCAAGCGGTACGCGCTCACCGGCGCCGCCGCCGGGGCCGTCGCCGTCGCGCTCGCCGTCGCCGGACTCCTCCAGCGGTACGCGCCCCGCCCCAGGGTGCCCGACGCCGCCGGGGCGCTCGCCCCCAGCGGCTTCCCCAGCGCCACCGCCACCCTCGCCTTCGGGATCGCCTTCGCCCTCGCCCTGGTCGTCCCCCGCCGCTCCCGCGAGCTCGTCGTCGGCGCCGCCACCCTCTGGGCGGTCGTCCTCGGCGCGTACTCCGTCGCCGCCGGCGACCACCGCCCCGGCGACGTCATCGCCGCCGCCCTGCTCGCCCTCGCCGTCCAGTGCGGCCTGATCGCCCTGCTCGCCCGCCGCGGCAAGGTCCGCCCCGGCACCCGGCGCGGCACCACCCTGCGCGGCCTCCCGGCGACCCTGCCGCTCGCCCTGCTCGCCGCCGGCGGTCTCGCGGCCGGGTTCCTGCTGCTCGGCGACACCCTCGGACTGCCCGCCACCGCCCCGTACGACCCGGACGAGCTCCGCCTCGCCCACCGCTGCGGCCAGGCCCTCGCCGCCGGTGTCGGGGCCGCCGCCGGGCTCGCCCTGCTCCTCCTGGTCCGCCACGTCGACCTGGCCGGCGGCCCCGCCTCGTACCGGCTCGGCGGACCCCTCATCGAGGACTCCGGAGCCCCCGATCAAGGAGAGCTCGTGGGGCCCTTTACGGAGAACCACGATCACGAGATATCTTGATGTCGAGCAATCTCGCATACGCAGACGTGGAGCGGAGCACCCTGGTGACTGACTCGACCATCATCTACACCCACACCGACGAGGCGCCGGCCCTGGCGACGTACTCGTTCCTGCCCGTGATCCAGGCGTATGCCTCCACGGCCGGCGTCACGGTCGAGACGCGTGACATCTCGCTCGCGGGCCGCATCATCGCGAGCTTCCCCGAGTTCCTGGAGGAGGGGCAGCGCATCGGCGACGCCCTCGCCGAGCTCGGCGACCTGGCCAAGACCCCCCAGGCCAACATCATCAAGCTGCCGAACGTCTCGGCCTCGATCCCGCAGCTGAAGGCCGCGATCGCGGAGCTCCAGGGCCAGGGCTACGCCCTCCCGGACTACCCGGACGACCCGCAGACGGACCAGGACAAGGACGTCCGCGCCCGCTACGACAAGATCAAGGGCTCGGCCGTCAACCCGGTCCTGCGCGAGGGCAACTCCGACCGCCGCGCCCCCGGCTCGGTCAAGAACTACGCCAAGAACCACCCGCACCGCATGGGCGCCTGGACCCCCGAGTCCAAGACGAACGTGGCCACCATGGCCGAGAACGACTTCGCCGGCACCGAGAAGTCCTTCGTCGCCGCCGAGGACACCACCCTCCGCTTCGAGCACGTCGCCGCCGACGGCACCGTGACCGAGCTGCGCGCCCCCCTCAAGGTCATCGCGGGCGAGGTCGTCGACGCCTCCGTGATGCGCGTCGCCGCCCTGCGCACCTTCCTCTCGGAGCAGGTCGCCCGCGCCAAGGCCGAGGGCGTCCTCTTCTCCGTGCACCTCAAGGCCACCATGATGAAGGTCTCCGACCCGATCATCTTCGGCCACGTCGTGCGCGCCTTCTTCCCGAAGACCTTCGCCGCCTTCGGCGCCGACCTCGCCGCCGCCGGCCTCTCCGCCAACGACGGCCTCGGCACCGTCCTCAACGGCCTGGGCGCCCTCCCGAACGGCGCCGAGATCAAGGCGTCCTTCGACGCCGAGCTCGCCGAGGGCCCGGCCCTCGCCATGGTCGACTCCGACAAGGGCATCACCAACCTGCACGTGCCGTCCGACGTCATCGTCGACGCCTCGATGCCGGCCATGATCCGCACCTCCGGCCACATGTGGGGCCCGGACGGCCAGGAGGCCGACACGCTCGCGGTCCTCCCGGACCACAGCTACTCCGGCGTCTACCAGGCCGTCATCGAGGACTGCCGCGCCCACGGCGCCTTCGACCCGTCGACCATGGGCTCCGTCCCGAACGTCGGCCTGATGGCGCAGAAGGCCGAGGAGTACGGCTCCCACGACAAGACCTTCGAGATCGCCGCGGCCGGCACCGTCCGCCTCGTCGACGCCTCGGGCGCCACGGTGCTGGAGCAGGAGGTCGCCGAGGGCGACATCTTCCGCGCCTGCCAGACCAAGGACCTCCCGATCCAGGACTGGGTCAAGCTCGCCGTCACCCGCGCCCGCGCCACCGGCGCCCCGGCCGTCTTCTGGCTGGACGAGAACCGCGCCCACGACGCGCAGCTCATCGCCAAGGTCAAGCAGTACCTGCCGCAGCACGACACCGAGGGCCTGGACATCCAGATCCTGTCCCCGGTCGAGGCCACCAAGTTCTCCCTGGAGCGCATCCGCCGCGGCGAGGACACCATCTCCGTCACGGGCAACGTCCTCCGCGACTACCTGACCGACCTCTTCCCGATCCTGGAGCTGGGCACCAGCGCCAAGATGCTGTCGGTCGTCCCGCTGATGGCGGGCGGCGGCCTCTTCGAGACCGGCGCCGGCGGCTCCGCCCCGAAGCACGTCCAGCAGCTCGTCAAGGAGAACTACCTCCGCTGGGACTCCCTCGGCGAGTTCTTCGCGCTGGCCGCCTCCTTCGAGCACCTGGCCACCACCACGGGCAACGCCCGCGCCCAGGTCCTCGCGGACACCCTGGACCGCGCCACCGGCACCTTCCTCAACGAGGACAAGTCGCCGACCCGTCGCCTCGGCGGCATCGACAACCGCGGCAGCCACTTCTACCTGTCCCTGTACTGGGCCCAGGAGCTGGCCGCGCAGACCGAGGACGCCGAGCTCGCCAAGGCGTTCGCCCCGCTCGCCGAGACCCTCTCGGCGAACGAGCAGAAGATCGTCGACGAGCTGAACGCCGTCCAGGGCTCCCCGGCCGAGATCGGCGGCTACTACCAGCCCGACCCGGCCAAGGCCGCGGCCGTCATGCGCCCGTCCGCCACGTTCAACGAGGCCGTCGCGTCGCTCGCCTGATCCGGCACCCGACGCGTACCGCCCCGGCCGGAATCCCTCCGGCCGGGGCGGTCCCGTCGGTGGCGCGTACGCCATCCGGGTGTGACCCTGGAGGGCATGAGCTGGGCATCTTGGACGACCGCCGGTGTCTACACCGGGCGTGGTGGGGTGCTGACCGTCGAGGGCGGAATCGTCACGGGCGACCTGACCGTGCACACGACCTTCGCCGACGGTGAGGCACGCGTGGCCGTGCAGTACAGCGGCGCATCCGACTGGTTCACCATGTCGGGCAGTCCCGTCCCCTGCTCCTCGGAGGAGGAGAGCCGAGAACTCCACGACGCCGTCGTGGAGGCCGTCCGGGAGGGCCACGGGGCGACCGTCCCACGCCTGCCCCACCCGACCGGCTAGCAACCGGACCGTCGAGCGAACAAAAGTGTTATCCCTACCCGGCCCCTCGGGTCTCCACCAGGACGGGGACGCGGACCGGGGACAAGGGAGCACCATCCATGCACAGCGACGAGCAGCGCACCACCGCCCTGGTGGAGGCGGCGCGCGCGGGCGACCCGCACGCCAGGGACGCACTGGTACGCGCCTTCCTGCCGCTCGTCCACAACGTGGTCGGCCGCGCCCTGGACGGCCACGCCGACACCGACGACGTCGTCCAGGAGACCCTGGTCCGCGCCCTCGACGGGCTGCCCGCGCTGCGGGACCCGGCGCGCTTCCGGTCCTGGCTGGTCGCCATCGCCATGAACGGGGTTCGCCGCCGCTGGCGGGAACGCCTCCAGGAGCCCCTTCCCGGCCTCGACCGGGCCGTCGGCCTCGCCGACCCGGCCGGCGACTTCACCGACCTCACCATCCTCCGCCTCGGTCTGACCGGACAGCGCCGCGACGTGGCCCGGGCCACCCGCTGGCTCGACGAGGACGACCGCGAACTGTTGTCGCTGTGGTGGCTGGAGGCCGCCGGCGAACTCACCCGCGCCGAACTCGCCGAGGCCCTCGGCCTCGACCCGGCGCACGCCGCCGTCCGCGTCCAGCGCATGAAGGAACGCCTGGAGACCGGCCGGGCCGTCGTCGGCGCCCTCGACGCCCGCCCGCGCTGCCCCGACCTGGCCGCCGCCCTCACCCCGTGGGACGGCCGCCCGTCCCCGCTGTGGCGCAAGCGGCTCGCCCGCCACCTGCGCGACTGCCGCGCCTGCGGGGCCGGCCTCGACCGCCGCGGACTCGCCCCCGTCGAGGGCCTGCTCGTCGGCATCGGCCTGGTCCCGCCCCTCGCCGGGGCCCTCCTGGACGCCGGCACGGCCCCGGCGTTCGCGGCGGAACCGGTCGGGTGGGCGCAGCCGGCGGGCGCGCCGGAGGCGACCGGCGGGACGGAGCCGACCGCCGTCACGCAGCCGGGGGGCGGACCGGAGGCGACCGGCGTGGCGGAGCCGGCCGCCGGGCACGCCGCCCCCTACTGGACCCCCGGCCGCCGGGCCGGGGCCGCCGGCGTCGCGGCCGTCGCCGTCCTCGGGGCGCTGGTGCTCACCCTCCCCGGGCCCGACGAGCCCCGCCCCGAAC